>NZ_JBIRAZ010000002.1:0-874501 GCF_044326415.1 Actinomadura sp. 6N118 | reverse complement strand
TGCCGTCCAGGATGGCGGTGTCTTCGGGGTTGAGCCACCCGTGCAGGTAACAGCCGCCATCCAGCGACCGGCTGACGGTCATCCACGACCGCTGATACCCCCGCTGCGCGTCCTCGGGCGGCTGGTCTTCCCCGGCGAGTTCGGCGACCAGGTCATGGACTCTGCGGCCCAGCCGCGCCAGGTTCCGCGCCGACACCCCGCCAGCCACCGCCTCCAACAAAATGCCCTCGGCCGCCGCGCAGTCCTCATCGTTCAGGCGTTGTACGGCGTCGGCGATGGTGGCGGCATACCCATACGACAGGGCGCCGGTGGCCAGCTGCTGGTTCACCTGCTGCAGGCGGGGGAGTTGGCGGGCCAGGGTGAGGCGTTCTTGGGCGCGGCCCTCGCGCATGCCCAGCCGGCACCGCAACCACGCCTGGGTGGACGCCAGACCCCAGTGCTTGGGCTCGCCGGTCCGGTCCACCACCGCGATCAACCCCGCCAGCACCTGCTCGCCCTGATCCAACGCGGCGGCGAACTGCTCGGCCAGCTCCATGCAGGCGGTCCCGGAGTCGGGTGCCGATCGTTGGGCGAGTTGGGTGGTGATCGCGGCGGCCGCTTCCACCAATTCAGCGGTGGAAGCGGAGTCTAGTCCCGCCACGATCGAATCCATGCTGTTATTCTATCGTCACGTTCGGTGATATTGCAAGGTGTTGAGTGGCGATTGCCAGCGGTATCCGGCCACCTTTTTGTGGCCGGTGCGCTAGGTGGCCGTCCCGCGATTTCCGTTGATCAGGAGCGGCAAGCCGGGAGGTTATGTCGATGTCGTTCGCGGGGATCGGGGTGGTTGTTTGTGGCCGGTTTTGTGAGTGGCTGGGGTGGGGGTCGTCCCACGGTTGTTGTCGGTTGCGGACGGGTGGATTGGGGATTAGGTCGGCTGGTTTGGGTGGGTGGTTGAGCGGTGCCGAAATGACCGTTTGCGGGTTGGTGCGGCTTTGTCGTGGGTGCGGTCACGTTGGTTGCTGTTGCGGATTCTGGTCTGCGCACAAGGGTGATGGTGGTTCTACGCACGAGAACACCGGCCCCACCTTCCAGCGAACGGCGGCTCCACCCCCGTGAAGCGGATTCATGTTCGTGCAGGAGTGGTCCCACCTACCTGGTTCCCTCGCTGCTGCTTGAGGGGTCGTTCCCAATATGACCTCTATGATCATCTGTGGTTTGAAGGTGTCCTCTTAGGTCTTTGGCGGATGTCCTGGATGGGAGTGCGCGGTGTCTGAGTCCTACTGGTGGGAACCGACGGGGAGGCCAGGAGACTTCGGGCCGCTCAGTCCGTGGAATCTTGATCAGACCCAATATCTTGCATGCACCGATACGGCTGTTCGTTGCCTGCCAGCTGTTCTTCAAGGCCGTGTGATCGGGCACCTCTGGGCTTCAGAGACCGAGAATGCCGCCGGCTACGTGGGTAGGGCTGCCACCGGAGCGATCGGGTTCGACGCTGGCGGGCGGTGGTATCGGCGGTTGAAGGAAGCCTGGGACGCTGGCCTGTCCGCGTGGGAGGCGGTGCAGCTGTGGGTTGGCGAGCCAGAGGACCCCAGGGCGGGTGCGATTCCTGACGATGCCGAGGTCCTGGTCCTACCGAATTCCAACGTCGCGCGGTCTCTTGCCGGCTGCGCAGACGGTTACCAACGGCGGCCGAAAGGCTAGAGGCCATCTTCGAGCCTCTCCAGTGATCGCCTGAGGATCGAAGGCGGCCTTGGCCCTCCAGCCCGGAAGCCAGGGCCAAACTCGTCCCGCAGCCGTGCAACCAACTCTCGCCAGGTTGGGCCGAGACCCGCACCGCGGGCGGGCCCACTTCTCACGCGTAGAACCAGGTGATGGTGGGCCGCTCCTGAGATTGCGGGAAATCCCGCCTTCCGCGCGGCTTAAGGTCGAACATCAGCGACCGCCAACCCGCACATCACCAACCAGCCGTGCCCGCCGCCTGCCTTCTTGTCGCTGCCGCTTTTAGACCTTCAGCCCCGCCCCACCCGCCAGTCGGGCGGCGTGCGGAGCCAAAGGGGTGACCGCTGCCGCCAACCGCGAGGCGGCACGAAATAAGCAGCCGCCCGGAAAACTGTGCGTACGCACCTGCCGTGCCCGCCACATGCCTTCTTGTCGCCGCCGCTTTTAGACCTTCAGCCCCGCCCCACCCGCCAGCCGGGCGGCGTGCGGAGCCAAAGGGGTGACCGCTGCCGCCAACCGCGAAGCGGCACGAAATAAGCAGCCGCCCGGAAAACTGTGCGTACGCACCTGCCGTGCCCGCCACATGCCCTTTTGCCGCCGCAGCTTTTGGGTCTTCAGTCCCAACCGACCGGGTGCCGGGCGGGGTGCGGAGCTAAAGGGGTGACCGGTGCCGCCAACCGCGAGCGGCACGAAGTAAGCTGCCACCCGGAAACCTGTCCGCAGGCACCTGCCGCCCCTGCCCACTGCCCTTCTTGTCGCTGGCGCTTTTGGGCCTTCAGCCCCAACCGACCGGGTGCCGGGCGGGGTGCGGAGCTAAAGGGATGACCGCTGCCGCAACCGCGAAGCGGCAAGAAGTGAGCCGCCACCCCAGAAACCTGTGCGTACGCACGTGCCGTCCCTGCCCACTTCCTTCTTGTCGCTGCTGTTTTTAGGCCTTCAGCCCCAACCGACCGGGTGCCAGGCGGGGCGCGAAACCAAAGGGGAGACCGCTGCCGCCAACCGCGCAGCGGCACGAAATAACCTGCCACCCGGAAACCCATGCGTACGCACCTGCCGTGCCTGTCGCCTACCTTCTTGTCGCCGCCGCTATTAGGCCTTTGGCGCCGCCCTGCCCGACAGCCGGGTGGAATGGCCAGTCGAAGGGTGACCGGTGCCGCCAAACGCGAAGCGGCCAGCGTAGTTAACGTCTCGCTTCGCCGCCCCCGCAAAGCGGAGTCGGGCCGCGGACTGCTCACCGTAGTGGCGCTGTCCTCCGGATGGTCATGGACGGGGGACGACCGGGGCCGGACGCTCCGCGCCACCTTCGCTGCGATGCCCGAATAGGCATGAATGCCGGACCCTGGGGGCGGGGCACATCACGTCGTACCGCATCAGCGATGTCGGAGACGTGATGAGATCGCACCTCGCTGTCGTGGCCGCAGCCGCCGCGCTCGCCGGTGCTGCGGCCGGTTACCTTCTGTCCCCGTCGCCGGGGACGGCCGGGACGGAGCACGTGTCGTTCGCGCCGGCCAAGACCAGGCACGTCGCGCTGAACATGCCGGCCCAGGACCGGGCCAAGGCGGCCGCGCTCGGCTACAACCTGTTCGACGTCGATCCGGACGAGGACGAGATCGCTTCGCTGCCGAAGGGCAGCCAGGCGTTGTTGTGGGTCGGCAACACCACCTGCGGCGGCTTCGGGATGACCGAGGACGCGTTCGCCGACACCGTGCGGCGGCTGGCACGCAACCCACGGGTGTACGGGTGGTATCTCAGCGACGAGCCCAACCCGGCGGAGTGCCCGGACATCGTCGCGCAGATCCGCCGGCGGGCCGATGTCATCCACCGATACGCGCCGGGGCAGAAGGCGTTCGCCTCGCTGACGGACTGGACGATGACGCCGCTCAGGCCGTCCGCGACGCACCTGGACCTCATCGGGCTGGATCCGTATCCGTGCCGGACCGACGATCGGGGCTGCGACCTGCGGGCGATCGACCGGATGGTGGGCCAGGCCGTCAAGGCGGGCTTCCCGAAGAGCATGATGGTGCCGGTCTTCCAGACGTTCGGCCAGTCGTGCAACGAGGGCGACCGAAACTGGCGGCTGCCGACCGCGGGGCAGCTCCGATCGATCCTGGCACGCTGGAACGCGCTGCTGCCCAAGCCCGCGTTCGACATCAGCTACTCGTGGGGCCGCCAGTCCGAGTGGGCCTGCCCGACGCTCGCGGACTCCCCCGCGTTGCAGGCGGTCATGAAAGAGCACAACACCAGACGGCTGGGACCGGCTCCGAACGCGCCTGCCACTCCGCCTCGGGATACTCCGCCCCGGGACACGCCGAGCGCACCGGCGGAGACGCCGTCTCCGTGCACGACCGTCAGCTGACGGCGAGCGCCCTGCCTGCCTGAAGCGCGGTCCCGACCGAGTCGCGGAGGACGGACTCGGCGCGCTGGGCGTCGTCCGCCAGCCGTTCGATCTCGTCGCGGGCCAGGTCATGGCCGACGGTCCGGGCGAGCAGGTCGCGGTAGCGCGCGTTCTGCTCGGGCAGCCGTTCGACCACCTGCCATTCGTGGTACGCGTCGTCGGCGTCGCGCGCGCGGCGGGCGTAGGTCTCCAAGGCCTCGATGCGTTCGGTGATGGCGCGTACGGACAGGTCCATCGCGCGGCGCTGAGGTTCGAGGAGGGCGCGGACGCGGGGGGTGAGGCGTTCGGGACGCTGGGCCCGGCGTTCCCGGCGGAGCTTGGTGTGCTCCGCCAGCGCCCATGCGATCTCCCACTCCTGCCGGGGAAGCACGACGGTGTTGTCGATGTCGTCGAGCAACCCGGCCCGGTGCGACTCGGAGCCGAGCACGGCGTCGACGGCCTGCTGTGCGCGCAGCAGCAACTGGGCGGCGGGCCGGTCGAAGTCGGCGGGCAGCAGGTAACGCCCGTGGTAATCCCGCGCGGCCGTCGCGGAGGCCGGTTCGCGCAGGTGCCGGATCGCGCCGATCGTCCACCCTACGAAGCTGGCGGCGGCGAGCACCGCCGCGGCCTCACCCTGGCCGAGGAGGATCAGCAGGATCTGCACGGCCGGGAGCGCCATCATGGCGAACAGCGCCGTGCGGCCCCACCGGAAGACGCCGTCCAGCAACGTGTCGTCGTCGAGCGAGGCGAGGAAGAACACCCGGAACCAGCCGCCCGGCAGCACACCGTAGAAGAACGCGAAGACCGGGATCCAGACGGCGCGGGCGACGATGGTGGCCGCGCCGAGGCGAGGGGCCTGCGGGACCGGCAGGCTGGCGGCGACGAGGCGTTCGGGGTCTGCCGCAAGGAAAGCGCGCTCGCGGGTGGGAACGGACGGGTCGAAGACGGGCCGAGGGCGGCTGTCACTCATTGGCTCTCCCACCGAAGAGGAACCGTTATCTCATAGTGGGCTTTTGGCTCGTTCTGGTCCACCGGGATGCGTGTGACCGGTCCCGCGCTGACCGATCTCCCGCTGACCGGTCGCCGACTTACCGGTCGCTGACTGACCGGTCGCCCTCGCGAGGGCGGCAGCGATGTCGTGCGGCCCCGGGCGGGGGAGGATCGCGGCGAGGTGGGCGTCGGGACGGATGAGCCAGACTTCGCCGGGGCGCATGTCGACGGCGCTCGAGCCCAGGTCTTTGAGGTGAACGACGTTGACGGGCGCGGCGGTGGCCGAACGGGCGGCGTCCGCGAGCTGCTCGTCCTCCCCGTCCATCAGCAGCGTGAAGCCGTCCCGTAGCAGCTCTCTCAGCCGGGTGATCTCGGGACGCCCCGCGATCCGGACGCGGGTGTCGGGCACGATGACGCCCGGCGCCAGGGTTTGCGGCGCACCCTTGGGCGGGCGGCCGGCGGGCGCCGGCCGAGTGGGCTCGGGAGTGGTGAGGGGCGAACCGGTGTACCAGAACGGCTCGGCGAAGCGACCCGAGTCGATCTCTCCGGCCATCGCGGGATCAGCCGCGGCGCGGTCCAGCGCGGCGCGGCGGCGGTCCCGTTCGGCGGCCGTCTGCGGGACGAGGAAGCGCATGGTGGCGGCGGTGACGTCGAGGTTCTCCAGCGCGGCCGCGTGCCGTTCGAGGTGATAGGTCTCCAGCAGATCGTCCGGCGCCCAGCCACGGGCCACGAACGCGATCTTCCAGGCGGCGTTCTCGGCGTCGGGGACGCCGGAGTTGAGGCCGCGTGCGCCGAACGGGGCGTACAGGTGCGCGCAGTCCCCGGCGAGCAGCACCCGTCCGATCCCCATCCGGTCGGCGACCCGGGAGTGGAACCGGTACACCGACACCCACGACGTCTCGTAGGGGGCGTCCCCGATGATCTGGCGGATCCGGCGGTCGAGGCCCCCGTTCGCGCGTTCCTCCGCCAGCGAGAATCCAGGCGGCACTTGCCAGTCGATGCGGTAACTCGACCTCGGGCAGGGGTGAATCAGCACCTGGCGTCCCGGGTTCCACGGCGGATCGAAGTAGAACCTGCGCTCGTGTTCCCACCCGCCCAGATCCGCCCGCAGGTCCACGATCAGGAACCGGTCGTCGAAGCTCTCCCCGGGGAAGCTCACACCGAGCGCCCGCCGCAGGACGTCGGAACGGGCACCCGAGCACGCCACCACGTACGACGCCCTGATCTCCTCTCCCGTCGCACAACGCAACGTCACGCCCCGGGCGTCCTGCTCCAGCTCGGCGACGTCCAGCCCGCGCCGGACCTCGATGAGATCGCCCCGCGCTGCCACACACTCTTCGAGGATCTCCTCTGTACGGGTCTGGGAGATGTTGACGCACGGCGGCAACGTCTCCGTGTCGGCGAACCGCCACGAGAACAGCTCCTGCTCCCGGTAGTACGTGCGAGCCGTGGTCCAGGCGAGGCCCTCCTCCGCGACCGCGGAGGCACCGGCGGACGCCCAGATGTCGAGCACGTCGCGCTGCTGGCAGATCGACCGGGAACCCTCAGGTGCACGGACGGGCTCACGTTCAAGCACGATCACGGGAAGGCTCCAGCGGGCGAGCAGCAGGGCCGCGGTCAGGCCGACCGGACCGGCGCCGATGACGGCGACCGGATCCGAGTCCGAGTCCGAGTCCGAGTCCGGCTCCGAGTCTGGGTCCGGGTCCGGGTCCGGGTCCGGCTTCGGGACCGACTTCGGGACCGGCTCTGCGACCGGGACCTGGTTCGACATCGCGTCAGTCCTGCAGTTCGGACCACACCTGGCGGTCCCGTTCGGCGGTCCAAATGCGGGGTCGTTCGATGCCGTCCAGCTCGTCCCACAGCCGAGAGACGTCGAACGGCAGGCAGTGCTCGAAGATGGGCCAGCCGCCATAGTCTGGCGCCAAGGCCGCGTGCACGGCGTGGAAGGCATCCTTAAGCGTGCCGCCCCGATCCCGTACGGCCTGGACCTCGCGGATCATCACTGTGAGGAATTCGCGGGTCTGGGCGATGGCCGCCCGCACCTTGTCGCGGCCGTGCGCGACGACGCCCCGGCCGCCGACCAGCGTCTCGGCGGGGAACCCGGCGATGTGGTCGAGGGTGCCGGACGCCCACTCCCGGTGGAACGCGTCGCCCGTGTAAAGCGCCGCCTGCGTCTCCACCAGGTCACCCGCGAACAGGATCCGCTGCCGCGGCAGCCAGGCGACGATGTCGCCCTCGGTGTGACCGCGCCCGCAGTACGCGAGGTCCAGCTCGCCGCGGTCGCCGCCCAGGTCGATCGAGAGCGTGCGGGAGAACGTGACGGTCGGCCAGGTGAGCCCCGGGATCGTCGCGGGATCCTTGAACAGCCGGGGCATCCGGCCGAACTCCGACTCCCAGTCCTGCTTGCCGCGCTCGGCGATGAGCGCCCGGGTGCGGTCGTGCGCGATGATCGACGACGTGCCGAACGCACTCGCGCCGAGGGTGCGCACCGCGTGGTAGTGCGAGAGCACCAGATGGCGGATCGGCTTGTCGGTGTGGGCGCGGAGGACGGTCAGCCAGTCGCGGGCGGCCGCCGGGGTCGCCAGGGCCTCGAAGCAGACGAGGAAGTCCTCGCCCTCGATGGCCCCCACATTGGGGTCGCCCTCCGCAGTGAGGGCGTACACCCCTTCGGCGAGGATCTCCAAGGTCTGCGTCTTGTCGGAGAGATCGGCTGAGGACGCGAACGGCCTGGGCATCGTTGCCCCTTCGCTGTGTGAACCTGATGCGCTGAGTGGATCTGATGCGCTGGATGGACTGGGCGCATTGGTTCATTCCACGGCGGAGGGGCCGATAACCGTCAGGCGGGATGCGGCGATTCGATCCAGGTCTCGTGGAGGTGACGCCACCGCAGCCCTGCCCCCTGCTGCCCGGTTCCCTCCCGACCGGTTCCCTCGCGTACGAAGACGACGGTGCTTCGGCGGGTGCTGCGTTCGGCCGGGGACGTCTGGTGCTCCTCGTAGACGGCCACGATCAGGTTGTCGCGCTCCTCCAGCACCCGCACGTCCCGGATCTCGATGACCAAGCCGGGCATGGCGCCGTGCGCGCCTTCGAGCCCGGCCATCAGCCCGTCGCGGGGTGTCGCGTCGCCGCCGGGGCCGTTCAGCACGAAGTCGGGCGTGTGCCGGGCCACGAACGTCCCGTACGCCTGCGCGGATCGATCGGCGTCCCCGCGCAGCCAGGCCTCGATGAACCGGTGCTGATCGACGATCTCGGCCTCGACCTGGCCCCGCGTGCCATCTGTATGCGCGCTGTCGCTCTGTGTGTTGTGCAAGTGTGGACCTCTCTCGCAATACGGGACATCCAGGGTAAGAAGATCTTGAATGGGGAAGGAAATCCAGCGTGAACGTCGTGCTCGGGCTGACGGCCGTCCTGGTGCTGACCGCCGCCACCGGCTACTTCGTGGCGCAGGAGTTCGCCTACGTCACCGCCGACCGCCTCGCGCTGGACCATCAGGCCAAGGACGGCGACCGCCGCGCGGCCCGCGCCGTGCGGGTGATGGAACGCCTGTCCTTCATGCTCTCGGGCGCCCAGCTGGGCATCACCGTGACGGCCCTGGTCGTCGGGTTCATCGCCAAGCCGGCGCTCGCCGACCTGATCGCCCCGCCGCTGCGCGCGTTCGGCGTCCCGGAAGCCGCGGTCGGCGGCATCGCGGTGGCCACCGGCTTCGCACTGGCGACGATCATCCAGATGGTGCTGGGCGAGTTGTTCCCCAAGAACCTGGCGCTGGCCCGCGCGGAAGTGCTGGCCCGCGCGCTGGCCTCCTCCACCCTCATCTACCTGACGCTGGCGGCGCCGTTGATCAAGCTGTTCGACGCCGCCGCGAACAAGCTGCTGCGCTCCGTCGGCATCGAGCCGGTGGAGGAGCTGCGTCACGGCGCCACGCTGGAGGAGCTGGGCCACATCATCGGCGAGTCCGGCGAGCACCTGGAAGCCGGTCACTCCGAGCTGCTCGAACGGGCGCTGGCGTTCTCCGAGCGCACCGCCGACGAGGTGATGGTGCCGCGCGTGGACGTGGTCCTCGTCCCGGCGTCGGCCATGGCGAGCGAGCTCAGCGATGTCATCACCGCCCACGGGCACACGCGTTATCCGATCGTCGGCGACAGCATCGACGACGTGGTCGGCACCATCGGGCTGGACGAGCTGATCCGGCTCACCCCTGACGAGTCCGACCGGACGCCGGTTCGCGGCATGGCCCGGCCCGCGCTCCTCGTGCCGGACACACTGCCGTTGCCCGACGTGGTGACGCTGCTGCGCGCGGACGGCGGCGCGATGGCCTGCGTGATCGACGAGTACGGCGGCTTCGCCGGCGTGCTCACCTGGGAGGACATCGCGGAGGAGCTGGTCGGGGAGATCGCCGACGAGATCGACGTCGAGGAGGACCTGGCCATCCGGCGCGGCGAATGGTGGACGACCGACGCCGGGCTGCGGGTGGACGAGGTCGCGCACGAGACCGGCATCGCCCTGCCCGAAGGCGACTACGAGACCGTCGCCGGCCTGATCCTCAAACAGCTCGGCCGGATCGCCGAGCCGGGCGACCGCGTCACGGTGGACGTGCCGCCGCAACATCTGGACGACCCACCCCGCCAGGCCACGATCGAGGTGCTGAACATCCACCGGCACGTACCGGAGATGATCCGCATCCGGTCCGTCGAGCGCGACATCGGACCTTCTGGAGGCAGGGACGCCGAAGGCCGGGATCTTGAAGGCAGAGACACTGAAGGCAGAGACGCTGAAGGCAGGGACGGATGAGCCTCTCCGTCGGCATTCCGCTCACCATCCTCCTGCTGCTGGGCAACGGGTTCTTCGTGGCGGCGGAGTTCGCGCTGGTGGCCGCCAAGCGGCCGCGGCTGGAACGCGCCGCCGCCGAGGGCAGCCGGGCCGCCGCGGCCGCCGTCGCCGGGATCCGCGAGCTGTCGCTGATGCTCGCGGGCGCCCAGCTGGGCATCACGATGTGCTCGCTGGGGCTGGGCCTGGTCTCCGAGCCGGTGATCGCCCAGACCCTGACGCCGGTGTTCCACGACGCCGGGCTGCCGGAGGCCGGCGCGCACGCGGTGGCGTTCGTCCTGGCCCTGGCCCTGGTGACGTTCCTGCACATGGTGATCGGCGAGATGGCGCCCAAGTCATGGGCGATCGCCCGTCCCGAACGTTCGGTCATGATGCTGGCGCCGCCGTTCCGCGCGTTCACCGCGGTCGTCCGGCCGTTGCTCGCCGCGCTCAACACCGTCACCAACCTGCTGCTGCGGATGATCGGCGTGTCGCCGCGGGACGCGATGAGCGTGTCCCGCACCCCGGAGCAGCTGCGTGACCTGGTGGAGGAGTCGCGTCGGCTGGGCCTCATCGAGGAGCCGGACGTCCAGCTGCTCAAGGCGGCCCTGGAGGCCCCGGAGTCCCCGCTCGAAAACCTGATGACACCGGTCGACGAGATGGTGTCGGTCCCGCCGTCGGCCACCCCGCAGGAGGTCATCGACACCTCGATCCGCACCGGCCGCACCCGGATCATGCTCCGTGGCCGCGGCCAGACGGGCCCGCCCCGCATGGTCCACGTCCGCGACGCCTACCTGGCCCGCGCCCGCAGCCGCCGGACCCCCGCCAGCCAGCTCGCTCACCGCGTCCCCACTCTCACGGTCGGCACCCCGGTGACGGAGGCGGTCACCACCCTGCAGAACCACCAGAGCCACCTGGGCCTGGTCCTGGGCCGCGACGGCACCCCGGTCGGCCTGATCACCCTCGACGATCTCGTCACGACCCTCCTGACCCCCGAACGGGCCGAACGCACCGGACGGACCGAGCGCACAGGGCATATCGAGCCACACGTCAACTCTGGTTGACATTCGCCAAGTGTCAACCTAGATTGACACCATGAGCGACGGAGTGAAGCTCGCCCAGGAGGCGGGCAGCCAGGATCCGGCCGTCGGGCTGCGGGCCGTGCGGGCATTGCGCGAGCTGGCCGAACGCCTGGAGGCGCTCCAGGTGGCCAGCGCCCGCGACCAGGGCTGGTCCTGGCAGGAGATCGCGGTCTGCCTCGGCGTGAGCAGGCAGGCCGTTCACAAGAAGCACGGCGGCGGCCGGCGGATTCTGAAGAAGGAGCGTTGACGGATGTTCGAACGGTTCACCCAGCAGGCCCGGGACGCCGTGACCGGGGCCCAGCAGGAGGCCCGCGACCTCGGTCACGGCCGGATCGGCCCCGAGCATCTGCTGCTCGCCCTCATCGCCTGCGACGGCCCCGCCGCGGCGGCGATGCGGGCCCAGGGTTTGGAGATCACGGCGATGCGCGCCGCGGTCGCGCGGCTCGCGGCGGACACGAGCGCCGACCCGCTTGATCCGGAAGCACTGCGGACCCTTGGGATCGACTTGGACGCGGTACGCCAGGCCACGGAGCAGACGTTCGGCGAGGGAGCCCTGGACGCGCCGCCCGGACGGTTCCGGGGATCCGGCAAGCGCCATCTCCCCTTCGGCCCCTCGGCCAAGAAGTCGCTGGAGCTGAGCCTGCGGCAGGCGCTGCGGCTCAAGCACAACTACATCGGCGCCGGCCATGTCCTGTTGGGCATCCTGCAGGACCGCGACCCGCGAGCCGTCCGGGTGCTGGTGGAGTCGGGGGCCGACATCGACGAGCTCCGCACCGAGGTCACGCGTTTCATCGCCGCCGAGGCGGCCTGACCATGGGTTCACTGGTGGAAGCCCTCAGGACCCTCATCCCCGCCGAACGGGTCGTCACCGATCCCGGTGTCGTCTCCGCCTACGTCCGGGACGAGGCGCAGTGGGCGCCGTACGGAGCTCCGGCGGCGCTCGTGCGGGCGGCGAGCACGGAGGACGTGCAGGCCGTGGTCTCCGAATGCGCGGAACGCGGCGTGCCGGTCGTGCCGCGAGGCGCCGGGACGGGACTGTCGGGCGGCGCCAACGCCATCGAGGGGTGCGTGCTGCTCTCGCTGGAGGCGATGAACGAGATCGTCGAGATCGACGCGCACGAGCGGCTGGCGGTCGTCCAGCCCGGCGTGGTCAACGACCACCTGCGTGCCGCCTGTGCCGAGCAGGGGCTCTGGTACCCGCCGGACCCGGCGAGCTCGCCCTGGTCCACGATCGGCGGCAACGTGGCCACCAACGCGGGCGGGCTGTGCTGCGTGAAGTACGGCGTGACCCGCGACTACGTGCTGGCCGTCCAGGCGGTCGTGGGCCGCGGCGAGGTCGTCCGGCTCGGCCGCCGTACCGCCAAGGGCGTGGTGGGATACGACCTGTGCGGGCTGATGGTCGGCTCGGAGGGCACGCTCGGCGTCATCACTGAGATCACCGTGCGGCTGCGCGGGGCACGGGCCGCCGAGCGCACGGTCGTCGGTTACTTCGACACCCTGGAGGCCGCCGGGGAGGCGGTCAGCGCCATCACCGCCGCCGGGGTCGTGCCGAGCGCGCTGGAGCTGATCGACCGGCACTGCCTGCGCGCCGTGGACGAGTGGAAGAACATGGGCCTGTCAGCCGACGCGAACGTGCTGCTCCTCGGCCGCACCGACGCCCCGGGGGAGGCGGGCGACGCCGAGGCCGACACGATGGCCGACTGCTTCAAACGCGCCGGGGCCACGTGGAGCACCCGTTCGACCGACCAGGAGGAGGCCGAGGCGCTCTTCTCGGCCCGCCGCCTCGCCTACCCCGCACTCGAACGGCTCGGACCGGTGCTCACCGAGGACGTGTGCGTCCCGCGCGGGCTCGTTCCGGAGATGCTCTCCCGCATCGAACGCGCCGCCCGCGACCACGGCACCCATATCGCCAACGTCGCGCACGCGGGCGACGGCAACCTGCACCCGCTGATCATCGTGCCCGCCGGCGACGATGGCGCCCGAGCCCGAGCCGAGCGCGCGTTCGACCAGATCATCGACGACGCGATCGCGCTCGGCGGCACCGTCACCGGCGAGCACGGCGTCGGCCTCCTCAAGCGCCGCGGCCTGCACGCCGAACTCGACCCCGCAGTGGTCGCCATGCACCACGCCGTGAAGAACGCGCTGGACCCGGCGGGCATCTTCAACCCCGGCAAGGTCTTCGGCACCCCCGGCTGAGAGAGCCCGGGCGGCGCGGCTAGCCGACGACCGGTGCCAGGTAACCGCGCAACACCTTCTTGAGTTCGGCAATGGCGGCGGCCCGCTCGTCACCTTCGGCGGAGGTCACGAGCGGGACCATCGCCTGGAAGATCTGGATGAGCACACGGGCCATGCGCACACGATCGTCGGCGGGAATGCCGGGGGCTCGGACGGCGAGCATCCGCTCGACCCGGCCGAGGAGGGCCGCCTGGATCGGCTGGGCGGCCTCGGCCAGTCCGGGCGGCATGTCCGGGCGGGCGAACAGGGCTTTGAACCCCGGGTTGGCGATGTTGAACGCGACGATCGGGTCGACCATGCGGTCGAGCAGGTCGTCGAGCCCCACACCGGCGAAGTCGATCCCGTCGAACGCCTCCTGGTGGGCCGTCCGCATCTGCGTGACGAAGCGGTCGGCCAGCGCCTGCGCGATCGCCTCCTTGTTCTTGAAGAACTGGTAGAGCGAGCCCGGCGAGACCCCCGCCGCCGAGGCGATCGCGTTGGTCGTGGCCGCCTCGTACCCGCTCTTCGCGAACACCTCGGCGGCCGCGGTCAGGATCTCCTCCATCCGCCGTTCGCCACGCGCCTGCCGTCGCCGCGGCGGCCGTTCCTCCACGCCCTGTTCCTCCACGCCCCGTTCCTCCAAGCGCTGCCTCCCTGGATTGCGAACCCGGATTGCAAACACGAGCAATCACTCGTATTCTCCGAAGCTAATGCGAGCGGTCGCTCGTAAAACTCACCCTACCCAGGGGGACCCCATGCTCGGAAGGTTCGTCGTACGCAGATCGCGGTGGATCGTGGCGGTCGGCGCGGCGCTGCTCGTCCTCGCCGCGGTGATCGGTGCCGGCACGCTCAACGTGCTCTCACTCAACCGCTTCGAGGCGCCCGGCTCGGAGTCGATGCGGGTCCGAGAGGTGCTCGCCCAGGACTTCGGCACAGGCAGCCCGAACGTCGCGCTCCTGGTGACGGCACGTCAGGGCACCGTGGACAGCCCCGAGGCCGCCGATGCAGGCAAGCGGCTCACGGCCGAGCTGGCCGCCTACCCCGGTGTGGGTGACGCCTGGTCGTACTGGACGCGCGGCACCCCCGAGACGCTCCGCAGCAGCGACGCCCGCCAGGCCGTCGTGCTCGCCTGGCTGCCCGGCGACGCCGATCATGTGCGCCGGGAGATCCTCCCCGAACTCGCTCCCCGCTTCGAGCGAACGCAGGCCGCGGTGACCGTTGAGGTCGGCGGCGCGGACGAGGTGTTCCGGCAGGTCATGGAGCAGGCGCGGCAAGACTTCCTGCGGGCGGAGCTGGTGATCCTGCCGCTCGTGCTGCTGCTGTTGTGGCTGGTCTACCGGCGGTTCTCGGCGGCGCTGGTCACGCTGGGCGTCGGCCTCTTCGCGGTGCTCGGCTCGCTGGCGCTGCTCCGGGGTGTGGTCGCGTTCACCGAGATCTCCACGTTCGCGTCCAACCTTTCACTGGTGATGGGCATCGGGCTCGGTGTGGACTACGGGCTGTTGGTCATCTTCCGGTTCAGGGAGGAGCTGCGGCGTGGGCTCGACGTGCCGGTGGCGGTGCGGCGCACGGTCCGCGGCGCCGGGCGCACGGTGCTCTTCAGCGGGATCACGGTGGCGGCGGCGCTGTCGGTGTTGCTGGTCTTCCCGTTCCCGTTCCTGAGCTCGTTCGCGTACGCGGGAGTCGCGGTCGTCATCGCGGCGGTGGTCGGCGCGACCGTCCTCCTGCCCGCCGCCCTCATGTTGCTGGGCCACCGGGTCCAGCGCCACGCGGAGCCGCGCGACGGGCTCTGGTACGGCCTCGCCAACCAGGTGATGCGGCGGCCACTCCTCCTCGGCGGCGCGGCCCTGGGCATCGTGCTCGTGCTCGGCGCCCCGTTCCTCGGGATCCGTTTCGGCCTGTCGGACGACCGCGTATTGCCGAACTCGGCGCCGGCCCGTCAGATGTACGACCAGATCCGCGCGGGTTTCCCGGTCGAGGAGGCCGACGCTCTGCAGGTCGTCGCCCCGGGCACTGACCGGCGAACCGTCGCGCCCTACGCCGCGCGCCTGTCCCAGATCGACGGCGTGGTCCGGGTGGACACGATCAACCCCGCCAAGGGCGCTGCCAATAGCGCAGCCAGGGGCACCGCGCTCTCCGTCGTCGTGTCGTCCGAACGGCGCGAGGCCGACACCAGCGGGCTCGTCCGGGAGGTACGAGGCGTGCCCGCCCCGTTCGAGGTCCTCGTCGGCGGCTCCCCCGCCGAGCTGACCGACTACCGCGACCGCGTGACGGCACGGCTGCCGCTGGTGGCGGGGCTGATCATCCTGGTGACGTTCGTCGTGCTCTTCCTGATGACGGGCAGCGTCGTCGCACCGCTCAAGGCGGCGCTGCTCAACATGTTGAGCCTGTCGGTGATGTTCGGGGCACTGGTGTTCGTCTTCCAGGAGGGCCACCTGTCGGGGCTGCTGGGCTTCACGCCGACGGGATCGATCGAGCCGAGCGTCCCGATTCTGATGTTCTGCATCGCGTACGGGCTGTCGATGGACTATGAGGTCTTCCTGCTGTCCCGGATCAAGGAGGAGTACGACCGGACAGGCGACGCCCTGCGTTCAATACCGATCGGCATCGCCCGGAGCGCGCCCCTGGTCACGGCCGCAGCGCTCATCCTGGCCGTGTCGTTCGCCACGTACGCGAGCGGCCGGGTGGTGCTCCTCCAGCAGCTCGGCATCGGCATGGCGCTCACCGTCCTCGTCGACGCGACGCTCATCCGGGGCGTGCTGCTGCCCGCGTTCATGCGTCTCGCCGGGCCGGTCAACTGGTGGGCGCCCCGCCCGCTGCGCCGCCTGCACAACCTGGCACGAAGCGGGTATGCGTCCCCTATGAATGATCACGAAGACCTGGGCCATGAGCCCGACGAGACCCACGACAAGGAGTTCGCGCCGGTCAACCGGGGTGCCGACGCCCGCGGCCGCCAGAAGGACCCCGGCCCTCGGGATGTCAGCGGCACCGGCGTACCCGGCGTGGACACACCGCATCCCGACACCCTTCCGCCCACCGAAGAGGGAGTGCAGGAGGCCGAACGCCACGACGACTCCCGCTGACGGCGCCAGGTGGAACGCAGCCAAGGAAGAACGCAACCAGAGGGAACGGAGTCAAGGGGAAACCGGCGCGCCGTCAGCCGTAGATGGCGTCCCGGGTCCGGTCGAGGGCGGTGAGGACGGCGCCCTGGAGGATGGCGTTGCCCTCCACGGTGGTCGGGCGGACGGCGGTGGGCGCGGGCGTGCGGGCGTTGAGCCGGTCGGCGACCAGGGCGGCCAGCTCGTCCCCGCCCTCGCGGCCCGTCGTGCCGCCCAGGACCACCAGGCCGGGATCCAGGACGGCCACCAGGGTGAGCGCGCCCTTCATGATCCGGTCGGCCAGGGACTCCAGGGCCAGGCCCCGGATGTAGCGGTCCTCCAGCAGGCGGCAGAAGTCGATGCCGTCCGCGTCCAGGAAGCCCACCTCTCCGGCGCCGCCTGAGACGCCACGGCGCAGGCGGCCGTTCAGCACGACGCCGGCGCCGACGCCATCGTCCAGCCAGAGGAGGGCGAAGTCCTCGTGCCCGGTCGCCGAGCCGAGCCGGTGTTCAGCGACGGTGGCGAGGTTGACCTCGTTCTCCAGTACCAGGTCCTGGACGGAGGCGTGCTCGGTGAGGGCGTCCCGTACGGCGGCGGCGAGATCGGGCCGCCAGCCGGGCAGGCCGCTGTCGGTCGTCAGCCCGGTGCGGGGATCGACCAGTCCGGGGGCGCCGAGCACGACGGTGTGCAGCTCCCGGCCCGCCGCGGCCTCGGCCACGGTGGCGGCGATGAACGGCGCCAGGTCGTCCGGCTCGGCGATCTTCGTGATCGTGCCGGTGACGCCGCCGGTGATGTCGGAGACGGTGACGTGCAGGGATCCCCGGCGCACGTCCACCCCGGCGACATGGGCCCGGTCGGCCACGAGGCCGTAGAGGCGCGCGTTGGGGCCGCGCCGGTCCTCGCCGTACTCGCCGGTGACCTGGATCAGCCCGTCGGCCTGGAGGCGCTCCAGAAGGTCCGACACGGTGGGCCGCGACAGGCCCGTGAGCCCGCGAAGCTGCGTGGCGGTCAGCGGACCCTGGTCGAGCAGCAGGTCCAGGGCCAGCCGATCGTTGATCGCGCGGGCCATGGCGGGCGTGGCGGTCTTCACTCCGCCCATATTAGTCAGGGAGCCTGCGTGATATCTCTTTTCATCAGGAAGCCTGCCTGTTAGTTTCTGGAAGCATGAGCCATCAGCGCGCGATCACTCTTGTCTTCGCCGTCCACGGGGCGGTGGCGGGGAGCTTCGCCACCCGCATCCCCTGGATCCAGGACCAGCTGGACCTGAGCCCGGGCGTACTCGGCGTCGCGCTCCTCTGCCCGGCGATCGGCGCCATCATCGGCATGCCGATGGCCAGCCGCCTAGTCCACCACGTCGGTGAGCGCCCGGCCATCCAGTTCCTGCTGGCCCTGTGGTGCGCGCAGCTCGCGCTGCCGGCGCTCGCACCGGCCCCCGTCTGGCTGTTCGGGGCGATGGTGCTGTTCGGGGTGACCGCGGGCATGTCGGACGTCGTCATGAACGCCCACGCGGTGGGGCTCGAACGGCATCTGGGCCGTTCGATCATGACCGGCCTGCACGGGATGTGGTGCGTCGGCAGCCTGGCCGGTGCAGGCGCCGGCGCGGTAGCCGCACAACTGGATGTCGACGCGAGAGCCCACTTCGGGGTGGTCGCACTGGTCCTGGTGGGTGTGGGCCTGCTGAGCGGACGCTCGTTGTTCACCGGGCGGGCGGTGGCGGCGGCACCGGCCCCGCGCCGGTTCGTCCTCCCGTCCAAGGCGATCGCCGGCATCGGCGTCGTCGGGTTCTGCGCGACGTTCGCGGAGGGCGCCACCGCCGACTGGGCCGCGGTCTACCTCACCAAGGTGACCGACGCCGGGCCCGGGGTGGCCGCCGCCAGCTACACGATCTTCATGCTGACCATGGCGTCCGCCCGCCTGGTCGCCGACCGGTTCGTCCGGCGCTTCGGGCCCGTCGCCGTCGTGCGCTGCGGCGGCTCCGTGGCCGCCACGGGCGGCGTGCTCGTCGTCATCGCCCGGACGCCCGCCCTCGGCATCGCGGGCTTCGCCCTCCTCGGGCTGGGCGTCGCCGCGATCGTGCCCCTGGTCTTCACTGCCGCGGGCAACGCCGCCCGGACCCCGGCCGAGGGCGTCGCGGGCGTCGCCACGATCACCTATCTGTCCGTGCTGGCCGCGCCGGCCGTCACGGGCTGGACCGCGGACGCCACCTCCTACCCGGTGGCCTTCGCGATGATCACAGGGGTGCTCGTGGCGATGACGCTGCTGGCGGGCGCGCTGAAGGTGCGCGACGAACTCCCCGTCCCCTCCCCCGTTCCGCAGGAGGAGCAGGCCAGCCCGGCCTCGGTCTGAGCCCGGCCGGTTGTCACCCCCGCTGACCTGCAAGGTTCCGACCTGACTCACACGGGTAGGCGTGCGATGTGCATGACAAGGACCTGCCTACGATCGCCACCCTCGACGAACTCGCCGGGCTGGTGGAAGGAACGGACGCCCTGTTCGTCCGGTGGTCCCGCGGCCCGGAGGCCGACTCCGCCGGCAGCAGCAAGGACGCCCTGACCGGCGTGGACCTGCCGGGGCTGTCGGCCAACCCGCTGGTCGTGGAGGAGTGGTGGCGGCCCCGGCCGACCTGGATCTGGGTGGCCCGCCGCCTCTACGACTACTCCCATCTCAAGCGTGAGAAGGGACCCGGCGTACGGCCGTGGGTGCTGGAGGGCGACGAACTGGCGCGCGGCCCGGACAACGAGCCGCTCGTCCGCGTACGCCGGCCAGTGGCCTGGGTGGCGGAGTCCGTCCTGGCGGACGCCAAACGGGTGATGACGGAGCAGAGCGGCCAATGGGGACCGCTGCGGCGACCGTGACCCAGACCTCAGGTTGGAACGCGCTGTGGGGGTAGGGCAGGCGATCCAAGCCAAGCGCCCCGAACGGCGGGCGCACGGAGTTAGGAGTTTTCATGACTAAGCAGAGCGACACGGTGGTGGGCCTGCTGCTGCGGCAGCACACCGAGATCCGCAACCTGTTCTCCAAGGTGGAGAAGAGCAGCGGCAAGGCCCGGGACGAGGCGTTCGGGCAGCTGCGCCACCTGCTGGCCGTGCACGAGACGGCCGAGGAGGAGATCGTGCACCCGTTCGCCCGCCGGACCATCGGCAACGGCGAACGGATCATCGACGCGCGACTGAAGGAGGAGAAGAGCGCCAAGGAGATCCTGCTGGAGCTGGAGAAGTCCGGCACCGAATCAGCGGAGTTCGACACGCTCTTCGAACGGCTGCACAAGGCGGTCGAGTCCCACTCCGAGCAGGAGGAGCGCCTGGAGTTCCCGGAGATCGCCGAGAAGGCCACGCCGCAGCAGCTCAAGGGTATGCAGGCGGCGGTCAAGGCGGCCGAGGCCGTCGCGCCGACCCATCCCCATCCCGGCACCGAGTCCGCGACCAAGAACATCGCGCTGGGCCCGATGGCCGCGGTGATGGACCGCACACGTGACGCCATCCGCAAGGCGATGAGCTGAACGCACGCGGCGATGGGCTGAACGCCAGACGCGATGGGCTGAGCGATCGGCCGACCGGCCCTGATCAGTCGAGTGACCGGCACGGGATCCCCAGGGGATGTGTGGTCCCGTACCGGTCACTCGGCGTATCCATGGCCGTGTGTGCGGCCACATCGAATGATGTACCCAGGGGACGCCGCCTAAACGGACACCCGAATCCCCCCTTGACGGATAGCCTGACCCCCGCCGGGCACCCACGTACTATGCGAACCGCGATTCTGGACGTGGGCTCGAACTCCGCCCATCTGAAGGTCGTCGACCTGGCGGCGGGCAGGCCGATGCGCACCGTGCTGTCGGCGAAGCGGCCGACGCGGCTGGCCGAGGCGATTCAGGAGGACGGACAGATCTCCCGCGCCGCGGTGGGACGGCTCGTGTCCGCCGTGTCCGCAGCGCACTGCGTCGCCCGGGCCGAGGGGTCGGCCGAGCTGATCGCGTTCGCCACCTCAGCGGTCCGCGACGCCGTCAACCGCTGCGACATCGTCGACCAGGTCACCGGCCGGACCGGCGTCGACCTCGGCTTCCTGTCGGGCCACGACGAGGCCCGCCTCACCTTCCTGGCCGTCCGTGCCTGGTACGGCTGGTCGGCCGGGCCGCTGTTGACGGCCGACATCGGCGGCGGCTCCCTGGAGATCGCCACCGGCAGCGGAGCGGAGGCGGGCACCGCGCTGTCGCTGCCGCTGGGCGCGGGCAGGCTGACCCGCGACCACCTGCCGAACGACCCGCCCTCACGCAATGAGGTCCGGCGGCTGCGCCGTTTTCTCGCCGCCCAGCTCGCCGAGCATCTCGGCGCCGGGGACTACGGGCAGCCGGAAGCGCACGCCGTCGCCACCTCCAAGACGTTCACCCAGCTCGCCAAGCTCACCCGTGACCGTGGCCCCAATGGATATCGCGTGTTGCGCCTCAAAGCGCTCGACAAGCAGATTCCGCGGCTGGCCAAGCGCACCGCCGCGGAACGCGCCGATCTCAAAGGGATTTCCCGCTCCCGGGCCCGGCAGATCCTCGCCGGCGCGATGGTCGCTGAGGCCACCATGGCCTCGCTAGGCCTCACCCGTATCGAAATCTGTCCCTGGGCATTGCGCGAAGGCATCGCACTGCGCCGCCTCCAGCAACTGCACTCGGGCAACGGTCACCAAATCGACGACATCGGGCATCTTCTGCAGCCGCTCCGTGACACCCCGACCCCGATCCGCTCGCTGACGACAGTCAGCGCATAGTGGCGCGGTCCGCCAAACACCCCACAAAACAGCTCAGCCAAGCGGGGAACGCTTGGCTGAGTGGGGACGGCTCTGGGCAATACCCCCTGCCCCGAAGCCGGGAACGCACCCCGGAAACGCAGGCACCGGTGTGCGTCAGTGCGCCTGTTCGTACTTCTCGATCACGCCGGCCGGAATGCGGCCGCGGGCGTTGACCTCGATGCCGCTCTGGCGCGCCCATTCGCGGATCGCGGCGGACCGCTCCCGGCTGCCTGCGGCGGACGCGGCCGCGCCGCGCCGGCGCCCCGGCTTGGCCGACTTGCGGGCGCCGGCCAGGAACGGCTCGATGCCCTTGCGCAACCTGGCGGCATTCTTCTTGCTCAGGTCGATTTCGTAGGCGGTGCCGTCGATCGCGAACCGGACGGTCTCGTCGGCCTTCCCCCCGTCCAGGTCATCGACCAGCAGAACCTCGATCTTCTGTGCCATGCGAGCCCCCCAATTCGCTTACTTCCTGACTATGCGTCCGGCCCTGACTATGCGTCCGGCTCGGCATCCGGGTGATCTTTAATGAACGCCGCATAGACCTCGTCGGAAATCTTACCGCGTTCCGGCACTTCTACGCCCTTGCGGCCGGCCCATTCCCGGACGTCGGCATTGGTGTACCCCTTCACCTTTGCCGGGCTGGGTGCTTTGCGCCCCTTACCGGGCCGCTTCACCTCGGCGGACTTGTCGATGTACAACGCCACGGTCTCCAGCGCCTCGATCAGGCGCTTGTGGTTGTCATCGCTCAAGTCGATGGTGAACATCCGGTCCAGGATTTCGAAGTCGCGCCTGGCGACATCGCCCCCTTCGGAACCGTCGATGTCATCTACGCGAATGACCTTCTCGGCCATATGTGTCCCGTCTTCCTTCCCCTTGCCAGTACGGCGACCATGACCTTAGCGGATTGCGCGCCCCTCTCTGGCCTTCAGGCCGGATGCTAGAGTCCGACCATCATGTCGAGAGCTCAGCGATTTCCGTGCCCCCGGCCGGCAACACCGGTCGCCGGGGCGAATCGGCATGCTCTGACCTGACACATGTTGATCTGACACATGTTCTGATGCGTGCAGCCGTATCGGTGCCGGCGAGGCCCGGCCGGGGGGATCTCCCACCCGTCCTGAGACCACGCACCGATCGGAGCATCCCATGCAGTCCCTTCTGCTCAGCCCGGACGAGCTCGCCCGCGCGCTGAACGTCCGAGATCTCACTGACCCCACCCAGGGCCCGCACGCCACGCAGCTTGTCGTCGGCATGCTCACCGAGGCGCTCCAGGCCCGCTGTCGGAACGAGGTGCGCCTCATTCGCGCCCATCCGCTCGTCCCCGTCGAGGACAACTACGAGCGCCTGGGCTACCCGCCCGACGCCGTGACCCGCGACGCTCGCTATACCCGCTACGCCAGCGAGACCTGCATGTTGCGCAGCCACACCAGCGCCATGATCCCGCCCGCTCTCCGCGCTCTGGCAGGTGATCAGGGTTGGAACGACGTCCTGCTGGCCTGCGCGGGCGTGGTGTACCGGCGCGATGTGGTGGACCGGATCCACACCGGCACCCCGCATCAGCTCGATCTGTGGCGCATCGTGCGGGGCCGCCCGATGGGCCTCCCGATGGGCACCGACGATCTCGACGAGATGATCGACACCGTTGTGCGCGCCGTCCTGCCGGACGCCCCGTACCGCACGGTGCCCGCCGTCCACCCCTACACCACGGGCGGGCGCCAGATCGACGTCCAGGTCGGCGACGAGTGGATCGAGCTCGCCGAGTGCGGGCTCGCCGCCCCGCAGGTCCTGGCCCGCGCCGGCCTTGGCCCGGAGACCACCGGGTTGGCCATGGGGCTCGGCCTGGACAGGCTGTTGATGCTCCGCAAGCGGATCCCGGACATCAGGCTCCTGGCGGCGGCCGATCCGCGCATCGCCGGCCAGATGCTCGACCTGGCCCCCTACCGGCCGGTGTCGAAGCATCCGCCGATCGCCCGTGACCTCTCGGTCGCCGTGGCCGCCGACGCTGACGCCGAGACCCTCGGCGGTACGGTGCGCGACGCGCTCGGCGGTGACACGGCTGGCGGTGACACAGTCGGCCACGACGCGATCGAGGAGGTCCGCGTCATCAGCGAAACCCCGGTCGAGGATCTGCCCCCTGCAGCAGTGGAACGCCTCGGCGCGCGCCCCGGCCAGAAGAACGTGCTGCTGCGCATCGTTCTCCGCGACCCAGCACGTACTTTGTCCGACGCCGAGGCGAACGTCCTGAGGGATCGCGTCTACGCGGCCGTCCACCAGGGCACGGCCCGGCAGTGGGCGACTGAGCAGCGGGCGACCGAGCAGTAGACGACTGAGCAGTTAGACGACAGAGCGAGGGCGGGTCGTGAGATCCGCCCTCGCTCTCGCCGGGTGATCGACCCCTCAGCTGACGGTCTGCGGTTCCGGTGCGGCTGGCTCTGGTGCGGCCGGCTCGGCCAGGGCCACGCGATCGTGCACCCGGCGGAGAGGCCGGGGCAGCCACCAGTTGCGCCGCCCCAGGAGAGTCATGGTCGCCGGGACCAGCAACATCCGCACGATCGTCGCGTCCAGGGCGATCGCCA
The DNA here is from genome assembly GCF_044326415.1 of Actinomadura sp. 6N118. Taxonomy (NCBI): domain Bacteria; kingdom Bacillati; phylum Actinomycetota; class Actinomycetes; order Streptosporangiales; family Thermomonosporaceae; genus Actinomadura; species Actinomadura sp. 6N118. The sequence continues at coordinate 850,899 of NZ_JBIRAZ010000002.1, read as the reverse complement.
GGACCAGGCCCAGCCCGATCGCTTTGATCGGGACGAAGCCGCCGAACATGAAGCCGGCGAACACCACGCCGATCAGCAGCGCGGCCGCGGTGACGATGCCGCCGGTGCTCTGCAGGCCTTCGGCGACCGAACCCCGGGGTCCGTCACCGGCCAGCCAGCGTTCCCGGATCCGCGACAGCAGGAACACCTCGTAGTCCACCGACAACCCGAACGCGATCACGCCGACCAGCACCGGGACGGTCAGGTTGAGGTAGCCGAGGCCCTGGGTGCCGAGGAGCTCCGCGAAGTGGCCGTCCTGGAACACCCAGACGACGATGCCGAGGGCGGCGCCGATGCTGAGCACGTTGGTGAGGACGGCCTTGACCGGGAGGACGATCGAGCCGGTGAAGGCGAAGAGGAGGAGCAGCGTGCCGACGGCCATGAGCGCCGCGGCCCACGGGATGCGCTCCGTCAGCATCGCACGGTAGTCGACCATGCGGGCCGAGTCGCCCGTCACCTCGACCCTGAACGGCACCGGAAGATCGCGGATCGCCTTGACCGCGTTCTCAGCGGGCTTCTCGCCCGGTCCCTGAGGGGTCGCCAGGAGCAAGGTCTGTGTGGGCCCGAGCTTCACCTCTTCCACCTCGGCGGCTCCCGGCATGGCCTCGATGGCTTGACGCATCCGAGCAAGGTCGGGGTTGCCAGCGGGAGCGTCGGCGAGCACCTGGATCCGGCCCGCCCACTGGGCGCGTTCGGGGTAGTGAACGGACAGTTTGTCCCACAGCTGGCGGGTCGAGGTCGACTCAGGCAACATCCGCGGGTCGCCCTGCGAGATGTGCATGCCGAGCACGGGCCCGGCGAGCGTGGCCATCACACCGAGCGTGGCCACCAGGACCAGGACAGGGCGGCGCTGCACGCCGTGGGCGACGCGGGCGAAGACGCCGCGCCCGCTGCGTTCCTTGGCCGGAGAGATCCGGTGGCCGAAGCGGCTCAGCAGCGCGGGCAAGAGCGTGAGAGCGGCGAGCATGTCGGCCAGGACGACGGCGCCGCCCGCCATGCCCATGGAGCGGAGGAACGGGTCGGGGAAGACCATCAGGCCGGCGAACGCCACCATGACGGTCAGGCCGGAGAACACGATCGTCCGTCCGGCGGTGGCCATCGTCCGGGCGACGGCGGCCGCGACGTCACTCTCTATGACATTGGACGCACTGACATCGGACCCAGTGACATCAGACCCTGCGCGCCGCTCCTCCCGGAACCGGCTGACCATGAGCAGCGCGTAGTCGACCCCGAGGCCGACGGCGAGCATCGTGGTGATCTGGATCGAGTACACCGAGACGTCGGTGACCATGCTGAAGGCGTACAGGATGCCGAACGTCGAGCCGATGCCGACCACCGCGATCAGCAGTGGCAGCCCGGCCGCGAGCACGCCGCCGAAGATGACCAGCAACAGGATCAGCACCACGGGCATGCTGAGCATCTCGGCGCGTGCCACGTCCTTCTGCGCCTGCTCGTCGAACTCCGCGTCGGACAGTGGTCCGCCGGCGATGGTGACTTCGGCGCCCGCGACGCCGCGCAGCTTGGCCGCGGCAGCCTCCGCCGCGTCCTCTTCGGTGTCGCCCGGCGCGACCATGACCTGTATCAGCAACGCGTCGCCCCCAGGTTTCGGGGGCACAGTGGTAGAGGGCACAGTTGACGGCACCGGATCGGTGACGCCGGCGATGCCCGGTACGGCGCGTACGGCGGCCAAGGCCGATCGCAGTGCGGGATCCCCGGCCTGCTTGCCGGTGATGACGGCGGTCAGACGTTCGGGCCGGGGCGCGGCCTGCTGGAGCCGCTTCTCGGCGCCGGCGGACTCGCTGCCCGAGACCTTGCCGACCTCGGAGGTCAGCCGTTCGAAGACGCCGGTGCCGATTCCGAAGCCGCCGGCCAGCACGGCGATCCAGATCACGATGACGATGTACGGCCGGCGGACCGAGAATCCGGTGACGGTGCGGACCATGACAGCCTCCATGGGTTGAGAGCTGTCCTGATGGTCGGCCCCCGACCTGTGGTGACGCCTCGCCGTGAGGAGCGGATTCGCGACCCGCTCTCAGGAGCGAGGGCCCTCACTCTGGAGACGGATACTCATTCTGGAGACGGAGATTCACCGGGCCGTACGAGTCCCGACTCGTACGCCAGCACCACCGCCTGCACCCGGTCGCGGAGCGCCAGCTTGCTCAGCATGCTGCTGACGTGGGTCTTGACGGTGTGCTCGGTGACGTACAGCTCCCGCGCGATCTCCGCGTTCGACAGGCCCCTGGCGACCTGCCGCAACGTGTCGGTCTCGCGGGCGGTGAGCGTCTCCAGGCGCGCGTCCGTGCGCGGCGCCACGGGGGCGCGGCCGGCCCGCCCGACCACGTCGGCGATCAGCCGCCGGGTCACGGTGGGCGCGAGCAGCGCCTCTCCCGCGGCCACCACGCGTACCGCCCCGACCAGCTCGGCGCGCCGCATGTCCTTCAGCAGGAAGCCGCTGGCCCCGGCCCGCAGCGCGTCGTACACGTACTCGTCGAGGTCGAACGTGGTGAGCACCAGCACCTTCGCGGACGTGTCACGGCAGATCGCCGCGGTCGCCTCGATGCCGTCCACGTTCGGCATGCGCACGTCCATGAGGACGACGTCGGGCGACAGCTCGCGCGCCGCGCGGATCGCCTCGGCCCCGTCCGCCGCCTCGCCCACGAGGACGAGGTCGGGCTCCTCGGACAGGATCATGCCGAAGCCGTCGCGCACCAGCGCCTGGTCGTCGGCGATGAGCACGCGGATCGTGTTGTGAGGCGGCACGGCCTAATTCAAGGGCAATGAGGAATTCAAGGGCAAGCAAGCCGCCACGCGAAAGCCCGATCCGCCCTTCGCCGGGCCGAAAGTCAGCTCTCCCCCGGCCGCCGCGACACGTTCCCGCATCCCGGTCAGGCCGTGCCCGCCCGCACCGCCGTCCGGCCCACGGCCGTCGTCGCAGACCTCCAGCCTCAGCGCGCCCTGCTCCCAGCTCACCCGGACCCGCACACTGCTGGCCTCCGCGTGCTTGACCGCGTTGGTGAGCGACTCCTGGACGATCCGGTAGGCGGTCGTCCCGAGGTCCGGCGGCACCGGCCTGGGCTCTCCCGCCTCCTCCAGCGTGACGGTCAGCCCGGCTTTCCGCACCCCGTCGACAAGGGTGGGCAACGCCGCCAGGTCGGGTTGCGGCTCCCGCGCCGCGCCCTCCGAGCGCAGGACGCCGAGCGCCCGCCGCAACTGCGCGAGCGCCTCCCGGGACGTGACCGAAATGGTCTCGAAGACCTGCTGGGCCTTGGCCGGATCGCGGTGCGCCACCGCCGACCCGCCCTCCGCCTGGATGGCGATCATGCTCATGGAGTGGGCGATGATGTCGTGCATCTCCCGGGCGATCCGTTCCCGCTCCCGGGTCGCGGCGGCGTCCTGCTCCTCGGCGAGCCGCCGCGCACGTTCCTCCAGCATCGCGATCCGATCGCGCCGCGCCCGCGCACCCGTGCCGAGCGCGTAGGCCACCGCGAACCCGATGCCGACGAGCCCGAGGTTCAGGGGCTCGTCCTTCGGGATCACGATGGAGACGGTGACGCCGATGACCGTGCCCACCACGGCCAGGGACCTCTTCACCGGCGGGCACAGCTCGGCGAAGGTGTAGGTGGCGACCAGCTGCACCGACGGGAACTGCCCCAGCAGGTCCGTCGGCGCGAGCACCGTGGTGCCGATGCCGCAGATGAACGCCACCGCGAACGGATACCGCCGCCGCCACATCAGCGGCAGCGCGTACGCCGACACCAGGAGCGGCATCCACCATTCGAGCTGATCGTCAACCGCCGCCTGCATCGTGATCTGGACGGAGCAGACGATGGCGATCAGCGTGTCCACCCCGCGCTGCGGCAGCGCCCGCGCCCGCTCGATGATCGACACGTGGTCACCCCCACCGTCCTGGCCGACCACCAGTATCGGGTCCGGGCCCGTCCTCGTCCTCACTCCCAAGAGGGAGGGAGTCCAGGCCCTAGAAGGGCCCGGGCGGGAGTCCGCGTTCAGCCTCCCAGGCGGTCGACGGCGATCACCCGGATGACGGCTTCACCCGCCTCGTCGGATCCGGCCAGGTCGACCTCGGCGCTGATGCCCCAGTCGCGGTCGCCCGCCGGGTCGTCGAAGACCTGCCGTACGCGCCACAGGGAGTCTTCGGGCACCTCTTCGATCTGGAGGAGCTTGGGGCCGCGCGCGTCCGGGCCTGTGGGCAGCTCGTCGTGCTCCTCGAAGTAGGCGTCCATGGCATCGGCCCAGCCGCGGGCGCCGAGCTCGGGGTCCAGCTCGCCGAGTTCGGCGTACCGTTCGAGCGCTGCCAGCTCGACCCGGCGGAACAGCGCGTTGCGCACGAGCACCCGGAAGGCGCGGGTGTTGGCGGTGACCTTGGTGACGCGCTCCTCCAGGTCCTCGGCGAGGGTCTCGTCGGTCGGGTTGGCCAGCTGCTCCCATTCGTTCAGGAGGCTGGAGTCGACCTGGCGGACCAGCTCGCCGAGCCACTCGATGAGGTCGATGAGGTCGTCGTTCTTGATCGACTCCGGCACGGTCTGCTGGAGGGCCTTGTAGGCGCCCGACAGGTAGCGCAGCACCAGGCCCTCGCCGCGGGCGAGCTCGTAGTAGCCGATGTACTCGGTGAACGTCATCGCCCGCTCGTACATGTCCCGCACGACGGTCTTGGGGCGCAGCGGGTGGTCGCCGACCCACGGGTGACCGCGCCGGTAGATCTCGTAGGCGGCCTCCAGCTCCTCTTCGAGCGGCTTGGGGTAGTCGACGTCCTGGAGCGCCTCCATGCGCTCCTCGTACTCCATGCCCTCGGCCTTCATCTCCGCGACCGCCTCGCCGCGGGCCTTATTGAGCTGGGCGGCGATGATCTGGCGCGGGTCGTCCAGGGTGGATTCGATCACCGACAGGACGTCCAGCGCGTACGTCGGGGAGGAGGGGTCCAGGAGCTCGAAGGTGGCCAGCGCGAACGTCGACAGCGGCTGGTTGAGCGCGAAGTCCTCCTGGAGGTCCACGGTGATCCGCGCCCAGCGGCCCTGCTCGTCGGGGACCTCCAGCTGTTCCACCACTCCCCCGGCCAGCAGCGACCGGTAGATCGCGATCGCCTGGGAGATGTGGCGGCGCTGCTGGGGCCGCTCCTCGTGGTTGTCGGTGAGGAGCTTGCGCATCGCCTGGAACGCGTTGCCCGGCCGTGCGATCACCGACAGCAGCATGGCGTGGCTGACCTGGAAACGGGACTTGAGCGGCTCGGGCTCGGCGGTCTGGAGCTTGACGAACATCTCCTCGTCCCAGCCGACGAAGCCCTCCGGGGCCTTCTTGCGCTGGACCTTGCGCCGCTTCTTGGGGTCGTCGCCCGCCTTGGCGAGGGCCTTCTCGTTCTCGACGACATGCTCGGGGGCCTGCGCGACGACGTACCCGATCACGTCGAAACCGGCCCGTCCCGCGCGGCCCGCGATCTGGTGGAACTCCCGCGCCCGCAGCCGCCGCACCCGGTGCCCGTCGTACTTCGACAGCGCCGTGAACACCACGGTCCGGATCGGGACGTTGACGCCCACCCCCAGCGTGTCCGTCCCGCAGATCACCTTGAGCAGCCCGGCCTGCGCCAGCCGCTCCACCAGCCGCCGGTACTTCGGCAACATCCCGGCGTGGTGCACGCCGATCCCGTGCCGCACGAACCGCGACAGGTTGCGCCCGAACTTCGTCGTGAACCGGAAGTTGCCGATCAGATCGGCGATCTGCGCCTTCTCCTCCTTGCTGCACACGTTGATGCTCATGAGCGACTGCGCTCGTTCGATCGCGGCCGCCTGCGTGAAGTGCACCAGGTAGACCGGGGCCTTCTGGTCCGACAGCAGGTCCTCGATGGTCTCGTGCAGCGGGGTGATCCGGTATTCGTACTTCAGCGGTACCGGCCGTTCCGCCGACGTCACCACCGCGGTCGGGCGTCCCGTCCGGCGCTTCAGGTCCTTCTCGAACCGCGCGACTTCCCCCAGCGTCGCCGACATCAGCACGAACTGCGCCTGTGGCAACTCCAGCAGCGGGATCTGCCACGCCCACCCCCGCTCCGGCTCGGAGTAGAAGTGGAACTCGTCCATCACCACGAGCCCGATGTCGGCGTCGGCGCCGTCCCGCAGCGCGATGTTGGCCAGCACCTCGGCTGTGCAGCAGATGATCGGCGCGTCCGCGTTCACACTCGCGTCCCCGGTCATCATCCCGACGTTCTCGCTGCCGAACATCTCGATCAGGTCGAAGAACTTCTCCGACACCAGCGCCTTGATCGGCGCGGTGTAGAAGCTGACCTCGTCCCGGCCCAGCGCCGCGAACTGCGCCCCCGCCGCCACCAGGCTCTTGCCCGACCCCGTCGGCGTCGCCAGGATCACGTTCGACCCGGAGACGGCCTCGATCAGCGCCTCCTCCTGCGCTGGATACAACGTGATCCCGCGCTCGGACACCCACCCCTCGAACGCTTCGAAGACGGCATCGGGGTCGGCGGGGGCAGGAAGGCGGTCAATAAGGGTCACCCTTCCATCCTGCCCTCCATCGCCCCCTGCCCGAGCCATCCAGCAGCAAGTTCCGCGGCGCTGCGGAGCGGTGACCTGCGGTCAGCCTGGGACTTCGGCGCGGTCGGCGCCCCAGAGGGTGTGGAACGAGCCGTCGCGGTCGGTGCGGCGGTAGGTGTGGGCGCCGAAGAAGTCCCGCTGGCCCTGGGTGAGCGCGGCGGGCAGGCGCTCGGCGCGCAGCGAGTCGTAGTAGGCGAGCGCGGCGGAGAAGCCGGGCGTGGGGATCCCGAGGCGCACGCCGGTCGTGATCACTTGCCGCCAGGCGTCCTGGGCGGTGCCGACGGCCTCGGCGAAGTGCTCGGCCTTGAGAAGGGTGGGCAGGCCGGCGTCGGCGTCGTAAGCCTCGCGGATCTTGTCGAGGAACCGGGCCCGGATGATGCAGCCGCCGCGCCAGATGGTGGCCATCGCGCCGGGGTCGATGCCCCAGTCGTACTCGGCGCTGCCCGCCTGGATCTCGTGGAAGCCCTGCGCGTACGCGACGATCTTTGAGGCGTAGAGGGCCTGCTCGACCGCGTCGGCGAAGCCCGACTCCTCGACCTTGGTACGGGAGGGACCCGGGAGTCCCTGGGAGGCGTCGCGGAGGTCGGCGTGGCCGGAGACGGCACGGGCGAAGACGGCCTCGGCGATGCCGCCCACCGGGACGCCCAGGTCGAGGGCGGTCTGCACGGTCCAGCGGCCGGTGCCCTTCTGCTCGGCCTGGTCGAGGACGACGTCCACGAACGGCTTGCCGGTGGCGGCGTCGGTGTGCGCGAGCACCTCGGCGGTGATCTCGATGAGGTAGGACTCCAGGCGGCCGGTGTTCCAGGTCCGGAAGACCTGGGCGATCTCGGCGGGCGTGAGCCCTGCGGCGTGCCGGAGCAGGTCGTAGGCCTCGGCGATGAGCTGCATGTCGGCGTACTCGATGCCGTTGTGCACCATCTTGACGAAGTGCCCGGCGCCGTCCGGGCCGACGTGGGTGGCACACGGGACGCCGTCGACCTTGGCGGAGATGTCCTCCAGCAGCGGGCCCAGCGCCTCGTACGACTCGGCTGAGCCGCCCGGCATGATGCTCGGGCCGTTCAGCGCGCCCTCCTCGCCGCCGGAGATGCCGGCGCCGACGAAGTGGAGGCCGCGCTCGCGCAGGGCCGCCTCCCGGCGGCGCGTGTCGGCGAAGTGCGCGTTGCCGCCGTCCACGATCATGTCGCCCGGCTCCAGCAGCGGCGCGAACTCGTCGATCACCGCGTCCGTCGGCCCGCCCGCCTTGACCATGATCACGAGTCGGCGCGGGCGTTCCAGCGCGGCGACGAACTCCTCGGCCGTCTCGGCGGGCACGAACGTGCCCTCGTGGCCGAACTCCTCCACGAGTGCCTTGGTCTTGGTCGAGGTGCGGTTGTGCACCGCCACCGGATGCCCGTGCCGGGCCAGATTGCGGGCCAGGTTGCGGCCCATGACCGCGAGTCCCGTGACACCGATGCGCGCCTGCTGTGCCATGGCGATGTTCCCTCCGTTGTGGCTCCCACGCCGTACCCCAACGTACGCGCGTCGCCGGGCCGCCGTTCGACCGGGCCCGAAATTGATCAACTGTGGTGCATGTCCTTGTCTTCCCTGGGGAGAAGTCGAACAGTGGGACGGCACAGTGGATGGCACAGTGGGACTGCACAGTGGGACTGCGCAGTGGGGGAGACACCGAACGTGGGAGGGGACGGCGTGCTGGGATTGCCGGAGCAGGTCGAGGCCTGCCTGTTCGACCTGGACGGGGTGCTCACCCGGACGGCCTCGGTGCACGCGGCCGCCTGGAAGGAGATGTTCGACTCCTTCCTGCGCGACCGCGCCGCCGCGACCGGCGAGCCGTTCGTGGCGTTCGACCCGGTCAAGGACTATTCCGCGTACGTGGACGGCAAGCGCCGCGAGGACGGCACCCGCTCGTTCCTGGCCTCGCGGGGCATCACGCTCCCCGAGGGCGCGCCGGACGACCCGCCGGAGGCGGAGACCGTGCACGGCCTGGGACGGCGCAAGAACGAGCTGGTGCTGAAGCTGATCGAGGAGAAGGGCGTCGAGGTCTTCGACGGCTCGGTGGACTACGTGCGGGCCGTACGGGCGGCGGGCTTGCGGACCGCCGTCGTCTCGTCCAGCGCCAACACCGTCCAGGTGCTGAAGGCGGTCGGCATCACCGGCCTTTTCGACGCGCGCGTCGACGGGGTGGTGGCGCAGGAACGCAACCTGCCGGGCAAGCCGGCACCCGATATGTTCCTCGCCGGTGCGGAGGCGGTCGGGGTCGCAGCAGACCGGGCGGCCGTGTTCGAGGACGCGCTGGCCGGCGTCGAGGCGGGACACGCGGGCGCGTTCGCGGTGGTGATCGGGGTCGACCGGGTCGGACCGGAGCACGCGGCGGCCTTGGCCGAGCACGGCGCGGACGTCGTAGTGTCGGACCTGTCTGAACTCCTGGAGCCACACCAACCCGAGCCAGGCAAATCCATGCCTGACATACCCAAGCCAGACATACCCAAGGCAGACAAGCCCGAGCCTGACAAGCCCGAGGGGGCCCAGTGAGCGACCGGAACGGGGATGACGCCCCCGCCATCGACCGCCCCGTCTTCACAGTCGAGCCGTGGTGCGTGCGCGAGCCGGAGCTGCGGCTGGACCGGCTCGCCCAGACGGAGTCCGTCTTCGCCCTGTCGAACGGGCACGTCGGCCTGCGCGGCAACCTCGACGAAGGCGAGCCGCACGGGCTCCCCGGCAGCTATCTCAACTCGTTCTACGAGCAGCGGCCGCTGCCGTACGCGGAGGCCGGCTACGGCTTTCCCGACTCCGGCCAGACCATCATCAACGTCACCAACGGCAAGCTGATCCGGCTCCTGGTCGACGACGAGCCGTTCGACGTGCGCTACGGGCGCCTGCACTCACATGAACGCATCCTGGACATGCGCGCCGGGACCCTCACCCGCACCGTCGAGTGGACGTCTCCCGCCGACCGCACGGTCCGCATCAACTCGGTGCGGATGGTCTCGCTCACGCAGCGGGCCGTCGCGGCCATCTGCTACGAGGTCGAGCCGGTCGGCCACCCCGTCCGCATCGTGGTCCAGTCCGAGCTGGTCGCCAACGAGTCGCTGCCCGACATGGGCAAGGACCCGCGCGTGGCGGCGGCGCTGGAGTCGCCGCTGGTCAGCGAGGAACACCAGACCAACGGCACCAAGGCGATCCTGGTCCACCGGACCAGGTCCAGCGGGTTGCGGATGGCCGCCGGGATGGCCCACCACATCGAGGGGCGCGACCGGATCGCGGTCGACTGCGAGAGCTTCCCCGACGTCGGGCGGATGACGATCGCGACGCGGCTGGAGCCCGGCGAGAAGCTGCGGATCGTCAAGTTCCTGGCGTACGGCTGGTCCAGCCAGCGGTCGCGGCCCGCGCTGCACGACCAGGTGGTCGCGGCGCTCGCGGGCGCCCGGCACGCAGGCTGGGAGGGGTTGCTGGCCGAGCAGCGCGCCTATCTCGACGAGTTCTGGTGCGGCGCGGACGTCGAGGTCGACGGCGACGCCGAGGTGCAGCAGGCGGTGCGGTTCGCGCTGTTCCACATCCTGCAGGCCGGTGCCCGCGCCGAACGCCGGATGATCCCGGCAAAGGGCCTCACCGGGCCGGGTTACGACGGGCACACGTTCTGGGACACCGAGACGTTCGTTCTGCCGGTGCTCACCTACACCCATCCGTCCGCCGCCGCCGACGCGCTCGCCTGGCGGCACATGACGCTGCCGCTGGCTCGTGAGCATGCCGACAAGCTCGGCCTGGCGGGTGCCGCATTCCCATGGCGGACGATCCGGGGCCAGGAGTGCTCGGGTTACTGGCCCGCGGGCACGGCCGCCTTCCACATCAACGCCGACATCGCCGACGCTGTGGTCCGGTATGTGGACGCCACGCAAGACGAGGGCTTCGAACGCGAGATCGGCTTGGAGCTGCTGGTGGCGACCGCGCGGCTCTGGCGGCGCCTCGGCCACCACGACGTCGAGGGCGTTTTCCGGATCGACGGTGTCACCGGCCCGGACGAATACAGCGCGGTGGTCGACAACAACATCTACACCAACCTCATGGCCCGCCGGAATCTGCGGGAGGCGGCGGCGACGGCGATGCGGCATCCCGACCTCGCCGAGGAGCTGGGGGTGACGACGGAGGAGGCCGCGTCCTGGCGGGACGCGGCGGGGTCCATGCTGATCCCGTTCGACGAACGGCTGGGTGTGCATCCCCAAAGCGAGGGCTTCACCAACCACGCCCGCTGGGACTTCGCCGGCACGCCGCCCGAGAACTACCCGCTGCTGCTCAACTACCCGTATTTCGACCTCTACCGCAAGCAGGTCATCAAGCAGGCGGACCTGGTGCTGGCGATGCATCTGTGCGACGACGCGTTCACGGCGGAGGAGAAGGCCCGCAACTTCGCCTACTACGAGGCGCTGACCGTGCGCGACTCTTCGCTGTCCGCCCAGACGCAGGCGGTGATCGCCGCTGAGGTCGGGCATCTCGACCTCGCCCACGACTACCTGGCCGAGACCGCGCTCATGGACCTGCACGACCTCGCACGCAACACCCGCGACGGCCTCCACGTCGCGTCGATGGCGGGTGCCTGGAGCGGCCTGGTCGCCGGGTTCGGCGGGATGCGCGCCTGCGCGGGCCAGCTGAGCTTCGCGCCCCGGCTGCCCGGCGGGATCAGCCGCCTGGCGTTCCGGCTCCGCTACCGGGGCAGCCGCCTGCGCGTGACGGTGACCGCGACCACCACCTCCTACGAGCTGCTCGAAGGCCCGGAGCTGACGCTGATCCACCACGGCGAGCGCTTCACCCTCGGCGAGAAGCCCGTCGAGCTCGGCGTGCCCGCGATGCTCCCGCTGCCCCGGCCCAGCCAGCCGACCGGCCGCGAACCCCATCCCCGCCGCACCGACCCCACCTTCCAGGGCCCGCACCACTAGGAGCAGTCCAGAAGTGGGATCGGAGGGAATGGGCTAGCAGGAGTGCGTTATGTGCAAGGGCCGGCGTTGCAACCGTCGCCCTGGTGGCGTTCCTCCGTGCCGTCACCGCCGCCGGGCTGGGGACGGTCCGCGGCGGCCGCGTGCCGGACGAGCAGGCGGCGCGGGCCGGGGCCCTCGTCGCCGAGCTGGTCGTACGGGTTGGCCAGGGCACACTTGTTGATCGACAGGCATCCGCAGCCGATGCACTCGGTGAGGCTGTCACGCAGGTTCAGGAGCTGGGCGATGCGCTCGTCCAGTTCCTTGCGCCAGGTCTCGGACAGCCGCGCCCAGTCGGCCACTGTCGGGGTCCGCTCCTCAGGGAGGGTCTCGAGGGCCTCCTTGATCTGGCTCAGCGGGATGCCGACCCGCTGGGAGACCCGGATGAACGAGACCCGGCGCAGCGTGTCCCGGGAGAACCGGCGCTGGTTGCCGGCCGTCCGGCGGCTGCTGATCAGCCCCTTGGACTCGTAGAAATGCAACGCTGAGACGGCGACACCGCTCCGCTCGGCCAGCTGGCCGACGGTCAGCTCGTGCACCCTGTGTTCCAGCCGCGTCATGCCGTGCATGGTATTCGGCCGGGACGGGCGTCCAGCACCTTTCCGGCCATGATGATCAGCAGAGGGGCCGCGCCCGGCAGGCGCGGCCCCTCTGATCTCCTCAGCTCCTGCGAACTAGCCGAGGCGGTTCACGAGTGCGTTGTACTCGTCCCACAGCTCCTTGGGCAGGTGGTCGCCGAAGGTGTTGAAGAAGTCGGGGACCAGGGCGGCCTCTTCCTTCCACACCTCGTTGTCGACCGACAGCAGCGTGTCGAGGTCGGCCTCGTCCATCTCCAGCCCGCCCGTGTCCAGGGCCTGCTTGGTGGGCAGGTGCCCGATCGGGGTCTTGACCGCGTCGGCCTGGCCGTTGAGGCGCTCGACGATCCACTTCAGGACGCGGCTGTTCTCGCCGAAGCCTGGCCAGATGAACTTGCCGTCGGCGTTCTTACGGAACCAGTTGACGTAGTAGATCCGGGGCAGGTTCTCGGCGTTCGTGGACTTACCGATCTTCAGCCAGTGGCCGAAGTAGTCGCCCATGTTGTAGCCGCAGAACGGGAGCATGGCGAACGGGTCGCGGCGCAGCTCACCGACCTTGCCCTCGGCGGCGGCGGTCTTCTCCGACGCCACGTTGGCGCCGAGGAAGACGCCCTGCTGCCAGTCGAACGACTCGGTGACCAGCGGCACCGCGGTGGCGCGGCGGCCGCCGAACAGGATCGCCGAGATCGGCACGCCCTTGGGGTCCTCCCACTCCGGCGCGATGATCGGGCACTGCCCGGCCGGGGTGGTGAAGCGCGCGTTGGGGTGGGCCGCCGGAGTCTCCGAGTCGGGCGTCCAGTCGTTGCCCTTCCAGTCGGTGAGGTGGGCCGGCGGCTCGTCGGTGAGGCCCTCCCACCAGATGTCACCGTCGTCGGTGAGCGCGACGTTGGTGAAGATGCTGTTGCCCCACAGGGTCTTCACAGCGTTGGCGTTGGTGGAGTTGCCGGTGCCGGGCGCGACGCCGAAGAAGCCGGCCTCGGGGTTGATCGCGTAGAGGCGTCCGTCCTCGCCGAACCGCATCCAGGCGATGTCGTCGCCGATGGTCTCGACCTTCCAGCCCGGGATGGTCGGCTGGAGCATGGCGAGGTTGGTCTTGCCGCAGGCCGACGGGAACGCGGCGGCCACGTAGCGGGTCTCGCCGCTGAGCGGGGTGAGCTTGAGGATGAGCATGTGCTCGGCCATCCAGCCCTCGTCCCGCGCCATCGTCGAGGCGATCCGCAGCGCGTAGCACTTCTTGCCCAGCAGGGCGTTGCCGCCGTAGCCGGACCCGTAGGACCAGATCTCCCGGGTCTCGGGGAAGTGCGAGATGTACTTCTCGGAGTTGCACGGCCACGGCACGTCGGCCTGGCCCGGCTCCAGCGGGGCGCCGACGGAGTGCACCGCCTTGACGAACTGGCCGCGCTCCTCGATGAGGCGCAGCGCGCCCTCGCCCATCCGGGTCATGATCTTCATCGACACCGCGACGTACGGCGAGTCGGTGATCTCGACGCCCAGCTGCGAGATGTTGCCGCCGAGCGGTCCCATGCAGAACGGCACCACGTACATGGTGCGGCCCTTCATACAGCCCTTGAAGAGGCCGTCGAAGGTCGTGCGCATCTTCGCCGGGGCGATCCAGTTGTTGGTGGGACCGGCGTCCTCTTCCTTTTCGGAGCAGATGAACGTACGGTCTTCTACTCGCGCGACATCACTGGGATCAGAGGCGGCGTAGAAGCTGTTGGGACGCTTTTCGGGATTGAGGCGTTTGAATGTGCCCTGCTCGACGAGGAGGCCTGTCAGGCGCTCCCACTCGGCTTGCGAGCCATCGCACCACTCGACTCGGTCAGGCTCGGTCAGCTCGGCGATCTCCCGCACCCAGTCGATGAGCTCGGTGTGACTGGTCGGGGCCTGGTCGAGGCCGGGGACGACCTGGTTGGACACGGGCAACTCCTTCAGCTGTTCGCAGGATCCCTGCATCATGAACAAGGACCCGCGTTTTTGCCATTTGGTCTGGACCACTCAGAGCCTCTATTGGGCCTTCCGGGGCCTTTTTGTGAGAGAAATCACCGGCAACGGCGTCCGTTCTCTCCGCTGGGCTCCGACCTCGACATACAGTCGATCAAGCTGGGTAGACATGCGTTTCAGTGGCCTTGACAGCGGCCCACACCACGCTGCCTTCGACAAGCCCCAGCTCGGCCACTGCTCCCGGCGTCACGTCCGCGGCGGCCGCCAGGGGCGGGCCTTCCAGCCTTACCCGGACGCGGTCGCCCTGCCTTTCGATCGCCTCGACGCGCGCCTGCCAGAGGTTCCGTGGGCTGCCGTCCGGACGGCTCCGGTAGAGCGCCACCGACGATGGCGCGAATGCCAGGAAGACCTGGCCCTCAAGCTGGTCGACTGTGTCCAGTTTGATAGCACCATCATCGATCAGGACGGTTCCGGCCGCGGCATGACCTCGGTAAAGATTCAGTCCGACCAGCCGCGCGACATAGTCCGTCCGGGGTCGTCGCGCGACCTCGGCGGGTGGCCCCTCCTGCACCAGCCGCCCGTTCTCCAGCACCACCAGCCGGTCGGCGAGGACCATCGCGTCCAGCGGATCGTGGGTCACCAGCACGGCGGCGCCGTCGAAGCCGGCCAGATGGCGGCGCAGCGCGGCCCTGATCTCCAGCCGGGTGTGGGCGTCCAGCGCCGCCAGCGGCTCGTCGAGCAACAGCAGCCGGGGCCGCACCACCAGGGCCCGGGCCAGCGCCACCCGCTGTGCCTGTCCACCCGACAAGGCCCCGGGCCGCGCCTCGGCGTGGTCGGCCAGGCCGACGCGGGCCAGCCATTCGGCGGCCCGCCGGCGCGCCTCGCGCTTGCGTGTCCCCTGGCTGCGCGGCCCGAACGCCACGTTCTCGAGCGCGCTCAAGTGCGGGAACAGCAGGTAGTCCTGGAACACCATCCCGATCCCGCGCTGTTCGGGCGGCAGCGGGCGCAGGTCCGCCCCGTCCACGCGAAGGTGCCCGTCGTGCATCGGCACCAGGCCCGCCAGCGCCCGGAGGGCCGTCGACTTCCCCGCGCCGTTGGGCCCGAGCAGGGCCACGACCTCGCCAGGCTCCGCCGACAACTCCAGGTCCAGGTCGAACGAGCCGCGCCGGACGACCAGGCGAGCGTCGAGTCCCGTGGAGCCGCTCATATGGTCTTCACCGGGCTCTTGGCCTTCACCGGGGCTCATGTGGTGTTCACCCATCGATCCCTCAGGGCTGCCAGTACGAGGACGGACACGACCAGCAGGACCAGGCTGAGGACGATCGCGGCCTCCGGGTCGGTCTCCAGGGCCAGGTAGACGGCCAGCGGCATGGTCTGGGTACGGCCCGGGAAGTTGCCCGCGAACGTGATCGTCGCACCGAACTCGCCCAGCGCCCGTGCCCAGCACAGGATCGCCCCGGCCGCGATGCCCGGTGCCACCAGCGGCAGCGTGACCCGGCGGAAGATCGTCCAGCGGGTGGCGCCCAGCGTGGCCGCCGCCTCCTCGTAGCGCAGGTCGGCCGCCCTCAGTGCCCCCTCCACACTGATCACCAGGAACGGCATCGCCACGAACATCTCGGCGAGCACGACCCCGGCCGTGGTGAACGGCAGGGAGATCCCGAACGTGTCGTACAACCAGGCACCGACCAGGCCACGGCGGCCCAGCACCAGCAGCAAGGCCACACCGCCCACCACCGGCGGGAGCACCAGCGGGACCGTCACCAGCGCCCGGACCAGGCGCGCCCCCCGGAACGGCACCCGGGCCAGGAGCCAGGCAAGCGGCACCCCCAACAGCAGACACAGGCCGGTGGCGAGGGTCGCGGTGACCAACGAGAGCCTCAAAGCCTCCAGCACCTGCGGCTCTCCCAGCCGGGTGCCGATCGTCGACCAGGGCGCGCGGATCAGCAGCCCCGCCAACGGCAGTACCAGAAAGGCCAGCCCCACCAGCGCGGGAAGGAGGAGAATCCACGGCGGACGGCCCGGCAGTCTCTCGGCCGCTCGGCTCGGCCTGGTGCTCTGCTTGGTACTCAACATTCGGTGCTCAACATGAGATCAGCCGGGGCTCGCGGGCTCGAAACCGGCCTGGGTCAGGACCGCCTGCCCCTGCGCGGAAAGCACGAGCTGGACGAACTCCTTGGCCAACACGGACTGAGGGGCCTTGGGCAGCGCCACGATCGGATAGTCGTTGACCGCCTTGGCCGACTCGGGGAACTCGATCCCCCGCACCTTGGCGGCGGCGGCCTTGGCGTCGCTGCGGTAGACCAGACCCGCGTCAGCCTCGCCCAGACCCACCTTGGTCAGCACCGCCTTGACGTCCTGCTCCTGCGATGCGGGCTTGACCCGGACCCCCGCCGCCGCGAAAGCCTTGGTCGCAGCGGCCCCGCAGGGCACCTGCTCGGCGCACACCACGACCTTGAGGTTGGGCCGGGCCAGGTCGGCGAGCTTCGTCACCTTGCCCGGATCGTCCTTGGGGACCGCGATCACCAGGCGGTTCTTGGCGAAAACCTGCGATTCGCCGCTGACCTGCTTCATCGTGGCAGGGCTGGCGGAGGCGAAGACGTCGGCCGGAGCGCCCTGCCCGATCTGCTGCGCCAGCCCCGAGCTCCCACCGAAGTTGAACCGCACTTTCACACCCTGATGCGAGGCCTCGAACGTCTTGCCGAGCGAGGTGAACGACTCCGTCAGTGACGCGGCTGCGAACACGGTCAAAGTCTTCCCGCCCGACACCTCCCCGGTGTCACCGCAGCCCGTCGCCAACAGCGACAACCCGACGGCGACCGCGACGCTCTTCGACATGCTGGGCTTCGACATGCACGAGCTCCTTGAGATCAGTCGGGCAGCTCGACGACGACATTGGTGGATTTCACGACGGCCTCGGCGACGACCCCGACCTCGAGCCCGAGCTCGTCGGCCGCCTCCCGGCTCATCAGCGAGACCACCCGGAACGGCCCGGCCTGGATCTCCACCTGCGCCATGACGCCGTCGCGGATGACATCCGTGACGATGCCGCGCATGCGGTTGCGGGCGGAGGAGGCCCGGTGCTCCCCCCGCTCGTTCTGCCAGGACTGCGATCGCACGAAGGCGGCCAGTTCGGGCCCGGGCACCAGCCGATGCCCGTGCTCGTCGCGCACCGCGTTCAGCCGCCCGCCGTCCACCCACCGGCGAACGGTGTCCGCGCTGACACCGAGCAGCCCCGCGGCCTCACTGATCCGGAATGTCGCCACAGGCAAAGACTACCCATCGCACATGCCAGGCACATCCGGCAGATACCCCAGAAGATACAAGGCGGGGCAGCATTCACCCTTGGCAGATGCTCCAGCTGGCCGGGCGCGTCCGCCCAGCCAGGCACGTCCGCCCGGCCGAGCACATCCGCCCAGCCGGTCAGGGGTGTCCGCGCAGGACTTGGGCGATCATGCCGACCGTGCCCCAGTCGACGAGGCGGTCCCGCAGGATCTCGCCGAACGTCGCGATCTCGACGTACGTTCGCTCGCTGTCGGCCGCCACTCCGCCCGGACCGGCTGCCCGGAGCAGGGCGATCTCCTCCTCGGTGATCTCTGCGGAGAACAGGTGCGCGCGGTGGGCGGACATGGTGGCGTTGACCTGGCGGTCGCCGTGTGGCCGCAACCGCCCGGCGGCGAGGCGCAGCCCGGTCTCCTCGGCGACCTCCTGGACCGCGCGAACCAACGGGTCGGCAGGTCCCGCGCCGCCGGGCAGCTCGTGCACGAAGCCGTCCGGGGTGGTCGCCGGGCTCCGGAACTCCCGGACGAGCACCACGAGGGTCTCTTCGAGCGTCGGACCTGGACGGTAGAGGACGACCGTGCTGATGTCGGGCCGGGCGATGACCACCTCGTTGCTCTTCACGCGGTCTTCGGACGCCACGTACACCTGGACGTGGAGCCCCCAATGCAGTCCCATCCGCCAGTGCACGCGCGCGCCGCGCAGGGAGTTGCCCGCTCCGCGCTGCGCCGCGTACCAGCGCTGGAATGTCTCGGTACACCAGATGAGCAGCGGCACCTCGCGCTCGCCGTCCACCCGCAGGTCTCCGGGGCCGATGCGCTCCAGCGCCGCCGTGACCGTCCCTGGCAGGTCCGTCGCCGTCGGGACCCCGAGCTTGTGGGCGTAGTGCAGCAGATAGTTGTTCTTGGGCGCCTGCGGCGGCGCGCCGAAAACCGCGCGGCCGCTGTCATGCCACACGCCCCATTCGACGTTGGTGGTGAACGCGGGCATCGTCGCCAGGTCACGCGGCACGTAGAAGAGCACCTCATCGGCCAGGTGGAGGCAACGTTCCTCCCATTCGACCTGGCCGACGTAGTCGTCGTAGACGCCGTGCCGGTGCTCGGGCACGAACACCACGAGCCGCCCGCCACCGTGCCACTGCTTGCGCAGTTCCCGCAGCGCACCGGGCCGCCACGACTCCACGTCCGGCGTCCGGGGCGTCGGCCCGGCGAGGAACACCGCCGCGTGCCAGCTCTCAGGCGGCTCCTCATGCGCATGAACGACGATTACCTCGTGTCCCACTTTGCTCTCCGCTCGGCGTGCTTGGACCGGCCCCTCCGGGGTAAACGGATCCCAAAACAATCACATAAGCCCGGTCAGGAGGACCGAATCATGGCTGGGACAATGCACGTACCTCGTACCCGGGGCGTTCTGAGCGGCGTACTCCTGGTGCTCCTCGGACTGTGGGGCGGGCTGCTCCCCTTCGTCGGCCCGTACGCCGACTTCGGATTCACCCCCGACGACCCCTGGGTCTATGACACCGACCGCCTGCAGCTGAGCATCGCTCCCGCGATCGCCGTGGGGCTCGGCGGCCTGATCGTGCTGCTGAGCGCCAACCGCGCGTTCGCCATGTTCGGCGCGTGGATCGCCGTCCTGGGCGGCGCCTGGTTCGCGGTGGGCGGGCTGGTCGCCACGCTCTGGGACGTTGAAGGCGTCGGCGCCCCGCTGGGCACGGACGAAGGACGGCAACTGGCCGAGCAGCTGGCCGGATTCACCGGGCTCGGCGTCGTCACGGTGTTCCTCGCCGCGCTCGCGCTCGGCCGCTTCGCGGTGGTCGGGGTCAAGGAAGCCCGGCTGAACGAGTTCGGCGAAGAGAGGGCCGACGAGCAACGGGCCAGGGAAACCGATGACCACAAGACGACGCAGCCCATCGTGCGGTCGTCGTACGGCCGCTACGGCCGCGACTCGGCGAACCCCGCGCCACCGCCGCTACGGGAGTCGGACACCGCGCCCGAGGACCAGCGGGTCGCCGGCGATCGGGGAGCCGGCCGGCGTTGACGGCGGGTCCGGCTCAGGACCGGAGACAGCGCAGGAGCAGGCACCTCAGGAGCAGGCACCGCTGATCAGGCAGGAGCAAGCACCGCTGATCAGCGGTGCTTGCTCCTCATGTTGCGTACGGACTTCTCGGTCTCGTAGCTGCTCTTCTCGTGGACGCGCACATCGTCACGATCGGTGAACATCGCGGCGAAGGCGACCAGCAGCCCGACGCCGCCGATCCATGGCTCCCTCCACACGAAGCTGAGGGCCACACACACGACCGCCACGGACATGAGCAGCAGAAGCTTCACGTTCGTACTCCCCGACCCCGCGCCACCGGAAGACGTCGACTGGAACAACGGCCTGTTCTCGTTGTGTGGTCAACGAGTAAGAGGGAGCTTACATCGGGGAGCGGCGCGGCGGGAAGGTCACTTCTTCTTGCCGCGCTTCTCCCTGATCTTCATGGCGATGTCGAGCGGCGTGCCCTCGAAGCCGAACTCCTCGCGGAGACGGCGCTCGATGAAGCGGCGGTAGCCCTCCTCCAGGAAGCCGGAGGTGAAGAGCACGAAGCGGGGCGGCCGCACCCCCGCCTGGGTGGCGAAGAGGATCTTCGGCTGCTTGCCGCCGCGGATCGGGTGCGGGTGGGAGTTGACCAGGTCGGCGAAGAACTGGTTGAGCTTGGACGTCGGCACGCGGGTGCCCCAGCCCTCCAGCGCCGTCTCGATCGCCGGGACGAACTTCTCCATGTGCCGCCCGGTCTTGGCCGAGACGTTCACCCGGGGTGCCCAGCGCGCGTGGTGGAGCTGCCGGTCGATCTCGCGATCCAGATAGTGGCGGCGCTCCTCGTCCAGCAGGTCCCACTTGTTGTACGCGATCACCAGCGAGCGGCCGGAGTCGATCACCATGGAGATGATCCGCAGGTCCTGCTCGGTCAGGGTCTCGCTCGCGTCGACCAGCACGACCGCGACCTCGGCCCGCTCCAGGGCGGACTGGGTGCGCAGCGTGGCGTAGAAGTCGGCGCCCTGGTTCTCCCGGTGCCGGCGGCGGATGCCCGCGGTGTCGATGAACCGCCAGGTCTTGCCGCCCAGGTCGATCAGCTCGTCCACCGGGTCGCGGGTGGTGCCGGCGACCGCGTCGACGACCGCGCGCTGCTCCCCCGCCACCTTGTTGAGCAGGCTGGACTTGCCGACGTTGGGCCGCCCCAGCAGGGCGATCCGGCGCGGCCCGCCGACCTCGCCGAACGTCTCGGCGGGGGCCTCCTCGGGCAGCGCCTCCAGGACCGCGTCCAGCAGGTCACCGCTGCCGCGCCCGTGCAGCGCGCTGACCGGGTGGGGCTCGCCGATGCCCAGCGACCACAGGCCTGCCGCGTCGGCCTCGGTGCCCACGTCGTCGACCTTGTTGGCGACCAGCACGACCGGCTTGCCGGAACGGCGCAGGATCTCCACCACGGCCTCGTCGACGTCGGTGGCGCCCACGGTCGCGTCGACCACGAACATCACCACGTCGGCCAGGTCCACCGCCATCCGGGCCTGCTCGGCGATCGCGGCGGCCAGGCCCTGGGCGTCCGGCAGCCAGCCGCCGGTGTCGACCACGGTGAACCGGCGGCCGCTCCAGGTCGCGTCGTAGGCGACCCGGTCGCGGGTCACCCCGGGCACGTCCTCCACGACCGCCTCGCGGCGGCCGAGGATCCGGTTGACCAGGGTCGATTTGCCGACGTTGGGCCGGCCGACCACCGCCACCACCGGGGCGGGCGGCGCGTCCGGCGCCAGACCGTCCTCGTCGACGGTCACTGTCTCAAGTTCGTATTCGCTGCTGCTCACTGTGCTCTCCGCATGCCTGCGGGGGCGCCTTCCGGCACCGCGCCCCTCCGGCATGGCTCAATGTTGCTCTTTCGCGAGGCGGATGACCGCCTCGATGACCTCGCCGAGGCTGAGCTCGGTCGAGTCGATCTCATGCGCGCCCGCCGCCATGGTCAGCGGGGACGCCTTGCGGGTGGAGTCGAGCTTGTCCCGGCGGGCCTGCTCGGCCTGCGTGACCGTCACAGTGGCGCCGGGGTCGGCGGCCAGGTCCTTGGCCCGCCGCGCCGCCCGGACCTCCTCGCTGGCCGTGAGGTAGACCTTGACCGGGGCGTCCGGTGCGACGACCGTGCCGATGTCGCGGCCCTCCACGACGATCCCCCCGGTACCGATGATCTCACGCTGGAGGGCCACCAGCCGCGCCCGGACCTCCGGCACGGCGCTCACCGCGCTGACGGCGTTGGTCACCTCGCGGGACCGGATCGGCCCGGACACGTCGGCGCCGTCCACGCTGATCGTGGGCGCGTCGGGGTCGGTGCCGCTCTCCAGCACGGGGTCGCCCGCCTTGGCCGCCACCGCGGCGGCGTCGTCGACCGGTACGCCGTGGTCCAGCATCCACCACGTCATGGCCCGGTACATGGCGCCGGTGTCGAGGTAGCGGAGCCCGAGGGCGCGGGCCACGCCCTTGGAGGCGCTGGACTTGCCGGACCCGGAGGGGCCGTCCATGGCGATGACGAGCGACACGTTCGCTGCCTTTCGTTCAAGATCGAAAACATGACGAAACGGGCTGCGGGCACGAGTCGCACCGCCCTCTGCTCCCTGCCGCCCTCTACTCCCTGCGGAGCTCCGGCCCTTCAGGCTACCGGCCCCGGGGCTCAGCCCGGGACGGACCAGCCGCGCGCCCGCAGTTCCTCGGCGAGGCGCTCGGCGGCCTCGGGCTTCACCGAGATCTCCAGGACGCCCAGCGGACGGCCGGGTGAATGCTCGATCGTCACGTCCTCGATGTTGACCCCGGCGATCCCGGCCGCCTGGAAGATCATCGCGAGCTCGCCCGGGCGGTCGGGGATCATCACCGGCACCACGGCGTAGGTCTTCAGGTCGCCGCCGTGCTTGCCCGGGATGCGGGCCCGTCCCGCGTTGCCGCGCAGGAGAAGATCGGCGACGTGTGCGGCGGCGCCCTCACTGCCGTCGCGCAGCAGCGAGGCCGCGACGGCCAGGTCGGTCGCGACGGCCTCCAGGACCTCGGCGACCGGCTCGGAGTTGGCGGACAGGATGCCGATCCACATCCGGGGGTCACTGGCGGCGATCCGGGTGACGTCCCGGACGCCCTGCCCCGCGAGGCCCAGGGCCACGTCGTCGGCGGCGGTGAGGCGGGCGGCGACGGCGGCCGACACCACGTGCGGGCCGTGCGAGACCAGCGCGACGGCCCGGTCGTGCTCCTCGGCGTCCACGGAGACCGGCTCGGCGCCGCAGGCCCGGGCGAGCGCGGTGACGGCCGCGACCGCCTCGGGCTTGGCCTCGGGGGGCGCGCACAACGCCCACGGCCTGCCCAGGAAAAGATCGTCCTGCGCGGCGGCGGGCCCGGACCGCTCACGCCCAGCCAGCGGATGCCCGGCCACGAACACGCTCAGGTCGCAGCCCAGCTGGGCGGCCTGCGCCAGCGGCAGGGCCTTCACGCTGGCGACGTCGGTGTAGATCTTGGCCAGCCCGCGCTTCTGCGCGTCCAGCAGCGTGACCGCGACGGCGGCGGCCGGAACCGCGAGCACCGCGAGATCGGCGGGCTCCTCGGCGGCCCCGTCCGGGAGGGCCTGGCCCGCGCCCAGCTCCACCGCCATCCGCAGCGAGCCCTCGTCCCGGTCGGTGAGCAGGACCTCGGCGCCGCGCTTGCGCATGGCCAGCGCGATCGACGTCCCGATCAGCCCGGTCCCGACGACGACGATGCGCCCTGGAATGCCCTCTTCAACCACCGCAACAGCCTATCGGCCCTGGGCCCTGACCCTGCCCGGTTGACGTACGGCCCAGCCCGGAACAGGCGCCGATCATTGGGCGATGTCGAGCCGCAGGGCGGTGGCGCCGCGCAGATAGACGTGCTGGATGTCCGACCGCGGGCGGTCGACCTCGACGTGCGCCATCAGCCGGATCACCCGGGGCAGCGCGTGCGGCACGGCGATCTCGCTCGCGCACAGCAGCGGCACCTCGTGGAAGCCGAGCTTGCGGGCGGCGAGCGCCGGGAACTCCGCGGTGAGGTCGGGGGTCGCCGTGAAGACCACGCTGATGACGTCGTCGGTGGTCAGCTCGTTGCGGGCCATGACCTCGGTGACGAGCTCGGTGGTCGCCTCCAGGATCTGGTCCCGGACGTCGGCGTCGACCTGCGTCGCACCCCGGATCGCGCGTACCGCCACTTGTGTCCCTCCTACAGATTCACGGCCTTACAGATCCACACAGCCCTACAGATTCACGGCCTTGTAGAGCTCTCCGACCTCTTTCACGGTCAGCGCCCGCATGTTGCCCGGCTTGAGCAGGCCGAGCTTGATCGGTCCGAACTCTATGCGCGCCAGCTGCTGGACGGGGAACCCGACCTCCTTGAGCAGCCGCCGCACGATGTGCTTGCGGCCCTCGTGCAACGTGATCTCCACCAGCACCCGGCGGCCCACCTGGTCGAAGATCCGGAACTTGTCGGCCTTGGCCGGGCCGTCCTCCAGGTGCACGCCCGCCTTGAGCCGCCGACCGAGGTCACGCGGGATCGGGCCGTGGATCTCGGCAAGGTAGGTCTTCTCCACGCCGAAGCTGGGGTGGGTCAGCCGGTGGGCCAGCTCGCCGTCGTTGGTGAGCAGGATCAGGCCCTCGGTGTCGGTGTCGAGACGGCCCACGTGGAACAGCCGCTCGGGCACCTCCACATAGGCGGCCAGCGACTTGCGGCCGCGCTCGTCCTTCATCGTGCTGACCACGCCGCGCGGCTTGTTGATCATGTAGTAGCGCATCTCGGCGCGGGTCTCCACCCGGCGCCCGTCGACGTGGATGACGGCCCGCTGGGGGTCGACCTTCTCGCCGAACCGGAACACGACCTTGCCGTCGACGGTGACCCGGCCCTCGCCGATCAGTTCCTCGCAGTGGCGGCGGCTGCCGATCCCGGCCTCGGCCAGGACCTTCTGCAGGCGCACCTCGTTGGCGCTGCCCTCGTTCTCGCTCAATGTCCCTCGATGATCTCTTCAGGTAGGTCGTCGGGCAGGTAGGGGGCCAGGTCGGGGAGCTCCTCGACGCTGCGCAACCCCAGCCGCTCCAGGAAGTACCCGCTGGTGCGGTAGAGGTGCGCCTGCGTCTCGGGGTCCTGCCCTGCCTCTTCGATGAGGCCCCGCAGTGTCAGGGTCCGGATGACCCCGTCGCTGTTGACGCCGCGGATCGCCGACACCCTGGCCCGGCTCACCGGCTGGCGGTAGGCCACCACGGCGAGCGTCTCCAGTGCGGCCTGCGTCAGCCGGGCCTGCTGCCCGTCAGTGACGAAGCGTTCCACCACCGGGGCGCACACGTCCCGGGTGTAGAACCGCCAGCCGCCGGCGATCTCCCTCAGATCGAACCCCCGGCCCTGCTCGGTGTATTCCGCGGCCAGTTCCCGCAGGGTGGCCACCACCTCGCCGCGCGGGCGCTCCAGGATCTGCGCCAGCGTGATCTCGGCGACCGGCTCGTCCACCACCAGCAGGATCGCCTCGACCGAGGCACGCAGCCCCGGAAGATCATCCGCGGTGGTGTCCTCGCGGGGTTGCTCAGTCATCGTCGTCGTCTTTCCCGTTCTTGACGGGCTCGGGGGAGCCCTCGTACTCGTCGACCTGGACATCGCCCTCGTCGCTGCCGGTCCAGGTGATGTGCAGCTCGCCCAGCGGCTCGGTCTGCTCGAACGACACCGACAGGTCGCGGTAGAGCTCCAGCAGGGCCAGGAACCGGGCCACGACCTGGTAGGTGCCCTCCACGTCGTCGATGAGCTCGCGGAAGGTCGTCGTGCGCAGCCGCCGGAGGCGTTCGACCACGATCGCGGCCTGTTCCTTGATGCTCGCCTTCGGCTGGTACATGTGCTGGACGGAGACCGACGGCGGCTCCTTGGGCGCGAAGACCTTGCCCGCCAGGCGGGCGAACTCGGCCGGGCCGAGCCCGAGCAGCACCTCCGGGAGGAGGCCCGCGAACCGGGGCTCCATCGGGACGATGCGCGGGTAGCGCTTGGCCTCCTCGGCCATCCGCGCGGTGAAGGCCTTGGCGACCTCCTTGTACGCACGGTACTGCAGCAGCCGCGCGAACAGCAGGTCGCGGGCCTCCAGCAGCGCGAGGTCCTCCTCGTCGTCCACCTCGCCCGAGGGCAGCAGGCGGGCGGCCTTCAGGTCCAGCAGGGTCGCCGCGACCAGCAGGAAGTGGCTGGCCTGGTCGAGGTCCCATTCCTTGCCGTGCGACCGGATGAACGCGATGAAGTCGTCGGTGACCTTGTGCAGCGACACCTCGGTGATGTCGAGCTTGTGCTTGGAGATGAGTCCCAGCAGCAGGTCGAACGGGCCTTCGAAGTTGTCCAGGTGGACCTGGAAGCCGCGTGCCTGCTCGGCACCGGGCTCCGCCGAGTCTGCCTGCGTCTCGTCCACATCCCTCACGCTAGCGGAGGCCAACTCAGCCCTCGCCGTCGCGGAGGCGGCGGACCAGCGTGCTGCGCTCGCCCCGCACCTCGAAGTCGGCGAGGATCGCGGCGACCGCCTCGCGGACGATCCGGCCGCGGTCGACGCTCAGCGCGTGCTCGGCGCGCAGGGTGAGGCGCAGGCGCTCCAGGTCGAGCAGCTCGCCCGCGGACACATAGACCGTGATCTTGGAGTCATGGCGCTGGCGGCCGGTGGGGCGGCGCCCAGCCACAGGTGCAGCCACCGGAACGGCGGCCGGGGCGGGCACCGGCAGGGCGGTCTGCGTGGGCACCGGTGCGGCGGTTGGTGCAGTAGCCGGTGCGGCGGCCGGCGCGGCGGCCTTGCCGGGAGGTTTCGGGGCGGTGGGACGGAAGATCTCATCCGCTCCGGGCAGCCTTACCCGACGTGACGCCACCTTTCGAGCACCTCCCGCGCGAGACCACGATATGCGTTCGCCCCCATCGAGTTGGGGTCGAAGTACGTGATCGGCTCCCCGGCGACGGTCGCGTCAGGAAACCGTACCGTGCGATTGATGACCGTGTGGAAGACCTGGTCACCAAAGGCCTCGACGATTCTGCCGAGGACCTCGCGGGTGTGCAGTGTGCGGGAGTCGTACATGGTGCCGAGGACGCCGTCGATCACCAGGCCCGGGTTGATCCGGCCCTGCACCTTCTCGATGGTCTCCATCAGCAGCGCGACGCCGCGCATGGCGAAGTATTCGCACTCCAGCGGGACGAGCACGCCCTCGCTGGCGGCCAGCGCGTTGACCGTCAGCAGGCCGAGCGACGGCTGGCAGTCGATGAGGATGTAGTCGTAGTACGGCATGGCCGGTTTGAGCACGCCGGCGAGGATGTACTCGCGGCCGACCTCGTGCACGAGCTGGACTTCGGCGCCCGACAGGTCGATGTTGCTCGGCAGCAGGTCGAGCCCCTCGACGCCGGTGTCGATGACGACGTCCTCCCACTCGACGTCCCGCTCCAGGAGCAGGTTGTGGACCGTGACGTCGAGTTGGCGCGGGTCGCCCTTGCCCAGGCCGACCGAGAGCGCGCCCTGCGGGTCGAAGTCCACCAGCAGCACCTTGCGGCCGTACTCGGCGAGCGCGGCCCCCAGGTTGATGGTGGTGGTGGTCTTGCCGACTCCGCCCTTCTGGTTGCAGATCGCCACGATCCGCGCCGGCCCGTGCTCGGCCAGCGGCTCCGGTTCGGGGAACGTCGGTACGGGGCGTTGAGTCGGCCCGAGGGCTCGACGCGGATCGGTCTCTATGGTGGCGGAGGACAGAACGCCTTCCGCAGCGTGTGTGCTGGTCACCAGATCCCTCCCGGGCGGCCCGAAAATGCCATCCAGAACCGGGACTCTAGGGCTTGACACCGTGCGTCTCAAGCCGACGCGCGCCGATAGTCGGGATTAGTCAGCTCCGGGCGCGGGGGTGGGAGGTCGCGTAGACCTCTCGCAGGAGCTGGACCGTCACCAGCGTATAGACCTGCGTCGTGGTCACGGAGGCGTGCCCGAGCAGCTCCTGAACGACCCTGACGTCCGCTCCCCCGTCCACCAGATGTGTGGCGAACGAATGCCGGAGGGTATGCGGTGAGACGTCCGTCAGCCCGGCACGCTCCGCGGCGGCTCCCAGGACCATCCAGGCGCCCTGTCGCGACAGCCGCCCGCCGCGCGCGTTGAGGAACAGCGCTGGCCCGCCGCGCCCTGCTTTTGTGTGCCCTGCTTTTGTGCGCCCAGCCTTGGCGAGCTCAGGCCGGGCCCGGACGAGATAGGCCTCGACGGCACGCCGGGCGTAGTCGCCGATCGGCACCACGCGCGTCTTGCCGCCCTTGCCGGAGACCCGGGCGAACCCCTCGTCCAGGTCGAGGTCGTCGACGTCCAGGCCGACCGCCTCGGAGATGCGGGCGCCCGATCCGTACAGCAGCTCAAGCAGGGCGCGGTCGCGGAGCCCCCGGGCGACCTCGGCGGGTCCGCCCGCCTCCCCCGCCACGCCGGCCGCCGCCAGCAGCCGTTCCACGTCGCTGAGCGAGATGGCCTTGGGCAGCCTGCGGGGCGGCGTGGGCGGTTTGACGTCCCGGGCGGGGTCGCCGGGCGCGAGGCCCTCGCGGAGCGCGAACCGGTGCAGGCCGCGGACGGCGACGACCGCCCGCGCCGCCGAGCCCGCCGACAGCGGCGGATGGTCCTCGTCGCCCTCGCGCAGGCCCACCAGGAACGCCCGCACGTCGTCCTCGGTGATCTGGTCGATGGCGTCGCGTCCCCGGCCGGTCAGCACTGTGACGTAGCGGCGCAGGTCACGCCGGTAGGAGCTGAGCGTGTTGGCGGCCAGCCCCCGTTCCACGGCGAGGTGACCCAGGTAGGTGCGAACGGCGGACGCCAGCCTGGTCTCCGGACCGGCGGGGGCCCGCTCGGCGTACCGGCCGGTCGTGCTCGGTGACAGTTGCGGCACCTCTTCCGGGCGGGGCGCGGACATGGGACGTGCCCATCATGCCTTCTCCCGCCGGCGGGAGGGACGCCGACGCCCCGGCGGCCGATCGGACCGCCGGGGCGCCGCTGTCAGTCACTCCTCCGGCGCGTCCGCCGGGCGCAGGTCGCGGAAGCCGCGCGCGTGCGCGGCGCTGACCGCGAGGATGCCGGTCGCGGCGATCATGTTGTGGATCTCGCCGGCGAGCACCTTGCGGACCGCCTCGGCCAGCGGCACCCAGACGACCGGCATGTCGGCCTCCTCGTGCACCCGCTCGAAGTCGATCTCGTCGGCGGGGACCTCGGTCAGCTCGCGGGCCAGGAAGATCCGGGTGCGTTCGTCCGACATCCCCGAGGACGGGAAGACGTCGACGAGCGTGTCCCACCGGCCGGCGCGGTAGCCCGCCTCCTCCAGCAGCTCCCGCTCGGCGAGCTGCTGGAGCGGCTCGCCGTCCTTGTCGCGGAGCCCCGCGGGCGCCTCCCACAGCAGGTGGCCGACGGGATGCCGGTACTGCCGGACGAGGAGCACGCGGTCCCGGTCGTCGAGCGCGAGGATGCCGACCGAGCCGAGGTGCTCGATGAGGTCCCGCTGGACGATCTCGGTGCCGGCGCCGCTGGGCATGCGCACCGAGTCGCGGCGGACCTTGAAGACGTGCCCGTCGAACTCCTCGCTGGTGCCGGTGACCTCCCAGCGCTCCGGCCGGTCACGCACGTCCCCCGGGCCCAGCCCGTGGCCGGTGACAGGGCCGGTCACTGGACCGCGCCGGCGCGGCTGTCGGCGTAGTCGAGCGCGGCCGAGATCAGGCCGGTGAACAGCGGGTGCGGGCGGGTCGGCCGGGACCGGAACTCCGGGTGGGCCTGCGTGCCGACGAAGAACGGGTGTGCCTCGCGCGGCAGCTCTACGTACTCCACCAGGCGGCCGTCGGGCGACAGGCCGCTGAACCGCAGGCCGGCCTTCTCCAGCTGGTCGCGGTAGGCGTTGTTGACCTCGTAGCGGTGCCGGTGCCGCTCGGACGCCTTGGCCTCGCCGTACAGCTCCCGGACGATCGAGCCCTCGCCCAGGTCGGCCGGGTAGAGGCCGAGCCGCATGGTGCCGCCCATGTCGCGCTCGCCGGCCACCACGTCGACCTGGTCGGCCATCGTGGCCACCACCGGGTGCGTGGTGGCGGAGTCGAACTCGGTGCTGCCGGCGTCGTCCAGCCCGGCCAGCGTCCGGGCGGACTCGATCACCATGCACTGCAGGCCGAGGCAGATGCCCAGCAGGGGGACGCGGTTCTCGCGGGCGTGCCTGATCGCGCCGAGCTTGCCCTCGATGCCGCGCACGCCGAAGCCGCCCGGGACGAGCAGGCCGTCCACGCCGTCGAGCTCGCGCTTGGCGCCCTCGGGCGTCTCGCAGTCGTCGCTCTTGACCCAGCGGATGTGGACCTTGGCGTCGTTGCCGAACCCGCCGTGGCGCAGCGCCTCGGTGACCGACAGGTAGGCGTCGGGCAGGTCGATGTACTTGCCGACCAGCGCGATCGTGACCTCGCGGGCCGGACGGTGAACGCGGCGCAGCAGCTCGTCCCAGGCGCCCCAGTCGACGTCGCGGAACGGCAGGCCGAGGCGGCGCACCACGTAGGCGTCCAGCCCCTCGGAGTGCAGCACCTTGGGGATGTCGTAGATGCTGGCGGCGTCCACGGCCGAGACGACGGCCTCGCGGTCCACGTCGCACATCAAGCTGATCTTGTGCTTGAGCCCGTCGGTGATCGGCCGGTCCGAGCGGCACACGATCGCGTCGGGCTGGATGCCGATGGACCGCAGCGCGGCGACCGAGTGCTGCGTCGGCTTGGTCTTGAGCTCGCCGGACGGCCCGATGTAGGGCAGCAGCGAGACGTGCAGGAAGAAGCAGTTGTCACGGCCGATCTCGTGCCGGATCTGCCGGACCGACTCCAGGAAGGGCAGGGACTCGATGTCGCCGACCGTGCCGCCCACCTCAGTGATCACCAGATCGACGTCACCCTCGGCCATGCCGGTGATGCGGTCCTTGATCTCGTTGGTGATGTGCGGGATCACCTGGACGGTGTCGCCGAGGTACTCGCCGCGGCGCTCCTTGGCGATCACGTTGGAGTAGACCTGACCGGTGGTGACGTTGGCCGAGCCGTGCAGCTCGGTGTCCAGGAACCGCTCGTAGTGGCCGATGTCGAGGTCGGTCTCGGCCCCGTCGTCGGTGACGAAGACCTCCCCGTGCTGGAACGGGTTCATGGTCCCGGGGTCGACGTTGAGGTAGGGGTCCAGCTTCTGCATGGTGACGCGGAGGCCGCGGAGGGCGAGAAGCCGCCCCAGGCTGGACGCCGTCAGTCCCTTGCCGAGGCTGGAGGCGACACCGCCGGTGACGAAGAGGTGCTTGGTAGGACGTGACCTACCAGTGGCTGCCGATGGCAAGAAGACGCTCCCGTGGTCGTTGCGAGGCGGACGTTACCGCACTGTCCACGGGCCACCAGGATAACAGCCGCCCGGACCCGCGGCGTCCGGGACGGGGTCCCGCCTGGTGTGTCACGCCCCTGGTCAGGGCCCACACGCCCCCGCTCACACCCGAAATCGCCGCGCACATAGGCCCTTCGCGCCAATTTCGGCGGCCATGCATGATCCCCGCAAGACAGGCAAGTCGAACGCGCAGACCGAGCCAGGCAGGCCGGTGGGCCAGGTGAGGCAGGCAGGCCGGAGGGCCAGGTGGGCAGGCCGGGCAAGCCAGGCAGGCCAGGTGTGGCCGGGCAGGCCGGTGGGCTAGTTGGGCCGAGCAAGCCTGCTGCGCAGGGTGGGCCAGCAGGGTGGGCCAGCAGGGTGGGTCGGCAGGGATAGGCAGGCCGGATGGGCAGGCCGGGTGCGGCCTAGATGCGGGGGGCCGCCGTTGGCATGATCGTGCGTAGCTGGCGGGTGAGTTCGTCGATGAGGGAGCGGGCCTGGTCGGCGGCGTTGCGGGCCTGGTCGCGTTCCTGGGAGAGCTCGGCGATGGCGGCGCGCTGCTCGGTGACGGCCTGGGCGAGCTGGTCGACCCACTGGTCGCGTTCGGCGAGCTTCTCGGCGATCGCGTCGCGTTCGGCGGCCAGCTGGCGCAGGCCGGCGGTGGCCTTGTCCAGCTCGCGGGTCGCCTTGTCGGCGCGGCCGCGGTCGAGCGTGCGCTCGGACTCGACGCGGGCCTGAGCCTGGACCGCGGCCTCCCGGGCCCGTTCGGCGACGTCCCTGGCCTGCTCGGCCTTCTTGGCGGCCTCCAGGGACTGGGCGGCGGTGTCGAGGGCCTGCTGCCGCTCGTTCTCGGCGTCCTGGGCGCGGCGACGGGCGTCTTCGGCGTCCTTGGCGGTGGCGGCCGCTGTGTGCTGCAGGTTTTGGGCGGTCATCTCGGCGTCGGTGAGCTTGGCGCGGAGCGCCGACAGCTCGCTGTGCGCCTTTTCCAGCGCGCGGGACAGCTCGCCGCTCTGCTCGGCGATCCGGTCGCGCTCGGCCTCGGCCGAGCGGCGGGCGCTGACTGCGTCCTCGAGTGCGCGGTTGGCGTCGTCGCGGGCCTCGCTCATCGCGTCGCGCTGAGTGACGGCCTGGCGGACCGTTGCTTCGGCCTCGGCGATCCTGCGTTCTGTTTGCTCGACCTGGGCCTGGGCCTGCTCCATCTGGGCGCGCGCGTGGTCGGCCTGAGCCCGCGCCTGGTCGGCCTGGGCCCTGGCCTGCTCGGCCTGGCCGCGAGCCTGGTCGGCCTGGACGCGGCCCTGCTGGGCCTGGTTCCAGGCGGCGGCAGCGTCGCGCTGGGCCGACTCCTTCTCGGCCTGGAGCGCGGCGACCTGCGCGGTGGCCTCGTTCTGCACCTCGGCGGCACGATGCTCGGACTCGGCCAGGCGGCGCTCGGCGTCGATGGCGCGGCGCTCGGCCTGCTCGGCCTGGCCACGCGCACGCTGCACCTCACCCCAGGCGGCGGCGGCGTCGCGCTGCGCGGACTCCTTCTCGGCCTGGACGGCGGTGAGCTGGGTGGCGCTCTCGTTCTGGATCTCACCGAGGCGGCGCTCGGCGTCGATGGCGCGGCGCTCGGCCTGCTCGGCCTGACCGCGGGCACGCTGCACCTCGCCCCAGGCGGCGGCCGCGTCGCGCTGCGCCGCTTCCTTCTCCGACTGCACGGTGGCCACCTGCGAGGCGGCGTCGGTCTGCACCTCGGAGACCTTGCGTTCACCGGCGGCCAGGGCGTCGCCGATGAGGTCGGCCATCTGGCGCAACCGCTCGACGATGTCCCAGGGCTGTGCCTCGGGAGGCTGGGGCTCGGCCTGCCGGGCGGGCTCGCCGCCGGAGTGCTCCGCCTTGTGGGTTGCTTTGATGGGCACGTCGGGCTGCGGCCCCGGATCACGTCCCGGGATCGGCCAGGGCGAGCCGGCGTCCGGGACGGGACGCGAACCACCCGATCCGTTGAGATCGCTCACGGAAAGCACTCTAGTGGGGACCCGGACGGCGTTTGCCCAGTTTGGGGTTTAGTTTCTTGATCCTCATGGTCTCTTCGGCCAGGTCCGGCCGCAGGTGGACCAACAGGTGGCGTGGAAGAATCACAGCTCATGGAGCTTCGCACCCTGTACCCGCCGATCGAGCCGTACGACTCGGGGACGCTCGACGTAGGCGACGGTAATCACATTTATTGGGAGGCCTGCGGAAACCCCGGCGGGAAGCCCCTGGTGATGTTGCACGGCGGCCCCGGCGCGGGCTGCAACGCCGAGCACCGGCGCCAGTTCGACCCGGAGGCCTACCGGATCGTGCTCTTCGATCAGCGCAACTGCGGCCGGAGCACACCGCACGCGAGCGATCCGGAGGTCTCGCTGGAGGCC
Source organism: Actinomadura sp. 6N118 (assembly GCF_044326415.1). Taxonomy (NCBI): domain Bacteria; kingdom Bacillati; phylum Actinomycetota; class Actinomycetes; order Streptosporangiales; family Thermomonosporaceae; genus Actinomadura; species Actinomadura sp. 6N118. The sequence goes on along the minus strand of NZ_JBIRAZ010000002.1, from coordinate 817,806 downwards.
AACACCACCTGGCACCTGGTCGCCGACATGGAGCTGCTGCGGGAGCACCTCGGCATCGACCGCTGGCTGGTCTACGGCGGGTCCTGGGGCAGCGCCCTCGCGCTCGCGTACGCCCAGACGCATCCGGACCGGGTCACCGAGCTGGTGCTGCGCGGGATCTTCATGCTGCGGCCGTTCGAGCTCTACTGGTTCTACCAGGAGGGCGCTTCGCTCATCTTCCCCGATCTGTGGGAGAAGTACCTGGCGCCGATCCCCGAGGAGGAGCGCGAGGACCTCATGAGCGCGTACGAGGAGCGGCTCAGCTCCCTCGACCCCGCCGTCCGGATCCCGGCCGCCAAGGCCTGGGCGCAGTGGGAGGCCGGGACCATCCGGCTGGTCCCCGACGCCGGCTCGGTCGAGGAGGCGGGCGAGGAGAACAGTGCCGTGGCGTTCGCCCGGATCGAGAACCACTACTTCGCCAACGAGGGTTTCTTCGACGCCGAGCAGCTGATCGAGGGCGTCGACAAGATCCGGCACATCCCGGCCGTCATCGTGCAGGGACGCTATGACGTCTGCACCCCGGCCGCGACCGCCTGGGACCTGCACCGTGCCTGGCCGGAGGCGGAGTTCCACATGGTCGACGACGCCGGCCACGCCTTCACCGAACCTGGCATCACGCACCGTCTCGTCGAGGCGACCGACCGTTTCGCCAAGGGTTCCTGACGCGCTTCCGGGCCCGGCAGGCCCTCTGACGCACGTGCGCCGGGCCCGTCGGCGGTCACCGAGGCTTCATCCGTGCGGGCAAGCAGAGTGTCACCAGACGCGCGGCGACGGTATCCAGTTGACATTAATTCTGCGTGATTCAGCTCACACAAATGTAATGTGACCCCCCGGTCGGAGTTGTCACCTTTCACTCTCCGTCATCACCCAGGGGTTGCATCTGATCACCCTCGGAGACCCCCCGGAAAGGCCCAGGTGAGGAAGGGTGTGCGTCACTTTCACGGCGACGCGGTGACGTGAATGTGGTGCTCCGAACCGAACAATCAACCACCCCTACCCGGGGCCCTGATGGCCAAACATCCTCTTGATAACAATCGCGATGGGGCTATTCGCGAAGTTCGCTAAGTTGCCTGGGCATGGCCCCACAACCCCTGCGATCGCGACTACGACGAACTGACGAGGACTCGAAGGTGCGACTCTCGGAGCCGAGCCTGGAGGACGGCCGGGAGTTGTGGCGGATGGCACGGGAGTCGCAGGTTCTCGATGTCAACTCGCCCTACAGTTACACGCTCTGGTGCCGCGACTTCGCCGACACTTCGGTGGTCGCCAGGTCCGGGGACGAGACCTGCGGTTTCATCACCGGATACGTGCGCCCGCAGCAACCCGACACGTTCTTCGTGTGGCAGGTCGCCGTGGACCGCGAGCACCGCGGGCAGGGGCTGGCCCGGCGCATGCTGGACCGCCTCGGCAACCGGATGGCCGCCCGCGGCTGCCGGTACATGGAGGCCACGGTGACCCCCGCCAACACCGCCTCCACCGCGATGTTCGAGTCGTTCGCGCGTGACCGGGGCTGCACCCTGGATCGCAGCCCCCTGTTCGGCTCCGAGCACTTCCCGGCCGGCCACGGCCATGACCCCGAGGTGCTGTTCCGCATCGGCCCGCTCTCCGTCAGCACCGCCGGCGCCTCGTCCGCCCGCTGATCCGCCGATCGCCCCCGCCGATCATCCTTGCCAATGGTCCCTGCCAATCGTCCTGCTGAGCCGACCTGACGCCCACCGACCGCCGACGACTACGCGGCCGGCGCGGCCGCGTGCACGTGATCACTCCCACCCTGTTTCGCTCCCATTCACGAGCCGGAGGAAAGATGGACGTTTTCGCACGTCTCGAATCGGAAGTTCGCGGCTACTGCAGGGGCTGGCCCACGGTGTTCACCACCGCGCGAGGCAGCCATATCACCGATGAGAACGGCAAGACCTATCTCGACTTCTTCGCCGGCGCCGGCACGCTGAACTACGGGCACAACAACGCCGAACTGAAACGCCCGCTGATGGATTACCTCGCCGGCGACTCCATCGTCCACAGCCTGGACATGTACACGGACGCCAAACGCACCTTTCTGGAACGCTTCAACGAGGTGGTGCTCGCCCCTCGCGGCCTCAACTACAAGGTGCAGTTCCCCGGCCCCGCCGGCAACCACTCGGTGGAGGCCGCCCTCAAGCTCGCCCGCAAATACACCGGCCGCGAGACCATCGTCAGCTTCACCAACGCCTTCCACGGCATGACGCTCGGCGCGCTCGCGGTGACGGGCAACTCGATGAAGCGCACCGGCGCGGGCGTGCCGCTCGGCCACGGCGTGGCGATGCCGTACGACAACTACCTCGACGGCCGCACCCCCGACTTCCTGCTCTTCGACACGATGCTCGACGACAGCGGCAGCGGCCTGGACAAGCCCGCCGCGGTGATCGTCGAGACCGTGCAGGGCGAGGGCGGGATCAACGTGGCCAGCCCGGAGTGGCTGCGCCTGCTGGCGGATCTGTGCAAGCGCCACGACATCCTCCTGATCGTCGACGACGTGCAGATGGGCTGCGGCCGGACGGGGCCGTTCTTCAGCTTCGAGGAGGCCGGCATCACGCCGGACATCGTCTGCCTGTCCAAGTCGCTCAGCGGGTACGGCCTGCCGTTCGCGGTGACGCTCATGCGGCCCGAGCTGGACGTGTGGGAGCCGGGCGAGCACAACGGCACGTTCCGCGGGTTCAACCCCGCGTTCGTCACCGCGACCGCCGCGCTCGACGAGTTCTGGTCCGGCGAGGGCATGGAGAAGCAGACCCTGGCCATGGGCGAGCAGGTCGAGCGGGCGCTCAACGAGATCGCGCTCGAGCACGCCGGGGCCATCGATGCCGTCCGCGGCCGCGGGCTGGTGTGGGGCCTGGTCATGAAGGACCCGGAGATGGCGCCCAAGATCTGCGCCGAGGCGTTCATGCGCGGCCTGCTCATGGAGACCTCCGGCCCGGAGGGCGAGGTCGTCAAGCTGCTGCCGCCGCTCACGGTCACCGAGGCCGATCTCGCCCGGGGCCTGCAGATCATCGCCGAGTCGGTGCGCGCCGTCCGCGCCGCCGTCACCGTCTGAGGAGTGAGTGAATGATCGTTCGATCGTTGAACGAGATCGTCGGCACCGAGCGCGACGTCCAGGCCGAGACCTGGTCCAGCCGCCGCCTGGTGCTGGCCAAGGAGAGGGTCGGCTTCTCGCTGCACGACACCGTGCTGTACGCGGGCACGGAGACACGGATGTGGTACGCCAACCACATCGAGGCGGTCTACTGCATCGAGGGCGAAGGGGAGCTGATCAACGACGAGACCGGTGAGAAGCACCGGATCGAGCCGGGCGTGATGTACCTGCTCGACGGGCACGAGCATCACACGCTGCGCGCCCACACCGACGTGCGCACGGTCTGCGTCTTCAACCCGCCCTGCACCGGCAGGGAGGTCCATGACGAGAACGGTGTCTACCCGCTGCTGACAGAGCCGCAACTGACAGAGCCGCAAGTGACAGCGCCCACCGACATGCCCACCGACAAGCCCGCTGCGAAGCCCGCCGAGAAGGAGGACGCATGAGTCTCATCGAGTCCCACCCCACGATCAACGACGCGTACCCGACCCGGGTGTCCAGTGAGCCCACCCTGCTCTACCGGCAGGACCCGGTCGTCCACGGCGGCCCGGACGACGGGCCCATCGACGCCGCGACGCTCGACTCGTTCGAGGCCAACGGCTACCTGAGCGTCGAAGAGCTCATCGGCCCCGAGGAGATCGAGACCTACCGGGCCGAGCTTCGCCGGATGGCAGCCGACCCCGGGATCCTCGCCGACGATCGCACGGTCACCGAGCGCGACTCCGACGAAGTTCGCTCTATATTCGAAGTTCACAAGATCAGCAACGTTTTCGCGGAGCTGGTCCGCGACCCGCGCGTGGTGGGCCGGGCCAGGCAGATCCTCGGCTCCGATGTTTACGTGCACCAAAGCCGGGTGAATTACAAGCCAGGCTTCACTGGTAAGGACTTCTACTGGCACTCGGACTTCGAGACCTGGCACGCGGAGGACGGCATGCCTCGCATGCGGGCGGTGAGCATCTCCATCGCGCTCACCGAGAACTTCGTGCACAACGGAGGTCTCATGATCATGCCCGGCTCGCACAAGACCTTCGTGGCGTGCGTCGGCGAGACCCCGGCCGACCACTACAAGGCCTCGCTCAAGTCCCAGGAGGTGGGCACCCCCGACCCGGGCAGCCTGTCGATCCTCGCCGACAAGCACGGCATCGAGCTGTTCACCGGCCCGGCGGGCTCGGCGACGATGTTCGACTGCAACTGCATGCACGGCTCGAACGGCAACATCACCCCGTTCCCGCGCTCGAACGTCTTCGTCGTCTACAACAGCGTCGAGAACACCTGCGTGGAACCGTTCTCCGCCCCTTCACCGCGCCCCTCGTTCATCGGCGCGCGGGACTTCACGCCCATCACCGACTGATCCGACCGACGTCCGTTCCCGGGGACCGGCTTCCCCCCGCTCCCAGTCCCCGGCTCATCCACCTGTCCCCTATCCCGCTCCCAACCCCGACCCCCGCGCCCGCCCGAGGCCTCGAGCCCCTGGCGGGCGCGGCGGCGCACCCAACTGGAGTCAAAGATGACATCTCCGACGCCCTCGTCCCGACGTGATTTCCTGCGCTACGGCGCTGTGCTCGCCGGTGCCGTGCCCCTGCTCGGCGCGGCCGCCTGTTCCACCACCGACCCGGAGAAGGAGAAAGCCGGCGGCGGCACCCTGGAGAAGGCCAAGAAGGAGGGCTACATCCAGGTCGGCTACGCCAACGAGGCGCCCTACGGTTTCACCACCAGCGACGGCAAGCTCACGGGAGAGGCCCCCGAGCTGGCCAAGGTGATCTTCAAGGAACTCGGCATCAACGAGGTCCGGGGCGTCCAGGTGGAGTTCGGCGGGCTGATCGCCGGTGTGCAGGCACGCCGGTTCGACGCCATCGCGGCGGGCATGTTCATCAATCCGGAGCGGTGCGGCCAGATCGCCTTCGCCGACCCCGAGTACATCGCCAAGACGGCCCTCATGGTCCCCAAGGGCAACCCCAAGGGCCTCAAGAACTTCGACGACGCCATCAAGCAGAAGGTCAAGGTCGGCGTGATGAACGGCGCGGCCGAGGCCGACTACGCCGCGAAGCTCGGGGTCAGCAAGGGCAACATCAAGGGATTCCCCGACCCGCCCGGTGCTTATGACGGCCTCAAGGCCGGTCGTTGCGACTGCATCGCCCTCACCCGCATCTCGCTGGTGGACCTGCTGTCCAAGCACAAGAGCGACCCGTTCGAGGTCACCCCCGCGTTCGACGTGGTGATCGACGGCAAGGAGCAGTCCGGCGCGGGCGGCTTCGGCTTCCGCAAGGCCGACACCGACCTCATCCAGGCGTTCAACGGCGAACTGGCCAAGCTCAAGACGAGCGGCCGGCTGCTGGAGATCCTCAAGCCCTTCGGGTTCAGCGAGGCCGAGATGCCCGGCAACCGCACGGCCGCCGAGTTCTGCAAGGCCTGATCCCGTGTCAGAGATCATCAACAGCCCGCTCCTGTGGAAGGGGGCCGTGGTCACGCTCCAGCTCACGCTGTATTCAGCGGTGCTGGCGCTGATCCTGGCCTTCCTCTTCGGGCTGCTGGGCTCCTCACGGCACAGCTGGGCGCGCGCCATCGGCCGTATCTACGTGGAGTTCTTCCGCGGCCTGCCCGCCCTGGTGCTCATGTTCTGGTTCTTCTACTCGCTCCCGCTCGTCGGCATCCGGTTCGAGACGATGGTCGCGGGCGTGCTGGCCCTGGGCCTCAACTACGGCGCCTACGGCGCCGAGGTGGTGCGCGGGTCCATCAACGCCGTGCCCACGGCGCAGTACGAGGCGACCGTCGCGCTGAACATGCTGCCGCGCCAGCGCATGTGGCGGGTGCTGCTGCCCCAGGCCGTCCCGTTGATGCTGCCCCCGTTCGGGAACCTGCTGATCGAGCTGCTCAAGGCGACCGCCATCGTGTCGCTGATCACCATCAGCGACCTGATGTTCCGGGCCCAGCAGTTGCGGGCCTCCACGGGCAAGGGCACCGAGGTGTTCCTGGTCGTGCTGGTCATGTATTTCGTGATGGCGCAGATCCTGCAGCTGCTCATTCGCTATCTGGAGCGCCGTAGCGAACGGATCCTCGGCCGCAGGCCGCAACGGCGTGCCGCGACCGCCATCGCGGGCACCACCGGTACGGGCAGCCTCGGCGGCGTGGGGGGTGGCAGCTCATGACCTGGGACTGGTCCTATGCCGGAGACCTGGTGGGCCCCCTCCTGGGAGGTCTGCGCCTCACGATCGCGGCGACCGCCTTGGGATATGTGCTGGCGCTGGCTCTCGGCTTCGTCTGGGCGATCCTGCGCCGCTCACCCAATGTCGTGCTGAACCAGGCGGTTCGCTGGGTGATCGAGTTCATCCGGAGCACCCCGCTCCTGGTGCAGCTGGTCTTCCTGTTCTACGCGCTGCCGACGACAGGGATCCAGTTCAGCGCCTTCTGGACCGGTGTGATCGGGCTCGGCGTGCACTACTCCACCTACATCTCCGAGGTCTACCGGGCCGGCATCGAGAACGTGCCCCGCGGCCAATGGGAGGCGTGCACCGCCCTCAACCTGCCACGCAGCCGGGTGTGGTTCGCCGTGGTGCTGCCCCAGGCCATCCGCAAGGTGATCCCGACGCTGGGCAACTATCTCATCGCGCTGTTCAAGGACTCACCGCTGCTGCTGGTGATCACAGTCCCCGAGGTCATGCGCGTGGCGTACACCGAAGGCGGCAAGTCCGGCTTCCTTGAGCCGTTCACCGTCGCCGCGGTTCTCTTCGTCATCGTCAGCGTCCTGTCCTCCATTTTGATCCGACGTCTGGAGGGGCGCTATGCCACCATCTGAGACCATGTCCGAGGCCCCCACGCCCGAGGATCCTCAGGGAGTGCCGATGGGAAAGACCGCCGAGGCCGACGCGCTGCCGCACGGCAGCACGCCGGGCATCCGGTTCGAGAAGGTCATCAAGCGCTTCGGCGACAACGTCGTCCTTCGCGAGCTGAACTTCACCGTCGCGCCCGGCGAGCGGGTGACACTGATCGGCCCCAGCGGATCGGGCAAGACCACGATCCTCCGGTTGCTGATGACGCTGGAGAAGCTCGACGACGGGGTCATCTGGATCGGCGACCGGCCACTGTGGCACATGCCGCGCGGAGACGGGCTGGCGCCCGCCAACGAGAAGCACCTGCACGAGATGCGCAAGCAGGTCGGCATGGTCTTCCAGCAGTTCAACCTGTTCCCGAACATGAACGTGCTGCGCAACCTCATCGAGGGGCCGGTCCGGGTGCTCGGCCTGTCCAAGGACGAGGCCGTGGAACGTGCCCGCGAGCTCCTGGACATGGTCGGCCTGGGCGACAAGATCGACGCCCATCCCACCCAGCTTTCGGGCGGGCAGCAGCAGCGCGTGGCGATCGCCCGTGCGCTGGCGATGCAGCCGAAGGTGCTGCTGCTGGACGAGGTCACCTCGGCCCTCGACCCGGAGCTTGTGGTGGGCGTGCAGGATCTGCTGCGCGAGATCGCCCGTGCGAGCGACCTGACCCTGCTCTGCGTGACCCACGAGATGCACTTCGCCAAGGACATCTCCGACCGGGTCCTGATGTTCGACAAGGGACAGATCGTCGAGGAGGGGCCGCCGGAGCAGATCTTCGGTGAGCCCACCGAGCAGCGCACGCGGGACTTCCTGCAGGCGATCCTCGCCACCTGATCCCGGACGCGGTCCGGTCTGGGCCCCGTGCGTCTCTTCGCCCAGGGACGTGCGGGGCCCGAAGTTTGCGGTTTCCGTCCCAGATTCCTCTCGTTCGGGACGGGCCGTTCTTGCAGCCTGGACCGCATGTCCATCACCGATACGCGGGTCGCCGCGTCCACTCGTCGGCCGGGGCCGCGCGGTCACCGGGCCTGGTGGATCGTGGCGGTCGCCGCGGTCGCGATCATGGCCGCCGGCGCGTTCAGCACCCTGCCCGGCCTGCTCGTCGACCCGCTGCACCGGGAGTTCCACTGGTCGCACGGCACGACCGGCCTCGCCATGTGGGTGAACATGGCGCTCAACGGCCTGGTCGCTCCGTTCGCCGCCGCTCTGATGGAGCGGTTCGGGCCGCGCCGGATCGCCGCGGCCGCGCTCGTCACCATCGCGGCGGGCGCGGTTCTGACCACGGTCATGACCGCGGCCTGGCAGCTCACCCTGTATTGGGGTGTGCTGATCGGGCTCGGTACCGGGGCGATGGGCGGGACGTTCGCCACGGTCATCACCAACCGCTGGTTCGTGCGGCGGCGGGGTCTGGCCACGGGGATCCTGACGGCGTCGAGCGTGTTCGGCCAGTTCGTGTTCCTGCCGCCGCTGGCCTGGATCGTCGACCACGTGGAGTGGCGCGCCGGGACGGTCACCGTGGCGGTGGCCGCGCTGGTCGTGGTCCCGTTCGGCTGGTTCCTGCTACGGGATCATCCGAGCGACGCCGGGACGACCGCGTACGGCGCCACTGAGCCGAGCCCGCCCGCTCCCCCGCGTCCGCACGCCTTCCGCCGTGCGTTCCAGGTCCTGCGCGGGGCGGCGCGGACGCGGACGTTCTGGCTGCTGGCGGGGACGTTCGCGATCTGCGGCATCTCGACCAACGGGCTGATGTGGACCCATTTCGTGCCCGCGGCCGGCGATCACGGCATGGCGCCGACGACCGCGGCGTCCATGCTGACGCTCATCGGGATCTTCAATGTCGGCGGGACGATCGCGTCGGGCTGGCTGACCGACCGGTACGACGCGCGGCTGCTGCTGGCCGTCTACTACACGCTGCGGGCGGGGACGTTGTTCGCGCTGCCCCACATCCTCGGCCCCGCCGTCCATCCGCCGTTGATCGCGTTCGTCGTGCTGTTCGGCCTGCTCGACGTCGCCACGATCCCGCCGACGATCGCGCTGAGCGCCATCCGGGACCGCTTCGGGCCGGAGGAGAGCGCCATCGTCTTCGGCTGGACGCTCGCCGCCCACCAGGTGGGTGCCGGGCTGATGGCGCTGACCGGCGGGCTCCTCCGCGACGCGCTCGGCGCGTACACCCTGGTCTGGATCTTCGCGGGGCTGCTCTGTCTCGTCGCCGCGCTCATGTCGGGGGCGCTCCCGCGCGCACGATGAACATCGGCGAAGATCGGAGCCATGGCGATCAATGGCTCTCACGTGGTGGCGGTCCTGGTCCGGCATGGCGTGATGCCGCTGGAACTCGGCATCGTGCACCAGCTGTTCGGCAGCGCGGAGTCCCCCGGTGGAATGCCGTTGTACGACGTCGTCACCTGCGCGCCCGAGCCCGGGGACATCCGTACCGACGCCGATTTCACCCTCCGCGTGCCGCAGGGGCCGGGCGTCCTCGCGCGAGCGGGCACGGTGATCGTCCCAGCCGCGCACGTGCCCGACGAGACCGAGACGGAGGGGCGGCTGGGCACCGCGCTCGCCGACGCGCTCGCGCGGATACGGCCGGGCACCCGCATCGCGTCCATCTGCACGGGCTCGTTCGTCCTCGCCGCCGCCGGGCTCCTGGACGGGCGGCGGGCGACGACCCACTGGCGGTCCGCCGGCCACTTCCGCGAGCTCTACCCGCGGGTGCGCCTCGATCCCGATGTCCTCTACACCGACGAGGGTGACATCCTCACCTCCGCCGGGGAGGCCGCGGGCATCGACCTCTGCCTCCACATGATCCGGAACGATCACGGAGCGGCCGTCGCCAACGACGTCGCGCGCCGCACGATCGTCCCTCCGTATCGCGACGGCGGGCAGGCCCAGTACATCCCGCGCCCCCTCGCCGAACCCGCCTCTCCCTCCACCAAGACCGCCCGCGCCTGGGCCCTGCTGCACCTCGGCGAGCCCATCTCGCTGCCCGATCTCGCCGCCCTCGAATCGGTGAGCGTACGGACGTTCACCCGCCGGTTCCGCGAGGAGGTCGGGGTCTCCCCCGCCCAGTGGCTGACCCGGCAGCGGGTCGACCGAGCCCGGCAACTGCTGGAGACGACCGACCTCCCCATCGAGAAGATCGCGGCAGAGGTCGGCTTCGGCACAGCGGTCTCGCTCCGCCAGCATCTGCACGCGGCGGTCGGAGTGTCGCCGCGCGCCTACCGCCGCACCTTCCGCGGCCCGCCCTCGGCAGGAGACGTGCGTTAGGCGCCTGTGTCAGCGGCCTGCGTTAGGCGATCCCGCGCCGGGCCTGATGTCCAGAATGCCGCTGTACGCTAGATTCTGGCCATGCACATCGTCGCCGTCCTCGCTCTCGACGGCGCCGTCGCCTTCGAGGTGACGGTGCCGTGCCAGGTCTTCGGGTCGTCCGTCGGTGAGGACGGCGGCCTGCTCTACGAGGCCCGGGTCTGCACGGCCCCGGGATCGGCCATCACCACGGGCGTCTTCGGCCAGATGACGCTCTCGACGCCGTGGGGCCTGGAGACACTGGCCACCGCTGACACCATCGTGATCCCCGCGCACGACTCCTTCCTGGCAGAGCCGCCGCCGGAGGTGATCGAAGCCCTACGTGAGGCCGCCGCCCGCGGAGCGCGGATCGCCTCGATCTGCGTCGGGGCGTTCATGCTGGCCGCGACCGGGATGCTGGACGGCCTGCGGGCGACCACGCACTGGATGCACGCGGCGGAGCTGGCGCGCCGCCATCCCGAGGTCGAGGTCGATCCGGCGGTCCTGTTCGTCGACAACGGCTCGTTGCTCACCGCGGCGGGGGTCGCGGCGGGCATCGACCTGTGCCTGCATCTCGTCCGCCGCGACCACGGATCGGACGTGGCCGCGCGGACAGCGCGCGGCATCGTCATGCCGTTGCAGCGGGACGGCGGGCAGGCGCAGTTCATCCAGCACGAGGATCCGAAGGACACCGGGGCGGCCCTGCAGCCGACGATGGCGTGGATGGAGGCCAACCTGCACCGGCCGCTCACGCTGGACGAGATCGCCCGGGAGGCGGCGGTGAGTGTACGCACGCTGACGCGGCGGTTCCAGGCGCAGGTCGGCACGACGCCGTTGCAGTGGCTTCTGCGTGCGCGGATCCATCGCGCGCAGCAGTTGCTGGAGAGCACCGATCTGCCGGTGGAACGCGTCGCGGCGGAGGCCGGGTTCGGGTCGCCGGTCACGCTGCGGGCACACTTCGCCCGTACGGTGGGCGCCTCGCCGCTCGCGTACCGCAACGCCTTCCGCGCCCGCCCCAGACCGATGACTCCGAATCAGGTTCGGTAATGTAAGTGGTCACCGACTGAGGGAGGGTGGCGGCGGTGATCCATGGTTGACGGCGCGAGCATCGTGGGGCTCGGCATGACCGAGCTCGGCCGGGTGTACGGGCGCAGCCCGCGCCGGCTGGCGGCCGACGCGGCCCGGCTCGCGGTCGCCGACGCGGGCCTGACCCTCGGCGACGTGGACGGCCTGCTGGTCAGCCACGGAATGGGCGGCTCCCCCGGCATCGAGCTCGCCGACACCCTCGGCCTGCGCGATCTGCGCCTGCTCGCCAAGATCGAGGCCTTCGGAGCGACCGCGGGCGCGATGGTCTCGTACGCGGCGACGTCGGTGCTCAGTGGCGCGGCGTCCACCGTGGTGTGCGTGTTCGCGGACGCCCCGCTCAAGCCGGAGCAATCGGCGGGCTCGGCGTACCACCGCAACGCGCCCGAATGGTACGGATTCAGCGGGATGACGGCCGCGCTGGGTTTCCGCAGCGTCAACGCGTTCTACGCGCTCGCGGCGCAGCGGCACATGGCACGCTACGGCACCACCAGCGAGCAGCTCGGCGCGATCGCGGTCAGCACGCGCGAGTGGGCCACGCGCAACCCGCTCGCGCAGATGCGCGGGCCGATCACGCTCGCCGACCACCAGAGCTCGCGATGGGTGGCCGAGCCGCTGCACCTGCTCGACTGCTGCCTCGTCTCGAACGGCGCCATCGCCGTCGTCGTCACCAGCGCGGAACGCGCCCGCGACCTCGCCCAGCCACCGGTGCACGTGTGGGGCTGGGGGCAGGGGCATCCAGGCCACCGCAAGGAACGCGGGAGCGAGTTCGGCCTGACCACGGGCGCGGTGACGTCCGGGCCGATCGCGATGAAGATGGCGGGCGTGACCGTCGACGACATCGACGTGTGCCAGCTCTACGACTGCTACACCTACACGGTCCTGGTGTCGCTGGAGGACTACGGCTTCTGCGCCAAGGGCGAGGGCGGCGCGTTCGCCGCGTCCGGCGCGCTCGGTCCTGGCGGCGCCCTGCCGACCAACACCGGCGGCGGCCAGCTGTCGGGCTACTACATGTGGGGCATGACGCCGCTGTCGGAGGCCGTGATCCAGGCCCGCGGGCACGGTGGCGAACGCCAGGCGGACAAGCACGACGTGGTTCTCGTCAGCGGCAACGGCGGCATCCTCGACCACCACTCGACGCTCATCGTCAGCCCGCACCCGAAGGGGATCTGACCAATGGGGGCGAGAATGGACATTGGCATCCTGCGGCGCGACGGCCGCACCGACCCGTTCTTCGACGGCACCGCCGCGGACCGGCTGATGATCAAGCGCTGCGAGGCCTGCGACCGGTGGTTCGCGCCGGACGCGGGCAGCTGCCCCGGTTGTGGCGACGAGGAGCTGGCCTGGGCCGAGGCCGCCGGGGACGCGGTCCTGGTCACCTGGACGGTCACGCACGGCCGTCCCGATGACGACGGGAACGCGCCGCCGCCCGCCTACCTGGCGCTGGTCGAGCTCGCCGAAGGGCCGTGGCTGCACGCGCGGTTGGACGGCGTGGACACCGCGGCGCTGCGCGAGGGCCTGCCGTTGCGGGCGACGTTCGAGCATCCGGACGAGGGCGAGGCGTACGTGCTGTTCCGCCCCGTGTGATCGTGGCACGGAGCCTATGGACCGAATCGCGTTCGGCCCATTAGCGTCGGGGCATGCGTACCGAGGTGTGTGAGAGGTTCGGGATCGAGTTCCCGCTGTTCGCCTTCAGCCACTGCCGCGACGTGGTCGCCGCCGTCACCAACGCCGGAGGCCTCGGCGTCCTCGGTGCCGTCGCGTACACCCCCGGCCGGCTCGAAGAGGAGCTGCGCTGGATCGACGACCATGTCGGCGGCCGACCGTACGGCGTGGACGTGCTCGTCCCCAGCAAGATCGACATGGTGGGGGTGGGCCCCCGTATGGGGGACGGAGAAAACACAGCTGCGGAGAGGGCCGGGCGAGGCGAGGGCGGGCTTGACGCCATGCTCGCCGCAGTCCCCGAGGAGCACTGGACGTTCCTCTCCGGGCTGTTCGAGAAGTACGGGGTGCCCTTGCCCGACTTCGAGAAGGCCAAGAAGACCCGGGACGCCGAGAACATGGGCACGCAGGTCACCAAGGAGGGCGCCACCGCGCTCATCGACGTGTCGCTCGCGCACCCCATCGGCCTCATCGCCAGCGCGCTCGGCACGCCGCCGCCCGTCATGGTCGAGAAGGCCAAGGCCGCCGGGGTGCCCGTGGCGGCGCTCGTCGGCACCGCCGAACACGCCCGGCGGCAGGTCGCCGCGGGCGTGGACCTCATCGTCGCCCAGGGCGGCGAGGCCGGCGGCCACACCGGCGAGATCTCCACCATGGTCCTGGTCCCCGAGGTCGTGGACACCGTCGCCCCGATCCCCGTGCTCGCCGCGGGCGGGATCGCGACGGGCCGCCAGATGGCCGCCTCGATGGCCCTCGGCGCCGCCGGCGTGTGGTGCGGGTCGGTGTGGCTGACCACCGAGGAGGCCGAGACGCCGCCGCATGTGAAGGCCAAGATGATCGCCGCCGGCTCGCGCGACACCATCCGGTCGCGGTCCCGCACCGGCAAGCCCGCCCGCCAGCTGAAGTCGGCCTGGACCGACGAGTGGGAGGGCCCGGCCAGCCCCGGCCCCCTCGGCATGCCGCTCCAGATGATCGTCGCCGAGGGCGCGATGCGGCAGATCAACAAGGTCGCCGAGAGCGGCAACGAGGGTGCCCGCGAGCTGGCCAACTACTTCGTCGGCCAGTGCGTCGGGCTGATGAACACCGTCAAGCCCGCCCGCCAGGTCGTCTACGACATGATCGAGGAGTTCGCCGACGCCGTGGAACGCCTGAACAGCATCACCGAGGCGGATTGAGCGGACGCCCGGGACCCCGGTTGACCTGGTCGATGAAGAGCCGGGCGAGGGCCTTGTAGCCGTTCGCCGTGGGGTGGTAGCTGCGCGACTCGGGGGCCAGCGCCGACAGGTTGACCGCCAGCCCGTTCATGTACGGGTCGGCGGTGCCCACCTCATGCCCGGCGAACGCGCTGTAGGCGTCGACGAACTCCACGCTCCCCGGCGCGCGGGCGGCCACGATGCGGGCGTCTGCCTCCTTGACCGCCTGCCGGATGAGCTCGTTGAGATCGCGGGCCCGCCCGTTCAGCCACTGCTGGTCGGCGACGCTGATGTTGTCGCCGTCGCTGCCGGAGGTCTCCTTGAACGCGCGCGGGTAGCCGAGCACGATCACGCGTGCCTGCGGTGCCCGCGTGCGGATCTCCTTCAGCACCCCGGGCAGCTCCTGCCGCAACGTGGCCATCCGCTCGGCGATGTCACGACCCTGCTCCGTGCAGTTCTTGCTCCACGGCAGCTTGATCACACATCCGGCGAGCACCTTGGAGAAGCCGACGTCGTTGCCGCCGATGCTGATCGTGACGAGGCTGGTGTTGTGGTCGACTCGGCCGATCTGCGGAGGCTCGCCGGACTTGCCCCGCAACACATCGCCGGTCTTCGCGCCGGAGCAGGCCCAGAACGCACTGCCCCGGGCGAAACGGAAGGTCTTGGCGACCGAGTGGTAATAGGCCTGGCCGGTCCGGTGACACCGGTTGAGCGGGTTGAGGTCGGCCGCGCTGAGGTCGGCGCCCACACCCGCCGAGTAGGAATCGCCCAACGCCACGTACGACCCCTGCAGTGCGGCCTGGACGGCGTTCACCTGCGCGGCCCGGACCGGCTCGGCCCGCGGCTCCCGGAACTTGGGCTGGCAACCATTGCCGTCGCCGAACATCTCGCACCGGACGGCGGGCAGCGACACCAGAGGGACGACCATCACCAGGATCAGGCCGACGAGGAGACCGATCGCGAGCGCCCGGTCCCCGAACCGGTCCCGCGCCCGGCCGGGCAGGCCCGTCACCAGGTCGCGCACACTCCCCCGGCCGGGCACCTCCTCCGGGTCCAAGGCCATCGCCGTTTCGGTGCCCGGCTCTGGCATCGCTCGCATGCCCGCCTCCGCCGGGTCATCCGGTGTCAGCTCAGGTCCCGGCCCTGTCATCGCCCGCCTTTCGTCACGCCGCCCGCATGTGGAGACGTTCATTCGCCGCCCGAGGTTCCCGCGCCCGAGCCGAGGTTCCGGCGTTCAAGGTTCGCACCTTTACTTTGTAGATCACTGACTGGTGGAACACGAATGGGAAATCCCACGTCCAAGAAGGGAACGATACTTCCGGGGGGATCATGCTGGCGGTTCTGACCGGGCTCGGCCTGTCCGCGGCGGCGGGCCTGAACGCCTACATCCCCCTGCTGGTCGTCGGGATGCTCGCCCGCCACACCGATCTGGTGCGCCTGCCTGCCGAGTTCGAGTGGCTCACCAACGGCTGGGTGCTGGCGCTGCTGGGCGTCCTGCTGGCCGCCGAGGTCGTCCTGGACAAGGTCGCCGTCGTCGACAGCCTCAACGACGCGGTGCAGACGTTCGTCCGCCCGGCCGCGGGCGGCGCCGTCTTCGCCGCCACCGATGCCGCCGGCCGGCTCGACTCGTCCCTGTTCATGACGGAGTTCATGACGGACCATCCGTGGATCGGCTGGGCCCTCGGGATCGTGGTCGCCCTCGTCGTCCACCTGACCAAGACGTCCATCCGCCCGGTCGTCAACGCCGGGACCCTCGGCACCGGCGCCCCCGTCGTGAGCACGGTCGAGGACACCGTCTCCCTCGGCATGAGCATCCTGGCGATCCTGGCCCCGATCATCGCTCTGATCGGCGTCATCATGCTGGCGTTCGTCTCGTTCCGCATGCTCAGGGCCTTCCGCCGCCGCAGACGCCGCAGACGGGGTATATCAGCGTCGTCAGGCGGATATTCCCCGGCCACAACCGGCCAAGACAGAACCCTCCGACCATGATCGTCTCGGCCATTATTGGATCACTCGGATCGGAACGAAGCGGGAGTCCATTCATGACATCGGGGTTTGTCGCGCGTTTCTTCGATCTGGACCTCGAGGCCGTGCAGCACCGGTTGCGGTCGCTCGGCGCAGCCTGCGTGGCGCCGCGCCGGCTCGTCCGGCAGGTGACGCTGGAGAACGACGTCGTCCGTTCGCGTGGATCGTGGGTCACGATCAGCTCCGAGGGCGAGCGCAATCTGCTGGTGCTGACCGGCCGCCAGGAGGGGAACGAGATCGAGGTGCCGGTCGGCGACTTCGGTCTCACCCGGCGGTTCATGGAGCAGATCGGCTTTGCCACGTCCGGCCACCAGGAGAGCTACCGCGAGGACTGGGAGATCCACGGCATCGCGTTCAGGCTCTCGGACTGGCCGGGCCTGCCGCGTTCACTGGAGATCAACGCACCGCAGGAGGACCACGCCCGCTGGGCCGCCCAGAACCTCGGCCTCGACCTCGCGCACGCCATGATCGGCCCCGATCTCCCGACCGGCGCGCCCGAACCACCCCGCGCCCCCGCTCCGGTCCAGGCCGCCTCCGCCGGATCGCAGGAACTCGCCGCGTTCCATTCCATCGACCTCGGCTGGAGCGCGCAGCCCGGGTTCGACCCCGGCGAGTACTGGGTCAACTGGGTCGTCATCCTGGAGAACCCCAACCCGGGCCACTACTGCGAGTTCCCGACGATCCAGGTCACCGCCCGCGACAAGAACGACTACGTGGTCGGCACCGAGGACCAGACGCTCTCGCTCCTTCCGCCCGGCGGACGGCTCGCCTTGGCCGGCTCGCTCGACGCCAACGACCCGCCGCACACTCTCGAGATCGTCTGCAAGCCGGCCGACTGGCGCGCCACGGCCGCCCGGCCCGAACACTTCCTGCAGTTCGGCTACCGGGGCGTGCGCCTCAACGCCGGCGGAGACTCCTGCGGGGTGACGGGCGAGATCCTCAATCCGTTCTCCCAGTACATCGAGCAGGTGGCGGTCACCGCGCTCTTCCGCGGCCCGCAGGGCGACCTGGTCGGTGGCGAGACCACGTACGTCGACGGCCTCCCGCCACAGTCGGCCACCCCGTTCAGCCTGGAAGGCCGGGTCGCCTCACCCGCCGCGTCCCTGGACCTGATGGCCGCGCCGTGGGGCTCGGGCGGCGACGACCCCTGGGAGCAGATCCTGCGCCGCGTCTAGAGATCGATCCGGATCTCGCCGCCGAGCCGGGCGCCCATCTCCAGGTCCAGGTCGTCGCCGCTCCAGAAGCGGCCCGGGTCGAACCAGTTGGGGCGGCGCCCCTTGGGCAGCAGCCCCATGGACTGGTAGGTCACGGCCACGATCTCGGCGCAGAACGCGGTCTCCAGGTTGGGGTCGCGTTCGGCGGGGCGGCGGAAGGGTATCCGGCCGCGCGCCCACCGGGACGCCATCCGCGAGGTGGTCGGGAAGGGCGTGCCGTCGAGGCGCGCGACCGCGCGCAGCGCCGCGTTCTCCATGTCCCTGGACGCGGGCGGATCCAGCTGGCGCAGCCAGGCTCGCTGGTCGTAGCGTTCGGCCCACACCATCACCGAGTCGCGCAGGTCATGCAGCTGCGCGCCCCGGTGATGACCGCCCGTCCACATGTCGGGCAGGGACCGGCCCAGCTCCGCGTGCCACATCAGCGGCGGCAGGTCGTCCACCACGATGGCCATGCCGACGTGATTGATGGGGCTGTTGGTCATCGTCTGGATCGCCCGGTCGGCGACGGTGTGGCCTCGGAAGAGCCAGATGTCGCCGGTACGGGTCAGGTCGACCGCCTTGGCAAGCGGGATGCTCGTGCCGCTCATGGTCGCTAGCCTAGGCACATGCGTTGGTGGAAAGTACTGGGAGTAGCCGGACTGGCCGGGGTCGCCGCGACCGGAGTCGTGATCGCGCGCAACGAGCGCCGCCGTCGCGCCTACACCCCGGACGAGATCAGGCAGCGACTTCACGACCGCGTGAACGAGTCCACCGAGCCTCGCTGACGCTCACCGCACCCGCGTCTCCATTGCTTTGTTGTTTCCTGGCATTGTCTATTTCCTGGCATTCCGGATCAGGTCACGGACGCGGTCCATTATCGCCAATGGCGGGCCTACGAGCATGTTCTTCGTGGCGGACTCGGTGCCCGGGTGCGGGTGGGTGGGGGCCATCGCCTCCGCCGCCTTCACGGCCGCGGCGAGCGACCGGCGCTCGGCTTCGCCGAACGCGCCCTGGAGCTGCTCGAACTCGTAGCGCTCCTCGGCACGGGCATGCGTGAGCACCTCCGTGCGGAGCCTGTCGAGCTTGGCCATGAACTGCGGGTCGCCCGTGTCCATGCCGTCCAGCTCGGAGAGCAGCTCCTTCGCCGAGCGCTCCTCCTTGAGCCGGTCGTCCACGATCCCGTCCCCGCCGGGCAAGGCGCGCCGCGCGGCCGGGTGCACGATCTCCTCTTCGGCGGTCTCGTGGACGGCCAGCAGCCGTACGAGGCGTTCGAACGCCTCCCGCCGTTCACCGGCCCCGCAGTCGCTGACCAGATCGAAGAGGTCCCGGATCTGCCCGTGCTGCCGGCGCAGCAAATCGATGACGTCCTGCTCCATCGCCGTGCTCATGTTCCCCCCTTGGATTGCGCACACCCGGCCGTACCCATGACATACCGCGACCAATCTGTCGGCCAGGAATGTGCATATTTCTTGGGGTGGACGTGAATGCCCGTACGCCTCGGGTAGGAGAGGGCAGTCACACACGCAGAGAGGCCGGGGAGCAATGTCTTTCAATCCACTCGAACACAAGGGCATTCCGCTGGACCGTCAGGTGCGCAACTGGCGGGAGCTCGACGTGGAGCCCGTCGACCCGGACAGGAGCGACCCGTACACCAAGTGCCGGATCATCACGATGAACGGCATCGAGGTGGAGGCCATCATGTTCAGCCACCACTTCAACCGGGTCTGCCCCGACCCCGACATCAAACGCCAGATGGCCGAGGTGCGCTACATCGAGCAGCAACAGCAGAAGGCCGTCAACTGGCTGCTCCCCGGACAGGCCTCCGTCCTGGAGACGACGATCTCCTACGAGCAGGTCGCCGTCGACCTCACCGCCTGGATCGCACGGATGGAACCCGACGCCCATCTGCAGCAGGCGTATGAATTCGGAGTTTTGGAGGACTTCGACCACCTGTACCGGTACGCCAACCTCTACGAGATGATCGAGCACCGCAAGGCCGAGAAGATCGTCGGCGAGCTCACGGAGATCATGCCCGGCCGCCCGACCGTGGCGGAGCACCGGCACCCGGCCGACAACGTCCGCGACCCGTACGACAAGAACAAGGCCCAGCCGCTGTCCAAGCTCCATGCGCTCACCGTCATGTCGGCCGAGCAGCAGACGATGAACTTCTACATGAACGTCGGCCCGATGTACATGGAGCCGATCGCGCGGCAGCTCTACCAGGAGATCGGGCTCATCGAAGAGGAGCACGTCACCCACTACGAGTCGCTGGTCGACCCGGGCGAGACCTGGTGGGAACGGCTGGTCAACCACGAATACAACGAGTGCTACCTCTACCACTCGTTCATGGAGACCGAGACCGACCCCAAGGTGAAGGCCATCTGGGAACTCCACCTCAACATGGAGCTCGAACATCTCCGCCTGGCCTGCGACCTCATGCGCCGCTACGGCGGCGGCGACCCGGAGAGCATCCTGGCACCCGAGTTGCCGCACCCGGTCACGTTCGAGCCCAACAAGGAGTATCTGCGCGAGCTTCTTGCCACGCAGATCGACCTCACCACGCTCGGCGCCGGCTACGTGCGCGAGGCGCATGAGCGGTTCGAGAAGATGCAGCAGGAGCTCATGGGCGGCGAGAAGCCCCCGAGCGAACGGGTCATCGACAAGCACCGCGAGGCCTTCGGCCACGAGTACCGCTCCGAGACTGAGGGCCCGCACCCGGTCCGGAGCCTGCGCGAGACCGCAGGAGTCTGACAAGGGTGACGTTCACCGCCGCCTGGCGCGTAGCGTGTCCGGCATGGATCACGAAGCCGCCGGCGCCGCCGCCCTGCTGACCGCGATCGACGACGCGGCGCATGAGTTCCGGACGTTCGGCTACGCCCGCTTCCTGGAGCACCAGTCGGTGACGTGGCGGCTCCTCGGCGGGACGGGATTCGCCGACGCACCGGGGATTTCGGTCGGAGTCTCGTTCGGTTTGAACGACGCCGACGAGCGGGACGTCTCGATGCACATCGTGATCCGGCTTCGGGACGGCCTTTTCGAAGTGTCCGGTGACGCCATGATCGATGATCCCGGACCCGGCCGTCTTGAGGGCGGCAACCAGCGGGACCTGCGTGAGCTTCCCGAGGTTCGCACCGCGGACCTCGGCGAGCTCATCGCCACCTTGAAGAGCTACACCGCGAACCTGTGCTCGTATGACTCGATCCTCGACGAGGTCCGCGTGCCGCGGACCCCATGACGGGCCACCGTGGCGGACGCGTGCGGTGAGCAGCCGGGCTAGACCATCCACTGGTCGTGGCGGTGATAGACGTCGGCCCATTCCTCTTCGCTGAGCTGCCGTCCGCTTGCCACGATCTCGGCCAGTTCCTCGAAGTAGGCCTCGCGGGGTGCACCTGGGGCGAACAGGACCAACATCGTGGCTGGTCCGTCCGAGTTGCGGAACGCGTGAATCCCTCCCGGCGGCACGAAGAGGAAGTCGCCCGGGGAGCTGCTGGCCCAGCGTTCACCGTTGTAGAGGCCGACCGTCCCGCTCAGGACGAAGAAGGACTCGGAGAAGGTCTTGTGGAAGTGCGCTCCTCCTCCTGAGGGTTCGGCACCCATCTCCCACCGGTAGAGCCCGTACTGGCCGCCGGTGCTCGCCCCGGTAGCCAGGTAGTGCACCCTCGTACGCTCGCCGATCGACAGGTCCGGCGCGGTGTCCGCGGTGTGGAGCCTGCCCGTGATCTCGCCCTTGTCACCCAGATAGAGAGCGTCCGGATACGTCATCCCGTTCCTCCTTGGAGCGCAGTCGGCCTTGCGTTCACCTTGTGGCAGGGATCATCATCCTGCCCGTTCCGGCTCTTGCGCGGGTGAGGCGCCCAGGCGGGTGGTGATCGTGCGGGCGGCGGTGGTGAGGGCGGGGAGCCAGGTGGTGAGGTCCTCGTCGCGGCTCACCGGGACCACGATGCTGAGGGCGGCCTCGACTCCGGCGGGCGAGAAGACCGGGGCGGCGACGCCGCTGACGCCGGCGCGGAGCTCGTCGTGGGAGTAGTCGTGGCCGGCGCTCCGGACCTTGTCGAGGCGCGCGGGGTCGTCGACCGGGACGGGCGGCGGGTCGAGGTGGGCGAGGATGGCGCGGCCGGCGGCGCCGGCGGCGAGGGGGCGGCGCTGGCCGGGCTGGTAGTCGACCTTCACCAGGTGGCGGGTGCCGGGGACGCGGTGGGCGACGACGATCTCGGTGCCCTCGCGGACGTGCAGCGTGACCGTCTCTCCGGTCGTGGCGCTGAGCTCCGCCATGACCGGGCGGGCGGCTGCCAGGAGGTCGTTCTCGACGGAGTCGGCCAGGTGCCGCAGGACCATGCCGAGGCCGTAGCCCCGGGGATGGCGGCGGACGAAGCCCCGGCCTTCGAGCGTGGCCAGGAGGCGGTGCGTCACCGTGCGGTGCATGCCGAGGCGCTCGGCCAGCTCAGCCGCCGTGCCCGGGCCCTGTTCCGCCACGTTCAGCAGAAGGGCGAGCGCCTGGTCGGCGGTCTTGGAGATCTCCGGCATGCGTTCCCCTCATTGACGTGACCGGACCTGCCTTCGTAGGCTATCCGATAATCGGGTATTCGAATCCGATAATCGGACAGGGGTTAATCGGACGAGGAGGAGGTCGGGCCGTGGCCTACTACCGGCAGGTCGGGAACGTGCCGCCCAAGCGCCACACGCAGCACCGCACCCCGGAGGGCGGCCTTTACTTCGAGGAGCTGATGGGCGAGGAGGGCTTCTCGTCCGACTCGTCGCTGCTCTATCACCGGCACATCCCGTCCGCGATCGTGGACGCGCAGCCGTGGGAGCCGCCGAGCCTCGACGTCAGTCCCAACCATCCGCTGCGCCCCCGGCATCTCAAGACCCACGAGCTCACCCAGGACTGGAAGGCCCAGGACGCGGTCACCGGGCGGCGGCTGCTGCTCGGCAACGACGACGTGCGCCTGTCGTACGTCGCGGCCGGGGAGTCCTCGCCGCTCTACCGCAACGCGATCGGCGACGAGTGCGTCTACGTCGAGTCCGGCGCGGGGACCGTCGAGACCGTCTTCGGCGCGCTGCCGGTGCGCCAAGGTGACTACGCCGTCATACCGCGTGCGACGACCCACCGGTGGGTGCCGGAAGGCAACGAGCCGCTGCGGCTCTACTGCATCGAGGCGAGCAGCCACATCACGCCCGTGCGGCGATACCTGTCGAAGTTCGGGCAGCTCCTGGAGCACGCCCCCTACTGCGAACGCGATCTGCACGGGCCCGAAGGGCTGCTGGAGGCCCACGGCGAGAACGTCGAGGTGCTGGTCAAGCACCGCGGCGCGCGGGGCGGGATCACCGGGACGCGGTACGTCTACCCCCGGCACCCGTTCGACGTCGTCGGCTGGGACGGCTGCCTCTACCCGTACACGTTCAACATCGCCGACTTCGAGCCGATCACCGGGCGTGTGCACCAGCCGCCGCCCGTGCACCAGGTCTTCGAGGGCAACAACTTCGTCATCTGCAACTTCGTACCGCGGAAGGTCGACTACCACCCGCTGTCGATCCCGGTGCCGTACTACCACTCCAACGTCGACTCCGACGAAGTGATGTTCTACTGCGGCGGCAACTACGAGGCGCGCAAGGGCGCCGGCATCGGTCAGGGCTCCATCACCCTGCATCCCGGCGGGCACGCCCACGGCCCCCAGCCCGGCGCGTACGAACGCAGCATCGGCGCGGAGTTCTTCGACGAGCTCGCCGTCATGGTCGACACGTTCAAGCCACTCCAGGTCGGCGAGGGCGGGCTGGCCACCGAGGACGAGGCGTACGCCTGGACATGGGCGGGCGGCCGCCGTTGACCCCGCCAGGCGGGCCGGCGCCGGAGACCGGGACGTTGCTGGACGCGCTGGTGGACGATGCCGGGCTGTTTCCGCCGACGGCGCTCGACATGGGCGATGCGGTGCGGCGGCACATCGACGACCAGCGCCGTCGGCACCCCATGCTCAGCCACCGGTTCCTGTGCCCGGCCAGCCGCCTCGGCGAACTGCGCGCTCAGTTGAACGGAGGCCATCGGCTCCGCGTGGGGCTCATCGCGGACACCGGCGTCGATGGCCTTTCCGACGCGCTCATGGAGATCGGCGTCGACCCGCGCCTGGAGATCGCCCACTTGGAGGTGCCTCTGGCGGCGATTTCGGGCGATGAGGCCTCCGCGGTCGCCGCCGTGCGGAGCGTGGCCGGTGGCTCCCTCTTCGTCTTCTGCGAGCCTGCCTCGTATGAACGGGTGCCGCACACCGTGCGTGCCCTCCAGGACGGCGACGGGCTGAAACTGCGCTGCGGCGGCGTGCGCGCCGAGCTCTTTCCCAGCCCGTCCACGCTGGCCGGCGCGCTGGTCACAGCGGCGGCGGCCGGCGTGCCGGTGAAGGCGACCGCAGGGCTGCACGAGGCAGTACGGCACCACGATCCGGCGACAGGCTTCACCCACCACGGCTACCTCAACCTGCTGCTGGCCACCGCCGAGGCGGTCGCCGGAGCCGAGGCGTTCAACGTCCGGTCGGCCCTGGAGATCACCGACGCGGCTGTTCTGACCCGCCGGCTCAAGGCGCTGGACGCACAGGCCGTCGCCCGGCTGCGGCGGACGTTCGTCAGCTATGGCTCGTGCAGCACGAGCACACCCATCGACCAGGCCCGCGACCTTCTCCTGACCAATCCGGGCCTTGCGAAAGGACGACGATGATCAACGGCTTCGGGATCGAGAACCTCCCCTACGGCGTGTTCTCGATCTCCGGCGACGCGCCGCGCGTCGGCGTCCGGTTCGGCGACCAGGTGCTCGACCTGGCCGCCACGCTCGACGACGCCACGTTCGCCGCACCCTCCCTGAACCCGTTCATGGCGCAGGGCCGCGCCCGCTGGACCGAGGTCCGCGAGCAGATCACCGGCATTCTGGCGCACGGGCGGCGGGCGGTGCTGCATCCCCTCACCGGCGTGCGCCTGCACCTGCCGTTCGAGGTCGCCGACTACGTCGACTTCTACGCGTCCGAGGAGCACGCGACCAACCTCGGACGCATGTTCCGCCCTGACTCGGCGCCGCTGCTGCCCAACTGGAAACATCTCCCCGTCGGCTACCACGGCCGTTCCGGCACCGTCGTCCCGTCCGGCACCGACATCGTGCGGCCCACCGGCCAGCGCAAGCCACCCGGTCAGGAGAGCCCTGACTTCGGCGCCAGCCGGCGCCTGGACGTCGAGGTCGAGGTGGGCTTCGTCGTCGGCGTGCCCTCCGCCCTCGGCGAGCCCGTGCCCACCAGCGCGTTCGCCGACCATGTCTTCGGTGTGTGCCTGGTGAACGACTGGTCCGCCCGCGACATCCAGGCCTGGGAGTACGTCCCGCTCGGCCCGTTCCTGGGCAAGTCGTTCGCCACCTCCATCTCCCCGTGGATCGTGCCGCTGGACGCCCTCGCCGGGGCCCGCGTCCCCACCCCGCCCCAGGATCCGCAGCCCCTCCCCTACCTGGCGGAGGACGAACCCTGGGGTCTGGACCTCTCGCTCGCCCTCACGCTGAACGGCACCACCGTCTCCCACCCGCCGTACGCGTCGATGTACTGGTCACCGGCACAGATGCTCGCCCACATGACCGCCAACGGAGCCTCCCTGCGCACCGGCGACCTCTACGCCTCCGGCACGGTCTCCGGCCCTTCACCCGACCAGCGCGGCTCGTTCATCGAGCTCACCTGGAGCGGCCAGGACCCGCTCAAGCTCCCCGATGGCAGCACCCGCACCTTCCTGGAGGACGGCGACAAGGTGACCATCAGTGGCAGCTGGGGCGACGTCTCCCTGGGAGAGGTGACCGGGCGGATCCTCCCGGCCAGGCAATGACGAGGTGGCGTGCCCCCCTGCAGGTAACGGCGTTTGCCCACGTAGAGCCGTGGCACTGATCTCGAGTTAGTGCCGCAGGCCCTCCTTGCCCTGCCTGCGGGACCACATAATCCCCAAGCATGACCCCAACCCCCCGAATCGCGGCACTCATCGGTGCGGTGGCCCTGGTCCCGCCCCTGCTGGGTGTCGCCGCAGCGCCGACACATGCCGCACCCGCGGCTCCGCAGGCTCCGGCAGCGGCTCCTGCCACCGCCCACGGACCGCCCGCCTTCATCACGGCGACCAAGAAGGTCACCATCAAGGCCCAGAAGCAGCAGCGCAGCTACTGGTGTGCCCCGGCCGCCGGGCGTGCCCTGCTCTACCCGCTGCTCGGCTCGGCTCTGCCCAGCCAGAGCAAGCTGGCCGGCTGGATGAGGACCGACTCCGGCGGCACCTCCGGTCCCGCGCTGCGCAACGGCCTGCGCAAGGCACTGTCCACGTACGGCAGCGGCCAGTACGACGTGGTGGCGCTGCGCCCCGGCTCGCAGAGCGCGTTCCACACCAACATCAAGTCAGCCGTCGGCTCGAAGAAGGTCGCCCTGATCTACCGGGTGTACTTCGGCTACAAGCCGTGGGGCCGGCAGGTCAACAACAAGACCGGCCACTTCATGGTCGTCCGCGGCTACACCACCGGGTCGGGCCCGAAGGTCCTCTGGTGGGACCCGTGGGACAACACCTACCACACCGCCTCGCTGGCCAAGTCCTGGGCGAGCGTCAAGAAGGCCGGCCGTCACGGCCACGTCGCCGCCAAGAGCTGAGCCACGTCGCCGTCAAGAGCTGACACCATAGCCCCCTGGCACCAACGGCAGGTTGGTGCCAGGGGCCCTGATGCCGCCCCGCCAGAGATCGCATAATCCCAGGGTATGACCCGAACTTCCCGCATCACGGCGCTCGTCGGTGCCGCCGTGCTGACGCCGCCGCTGCTGGCCGGCATCGCCGTCGCCCCGGCACACGCGGCGCCGGCCGCCCCGCAGGCTCCGGTCGCCGCTGCGGCACCGGTCGCCGCCGCGGCACCAGCCGCCGAAGTGTTGGCGACCAAGAAGGTCACCATCAAGGTCCAGAAGCAGCAGCGCAGCTACTGGTGTGTCCCGGCCGCGGGGCGCGCCATGCTCTCCCGGCTGATCAGCCGGGGACTGCCCAGCCAGAGCAAGCTGGCCGGCTACATGAGGACCAACTCCGACGGCACGACCCCTGCGGGTTTCCGCAACGGTCTGCGCAAGGCCCTCAGCACGTACGGCAGCGGCCAGTACGACGTGGTGCCGCTACGTCCCGGTTCGCAGAGCGCGTTCCACACCAACATCAAGGCCGCCGTCGGCGAAAAGAAGGTCGCGGTGGCGTACCGGGTCTACTTCGGTTACAAGCCGTGGGGCCGGCAGGTCAACAACAAGACCGGCCACATGATGGTCGTCCACGGCTACACCACCGGGTCGAGCCCGATGATCCTCTGGTGGGACCCGTGGGACAACACCTACCACAAGGCCTCGCTGGCCAAGTCCTGGGCGAGCGTCAAGAAGGCGGGCCGTCAAGGCCACGTCGCAGCCAAGAGCTGACGCCGTCCGCCGAGAACTGACGCCGCCTGCCGAGAACTGACCCAGCCCGCGAGAACCGGCCCCGCCACCTAGCCCCCACGGTGGCGGGGCCTTTTCGCGTCCGAAGGAAGTCTGTCCGCAGGATGGCCGGTTATTTGACGCCTGCCTCCTTCATGTCGCGGAGCTCGCGCTTGAGCTCCTTGATCTCGTCGCGGAGGCGGGCGGCGAGCTCGAACTGGAGGTCGGTGGCGGCCTGGTGCATCTGGTCGGTCATCTGCTCGATGAGCGACTCCATCTCCTCGCGGGGGCGTTCGCCGACGAGGTCGGCGGCGTGCCGGCCGGCTTCCTTTCTGCGCGAGGCCAGGCCGGGGACGGGGGCCTTGCCGCGGCTCTGCTGGCGGCCGGCGCCGCCGATGAGGGTCTCGGTGTCAGCGTCCTCGCGGACGAGGGAGTCGAGGATGTCGGCGATCTTCTTGCGGAGCGCGGTGGGCTCGATGCCGTTCTCGGTGTTGTAGGCCTGCTGCTTGGCGCGCCGGCGGTTGGTCTCATCGATCGCGCGCGCCATGGACGGCGTGACCGTGTCGGCGTACATGTGGACCTGGCCGGAGACGTTACGGGCGGCGCGGCCGATGGTCTGGATGAGGGAGGTCTCCGAACGCAGGAAGCCCTCCTTGTCGGCGTCGAGGATCGCGACGAGCGAGACCTCGGGCAGGTCGAGGCCCTCACGGAGGAGGTTGATGCCGACGAGGACGTCGAACTCACCGGCGCGCAGCTCGCGGAGCAGCTCGATGCGGCGCAGGGTGTCGACCTCGCTGTGCAGGTAGCGGACCTGGATGCCGAGCTCGAGGAGATAGTCGGTGAGGTCCTCGGACATCTTCTTGGTGAGGGTGGTGACCAGGACGCGCTCGTCCTTCTCGGTGCGCAGCCGGATCTCGTGGATCAGGTCGTCGATCTGGCCCTTGGTGGGCTTGACCACGATCTCGGGGTCGATCAGGCCGGTCGGGCGGATGACCTGCTCGACGACGTCGCCCTTGACCCGGTTCATCTCGTACGAGCCGGGGGTCGCCGACAGGTAGACGGTCTGGCCGATGCGCTCCAGGAACTCCTCCCATTTGAGCGGGCGGTTGTCCATCGCGGAGGGCAGGCGGAAGCCGTGCTCGACCAGCATGCGCTTGCGGGAGGCGTCGCCCTCGTACATCGCGCCGATCTGCGGGACGGTCTGGTGGGACTCGTCGACCACGAGGAGAAAGTCCTCGGGGAAGAAGTCCAGCAGGGTGTTGGGGGCGGTGCCCCCCTCGCGGCCGTCGATGTGGCGCGAGTAGTTCTCGATGCCGGAGCAGGTGCCGACCTGGCGCATCATCTCGATGTCGTACGTGGTGCGCATGCGCAGGCGCTGGGCCTCGAGCATCTTGCTTTGGCGCTCCATGGTGGCCAGGGTCTCTTCGAGCTCGGCCTCGATGCCCCCGATCGCCCGCTCCATGCGCTCCGGGCCCGCGACGTAGTGGGAGGCGGGGAAGACGTAAAGCTCGTCGTCCTCGGTGATCACCTCGCCGGTGAGCGGGTGGAGGGTGGCGAGTTTCTCGATCTCGTCGCCGAACATCTCGATGCGGACGGCGAGCTCCTCGTACTGCGGGATGATCTCGACCGTGTCGCCGCGCACACGGAACGTGCCGCGCGTGAACGCCAGGTCATTGCGGGTGTATTGCATGCCGACGAGCTGGCGGAGGAGGTCGTCGCGCTCGATCTGCTGGCCGACGCGGAGCTGGACCATGCGGTCGACGTACTCCTGCGGGGTGCCCAGGCCGTAGATGCACGAGACGGAGGCGACCACGACGGTGTCGCGGCGGGTGAGGAGCGAGTTGGTCGCCGAGTGGCGGAGCCGGTCGACCTCGTCGTTGATCGAGGAGTCCTTCTCGATGTAGGTGTCGGTCTGCGGGATGTAGGCCTCGGGCTGGTAGTAGTCGTAGTAGGAGACGAAGTATTCGACCGCGTTGTGCGGCATCATCTCGCGCAGCTCGTTGGCGAACTGCGCGGCCAGCGTCTTGTTGGGCTGCATGACCAGGACGGGCCGCTGGAGCTCCTCGACGAGCCAGGCGATCGTGGCGGTCTTGCCGGTGCCGGTGGCGCCCAGCAACACCGCGTCCTTGTCGCCCCGCCGGATGCGCACCGCCAGGTCGGCGATCGCCTGCGGCTGGTCGCCGGACGGCGTCATCTCCGTGACGACCTCGAACGGCGCCACCTTGCGCTGCAGGTCAGTGATCGGCCGCATGCCTTCAATCTCCCTGATCAAACACCCGCGGGCCGGGTCGGCCCGCATTCCCCACTCTATGCAGGGGGTACGACAGTCTTCCGGGCCGTGGTATTTCCGGTCTGGGCACGATCAGGAGGCGGGGAGCGGGATCCTGGCCCGGACGGCATATCCGCCGTTCTCGCAGGGACCCGCCTCGAACGTCCCGCCCAGGGCCACGACGCGTTCCTGGAGGCCCACCAGGCCGTTGCCGCCGCTGGGCAGGCCGTGGTCGGGCCGGCCGTCCGGCGGGGCGTTCTCGACCTCCACCTCGACCGCCTCCGGCAACAGCAGCAGGCCGATCCTGGTGTCGGCGTCGCCGGCGTGCTTGTGCACGTTCGTCAGGCCCTCCTGGACCAGCCGGTAGACCGTCCGGCCGACCGCCGGGGGCATGGCACGTTCCTCGCCCTGAACGTTCAGATCGGCGCGGAGCCCGGCGGACGTGGACTGGCCGACCAGCTCATGGAGATCGTCCAGCGTCGGCGTGCTCAGGGGCAGCGCCTGCTCGCCCTGCCGCAGCACCCCGATGACCTGCCGAAGCTCGTCCAGCGCCTGCCGCCCCATGTCGCCGATCACCCCGGCCGTCTCGGCGGCGCGCTCGGGATCGCGGGTGGCCACGGCCTTGAGGGCGCCCGCGTGGACGACCATGACGCTCACCCGGTTGGCCACGACGTCGTGCATCTCGCGGGCGATGCGGGTGCGTTCCTCGGCCCTGGCCTTGTCGGCGAGCAGATGGACCTCGCGTTCGAGCCGCCGGGTCCGCTCCTGCAGGGAGGCGATCAGCTGCTTGCGCGTGCCCATGTAGAGCCCCAGCACCACTGGCAGCGCCGTGAACGCCACGCCCAATGTCGTCAATGCCAGGAAGGACTCATCGGTCGCCGTAGGGCCGGGGAAAGCCAGGAACGCGAGGTATCCGGCCACCGAGACCATGATCACCGTGCGCCGGGACGCCGTGTAGGCCCCCAGCGAGTACAGGATGACCAGGGAGGCGATGCCGCCGGCGCCCGTCACCGTGCCCCACACCACCTGGTAGAGCGCGACACCGACAGGATGGTGCCGCCGCAGCACCAAGCCGAGGGCCAGGATCGCGCTGCAGATCGAGACCACCGGCGGCGGCAGCCAGAATTCCTGTGGCGCGAACCACAACCAGACCGCGTCGAAGGCGGCGGTGCCGCCGGCCAGAGAAAGATCCAGCGCCCGAGACCGACGTGTCGGCCACTGCGCCGACCACCAGTTCCGAAAGCGCATGTGACGAGCCTATAGCGAGGCATTACCTGACCAGGCCAGATAAATACGGCAGCGCACCGACTTTCCACCGGCACCCTGCCGGACACCCTCCCGGCGCCCTCCCGCAGACCCCCGGAGCACCCGCGGTCCGCCGAGCCGATGGGCGGAAGCCCTACCAGGACGGCGATTCCGGCGTGCGGCCGGCACCGCCGGAGAGGTGTATCGAGTGGCTTGCCACTGGCACTCTGGTTACGATGACGACGCCGCCAAGGGAACGGGGAATTAGCCCACGATGACCCGATTCGCCATCTGGCTCGGGAAGAACGCCGACGCCTTCATCGCCCTCGTACTCGCCATCGTCGTCGCAGTGATCAGTATCGGACTGAAGATCCCCAACGAGAACCAGGTGATCAACAGCGCGATCCTGGCGGTGATCGGCCTGCTGGCGTCCTCGGTCCTGCGCGACCGCGGCCGGCGGATCCCGGTCGAGGCCGAGGTCCGCGACACGCTGCGGGCGTCGTCGGCCACGCTGGAAGGGCTCAGCGAACGGCTCGAGCACATCGAGCGCTTCGAGGAAGTGATCTCCGACACCAAGCGTGCGCTCGACGAGACCGCCGTGGTCCGGGTGATCAGCGGCGCGCAGGTGGGCCAGGTCCTCGCCGAGGCGCGGCGCGACACCGACCGCTGGTTCTTCAAGGGCGGCACCGGCACCTACATCCGCGCCCGGACGCTCCCCGAATGCGTGGCGGCGGCCCGGCGCGAACGGCGCACCCTCCTGTTCCGGCTCGAGATCCTGGATCCGACCAACGTCGGGGTCTGCGAGTCCTACGCGCGGCACCGCCGGTCGGTCTCCGAGGAGCCCGACGGCACCGGCGAGCAGTGGACGACCGAACGCACCCGCAAGGAGGCGTACGCGACGATCCTGGCGGCGTGCTGGCACAAGCAGCGGTTCGGCATGCTCGACATCGACATGGGCCTGTCCCAGACGATGACGACCCTGCGTTACGACCTGTCCAAGTCATGGGTGGTGGTCACGCGGGACGACCCGCGCGGCGAGGCCCTCGTGATCGCCGCCGACAAGTTCTACTACGGCTGGTACAGCGCCGAGCTCCAGATCAGCCTGGACCAGGCACGCCGCGTTCCGATCGAGCAGGCCCGGCTGGCGCCGCTCGACGACGAGCCGACCGTCGAGGAGGCGCGCAAGCTCTTCGAGGTCCTCGGCATCGAGCTGGCCCGGGGCTACACCGACCGGGACATCGCCGAGATCATCCGCAAGGCCCTCCGGGCCAAGGACCCTTTCGAATGACGCGATACGACGACATCCAGCGAGCGCTCGTGACGGGCACGGCGCCGGACATGCTGCCGGCGTGGGCCCGCCGGGTGCTCGACGATGTCGCCGCGGGGCGGCTGGCGGTCGCGGCGGTGCGGCATCCGCTGGGTTTCCTGTGCCTGCCCGTGGAGCGCAGCGGCGACCTCGGCGTCTGCCTGCACATCTGGTCTCCGGAGGTGCCGGCCGCCCCGGCGACCACCTCGCCGGTGCACTGCCACAGCTGGGACCTGATCAGCTTCGTGTTGTACGGAACGGTGCGCAACGCCCGCGCCGACGTCACCGAGCCGCCAGAGCCCGCCGCGGCCGAGCGGCGGATCTTCGAGGTGGTCAGCCGCGGCGGGATCGACGAGCTTCAGGCCACGTCCCGCACGGTCAGCTGTACCCCCGGCGACTCGTCGGTGCACCGGACGGGCGACACCTACACGCTCCCGGCCGGTGTCTTCCACAGCACGTTCATCGAGGGTGGCCCGGACGCCGCGACCATCGCGCTGGGACGCCAGACGCCCGGCCGCGGTGACCTGTCCATCGGGCCCCTCGACGTCCCCACCCATCAGACCCAGCGCGAACGCTGCGCACCCGACGAGGCCGCCCGGGCGGCCCTCCGGTCGGCGCGGCTGCTGGCTCAGGCTCACCCTGGCATGGCCCACCCGGGTATGACTCCCGACGACGTCCATCCTTCGGCACGGCTCTGACCGCACAACACGTCTGACCGCAGAGTACGGAGAGGCCCCGATGAACTCATCGCACCCCGCCCCGGCCCCTCTGGTCGATCTCATCGAGGCGGGACGCGTCGCCGCCGAGGCGGCCGAGGCCGCCGGGGATCTCCTGCGCACCCGGATGACGGGTCCGCTGGACATCCATCTCAAGGGCGCCGGCGTGGACGTCGTCACCGACCTGGACCTGGCCTGCGAGGAGCTGATCCTGGAACGGATCGGCGGCGCGTTCCCCGGGCACCGCATCATCTCCGAGGAGGCGGGGGCCGTCGGTGCGGCCGGCAGCGGCTTCACCTGGCTGGTCGACCCGCTCGACGGGACCAACAACGTCGCGATCGGCATGCCGGTGTGCGCGGTCGGCCTGGCGCTCTGCGCGGGGTCCCTGCCGGTGCTGGGCGTCGTCCACGAGCCGGTCAGCGGCCGTACATGGCGGGCCGTGCGCGGTGAGGGCGCGGTGGGCCCGGACGGAACGCGGCTGCGGCTCCCCGACCAGCCCCGGCCTGGCCGCGCCGACAAGCCGGTGCTCGCCTGGATCCAGGGCCACGATGTGGACCGCGACGACGAGGTGGCGGTGCCGCTGAAGACGATGCTGGAGCGGCACGGCGGCCGGTTGCTCCAGCTGTGGGCGCCGCTTGTCGCGTGGGTCATGCTGGCCCGCGGCGACATCGACGGCATCGTGGGCTACCGGCCCGAACTCGTCGACCTGCCCGCCGGGGCCCTCCTCGCCCAGGAGGCGGGCGCGGAGCTCCGCGCGCTCGACGGCGGCCCGTACCGTCCGAGCATCGAGCTGCCCCCGGCCGAGCGCGGCTTCGTGGCTGCCCGTCCCGAGTCGCTCGGCCGCCTGCTCGACACGGCCGAGGCCGTCCTCGACCTGGCCGCGGGCTTGCCCGTCAGCCCGTGAGGAGCTCAGCCCGTGAGGAGCAGGGCGCCCACCGACGCCGCGCATCCCAGCACCCCCAGCGCCGTGCCGGTCAGGACGAACTTGCGCATCGGAACGCGGACGTCCCAGCGCCTGCACCACTCGAACCACAACAGGGTCGCCAGCGAGCCCCACGGCGTGATCACCGGGCCGACGTTCGTCCCGATGAGGAGTGACAGCAACTGATCCCGGTTGTGCTCCGGGACGGCCGACTCCCCCGCCACGTACGCGGGCAGGTTGTTGAGCACGTTGGACAGGCCGCCCCCGGCGAACGCGGCGCGCATCGCCCCGGCCACCCCGTCGTCGGTGCCGACGAGCGCCCGCATCACCTCGTCCAGCCCGTACCGCTCCAGCGTGGGCACCACGAGGAACAGCCCGGTGACGAAGACCATCAACTGCCAGGGGATCAGCGACGGCCGCAGCGAGCCAGGGTCCCGTACCGCGAACGCGATCACCGCCACCACCGCCGCCACGGTCGCGGCGATGCCCAGCTGGATGCCGGTGTGCACGCCCGCGAGGATGGCCGCGATGAACAGCAAGCACGCGATCCCGGTCGCCCCGAACAAAATGCGGTCCCGTACGGGCTCGGGCTCGGGCGGCTCGTAGCGGTCCGCGTCCACACCCCGCATCGAACGCCGCCAGAAGAAGACCCACAGCAGCACCATCGTGACGGCGAGGGCCGCCAGCTGCGGCGCCCACATCCGCTCGGCGAACGCGGAAGTCTCCAAGGCGACCCGGTTCGCCGCCAGCAGGTTGGTCAAGTTGGAGACGGGCAGCAGCAGGCTCGCGGTGTTGGCCAGCCACACGGTCGTCATCGCGAGCGGCAACGCCGCGATGCGCGCACGCACCGCCAGCGCAAGCATGACCGGAGTGAGCAGCACAGCCGTCGTGTCGAGGTTGAGGAAGATGGTGTTGACCGAGGCGAACGCCACGCAAAGCAGGAACAGCGCGAAGTAGTCTCCGCGCCCCCACTTGGCCAGCCGCTGCGCGATCGCGTCGAAGACGCCAGCCTCTTTGGTCAGCTCGGCCAGCACGATGACGCTGAACAAGAACAGCAACAGCGGGGCGATGCGTTCAATGCTCTCCTCCGCCTCCGCACGTGGCAGCAGACCGGTGGCCACGAAGAGCAAGCCCAGCGCGAGCAGGCCGAAACGGATCCAGTCGAGCACGCCCATGTCGCCCGCGGCTCGGCGGAGGACCTGTCCGGGAGGTGACACGGCGACATGATCCCATATGCGTCGTCTGGTGCTACGCCGTGCCGCCGTGCCGCGCGATAATCCACCCATGACACCCCCCGGCCCGCCACGACAGGAACGCCCGACCGATTTCTTCATCAGCTACTCCCCCGCCGACGAGCGGTGGGCGTCCTGGATCGCCTGGCAACTGGAGGCCGCCGGGCACCGGACGATGATGCAGGCCTGGGACTTCGTGCCGGGGACGAACTTCATCGACTTCATGGACCGCGGCCTGTCGGAGGCGAAGGTCGTGGTGGCGGTGCTGTCGCGCAATTACCTGCGTTCGCGGTACGGCCGCCTGGAGTGGATGTCCGCGCTGCGCGCCGACCCGGACAACCCCGCCAACAAGCTGGTGACGGTACGGATCGAGGACTGCCCGATCGACGGGTTGCTGTCCACCATCACCTACGTCGACCTGGTGGGGATCGACGATCCAGACCAGGCGCGCGACCTGCTGATGCGCCGCATCGAGGAGGCCCTCGCGGGCCACGCCATGCCGGCGGCCGGGCCCGGCTTCCCCGGCCGAGCGCCACTCCCCGGCCGGGCGCCGCTCCCCGGACAGGTCGAGCACGACGACACCGGACGCCACGACCCTGGGAGTCACGACAACGGGCGCCGTGGCGGGGCACGGCTGCCGGAGCAGACCGGCGAGCGCCAAGCCAGGCGTGCGCCGGTCGCCGCGCCGTTGTTCCCCGCGACGTCGGGCGCCGACCGGGAGCCGCGCGAGCACATCAGTGTGCTGCACGTCACCGGGCCGCGGTTCGGCCGTACGCTCGCCGAGCCGGGCGAGCCCACCACCGCGACCGAGCTGCAGGACCGGATCTGGAGCGACGTCACGCGGCTCGCGGATTCGGACGTGCCACGGCCGGACCTGCTCGTCGTCACCGGCAACCTGACCCACTCCGGGAGCCGCAAGGAGTTCGCCGAGGCGCTGTCGTTCCTCACCAGCCTGCGCGCGCTGCTCGGGCTGGAGGCGCAGCGCGTGGTGATCGTGCCGGGCACCCGCGACGTCAACCGTGCGGCCTCCCAGGCGTACTTCTCCAGCTGCGAGGCCGACGACATCGACCCGCAGCCGCCGTACTGGCCCAAGTGGCGGCACTTCGCCGGGCTCTTCAAGGAGCTCTACCAGGGACTCGACAGCCTGGTCTTCGACAGCGCCCAGCCGTGGACGTTGTTCCCGGTGCCGGATCTCAAGGTCGTGATCGCGGGCCTCAACTCCACGCTCCCGCAGACGCACCGCCAGGACGACCGGTACGGGCAGGTCGGGCAGGCGCAGGCGGCGTGGTTCACCGAACGCCTGCGCCACTTCGAGGACGAGGGATGGCTGCGTCTCGGGGTCGTCGAGCACACGCCCATCGCCGGTGAGCCGGGGGCGCTGCGCGATCCGGACCCGGCCACCGTGGACACGCTCCTCGGCGGTCACGTGAACCTCTTCTTCCAGGGCACCGAGCCCGATTTCGGCGGCGGCATCCCGGAGCTGCCGTCCGGGCCGCCGTGCGTTCCGGCGCTCGGCCCCGGCCGCCACCAGGTCGTGGTCGTGCGGCGGGACGGCCTGGAACGCTGGATCCCCGAGGAGGCGACCCGGCGCGGACCCGAACGCCTCGCCCGGGAGTGGATCCGGGTCGGTGGCACGTTCCCGGCACCGCGGCAGGAGGCACCTACCGAGACCGCGGTCGGGCCGACGCCCGAGCTCGGGCCGCGCCGGCTGGAGGTCGAACCCTCGTCCGACCCCACCGCCGAGCTGCTCGACCGCATCGCCGAGGCGTGCGAGACGCGCTTCGAGCGGGCCACG
The DNA here is from genome assembly GCF_044326415.1 of Actinomadura sp. 6N118. Classification (NCBI taxonomy): domain Bacteria; kingdom Bacillati; phylum Actinomycetota; class Actinomycetes; order Streptosporangiales; family Thermomonosporaceae; genus Actinomadura; species Actinomadura sp. 6N118. Next base: position 781,507 of record NZ_JBIRAZ010000002.1, on the reverse strand, counting down.
ATCCGAAGGATCGACGCCGACCCGCCGCACCTGCTGCTGACGCATCTGGAGGACGGGTTCGTCCGGCAGTACCGCATCGGCGCGCACGTCGGCGCGCTCTCGCAGGAGGACGTCGACGCGTTCGTCAGGCACGTCCACGCCGACGGCGCCGACCACGGCTCCGAGCTGGTCTACATCGGCTCGGCTCCGCCCCGGTCGCTGCGCGAGGACGCGCTGCGGCGCGGGATCAGGGTGCGCAGCCTCACCGAGTTCCAGGGGCTGCTCGACCTGTCGGAGTACGTGAGCGGGCAGACGCGGCGGCTGGCCTCGGGCGGCCTCTACCCGCCGTCGTTGTACGTGCCGCAGCGCTACCGCGACCTTGACCGTCCCGCGTCGGGCCCTGAGGTCCACGAAGACCTCGTCGGCGAGATGCTCCGGCTGCTGGCGGCCGACCATGGCCGGTTCCTGCTGCTGCTCGGCGACTTCGGGCGCGGCAAGACGTTCGCGCTGCGCGAGCTGGCCCGGCGCATCCCGGCCGAGCTTCCGCACGTGATCCCGATCCTCATCGAGCTGCGGGCGCTCGACAAGGCGCACTCGGTCGACGGCCTGGTGGCCGCGCACCTCGCCAACCACGGCGAGGAGCTCATCGACCTGAAGGCGTTCCACTACATGCTGCGGCAGGGCCGCATCGTGCTGCTCTTCGACGGCTTCGACGAGCTGGTGACACGCGTGACGTACGACCAGGCTGCGGACCACCTCGACATGTTGCTGCAGGCCGCGCAGGACAAGGCGAAGATCGTGGTGGCCAGCCGTACCCAGCACTTCAAGTCGCAGGCGCAGGTGCTGACCGCCCTCGGCGAGAAGGTCGGCGTGCTCCCCCACCGGCGGGTGCTCGGCATCGAGGACTTCACGCCCACGCAGGTCCGCTCGTACCTCGTGCACCGGTACGGCGACGAGGAGATCGCCGAGGCCCGGCTGCGGATCCTGTCGGGCATCGAGGAGCTGCTCGGCCTGACCAGCAACCCGCGCATGCTGAGCTTCATCGCCGACCTGCCCGAGGAACGCCTGCGCGCCGTGGCACAGGCCCGGCACACCGTCAGCCCGGCGGACCTCTACCGCGAGATCCTCAGCTCCTGGCTCGCCCACGAGGCCGAACGGGTGCGGGGCTCCGGCGGCCCCTCCGGCCTGGAGACCACGGACATGTGGCGGGCGGTCAGCACGCTCGCGCTGCGGCTGTGGGAGAGCAACGAGTCGTTCCTGCGGCTGAACGAGCTCTCGGACGTGGCTGACACGCTCACCGACCTCGCCGAAGGACGCATGTCGCCGCATCAGGTGATGCACGCCGTCGGGGCCGGGAGCCTCCTTGTGCGGACCGAAGAGGGACTCTTCGGCTTCATCCACAGCTCGGTGATGGAGTGGCTCGTCGCGCGGCACATCGCCGACGAGTTCGCCCGCGGCACCGGGTCCACCAACGGCAGCGGGTTCGTCCACGGCACCGGGTTCGTCCACGGCACGGGGCCGCGCGCCCTGTCGCTGCGGGCGCTGTCACAGCTGACCGTGGACTTCCTCTGCGACCTCGCCGACACCCGCACGCTCCAGGACTGGGCCGCCGGCGTGCTCGCCGACCCCGACCTCCATGACGTGGCGCGCACCAACGCCATCAAGGTCACCACACGGCTGCGCACGCCCGCCCGCGCCGACCTGCGCGGCGCCAACCTGCAGGGCGAGGATCTGTCCTACCGCGACCTCCAGGAGGTCGACCTCACCGGCGCCGACCTCACCGACGCGCAGCTGGTCGGAGCCAATCTCTCGCGGGCGATCCTGCGGGACGCGTCGCTGGTGGGCGCGCGCCTCGATGACGCCCGGCTGACCGGCGCCGACCTTCGCGGCGCCGACCTGGGCCGGGCGCGCCTGGCCAACGCCGACCTGCGGGACGTCGCCGTCGAGGGCAGCCGCTGGACGCGGGCCGCGCTCATCAGCGCGTCGCTGCCGGACCGGATCGCGCAGGCGCCCGAGCTCCGCGAGGCCGCCATCGCGCCCGGCCGTCCCATCGACGTCCAGGTCGCCCCGGCGGCGGTGGGGGTGCCGTACGGCTTCCACTTCCAGACCAGCCGCCTCCCGCAGCCCCTCGCGTACAGCCCGGGCGGCTCGGTCCTCGCGGTCGGCAGCGAGGACGGCGGCGTGCTGATCGTCGACGCCGTCACCGGCACCCCGCTCCGCACCCTGGAGGGCCACCGCGACCGCGCCTACGCGGTCGGATTCGACGCGGACGGCAACCTCCTCGCGTCCGGATCCGCCGACGGGTCGGTCCGGCTCTGGGATCTGGCGACCGGGCGCTGCGCGCACACGCTGACCGTGCATCCCGAAGGCGTCTGGCCGGTCGTCATCGGCCCCCGCGGCAGCTTCCTCGTGGCGGCGGGCGCGGCCGACGGCACGATCCGCGTCTGGGACGCGAGGACCGGCGATCTGAGGCACGAGCTGCCCGGTCACACCGCGCCCGTCTACACGGCGGTCTTCGACCCGAACGCGCCGCGCATGGTGACCGGTGACGCCGGTGGCACGCTGCGCGTGTGGGACCTGGAGACCGGCGAGCTGCGGCGGACGCTCACGGGCCACCGGGGCGCCGTCTACCGGGCCGTCTTCCACCCGGACGGATCGTTGCTGGCCGCGGGCGACGAGGCCGGCGTGGTGCGGCTCTGGGACATCCGAACGGGTGAGATCCGGCAAGAGCTCCTCGGCCACACCGGACGTGTCTACGCCATCGCGTTCCACCCCGGCGGCGACGTGATGGTCACCGGTGACACCGACGGCTCCGTGCGGCTGTGGGAGAAGGAGCGGCTGTGGGAGGACGCGCGGCACTCGCTGACGCTCTCCGGCCACGGCGGCGCCATCTACCAGGCGACGTTCAGCCCCGACGGCGGCCGCCTCGCGACGGCCGACAGCGCGGGCTCGGTGCGCCTGTGGGACCCCGAGACCGGGCACCAGCGCCTCGAACTCGCCGGGCACCGCGGCGCGGTCTGGCCGTTCGCCTTCCGGCCTGACGGCGCCCAGCTCGCCACCAGCAGCAACGACGGCACCGCCCGCGTGTGGGACGCCGAGACGGGCCAGTGCCGGGTGGTCCTGCGCGGCCACGGGCGGCGTGTCACCACCGTGGCCTTCAGCCCGGACGGCGGGCTGCTGGCGAGCGCGGGCAACGACGGCCTCGTCCGGCTGTGGGAGCCGCGCACCGGCAGGCTCGTCCGGCAGCTGAGCGGCACCGCCGACAACCTCACCTCCGCTGCGTTCAACCCGCGCGGGTCGCAGCTGGCGACCGCCACCAACGACGGCGGCGTGCACCTCTGGCAGGCGGGCACCGGAACGTTCGAACGCGAGCTCAATGTCGAGACCGACCACGTCTGGGCGCAGGCGTTCAGCCCCTCAGGCGACGTGCTGGCCACCGCCAACGACGACGACAGCGTCCGGCTCTGGTACTGGACGACGGGCCGCGAGACCGTCAACCTCGCCGACCACAGGGGGCGCGTCCGGTCGATCGACTTCAGCCCCGACGGCGAACTGGTGGCCACCGGCTGCGACGACGGGGTCGTCCGGATCTGGGCTGCCCGCAGCGGCGAGTGCGTGCGGGCGCTGCAGGGTCACACCGACCGTGTCTACCGCGTGGTCTTCCATCCCGACGGCGAGACCCTTGCCAGCGCGAGCAACGACGGCACCGCCCGCCTCTGGGACCACCGCACCGGCGAGAGCCGTCACGTGATGACCCGCCATACCGGCCGGCTCTGGACCGCCGCCTTCCACCCCGCGGGCTCGTTCCTCGCGACCGCCGGCGACGACCTGGTGATCCGCCTCTGGGATCCGTCCACTGGACGCCACCTGCACACCCTCTCGGGCCACACGCGCCGTGTCTGGTCCCTGGCGTTCGATCCCGGCGGCACCACCCTCGCGAGCGCGGGCGACGACGGCGCGGTCCTCCTCTGGGACGTGAGCGACCCGGCGGCGCCCATCCGGAAGGCCACTCTGCTCGGCCTGTCGGAGGGCTGGGCCGCGCTCACTCCTGACGGGCGTTACAAATGGGAGGGCAACGCGACCGCCGAGTTCTGGTACGGCATCGGCATGTGCCGTTTCGAGCCCGGAGAGCTGGACGCGTACCTGCCGGAGGTCCGCCGCCTCGCCCTAGACGCGGACCTCTGACTGCTTTTCGGGCGAAGCCCTGGGGGTCTGGGGGTCCACCCCCAGAGGGGACTCTGAGCGCCCTTCGGGCGAAGCCCTGGGGGTCTGGGGGTCCGCCCCCAGAGGAGGCTCTGACAGCGCGGACGCCGCCTCCTGCGGGCTGAGGGTGCGGCCCCGGGTGAACTCCGCTTCGAAGGTGTCGTCGTCCAGAGCGGCGCGGACGGCGGCCGTGACGCGGGCGTTCTCGTCAAGGGCCGTACGGCCCGGGCCTTCGGCGGGAGTGCAGCTCTGGTGAACGTCACCGGGGTCGGCCGCCGCGCGGAGGGCGGCGGCCGAGCCGAGCAGCCGGGCCGCCTGGCGGCCCTCGCCGTCGATGAGCTGGATGGCCGCGAGCCCTTCAAGGACAAAGGCGACTCTGCGGGCGTCCCGGTCGTTCTGGTTGACCTGGTCGTTCCGGAGGATCTCTCGGTGCTGGGCTTCGGCCTGGGCGAGCGCGACGGACAGCGAGCGGCGCGCCTCGTCCAGGCGGCCGGTCTGGATCCAGTACCAGGCGAGGGCGCCGGTGAGGCGCACGGCCAACTCGGTGTCGCTGCGGTGGAGGACGCTCTCGAACGAGGCGCGCAGGTTGGCAGTCTCGGCGGCGAGCCGTTCGGTCCAGCGGATCCGCGCGGGGCCGAGCCGGTAGACCTCCGCGCACTCGGCGACCATCGTGTAGTAGAGGTCGCGGCGCCGCAGCGTCCGGTCGAGCTCGCCTGACTCCCGCAGGCGTTCCATGCCGTAGGCCGCGATCGACTCCAGCAACGCGTAACGGCCGTCCCGGCCGGCACCGTCGGTGCGCAGGACCAGCGAACGGTCGACGAGGCCCGCGAGCAGGCCCGGCAGCTCCTGCGCGTCCACGCCGTGCCCCGCGCAGACCTCCTCGGCCGCTTCAAGGGTGAGGCCGCCCGGGTGGGCGGCGAGACGGCGCAGGAGGATGCGTTCGGGCTCGGTCAGCAGCTCCCAGCTCCACTCGATCGTCGCGCGCAGCGTGCGCTGGCGGTCGGGGGTCCCGCGCCGGCCCGCGGACAGGAGCCGGAAGCGGTCGTCGAGACGGGCGGCCAGCTCCGCCACGCCGAGACCGTTGACGCGGGCGGCGGCGAGTTCGAGGGCGAGCGGCAGCCCGTCCAGCCGCCGGCAGATCGTGGCCACCGCGGCGTCGGCGCCGGGCCCGGGCACGAAGCCCGGAGCGGCAGCCGACACCCGGTCCAGGAAGAGCCGTACGGCGTCGGGCCCCGCCAGCGGCGGGACCGTGCGGACGACCTCGCCGGAGATGCCGACGGGTTCCTGGCTGGTGGCGAGGATCCGGAGCTCGGGCGCGGATTTGAGGAGGCGGTCGGCGAGCTTGGCGACCGCCTCGATGACATGCTCGCAGTTGTCCAGGAGCAGGAGCGCGCGGGCGTCGGAGAGGGCCTCGACCGGATCGGCGTCGCCGAGCCCCAGGGCGGTGGCGACGGCCTCGGCCACCTTGTCCGGGGAGGTGCCGGGGGTGAGCGGTGCGAGCTCGACGATGTGCGCGGGGTCGGGGAACGGGGCGGCTGCTTCGAGAGCGAGGCGGGTCTTGCCCACTCCCCCGGGGCCGGTGAGGGTGACCAGCCGTTCCTTGGTGATCAGTATGCGGATCTCCTCGACGAGATCCGCGCGCCCGACCAGCTCGGTCAACGGGACGGGGAGGCGGGCGGGTGACGTGCGAGGCCGCACGCGAGGCGGATCCAGGGCGGGATCCTGGGCCAGGATCGCCTGCTGGAGGGCGTTCAGCTCATGGCTCGGCGTGAGGCCGAGCTCCTCGCCGAGACGGTGGTGCAGGCCCCGGTGGACGTCGAGTGCCTCGTTCTGCCTGCCCGATCGGTAGAGGGCCAGCATGAGGGCCGCGTGGAAACGTTCCCGCAACGGATGGCGATCGACGTGGTCGGTGAGTTCGCCGATGAGCGCGCTGTGCTCGCCGAGCTCCAGCCGTGCCTCCGCGAGATCCTCCTGCGCGGTCAGCCGCTGCTCGTTCAGGCGGGCGATCGCGCTCCGCGTGAACTCCTCGTCCGCGAAATCGGCGAACGCAGGACCTCGCCACAGCCTGAGCGCCTCCGTCAGGAGCGCCGCCTTGGCGGCGGGCCGGTCCGCCTCGCGTGCCTTGGCGGTGAGCTCCTCGAAGCGGCGGGCGTCCACGGCATCGCACTTGAGGACGTAACCCGGCGGTTGGGAGATCACGAGGTCCGGCCCGTCCGGCTCGGCCTCGCGCAAGGCACGGCGGAGCTGCGACACCTTGGCACGCAGGGCGCCCAGGGGCTTGCCGGGCAGGTCGCGCGGCCACAGGTCCGCGATGAGCCGGTCCGGCGACACCGGATGTCCCTCGTTCACCAGCAGATCGGCCAGCAACGCGCGGACCTTCAGCTCGGGCACCTTGACCGAGCCTCCGTCGTCCGCCCAGACCTCCAGCGGGCCGAGCACCCCGAAACGCATGGGTCCACGCTAACCGGTCCATAACCGGACCCGAATCTCTCCATAACGGCCTCGGCGCATCGTGGAGACCGCTAACCGACCGTTGTGAACGTTCGAGAGGGCTGAACGTTCGAGAAGGGCTCTGTCATGTCGTCGACCGCACCCCCCGACGCAGGTGCCCGCGCCGGGGCCAGAGAATGGGCCGGCCTCGCCGTCCTGGCGCTGCCGGTCCTCCTGCTGGCGCTGGACAACAGCGTATTGTTCCTCGCCGCCCCGCACCTGGGCGCCGACCTGCGCCCGTCCGGCACCCAGCTGTTGTGGATCATGGATGTCTACGGCTTCATGGTGGCCGGTTTCATGATCACCATGGGCACGCTGGGCGACCGCGTCGGACGCCGGCGGCTGCTGCTGACCGGCGCGGCGGCGTTCGCCGGCGCCTCCGTGCTCGCGGCGTACTCCGCGAACCCAGAAATGATGATCGTCGCCCGGGCGCTGCTGGGCGTCACCGGCGCGACGCTCGGCCCCTCGGCGCTCGCGCTGATCGGCACGATGTTCGGCGACCCGCGCCAGCGGGCCATGGCGTTCGGCATCTTCACCGCGTGCTTCATGGGCGGCGCCGCCCTGGGGCCGGTGGTCGGCGGTGTCCTGCTGGAGTCGTTCTGGTGGGGATCGGTGTTCCTGCTGGGCGTCCCGGTGATGGTGATCCTCCTTGTGGCCGGATCGTTGATCCTTCCCGAGTACCGGGACACCGCGGCGGGCCGCGTGGACCTCATCAGCGTCGCTCTGTCGCTCGCCGCGATCATGCCGGTCATCTACGGGCTCAAGGAGATCGCCGACGAGCCCGGACGTGCGGTGCCGTACGTGGCGGTCGTGATCGGCCTGGGCTTCGGCATGTGGTTCGTCCGGCGGCAGCGGTCCTTGGAGACACCGCTGCTGGACATGGCGCTCTTCAAGGGGCGAGGCTTCACCGCCGCACTGGCGATCCTGCTGCTCACGGGCATCGTGCAGAGCGGGCTCTATCTCTTCGTCAGCCAGTACCTGCAGATGATCGAGGGGATGTCGCCGCTCAAGGCGGGCCTGTGGCTCGTTCCGCCGGCCCTGGCGCTGGCGGCCGGGTCCGTGCTGGCACCGGTCGTCGCCCGCCGGTTCCGCCCGTCGCACGTCATGGGCGCGGGGCTCGCGCTCGGGGCCGCCGGGCTCCTGGTCACCGCCGCGGCCGACGGCCTGGGGCTCCTCATGACCGGCGTCGTCATCGGGTTCTTCGGCACCGCGCCGGTGAGCGTCTTCGTCTTCGACCTGATCGTGGGGACGGCCCCGGTCGAGAAGGCGGGTTCCGCGTCGGCCGTCGCGCAGACCTCCGGGGAGTTCGGGATCGCGCTGGGCGTCGCGACGCTGGGCAGCCTCGGGACCGCCGTCTACGGCAGCCGGATCGACGTACCAGGCCAGGTGCCGGCCGGGTCCCGGGAGACCGCCGCCGACTCGCTGAGCGGGGCCATGGAGGTCGCCGCGGGGCTGCCCGCCGCCGTCGCCGCCGACCTCCTGCGCGCCGCGCACGCCGCGTTCACCGACGCGCTGGCCGCCGTCTCGGTCGCGAGCGCGGCCTTGATGATCGCCCTCGCCGTCGTCTCGCTGGCCGTCCTGCGATCGGTGCGCCTGGCCGGGGAGGACGTCCGCGGCCCTGAGCAGGCAGAGCCCGCCACCGGAACGCGATCCGAAGAGATCACCGTCGGTGACGGCTGATCTTCACGCCCCGCGCCCGCCCGGCCTCCGCCGGGCGGGCGCGCCGCATGTCTTCCCCGACCCCCTCTTCCCCGTCCCCCGTCCGGTCACGGTGTGACGATGGCCAGGGTCGCGTCGTCGTGGATCTTGTTGCGCGGCCAGCGATCGCCCTCCGGGTCGGTGCGTTCGGTCTCGCGGGTATGGTCGATCAGCCCGGTGGGACCGTGCTCGTCGATCAGCTGGACGAGGCCGGGCCAGTCGGTCAGGCCGAACTCGTCGACCAGCCGGGTGGCGCCGTCCGTGAGCAGGAAGGCCCGCCGCAGGTCCCGCAGCGGGATCGTGCCGGTGATGGCGTGCTCGGCCACACCCGGGTCCGCAGCGGCATAGACATGGCCACCGGTGATCTCCTGGAGGAATTCCGTGCCGTCGAGGAGCAGGGTGGAATCGGCGAGGACCAGGTAGTCCAGCACGTCACCGCGAACGCGGAGGGCCAGGACCGTGGCGGCTGGCGTGGTGGCGAGCCCGAGATCGCAGGTGGCACGGTGCGAGGCCGCGACGTCGGCGATGGCCCCGGCCAGCCGGGCGACGAGTGGCCGACGGGCCGGGCGGTGGGCTCCCTCGGGCGGGCCGACGGGCGGACCTGCCTGCGGCGCCGCACCCATGCTGTCGGTGAGCCGTGCCAGCAGCCTCGTGCCGAGGGAACGCGCGTACCAGGCGGTGCCGTGGACGCAGCCGAGATCGGTGCCGAGCGAGAGCCCGCAGCCGTCGAGCATCACCACCGCACCGGGCGCGGCGGCCACGAAGTCCTCGTTGGGCCGCTCAGGGCTCCCCTGATCGGTGGCCCACGCCATGTGCTTCACGCGTCCTCCTGAGGGTGTCCGCGCTCGACGGCGAGGCTCAATCGCCGTCGCTCCGCTCCGCGGCCGTCTGGGCGCGGCCGGTCAGGTCTTCCCAGAGCTCGTCGACCTGAGCCTTGAGATCGTCGAGCGAGCCGGAATTGTCGATCACATGGTCGGCGACGGCACGGCGGGCCTCGCGGGTGGCCTGGGCGGCGATCCGGGCCCGGGCGGCCTCCTCGGTCATGCCGCGCCGGGTGGTGAGGCGGTCGAGCTGGGTCTCCACCGGGGTGTCGACGACCACGACGACGTCATAGAACCCGGCGAGGTCGTTCTCGGTGAGGAGGGGGACGTCGTAGACGACGATCGCGTCGTCGGGAGCGGCGTCCATCAGCTCCTGCATGCGCGCCCCGACCAGCGGGTGCACGATGGCGTTGAGGGCCTTGAGCCGGTCGGCGTCGCCGAACACGATCGTGCCGACCTTCTCGCGGTCGAGCCCGCCATCCGGGAGCAGGACCTCCTCGCCGAACTCCGCCACGACCGCGGCCAGGCCGGGCGTGCCCGGCTCGACCACCTCGCGGGCGATCTTGTCGGCGTCGATGACGAGGGCGCCGTGGCCGGACAGGCGCCTGGACACCTCGCTCTTGCCCGAGCCGATCCCGCCGGTCAGTCCCACTCGCAGCAGCACGGGATCACGCCTCCTGGGCGGCGGGCACCAGGGGCTTGCGCATGTGCACAAGGGTGAGGTGCGCGGCGACGCGTTCGCGATGGGTCTCGGTGTAGCCCAGCCGGCGGTAGAGCCGCAGGTTGCCGTCGCTGAGGTGGCCGGTGAACAGCACACACGCGTCGGCGCGGGCCATGACCTCGCGTTCGAGCGCCTCCATGAGCCGCCTGCCGATGCCGCGGCCCTGCATGTCGGGCACCACCACGAGCCGGCCGATCAGGCAGGTGTGATCGCTGAACTGGGCGCGCACGGCGCCGACGAGCCGCGCGCCCGCCATCGCCTTGAGCACCACCGAGTCGGCGTTGAGCATCTTGTGGAGCTGCTCGTACGACTCGACCAGCGGCGGGATGAAGGGATCGCCGTACAGCTGCGCCTCGCTGACGTAGGCGGCGCGCTGCACGGTCAGGATCTCCCCCGCGTCGTCGGGCTTCGCCGGCTCGATCCTGACGTCCTCAGTGCTCATAGGGCGAACCTTACCGGGGCGCCCGCCGCCGGTCCGCTCAGCGCCCGATCCGGACGGTCACCCCGACGGGATAGTGATCGGACGCCTCGGACCGGGTCACCCTGTAGTCGTCCAAGACCAGGTCGTCGGTGCCGATGATCCAGTCGATGCGCTCGCCGTCGGGGGTGGTCGGCGTGGCGTCGCCCCTCGCCGCGCTGCGCAGCTCGACGCTGCCGCCGCTGCCCTCCAGCAGCCGGCTGATCTCCGGGCTCCCGGGCTGGGCGTTCATGTCGCCGCCGATGATCGTACGAGGGGCGCCGCCCCAGTTCCGCAGCAGCGCGGTCACCTCGCGGATGCGCTCGTCCGCCTGGTCGCTGCCGCCCTCCAGGTGCGTCGACCAGACGTCGATCGAGGTGTTGCCGACGCCGAGACGCGCCCACACGAACCCGCGGATCTGCGACCAGTCCCCCTTGGTCATCCGGCCGGTACCGGACTTCTTCACCGGCAGCGAGGTGAGGATCGCGTTGCCGAACTGACCGTCGGCGGCCGGGCCCCACAGCAGCTTCATGCCGAGCCTGCGCGACAGCCAGACGCCCACGTCGGTGGTGCCCGACAAAAGGGAGCCGCGGCTGGCCTCCTGGAGCAGGACGACATCGGCCTTTTGCGCCTCGATGGTCTCGGCGATGCCTTCGGGGTCCAGGCGGCCCTTGGTGTTGACGGCGTCGTGGATGTTGTAGGTGACGACGCGAACCTGGCCGGGGGTGGCCGCGCGGGCCTCGTTCTTCGGGGTGGCGATCGTGAAGATCACGGTGCCCAGGAGCAGGCCGAGCGAGGCGGCAGCGGCGGTCACCGCCCGCAGCGGCGCGCGGGCGGGCAGCGGGCCGCCGCGCGCCGCGGCGATCGCGGCCAGCGCGCCCAGCGCGATCCCGGCGAGGCCGGGCAGCACGTTGTTGGGCAGCGGCAGCGGCGTGACGGCACTGACCTGGTACGGAATCAGGATCAGCGCGACAAGGAAACCGCCCAGGGCGGCGCTCACGTCGATCCGCCACACCGGACCGCCGGCGCCGGCGCGGCGCAGCGGAGCCCGGCACGCGACCGCGAGCAGCCACGCCGCCAGGACCTGGCCGACGATCACAACGGGCACCACCTCGATGCCGGCGACCGCGTACGTCCCGGCGATCGCCCCGGCGCCCACCCCGAGGAGCGTGCCGCCCAGGACGCAGACTCCGCCCGGGACGGCACGTACCGCCAGACCCGAAGCGAGGAACGCCAGCGCCAGCCCCTGCCCGGCGACGATCACGATGTGCGCGCCGACGAGCGACTGCCAGCCGGAAGAGGCGACGAACGCCGGGCTGGCCAGAATCAGAACCTGCAGCGCGAGGAACGGGCCGAACGCAGCCGCACCCAGTGCGTCCCGCCAAGAGATCCCCGGTGCGGTGACAGGACCGGACGACAGCTCCCGATAGAGCGCCGCAGCCCCCAGACCCACGTACAACAAGCAGGCCAGCCACGGCCAGACACCGGAACGCCAGGCGGGGTCCCAGGTCGCGAACGCCATCCGGACGGCGGAGTCCACCGCGAGGCCCGCGATCGCCGCCGTGGCGAAGCCGACACCCGACAGCCCCCGGGCGCCCTCGTACAGCGCCGCCACCGCGACCATGCCGATGGCCGTGCCGAGGAACGCCAGCCAGAGCTGCGGCGACAATGCCTGCGCGAGCAGCCGTACGGCGAACAGGCCGCCCACGCCGACCAGCAGCAGGCCCTGCGGCCCGGCCGCCCGCCTGATCAGCGGGCTGAGGAAGCCCGCCAGATAGACGAGCACCACGAGCGCGGCGGCGGCGCCGGTGCCCGCGGTGTCGGCGAACCGGTCAAGCTGGGGAAGCGAGAAACGCAGGGTCTGCGCGAGGACGGCGACCGTGATCGCGATCAGTGCGAGCCGCGCCGGGCCCTGCGGGACGATCGAGGGACCGGACGGCTGGGCGGGACCACCGGTCTGATCAGGTCGGGGAGTGCCTACATCTGTACTGGCCAAGGGAAACAGCTGCTCCGGAGGACGAGCGGGTACGAGGGGCCGTGCCCCGGGATCATGGCCCGGGATCGGCACCGGGGAACACGGATCCGAGAGTATCGGCAACGACCCCGACGGGTCGAAAAGCACGCCGAACACCCAAGCAGATCCAAGCAGCCCTTACCCGGCCTCCAGCCCGCAAACGGCGGGCGCCAGTCGATGAGCGGCGGCCGCCAGATGATGAACGGCGGCCGCCTGACGATGGGGCCCCAGGGACCGGCATCCCGGTGGAAAACAGATCACGGCCGGAGGGGGATCCTGGGGATCTCCCTCCGGCCGTGATCTCAGGTCACCGACCGGGCGGCATGGGGGCCGGAGCCCCCACGTGGCTTACTGACCGCCGGAGAGCTTCTCGCGCAGTGCCGCGAGCGCCTCGTCGGTGGCGAGGGCGCCACCTACGGTCTCGGCCTCTTCGCCGCCACCGGAGTACGAGGTCTCGCCGCCGCCACCGCCGCCGCCGACCGTGGTGGTCCCGCCGGTGGCTTCGGCTTCCGCCTCGGCCTTGCGGGCGTCCTCGATCTGCTTGCGGTGCGCGTCGAACCGCGAGCGGGCCTCGGCGTACTGCCGCTCCCAGGTCTCGCGCTGCTCGTCGAAGCCCTCGAGCCACTCGCCGGTCTCGGCGTCGAAGCCCTCGGGGTACTTGTAGTTGCCCTGCTCGTCGTACTCGGCGGGCATGCCGTACAGGGTCGGGTCGAACTCCTCTTCCTCGACCACGACGCCCTCGTTGGCCTGCTTGAGCGACAGGCTTATACGGCGCCGGTCGAGGTCGATGTCGATGATCTTCACGAAGATCTCGTCGCCGACCTGGACGACCTGCTCGGGGATCTCCACGTGGCGCTCGGCCAGCTCGGAGATGTGCACCAGGCCCTCGATGCCCTCCTCGACGCGGACGAACGCGCCGAACGGCACCAGCTTGGTGACGCGGCCCGGCACGACCTGGCCGATCTGGTGGGTCCGGGCGAACTGCTGCCACGGGTCTTCCTGGGTCGCCTTGAGCGACAGGGAGACGCGCTCGCGCTCCATGTCGACGTCCAGGACCTCGACCGTGACCTCCTGGCCTACCTCGACGACCTCAGACGGGTGGTCGATGTGCTTCCAGGACAGCTCGGAGACGTGCACCAGACCGTCGACGCCGCCCAGGTCCACGAACGCACCGAAGTTGACGATCGAGGAGACCACGCCCTTGCGGACCTGGCCCTTCTGGAGGGTGTTGAGGAAGGTCTGGCGGACCTCGCTCTGCGTCTGCTCCAGCCAGGCACGGCGGGACAGGACCACGTTGTTGCGGTTCTTGTCCAGCTCGATGATCTTGGCTTCGAGCTCGCGGCCGACGTACGGCTGGAGGTCGCGGACCCGTCGCATCTCCACGAGGGAGGCGGGCAGGAAGCCGCGCAGGCCGATGTCGAGGATGAGACCACCCTTGACGACCTCGATGACGGTGCCGGTGACGATGCCGTCCTCGTCCTTGATCTTTTCGATCGTGCCCCAGGCCCGCTCGTACTGAGCGCGCTTCTTGGACAGGATCAGACGGCCTTCCTTGTCCTCCTTCTGAAGGACGAGGGCCTCGACGTGGTCTCCGACGGTGACGACCTCGTTGGGATCGACATCGTGCTTGATGGAGAGCTCGCGAGAGGGAATGACACCCTCGGTCTTGTAGCCGATGTCGAGGAGGACCTCGTCACGATCGACCTTGACGACGGTGCCTTCGACAATGTCGCCGTCGTTGAAGTACTTGATGGTCTCATCGATCGCTGCGAGGAATGCTTCCTCGGAGCCGATGTCGTTGACCGCTACCTGCGGGGTGGTCGAGGTGGCCTCGGTGCTACTCGTCATGTGTCGGCTGGCTCCGGATACGGACATGCGTAGGTGTCATCACTGCGCGGAGGGCTTTATATCCGCCCTGCCGAGGACCGGGAAGGGACGCAGCCTGAGCGACGTCAATGAACCGAACCGAAGTCAACGACCTGACCGAGCGCGAGCCTGCTCCGTCTGAAGCACGCGCAAGCCCACAGCGCAGCGATCAGGATATGGGACCAGACACGTGGGGTCAATCTGCGGAGGCCTGCTTGGGCCCCTCTACTCAGTAGGAACGCCCGAAAGACCGATATTTCTTGGCGAGCAGCCTCTCGTCCGATGCCCGGAACGAAATGGTATTCGGATCGCCGTCCGATGTGTACCGCGTGTCTGGATCTTTGTCCAGCTTGTCCAGCCAGGCGGTCGAGCAGAACTCCCGGCAGTCGTTCTCGCTGATCTTGCCCTCGGACCGCACCCGCAGGACCGCGAACGGGTCGAAGTCCTTGTCGAACGGCGAGTCGGAGGGCTTCCAGCCGGCCAGGAGCAGCCCCGTGAAGTCGTACTCCCCGTCCTTCTTCTGGGCCCAGGACCGCTTCTTGGGCACCGACCCGAACGGGTAGGCGAGCGTCGTCGAGTGGGTCCCCGTCAGCGAGACGATCTTGCTTTCCAGCCCGCCGATCTCCTTCTGGACCTCCTTTTGGGACAGCTGCGAGAGGTCCGGATGGCTCACCGTATGGTTGCCCAACTCGAAGCCGTGCTGCTGCAGCCACTTGAGCCCCGCGCCCGCCTGGTCGCCCATCCCGAAGAGGTCGTCGTTCAGGTAGAAGGTCGCGACTGGCCGGAACCCCGGGAACTTGGCCGCGACCTCCATCAGGATCGCCACCGCCGTGTCGGGCTTGGGCCTGCCCTGCGCGTCCAGCCCGAAATGACCGGGAGTGCTGTCGTCGAAGGTCAGCACCACCGGGTGTTTGCCCAGCGGCACATCGATCCGCCCGCTCACCAGCTCGGCCGCCGTGATGGGCACGTAGCCCTCCTCGGCGAGCCGGGTCACCTCGTTCCGGAACTCCTTGACCGACCGGTCCAGTGACAGCTCGGTCTTCTTGAGGATCCGGTGGTACATGAGCACCGGGATCTCGCCCAGTTCGTTCGCCTTGGCCGACACCGCCGCCTGGCTCGCGGCTCCGATCTTGCCTGGCCCCGTCGGCGCCGGGGACGCACTCCGTGTCACTGCGGGTGCCGCCGTGGTCGTGCCCCCAGGTGAGGCCTTGGCCCGCTGCGCCGCATGGGCGGCGTCCTTGCGGGGCTTCTCCTCACTTCGGTCCGCAGGAAGCGTGAGCCCAAGGACCACCGCACAAACAATCAGAAAACCGGCGAGCTTGTGGAGGGCTGGCACGGGCCTCCCGTCGATCGGCCTGACACGACCAGAACAGCCTAGGCCCGCACGCACCCACCCGAATAGGAAGCCGGGCGCCCGATTCAACGAACGCCCGGCCATCCGTCGGCTAACCCTCCGCCCTCCCCTTCGTCAGCAGGGCCACGACCTGCTCGAACCTGTCATCGATCTTCTGATCGAGCAGATCGAACCTGGCATCCACACGCTCCAGCTTGGCGCCCATGCCCTCCAGCCTGGCACCCATGCCCTCCAGCCTGGTGTCCACGCCTCCGAGCCTGGTGTCCACGCCTCCGAGCCTGGTGTCCACGCCCTCCAGCTTGGCGTCCACGCCTCCCAGCCTGCTGTCCACGCCCTCCAGCCTGGTATCCACGCCTCCCAGCCTGGTATCCACGCCTGCCAGCCTGGTGTCCACGCCCTCCAGCTTGGCGTCCACACGCTCTAGCCTGGCGTCCACGCCCTGGAACGCCAGGGTGTGCTTGTCCTGCGTCTTCCGGACTTCCCGGAGGATGTCGTAGATCGCATCGATGTCGTTGGTGTTGCGAGCGATCCGGGTGTTGATCTCTTCTGGGGTCCTCACGGTGAGGAGTCCTCTCTCTCGCGTCGTCGCGGACCGAGAGGTCATGGGTGGGTTTCGTGTATGGCGGATCGGCGAGGCTGTCGTGTGCCCGCTGGCCGGGCATCAGAGGGAGCGGCGTCCTGCTGCTTACGACCGTGACCCGATATCGACCTCAGTAAAGCGGCGAGCCGAGGAAGCTCGCCGCAGCCACTATATCGCTCTCTGTGATTGCCGTCCCGGAAATGGTTAATGTGCCGCGTCTTGCCAGGTGCGGCCGGTGCCCATGGAGATCTCTAGGGGAGCCTTGAGCTCGTAGGCGCCGGCCATCTGCTCGCTGACCAGGGCCTTGAGGTCGTCGTGCTCGCCGGCGGCCACTTCGAAGACGAGCTCGTCGTGGACCTGGAGGAGCATGCGGGACTTGAGGCCGTGGGCACGCAGGGCCCGGTCGACGTTGAGGCTGGCGACCTTGATGATGTCGGCCGCGGAGCCCTGGATGGGGGCGTTGAGGGCCATGCGTTCGGCCATCTCGCGGCGCTGGCGGTTGTCGGAGTTGAGGTCGGGCAGGTAGCGGCGGCGGCCGAGGATGGTCTCGGTGTAGCCGTCGTGGCGGGCCTTGGCGACGACGTTCTGCAGGTAGTCGCGGACGCCGCCGAACTGCTGGAAGTACTCCTCCATGAGGCCGCGCGCCTCGTCCGGCGAGATGCGCAGTTGCTGGGAGAGGCCGAACGCCGACAGGCCGTAGGCGAGGCCGTAGTTCATCGCCTTGATCCGGGCGCGGAGCTCGGAGTCGATCTGGTCGGCGGGCAGGTCGAAGACCCGGGACGCAGTGATCGTGTGGAAGTCGGCCCCGGAGGTGAAGGCGTCCAGGAGCGCCTGGTCCTCGGAGAGGTGCGCCATGATCCGCAGCTCGATCTGGCTGTAGTCGGCGGTCAGGAGCGACTCGTGGTCGGCGCCGACCACGAAGGCCTCGCGGATCTGGCGGCCCTCCGCGGTGCGGATCGGGATGTTCTGCAGGTTGGGGTCGGTGGAGGAGAGCCGCCCGGTGGCGGCGACCATCTGGTTGAACGTGGTGTGGATGCGCCCGGCGTCGTCGGCCATCGGGATGAGCGAGTCGACGATGCTCTTGAGCTTGGCGACCTCGCGCCAGCGCAGGATGTGCTCCAGGACGGGGTGGCCGTCCTTGGCGAGCAGGTTGGTCAGCGCCTCGGAGTCGGTCGTGTAGCCGGTCTTGGTGCGCTTGGTCTTGGGCAGCGACAGCTCCTCGAACAGGACCTGCTGGACCTGCTTGGGCGAGCCGAGGTTGAACTCGTGCCCGACCGCGTCGTGCGCGAGCTGCTCGGTCTCCTTGACCTGGCCGCCGAGCGAGGCCGACAGCCCGGCCAGGTGGTCGGCGTCGACGGCGATGCCGGCGCGCTCCATGTCGGCCAGGACGCGGACGAGCGGCAGCTCGACCTCGTGCAGGAGGCGGGTGGCGCCGCGCTTTTCGAGGTCCTTGTCGAAGACGTCGGCGAGCTCGGCGACCGCGCGGGCGCGGACGGCCAGGGCGCCCGCGGCCTCCTGTTCGCCGGAGCCGTCGAGGGTCAGCTGGCCGGAGTCTTCGGTCTCGCTGCGCAGCTCGCGGTGCAGGTAGCGCAGGGCCAGGTCGGCCAGGTCGAACGTGCGCTGGCCGGGCAGCGCGAGGTAGGCGGCGAGCGCGGTGTCGCTGGTGAGGCCCTCGAGGGTCAGGCCGCGGGCGTAGAGGGCGAGCATCGGGCCCTTGGCCTCGTGCATGGCCTTGGGGTGGGCCGGATCGGCCAGCCAGTCCGCGAGCGCGCGTTCGTCATCCTCGATCAGCTCGGCCGGGTCAAGGAAGACCGCAGGGCCCTTCTTGGAGGCGAGCGCCAGAGCTGTCAGCTCGCCCGTGCCGCGGCCCCAGCTGCCGGTGACGGCGATGCCGATGCGGTCGGCGGTGGTCGCGTTGCCCTGCAGCCAGGCGCCGAGGGCCCCCGGCTCCAGTTGCTCCAGGTCGATGTCGAATCCCTCGTCGGCCTCCGGCTCGGGCGCCGAGAGGGACGCGTAGAGGCGCTCGCGCAGCACCCGGAACTGCAGCGAGTCGAAGAGCGCGTGGATCTCCTCGCGCTCCCACTGGCCCATCGACAGCTGCGGCGGGGTGAGCTCGAGCCCGACCTCGCAGTCGAGCTTGTTGATCTGCTGGTTGCGCAGCACGTCGCCGAGGTGCTCGCGCAGGTTGTCGCCCGCCTTGCCCTTGATCTCGTCCACGTGTGCGACGAGCTCGTCCAGGCCACCGTACTTGGCCAGCCACTTGGCGGCGGTCTTGGGCCCGACGCCGGGCACGCCCGGCAGGTTGTCGCTGCTCTCGCCGACGAGCGCGGCCAGCTCGCGATAACGCTCGGGCGGAACTCCGTACTTGGCCTCGACCGCGGCCGGGTCGTAGCGGCCCAGCTCCGACACGCCCCGGATCGGGTAGAGGATCGTGACGTCGTCGTTGACGAGCTGGAACGCGTCGCGGTCACCGGTGACGATGAGCGTCTTCATGCCGGCCTCGGTGGCCTGGGTCGCGAGCGTGGCGATGACGTCGTCCGCCTCGAACCCCGCCACCGACAGGCGCGGGATGCGCATTGCGTCCAGCACCTCGAAGATGAGGCTGATCTGGCTCCGGAACTCGTCGGGGGTCTTCTGCCGGCCGGCCTTGTACTCGACGTACTGCTCGTGCCGGAACGTCGGCTCGGACCGGTCGAACGCCACCGCGATGTGCGAGGGCTTCTCGTCCCGCAGCACGTTGATCAACATCGACGTGAAGCCGTAGACCGCGTTGGTCGGCTGCCCGTCGGTCGTCGAGAAGTTTTCGACCGGGAGCGCGAAGAACGCCCGGTAGGCCAGGGAATGCCCGTCTAGGAGGAGGAGCCGCTGCTTGTCAGGGGTCGATGGTTCTGTCGCCACACCAGGACTCTAGTCTGCCCGTACGACAGTTTGAGGGAGGCATGGGTGACTGACACCGGCGATCAGCGGGCGAAGATCCTTGAGGAACGGGGGATCGACGCCCATGGCGATCTGGCGCAGGCGATGGGGGTCGAATACCTCGAAGCCTCGCCGGAGCGCGTCGTCGGCCGCATGCCGGTCAAGGGCAACACCCAGCCGTACGGCCTCCTGCACGGCGGCGCCTCTTGCGTCCTCGCCGAGTCGGTCGGCTCCGTCGGCGCCGCCCTCACCGCGGGTGAGGGCCGCATCGCCGTCGGCATCGAGATCAGCGCCACCCACCACCGCTCCGCGACCGAGGGCTTCGTGACCGCCGTCGCCACCCGGGTCCACGGCGGCCGCACGCTCGCCACCTACGAGATCGCGATCTCCGACGACCAGGACCGCCGGGTCTGCACCGCCCGGCTCACCTGCATGCTCCGCGACGCCCCCATTTCTTGACGCGACGCCCCCATTTCCTGACAACAGGATCTTTCTCGGGTCAAGTCGCGACTTCCTTTGCGGTCGGCGTTGAACGGTCGGTAGCGTGGATTGGAACGGCCCGGGATCACTGAGTAGACAACGTACGTGTCCGGGGAAGGCCCGTGCGGCCCCAAAGGTGATCCCGGGCCCGAACACGTCCTGACCCGGGGTGGCGACCTTTTTCGAGCCACGAAGGCGTGGCCGGTGACCGGCTAAGGGCGGTCACCGGTTGCGGTTCGATTTCAAAAGGGCCTCCGGTGTTCCTGCGGATGAGCAATGCTGCCTACCGTCGCGTCATGCGCTTGATCGTTGTTGCGGCGGCATTCGGGATCGTGCTGGCCTCGTCCGCGGGATGCTCCGGGGACGACGAGCCTCCCAAGGCGTCGGCCACGTACGAGTTGTCACCCCGGCCTGTGCGGCCCGATGAGAAGGCGCTGAAGCTCGCCCCCATCTCGGACGGGGACACCTTGTTCACCGTGATCGGGCTCACCGTCATGCCGGAGATCACGGGGAGCCATGCCAACGTGAGGGCGAAGGGCCAGTTCGTGCGGGTCCGGCTTGTGATGGTCAACAACGGCCGCACCACGACGCTCGTGGACGTGAACAAGCAACAGCTGCTCTCCTCGGACGGCGCGGCCCACAAGCCGGACTACGACGCGATGATCGTCAAGCGGCAGCCGTTCAAGTTCGACCTGGGTGCCGCGATGCGCGTGGAGTTCGACCTCTGGTACGACATCGCGGCCGGAGCCAAGGCCACGGCTCTGCGTCTCTTCGGCGGCTCCACGCTGACCGACATGAAGGACGAAGAGGGCACCGATCTCCGCCTGCCCTGAGAACCGGCCTCCGCCTGCCCTGAGAGCGTGCGCTTGGTGCGCTTGGAACGGCGGAAGCCGTGGCCCCCGCGAGGTCTCCCCCGCGAGTGCCACGGCTTCCGATCAGACGGCTCGTCCCGTCAGGCGGCTTGTCCTGTCAGGCGGCTAGTCCTGGCCGTTCCGTGGGGTGGTGTCGACGGCGGTGTCGTCCGCTGCCTCGTCCACGGCCAGGTCGCCACCGAGGTAGGCGGCCCGGACCTCCGGGTCGGCCAGCAAATCCGCGGCGGGCGCGGACTTGACGACCTTGCCGGTCTCGATCACGTACGCCCGGTGCGCCAGCGAGAGCGCCTGCTGGGCGTTCTGCTCGACCACCAGGACCGTGGTGCCGCGCCGGTTGATCTCCTCGATGATCTTGAAGATCTGCTGGATCAGCATCGGTGCGAGCCCCATCGAGGGCTCGTCGAGCAGCAGCACCTTGGGCTTGGTCATCAGCGCGCGGCCGATGGCCAGCATCTGCTGCTCACCGCCGGACATGGTGCCGCCGGCCTGCTTCTTGCGCTCGCCGAGCCGCGGGAACAGGTCGTACACCTCGGCCATGTCCTTGGTGAGGTCCCCCTTGCGGGCGTAGGCGCCCATGTGGAGGTTCTCCTCGACCGTCATGCCGGGGAAGATGCCCCGGCCTTCCGGCGACTGGCCGATGCCCAGCAGCACCCGCTTGTGGCCCGGGACCTTGCTGATGTCCTTGCCGTCGAAGGTGACCCGGCCGGACGTCAGCGGACGCAACCCGGAGATCGTCTTCAGCGTGGTGCTCTTGCCCGCGCCGTTGGCGCCGATGAGAGTGACGATCTCACCCTCGTCGACCTGCAGCGACACGCCCTTGAGCGCTTCGATCTTGCCGTAGTGGACGTAGATGTCCTCGATCTCAAGAAGCATCGGCGGGAGCCCCCAAATACGCTTCGATCACCTTCGGGTTGCTCTGGACCTCCGAGGGCAGCCCCTCGGCGATCTTCTCGCCGAAGTCCAGCACCGCGATCCGGTCGGCGATGTTCATCACCAGTCCCATGTCGTGCTCGATGAGCAGCACGGTGCGGCCGGAGTCGCGGATCTTGCGGATGAGCCCCTGCAGCGCGACCTTCTCCGCGGGGTTCATGCCCGCCGCGGGCTCGTCGAGCAGCAGCAGCTTCGGCTCGGTCGCCAGCGCGCGGGCGATCTCGAGCCGCCGCTGGTCACCGTACGGCAGGTTCTTGGCCGTCTCGTCCGAGCGGTGACCGATGCCGACGAACTCCAGCAGTTCCCTGGCCAGCTCACGGCCCCGGCGTTCTTCCTTGTGGTGCCAGGGCAGACCGAGGATCGCGCCGATGGCGCCGGTCTTGTGGTTGGCGTCGGCGCCGACCATCACGTTCTCCAGCGCCGACATGTTGTGGAACAGCCGGATGTTCTGGAACGTACGGGCGACACCGCGCTTGGTGACCTTGAACCGCTTCATGCCGCTGATGCGCTGGCCGTCGAAGTGGATCGCGCCCTCGGTCGGCTTGTAGACGCCGGTGGTCACGTTGAACACCGTGGTCTTGCCGGCGCCGTTCGGGCCGATCAGCGCGAAGATCTCGCCTTGGTTGACGTTGAACGCGACCTTCTTGAGCGCCACGACGCCGCCGAAACGCATCACGACGTCGCGCAACTCCAGCAGCGGGGTCGCCGTGCCTGCGGCGGGCGCCTCAGGCGCCTTGTCCATGCTCACGTCGCTCACTTGCCCACCTCCGGAGCCGCGGTCGTCGGGGTGGCCACCTCGGCGCCCATGGAGCCCATGCCGCCGGAGCCCTCCTGCATCTCGGCCTTGCGCTGCCGGGACGGCAGCAGGCCCTCGGGCCGGACGATCATCATGATCACCAGCACGGCGCCGAAGAGCATGTAGCGGTAGTCGTCCAGGAACCGGAACCGCTCCGGCAGCCAGGCGATGATGAACGCACCAAGGATCACACCGGGGATGTTGCCCGATCCACCGAAGACCACGCAGACCAGGATGGTCGCCGACAGGATGAACGGGAAGTTCTCCGGCTGGATGTAGCCCTGCACGCCGCCCATCTGCCCGGTGCCGCCCAGACCGCCGACCATCGCGCCGACGAAGAACGCGAGCAGCTTGAACTTGAACGTGGGCACGCCCATGAGCTCGGCCGCGTCCTCGTCCTCGCGGATCGCGGCCCAGGCGCGGCCGACCCTGCTCCTGTTCAACCGCACCGAGATGACGATCACGAGCACGATCATCGCCACGATGAGGTAGTAGAACGCGCTCGCGTCCAGCACGTCCTCGAAGTCCAGACCGAACATCGCCGGTGGCCGGGGCAGGTCGGAGAGGCCGCGCGAGTCGCCGACGTAGGTGGTGTTGCGGGCGACGATGCGGATGATCTCACCGAAGCCCAGCGTCACGATCGCGAGATAGTCGCCGCGCAACCGCAGCGTCGGCGCGCCGAGGATGATCCCGGAAAGCGCGGCGATGACGAGCGCAGCGACGACCGTGCCCCAGAACGGCCAGCCCTCCCTGCCGAGCACGCCGACGCTGTACGCGCCGATGGCGAAGAACGCGACGAATCCGAGGTCGAGCAGGCCGGCCTGGCCGACCACGATGTTGAGGCCGAGCGCCAGCAGGATGTAGATCCCGATGGGGTCCCACAGTGTGGTGATCCAGTCGGTCTGCGGCGACATGACCGACGCGACACCCTCGGTCGGCAGGACGAAGACCACGAAGAGGAGCACCAGGAGGTAGGTGAGCCAGCGTGTCCACATGGGCGCGTCCGCCCACCAGTCGCGGATCCGGTCCGACACACCGCTCCTTGCACTGAGTGTCTGCTTGATGTTCATGCGCGCGCCTGCTGGAGAGATTCACCGAGGATGCCGGTGGGACGGAACATGAGGATGACCACGAGAACGGTGAAGGCGATGACGTCCTTCCACTCGGAGCCGAAGAAGATCGCGCCCCAGTTCTCGATCAGTCCCAGCGCGAAGCCGCCGAGCAGCGCGCCGCGCAGGTTGCCGATTCCGCCGAGCACGGCGGCGGTGAACGCCTTGACGCCGAGCACGAATCCGACGTTGTAGACCGTCAGCTCGAACTCCACGACGTACAGCACGGCGGCGACGCCGGCCATGGCACCGCCCAGCAGGAACGTGGTGCGCACGATCGTGTCGATGTTGACGCCCATCAGGACGGCCGTCTCGGGGTCCTGCGCGGTCGCCCGGATGCCGCGGCCGACCTTGGTCCGGCTCACGAACTGGTCGAGCATGATCATCATGATCACCGCAGCGACGATGACGATCACGTGGTCGAGCCGGACGGTGGCTCCGAAGATCTCAAAGAGCTTGTCGCGCTCGACGAGCCGGGGCACGCCGACCTGGTTGCGGCCCTCGGGCCGGTCGAACAGATTGGGGATCACCTGCAGGGCGAACAGCTCCTGCAGGAAGAAGGACGCGCCGATCGCCGAGATGAGCGCGGCCAGCCGGGAGGCTCCCTTTTTCCGCAGCGGGCGATAGGCGACGACCTCCAGGAGGACCGCCGCGCCGCCGGACGCCGCCATCGCGACCGCCATGATCAGCAGCAGCATGCCGATCATCGCGAAGCCGGTGTACGGCGAGGTCACGGTGAAGATCTCCGTCACCGTGAACAGTGCGGCGATCGTGCCGATCATGAAGATCTCGGAGTGCGCAAAGTTGATCAGGCGCAGCACGCCGTAGACCATCGTGTAGCCGAGCGCGATCAGCGCGTAGATGGCTCCGACGGTCAGGCCACCCACTGTGGACGGCCAGAACTGGTTGATGAAGTCGTTGAGCAATGGGTTCGCCTTCAAGACGGGGACGGCGGTCAGCCGTCCGACTGACAGAGGCGGGAGCGCGGTAGCGCTCCCGCCTCGGCGCCGTCACATGCGTGGCAACTAAGCCGATCAGCCCTTCGGCTTGGCCTCGTCGGTCTTGCCGAGCCACGTGATGGCTCCGCCCTGAACCTGGTACAGGTGAATCGTGGTCTCGGCCAGCTCACCCTCCGGGCCCCACTTGACCTGCTTGGACACACCCTTCGTGTCGTAGGTCTTGAGGAATTCGTTGATCTTCTCGCCGGTCTCGTTGCCGGCCTTGATCGCCGCAGTGAAGGCCGTCGCGGCGTCGAAGCCCTCGGTCGAGTAGATCGCCGGGTTGGTGTTGGCCTTCGCCTTGTAGTCCGCCACGAACTTCACCAGCGTCGGGTCCTTCTGCTCACCGAACGGGATGAAGCAGGGGCAACCGAGCAGGGCGTTCTCAGCCTGCTTGGCACCGGCCGCCTCGACCAGCTTGGCGTCCAGCGAGCCGTCGCCGGAGGCGAACAGGGCGGTCACGCCGCCGTCGCGCAGCTGCTTGAGGAGCTTGCCGCCCTCGGAGTAGTAGCCGCCGTAGAAGATGACGTCCGGCTTGGCCGCCACGACCTTGGTGACGGTCGAGGAGAAGTCCGACGCCGTCTCGTCGATCTGGTCGCGCTGGGTGTCGATGTTCTTGGCCTTGAACGCCTGGAAGGCGAAGTCACCGATACCGATGCTGTAGGCCTTCTTGCCGTTGATGACGTAGGCCTTCTTCGGCGACTTGGCCTTGATCAGGGCCTCGGCGATGCCGGTGCCCTGGGCCTGGTCGGTGGCGACCAGGCGGTGCCAGTACTTGTGGCCCGCCTTGGACAGGTCCGGGTTGGTCGCCGACGGCGTGATGCTCGGGACCTTGCCCTTGTCCAGGATTCCGTTGGCGGCCTTCGACTCGCCGGAGAACGCCGGGCCGATCATCCCGACGATCTTGTCGTCCTTGATCGCCTTAGGAGCCAGCGCCGCGGCCTGGTTCTCCTTGCCCTGCGTGTCATAGCGGATCAGCTTGACTTTTTTCTTCGGGTTCGTCGCGTTGAACTGGTCGACCGCCAGCTGCGCACCGTTGAACGGCGGGATGACGATCGCCGAGTCCGGACCCGTAAGGTCACCCATGAAACCGATGTTCAGGGTGTCACCGCCGCTGCCGCTGTCACTGTCGCCGCAGGCGGCCGCACCGAGCGCCAGCACCGCGCTCATCGCCACCGCTCCGGTGACTCTCATCATGTTGCGCCGCAAGGTGCCCAACCTTTCCATCCGGATCCTCAATGGATCGGGTACGAGTGTTGACCCCGCGACTTCGCCCTCAACGGGTGAAAGCGGTCACTCGGGGACCTGTCCGTAGTACACCGATGTGACATCACAGTTCAGCACCCAAGAGCAGAAGGGTTACCCCTTCGTTACGCCTCCGTGCCCATGTGACACTGTCCCGTACATGGGGTGATTATAGTACGTTATCACCTGACACAGACGTCCCATGAATGCACGGCGAAGACTCGCTGACTTTCACCACGACTCGTTCCGCCCTCACGCTGACGGGATGGTCAGGGTGTCGGGGAGCCATCGGAGGGCTTGCCCAGGGCACCGGCCAGGACGGCGTCGGCCACGGCCCGCATGGTCAGGCGGCGGTCCATGGAGGTCTTCTGGATCCAGCGGAAGGCCTCGGGCTCGGTCCAGCCGTTGGCCTCCTGGAGCAACCCCTTGGCGCGGTCCACGACCTTGCGGGTCTCCAGGCGATCCTGGAGGCCGGCGACCTCGGACTCCAAGGCGCGCAACTCGGTGTAACGGCTGACGGCCATCTCGATGGCCGGCGCCAGGTCGGTCTTGGTGAAGGGCTTGACGAGGTAGGCCATGGCACCTGCCTCGGTGGCCCGCTGCACCAGCTCGCGCTGGGAGAACGCGGTGAGGATGACCACCGGCGCGATCCGGTCGGCGGAGATCCGCTCGGCCGCCGAGATGCCGTCCAGGATGGGCATCTTGACGTCGAGGATCACCAAGTCCGGCTTGAGTTCGGCGGCCAGCCGCACGGCGGTCTCGCCGTCGCCCGCCTCGCCGACGACCTCGTAGCCGTCCTCCTGCAACATCTCCTTGAGGTCCAGGCGGATCAGTGCCTCGTCCTCAGCGATCACCACACGTCGCGCGCTCTCCGTCACGCGCACGAGACTACCGGGACGCGCTAGTCTGGTCTGCGGCAGGTAGGGCGATCCTCTACGGGTTTTTAACCTCTGAGGAATGTCCGATATAAGCCCCGATATCCCAATGGCAGAGGAAGCGGTCTCAAACACCGTTTAGTGTGGGTTCGAATCCCACTCGGGGCACCCATCCTGGAGTGCACCGGCCTGGAGCGTCATCCCGCAGGTGATCGCTCATACCCGCATGTCCAGGTCTCAGTCGCGGACCGCGATGGCGTCGCCGATGCGGTGGACCCGGAGCGCGTTGGTCGAGCCGGCGGTGCCGGGGGGCGAGCCCGCCACGATCACGACGCGGTCGCCCTTCTGGACCTGGCCGGTCTCCAGCAGGCCCTGATCGACCTGGCGGACCATGTCGTCGGTGTGGTGGGCGTGCGGCACGATGAAGGTCTCGACGCCCCACACGTGGGCGAGCTTGCCGCGCACCCCCGGCACCGACGTGAACGCCAGCAGCGGGATCGGGGAGCGGTAGCGGGACAGCCGGCGGGCGGTCTCCCCCGACATCGTGAACGCGACGAGGGCCTCGGCGCCGATGATGGCGCCGACCTCGGCGGCGGCACGGGCGATCGCGCCGCCGATGGTCTCGGGGATGCGGTCGAGCGCGTGCGTGGCCTGCAGCGACGCCTTCTCGGCCGTGGTGACGATGCGGCTCATCGTCTCGACCGCCTCGATCGGGTACTGCCCGACGCTGGTCTCGCCGGAGAGCATCACCGCGTCGGCGCCCTCGAAGACCGCGTTGGCGACGTCGGAGGTCTCCGCACGGGTGGGCCGCGGGGCGGAGATCATCGATTCGAGCATCTGGGTGGCGACGATCACCGGGCGGGCCTTCTCCCGGCACAGCTCGATGGCGCGCTTCTGGACGATCGGCACCTCCTCCAGCGGGAGCTCGACGCCCAGGTCGCCGCGGGCGACCATGATGCCGTCGAACGCGGCCACGATCTCGGGCAGCGCGGCCACGGCCTGCGGCTTCTCGATCTTGCCGATGAGGGGGACGCGGACGCCCTCCTCCTCCATGATCCGGTAGCAGATCTCGGCGTCCTCGGGCGTGCGGACGAACGAGAGGGCCACCATGTCGACGCCGAGCCGCAGCGCCCAGCGCAGGTCTTCCTCGTCCTTGCCGGTGAGCGCGGGCACGCTCACCGGGACGCCGGGCAGGTTGAGGCCCTTGTTGTCGGAGACCATGCCGCCGACCGTCACCCGGGTGAGCACGCGCGGGCCGTCGACCTCGGCGACCTCCAGCGCCACCCGGCCGTCGTCGATGAGGACGGTGTCGCCGGGGCTGACGTCCCCGGGCAGGCCCTGGTAGGTGGTGGACACCTCGCGGCGGTTGCCCGGGATGTCCTCGGTGGTGATGGTGAACTCGTCGCCGAGCGTCAGCCGTACCGGGCCGTCCGGGAACCGCCCGATGCGGATCTTGGGGCCCTGCAGGTCGGCCAGGATGCCGACGCCGCGGCCGGTCGCCTCGGCGGCGGCACGCAGGCGGTGGAACACCTGCTCGTGGACGGCGTGCTCGCCGTGGCTCATGTTGAGCCGGGCGACATCGATGCCGGCCTCCACGAGAGCATGGATCTGCTCGGGGCTGGAGCAGGCGGGGCCGATGGTGCTGACAATCTTCGCTCGACGGGTCACGTGCACAACGCTACTTAGTTACCAGCCAGTACGGATATTCGTGCAGGATGCGGTCGCTCAAGATTCACGTACTGGTCTAGGTCAGAGGTCTAGACCATAGATGAGAATGTGACCTGAATCACCTTCAGCCCTACCGTTTGAAGACCTCGACGGCCGCCTGGCAGAACGCCTTCAGGTCGTCGGGCTTGCGGCTGGTGATGAGGACGTTCGGGCCGTCCTCGCAGATCTGGACCTCCTCGTCGACCCACGTGGCGCCGGCGTTGCGCAGGTCGGTCTGGAGGCTCGGCCACGAGGTCAGCGTGCGGCCGCGGACGACGTCGGCCTCGATGAGAGTCCAGGGCGCGTGGCAGATCGCCGCGACCGGCTTGCCCGCGTCGAAAAAGGCCTTGGTGAACGCCACAGCGTTCTTGTGCATGCGCAGGAAGTCCGGGTTGGCGACGCCGCCGGGCAGCACCAGCGCGTCGAACTCCTGCGGCCGCGAGACGTCCACGGTCGTGTCGACCGCGAAGGTGTCGGCCTTGTCGAGGTGCTCGAACGCGTGGATGCGGCCGGACTGCGTCGAGACCAGCCGGGGCTGCCCACCTGCCTGCTCGACGGCCTTCCAAGGCTCGGTGAGCTCGACCTGCTCGACGCCCTCGGGCGCGCAGAGGAAGGCGATGGTCTTGCCCTGCAGATCGGTGGCCATGGCGGATTTCTCCCCTTCTAGTCGGTTTCGACTGCTACCTACGCCCTGCCCACCGGCGGGAGTGGTATGCAGGAAGGGTGAATGCCAGCCGTTATCTTGAACGTCCCCCTCCCGCGGGAGTCGGGCTGGCCTGCATATGGCACCACGAACTCCCGGACGGCTCGGACGCGCCGTTCGAGCAGCGCGTCGTCCCCGACGGATGCGTGGACCTGATCTGGTGGAGCCGGGACGCCCGGATCCAGGTCGCCGGCCCCGACACCGGCCCAGCACTGGCGAGGCTGGAGCCCGGCGACCTGCTGATCGGCGTGCGCTTCAAACCCGGGATGGCCCCGCCCATCCTCGGCGTGCCGGCCGACGCCGTCCGGAACGGGCGGCTGCCGCTGCGGGACCTCTGGGGGCCCGACGCCGACCGCCTGGGCGAGGCACTGGCCTCGGCCGACGACCCGGCGGAGGCCCTGACCGAGGCGGTGATGCGGCGGAGCGCCGAGTCCGAGCCCGCCGACCCCATCGTGGTGCCGCTCCTGCGCAACCTGGCGGACCACCCCGTCAGGGGAGCCGCCGACGCACTCGGCCTGGGCGAACGGCAGTTGCGGCGGCGGGTCCAGGCGGCCTTCGGGTACGGGCCGAAGACGGTCCAGCGGGTGCTGCGCTTCCAGAGGGCGCTCAAACTGGCGTACAAGGGCACCCCACTCGCGGATGTCGCGTACACGGCCGGGTACTCCGATCAGGCACACCTGGCGCATGAGGTGCGCGAGTTGGCGGGCGCCCCGCTGACCGCCCTGCTGGATAGCCCCGCGTCAGGCCCGAGCACCCTCTGACCCGGGCGCCGGCCGGTCAGCCGTCGTCGCCGTGCCTGCGCGCGGGGGCCTCGGGCACGGGCGGTATGAATCCCGGGCGGAGACGGCGAGGCAGCGTCGCGACCACGACGTCGTACGCCTGGTCGATGAGCCCGCAGACCTCGTCGCCCTCCAGCTCCCCGTTCAGCACCACCGTCACCCAGTGCCGCTTGTTGAGGTGGTAGCCGGGCAGGACCGTGCCCGGGTACTGGGCCTGGAGGGCCTGGACCTCGTCCGGCGGCAGTTTGAGGCTCACCCTCGGCGGGTCGGCGTCCTCGCTGAGCAAGGCGAAGATCTTGCCCGCGATGCGGTAGACGGCGGGCTGGGGGCCGAAGGGGAAGTCCTCCTTCGCCTGCTCCAGCCCGAGGCAGTGCCGGGTGACGTCGTCGGGGGTGAGACGGCTCATGCGGACAGTCTCCCGTATGCCAGCAATGTCCGGAGCCGTTCGACGGTGACGAAGCCACGCCACTCCGGCTCGGTCTTGGGCGTCCAGATCAGGAAGCCGACCGTCCAGCCGCCGTCGTCCCGCTGCGCCTCCACCAGAGCGTCGAGATGGGCCTCGATGAGGTCGTCGTCGAAGAGCCGGCGGCCGAAGCCGTCCGGGGCCGACGCGTAGTCGAGCGGCAGGTGGGCGTCGCCCTCCGCCCCCGGGTCGAAATCGATGGTGGCCAGCATCGGCTCGCGGACCCGCTCGAACGCCGCCTCCGCCCGTTCCCGGTCGGGCACATGGTCGAGGAACGCCAGGATCGCGTAGATCTCGTACGGCGGCACTTCGGTCGCCTGCTCCACCCACGCCCAGCAGAAGTCGGTCGCGGGCCCCAACCACGGATGGTCTGCGCCGATCCGGTGCAACTGCCCGGCCAGCGTGCCGGTGGGAACGATGTGGCCGGGCGGGTCGTCGGGCGTCTGCCACCACGGCGCGCTGGGCGCGGCCCGCACGGTCGGCAGGACGAACGGGACACCCCCGTCAGGCCTGGTGATGGACGTCAGGTAGTCGCAGATCCTGCCCACCGCGGGATCGCCGCCGGCACCCGCCTCGTGCAGGAACTCCAGGGCGTGCTGGGCGGGGACCGGCTGGCTGGCCTCGCCGCGCAGGTCGGGTTCGATGCCGTGGCCGTAGCCGCCGTCGGGGTTCTCGTAGGGCCGCAGCGCCGTCGTGATCGCGGTGGCGGGGCCTCCCCGGAAGTGGAACGCGAACCGGTGCCGGTCGATGAGCCGCGCGTTGCGGCGCATGAAGTCCTCGGCGCGGGCGAGCCGTTCAGCGTCGATCGTTTTCACGTCCGCACGGGTTTTCATGTCAATACGGGTGTTCATGTCCACACGTTAGGAGCGCCGGCCCGTGCGGGTCTTGTAGGGAACGGACTTCGCGGGGCGGCCCGGTCATCCCAGCGGTGGATGACCGGGCCCCGAGTCCCGCACGCGGGGAAGCGGGAGTCCTTTACGCGGACAAGGCGTCCCGCGACCGACGTGGCCAAAGGCATGCCAGCGCCAGAATTAAACCTACCCTGACGGCGGAGCACAACCGCCCCCGACCAGGGATTGCAGGGTGTGGCCATGATCGGCCGCAACCGGGAAGAGTGATCATTTACGGGGGAGGCGGCGGCCTGCTTCACTGGCGTCATGAGTGACCCGATCCATGAACATGACACCGCGGCCGAGGGCCTCGAACTGGTCGCGAAAGCGGCCGCCCCGTACCTCCAGGGCCTGAAGACGCGGCTTGTCCACGACCAGGCCCGCGACGATGTCCTCGCTGACCTGGAAGGGCCCTTGCCCGAGCGGGGCGAGGGCGGGCCGGCGGCCGTGGCGGAGCTCCTGCGCATCGGCACCGAGGCCGGTACCCATGTCTCGGGTCCCCGTTTCTTCCACCTGGTCACCGGCGGGTCCACGCCCGCCGCGATGGCCGGGGACTGGATCACCTCGCTCCTCGACCAGGCCGCCGGTCTCTGGATCGCCTCCCCGTTCGCCACCCGTGCCGAGACGGTCGTGCTCGGCTGGCTCAAGGAGCTCTTCGGCATCCCTTCCTCCTACGGCGGCGTGCTGACCCCGAGCGCCACCTTCGCGCACGTCACCGGACTCTCCGCGGCCCGTTACTGGTGGGCCGAAAAGCACGGCGTGGACGTCAGTTCCCAAGGCCTGGCCGGACTCCCACAGATGCCCGTCTACAGCAGCGGCCTGGTGCACGTGAGCACACGCAAGGCCCTGCAGATCCTCGGATGCGGCCGGGACACGCTCCGCACGTTCGCCCGTGACGACTCCGGCGCGATCGACCTCCCCGCCCTGGAGGAGGCCCTCGCTCACAACGGCCCGGCCATCATCGTCGGCAACCTCGGAGAGGTGAACACCGGCGGCTCCGACCCGCTCGACGACCTCGCTGACCTCGCCGAACGCCACGGCGCCTGGCTGCACATCGACGGCGCGTTCGGCATGTTCGCCGCGCTGTCCCCCCGTACGGCCCACCTGGCCCGCGGGGCTGCCCGCGCCGACTCCATCACCGCCGACGGCCACAAGTGGCTGAACGTGCCGTACGAGAGCGGCTTCT
Source organism: Actinomadura sp. 6N118 (assembly GCF_044326415.1). Classification (NCBI taxonomy): domain Bacteria; kingdom Bacillati; phylum Actinomycetota; class Actinomycetes; order Streptosporangiales; family Thermomonosporaceae; genus Actinomadura; species Actinomadura sp. 6N118. Next base: position 749,375 of record NZ_JBIRAZ010000002.1, on the reverse strand, counting down.
CGTTCGTCCGCGACCCCGCCTACCTGTCCAAGGCCTTCGGCGCCTGGGGCGCCGCCTACCTCCCGGAGGCCGACGAGGAGCGCATCAACTACAACATGCTCGGCCCCGAGTCCTCCCGGCGCGCCCGTGCTCTCCCCATCTGGGCCACACTCCGCGCGTACGGCCGGGAGGGCTACCGCGCGATGGTCGAACGCCACCTGGACGCGGCAGCCCACCTCGGCAAACTCGTCGAGGACGCCCCCGACCTGGAACTCCTCGCCCCTGTCCAGATGTCCATCGTCTGCTTCCGCTACCGCCCGCCCGGCGTCCCGGAAAAGGAGCTGGACGCCCTCAACGCCCGCCTCGGCGCCGCCCTCCTAGCCGACGGTCGCGTCTACGCCGGAACGAGCACCTACCGCGGCATGACCGTCTTCCGCCCCGCCATGGTCAACTGGCGCATCACCGCCGCCGAAGCAGAGCAACTGATCACAGTCCTCCACGACCTCGCCCCCCGGATCACGTAGCGCAGTCATACACGTCCTGAGGGTCAGCGGGCGCCCCGCCAGGGGCCTGGTGGGGTGTGGTCTCGGGTCTCGGTGGCGGAACGGACGTCGAAGACGCGGAACCCTCGGGCCTGGTAGTTGCGGAGGGCGTGGGGGCCGTCGTTGGAGCAGGTGTGCAGCCAGACCCGTTCGGTGGGCTTGCGGTCAGCCCAGCGGGTGGCGAGGTCCCAGGCGCGGCCGGCGCCGACCGTCAGCAGGTGGCCGCCGAGGCCCTGGCCGGTGAACGCGCGGAGCAGGCCGAAGCTGGTGATCTCGACCTGGCCGTCGGGTTGCGGGTCCAGCTCGACATAGCCCGCGGGCGTGCCGCGGACGTAGGCGATCCAGGTCTCCACGCCGGGACGTTCGAGCCAGTTCTGCCACTGGTCGTACGACCACGGCAGGCGATCGGTCCAGTACCAGTCGCCGCCGACGGCGGTGTAGAGGAAGCGGCTCAGCTCGGGGCTGGGTATCTCCGCGCGGACGACGTCCAGGCGTGTCTCGGGAACGGGCGCGGGGCGCAGTTCGCCGGGCGCGCTCTGCTCCAGGTACCACGTGGTCACGTCCATCTGGCGAGTCGGCATATGGGTCCCCCCTGGACACGACTCCGCCGCGCCCCGTCGTCCGGTGGGACGCCGGGGCACGGCGGGATTTGCCGGATCAGGCTATCGGACGCGCGGTGGGCATGATCGGGTAGGGCAGGGACGTTTCGCCCATCAGGTGCTTGTCCACGCCGTGCGCTGCGGCACGGCCCTCGGCGATCGCCCACACGATCAGGGACTGCCCGCGACCCATGTCGCCTGCGGCGAAGACATCGTCGACGGTGGTCTTGTAGTCCTTGTCGCGGACCACGTTGCCGCGCTGGTCCAGCTCGACGCCGAGCTGCTCCAGGAGCCCCTCCTTCTGCGGGCCCAGGAAGCCCATGGCGAGCGTGACCAGCTCGGCCGGAATCTCGCGCTCGGTGCCCGGGATCGGCTTGAAGCCCGTCTGCGGGCCCTCGACCTCGACCAGGCGGAGGGCCTTGACGTTGCCGTCCCCGTCGTCGGCGAACGCGGTGGTGGAGACCGCGTAGACCCGGTTGCCGCCCTGGTCGTGGAGCTCCTCGTGGGCGCTCTCCATCTTGAAGAGCATGGGGTAGGTGGGCCACGGCTGGGCGTCGGGGCGGGTCGCGGGCGGCTGCGGCATGATCTCCAGCTGGGTGACCGAGGCGGCCCCCTGCCGGATCGCGGTGCCGACGCAGTCGGCACCGGTGTCACCGCCGCCGATCACGACCACGTGCTTGCCCTCGGCGGAGATCGGGGACTCCTCGTAGTCGCCCTCCTGCACCTTGTTGGAGGGCGGCAGGTACTCCATGGCCTGGTAGACGCCCTTGAGCTCACGGCCGGGGACGGGCAGGTCGCGCCAGGCGGTGGCGCCGCCCGCGAGCACGACCGCGTCGTAGCGCGACCGGAGCTCGTCGGCGGTGATGTCCACGCCCACGTTCACCGAGGTCTTGAAGTCGGTGCCCTCCGCGCGCATCTGGGCGATGCGCCGGTCGACGTGCCGCTTCTCCATCTTGAACTCGGGGATGCCGTAGCGGAGCAGGCCGCCGACGCGGTCGGCCCGCTCGTACACCTTGACGTCGTGTCCGGCGCGCGTCAGCTGCTGCGCGGCGGCGAGCCCGGCCGGGCCGGAGCCGACGACCGCGACCCTCTTGCCGGTCTTGACCGCGGGCGGCTGCGGGCGCACCCAGCCCTCGGCCCAGGCCCGGTCGATGATCTCGGCCTCGACCCGCTTGATGGTCACCGGGTCCTGGTTGATGCCGAGAACGCACGCCGCCTCGCACGGGGCGGGGCAGAGCTTCCCGGTGAACTCCGGGAAGTTGTTGGTGGCGTGCAGCCGCTCGATCGCCTCGTGCCAGTCCTTGCGGTAGACGAGGTCGTTCCACTCGGGGATGAGGTTGCCGAGCGGGCACCCCTGGTGGCAGAACGGGATGCCGCAGTCCATGCAGCGGCTCGCCTGCTTCTCGAGCTTGTCGTTGCCGAAGCTCTCGTAGACCTCGGACCAGCTCTTGATGCGCACGTCGACCGGGCGGCGCTTCGGGAGCTCCCGCGGTACGGTCAGGAAACCCTTCGGGTCAGCCATGGAGGAGTCCCCCTCTCACTTCTGCGCCGCGGCCATGATGGCCTCGTCGACGTCGAGTCCCTGCTGCCGAGCCTCCTCGGCGGCCTTCAACACCCGCTTGTAGTCACGGGGCATGATCTTGGTGATGCGCGCGAGCGCGGCGTCCCAGTCGGCCAGCAGGCCCTCCGCAACCGTGGAGCCGGTCTCGGCGTGGTGCCGCTCGACGATGTCGCGCAGGAACGCGCGGTCGTCGCCGGTGAGCGCCTCCAGCTCCACCATCTCGGGGTTGACGCGTTCGGTGACCAGGTCGAGCACGTAGGCGATGCCGCCCGACATGCCCGCCGCCAGGTTGCGCCCGGTGCTTCCGAGGATCACGGCGCGGCCACCGGTCATGTACTCCAGCCCGTGGTCGCCGACGCCCTCGACGACGGCGGTCGCGCCGGAGTTGCGCACGCAGAACCGCTCGCCCACCACGCCGCGGGCGAACAGCTCGCCCGAGGTGGCGCCGTAGAGGATCACGTTGCCGCCGATGATCTGGGTCTCGGCGGCGAACGTCGCATCCAGCGGGGGCCGCACGGTGAGGCGGCCACCGGACAGGCCCTTGCCGACGTAGTCGTTGGCGTCGCCGATCAGCCGCAGCGTGATGCCGCGGGGCACGAACGCGCCGAACGAGTTGCCGGCCGACCCGGTGAACGTGACGTCGATGGTGTCGTCGGGCAGCCCCTCGCCGCCCCACTTCTTGGTCACCTCGTGGCCGAGCATGGTGCCGACCGTCCGGTTGACGTTGCGGATCGGCAGGTCGAGGGAGACCTTGTCGCCGAACGCGATGGCGCCCTCGGCGAGCTGGATCAGCGTGTTGTCCAGCGCCTTCTCCAGCCCGTGGTCCTGCCCGGTGACCTGGCGCATGGCGGCGCCGTCAGCCAGCTCCGGCTGGTGCAGGACCGGGGTCAGGTCGAGCCCGTTGGCCTTCCAGTGGTCGACGGCCTTGCGGGTGTCGAGCATCTCGACGTGCCCGATGGCCTCGTCCAGGGACCGGAAGCCGAGCGCGGCCAGGTACTCGCGTACCTCCTGCGCCACGAACTCGAAGAAGTTGACCACGAACTCGGGCTTGCCGTTGAAGCGCTCCCGGAGCACCGGGTTCTGCGTGGCGACGCCGACCGGGCAGGTGTCCAGGTGGCAGACCCGCATCATGATGCAGCCGGAGACGACCAGCGGGGCGGTGGCGAAGCCGTACTCCTCGGCGCCCAGCAGCGCCGCGATGATGACGTCGCGGCCGGTCTTCATCTGACCGTCGGTCTGCACGACGATGCGGTCGCGCAGGCCGTTGAGCAGCAGCGTCTGCTGGGTCTCGGCCAGGCCGAGCTCCCAGGGCGCGCCGGCGTGCTTGAGCGAGGTCAGCGGCGATGCGCCGGTGCCGCCGTCGTGCCCGGAGATGAGCACCACATCGGCGTGCGCCTTGGACACGCCCGCCGCGACCGTGCCGACCCCGACCTCGGCGACGAGCTTGACGTGCACACGCGCCGCGGGGTTGGCGTTCTTGAGGTCGTGGATGAGCTGCGCCAGGTCCTCGATCGAGTAGATGTCGTGGTGCGGCGGCGGCGAGATCAGGCCCACGCCCGGGGTGGAGTGCCGGGTCTTGGCGATCCACGGGTAGACCTTGTGGCCGGGCAGCTGCCCGCCCTCGCCGGGCTTGGCGCCCTGCGCCATCTTGATCTGGATGTCGTCGGCGTTGGTGAGGTACTCCGAGGTCACGCCGAACCGGCCGGAGGCCACCTGCTTGATGGCGCTGCGCCGCAGGTCGCCGTTGGCGTCCGGAACGAACCGCCGCGGGTCCTCGCCGCCCTCGCCGGTGTTGGACTTGGCGCCCAGGCGGTTCATCGCGATGGCGAGGGTCTCGTGTGCCTCCGCCGAGATGGAGCCGTACGACATGGCGCCGGTGGAGAACCGCTTGACGATCGACTCGACCGGCTCGACCTCGTCGACCGGCACCGGCGGGCGCTCGCCCTCCTTGAGCTGGAAGAGCCCGCGGAGGGTCATCAGCTCCTCGGACTGCGAGTCGACCTTGCCGGTGTACTCCTTGAAGATGTCGTACCGGCGGGTGCGGGTGGCGTGCTGCAGCTTGAACACCGTGTCCGGGTTGAACAGGTGCAGCTCGCCCTCGCGGCGCCACTGGTATTCGCCGCCGACGTCGAGGGTGCGGTGCGCCGCCTCGTTGCCACCGGGCGGGTAGGCCTTCTTGTGGCGCTGCGCGACCTCGGTGGCGATGACGTCGAAGCCGACGCCGCCGAGCCGGGAGGTGGTGCCGGTGAACGCGCGGTCGACGATCTCGCGGCCGAGACCGATGGCCTCGAAGATCTGGGCGCCGGTGTACGAGGCGACCGTGGACACGCCGATCTTCGACATGACCTTGAGGACGCCCTTACCGTACGCCTTGACAAGATTGCGCACGCCCTTCGCCGGGTCGATGCCGTCGATGACCCCGGTCTTGATGAGGTCCTCGACGGTCTCGATGGCCAGGTACGGGTTGATCGCGGACGCGCCGTACCCGATGAGCAGCGCCATGTGGTGGCACTCGCGGGCCTCGGCGGTCTCGATGACCAGGCCCACCTGGGTGCGGGTCTTCTCCCGGATCAGGTGGTGGTGCACGGCGCCGGTCAGCAGCAGCGACGGGATGGCGGCCTTGGCCGAGTCCGAGCCGCGGTCGGACAGCACGATGATCCGCGCGCCCGCGGCGATGACCCGGGAGACCTCGGAGCAGATCTCCTCGAGGCGGTGCTCGAGGGCCTCCCCGCCGCCGTCGACGTCGTACAGACCCTGCACGACGTAGGCTTCCAGATGCGGCAGCGAACCCTCGTCGTTGATGTGGATGATCTTGGACAGCTCGTCGTTGTCCAGGATCGGGGTGGGCAGCACGAGGCGGCGGCAGGACTCCGGCCCGGGCTCCAGGAGGTTGCCCTCCGGGCCGAGCGTGGACTGCAGCGAGGTGATCATTTCCTCGCGGATGGCGTCCAGCGGCGGGTTGGTGACCTGGGCGAAGAGCTGCTTGAAGTAGTCGAACAGCAGCCGCGGCCGCTCCGACAGCACCGCGATCGGCGTGTCGGTGCCCATCGAGCCGATCGGCTCGGCGCCCGTCCTGACCATCGGAGTCATGATGATGCGCTGCTCTTCGAGCGTGTAGCCGAACGTCTGCTGGCGCTTGACGAGCGTCTCGTGGGTCGGGACCTCGCGCTCGCGCTGCGGCAGCTCCTCGAACCTGACCAGGCCGTCGTGCAGCCACTGGCCGTACGGGTGCTGGGCCGCGAGCTCGGCCTTGACCTCGTCGTCCTCGACGATCCGGCCGGCCTCGGTGTCGACCACGAAGATCTTGCCGGGCTGCAGGCGGCCCTTGCGGACGACCTTGCCCGCCGGGATGTCCAGCACGCCGGCCTCGGAGGCCAGCACGACGAAGCCCTCGTCAGTGACCCAGTAGCGGCCGGGGCGCAGGCCGTTGCGGTCCAGCACGGCGCCGACGACCGTGCCGTCGGTGAACGTGACGGACGCGGGGCCGTCCCAGGCCTCCATGAGCGTGGAGTGGAACTCGTAGAAGGCCCGGCGGGCCGGGTCCATCTCGGTGTGGTTCTCCCACGCCTCGGGGATCATCATCAGCACCGCGTGCGGCAGCGACCGGCCGCCCAGGTGCAGCAGCTCCAGGCACTCGTCGAACGAGGCGGTGTCGCTGGCCTCGATGTCGATCACCGGGTAGATGCGGGAGAGGTCGCCGGGGATCAGGTCGGACTTCAGCAGCGCCTCGCGGGCGCGCATCCAGTTCCGGTTGCCCTTGACCGTGTTGATCTCGCCGTTGTGCGCGATGAACCGGTACGGGTGGGCGAGCTCCCACGCGGGGAAGGTGTTGGTCGAGAACCGCGAGTGCACCAGTGCGATGGCGCTGCCGAAGCGGCGGTCGGACAGGTCGGGGAAGAACGGCTCCAGCTGCGGAGTCGTCAGCATGCCCTTGTAGACGATGGTCCGGCTGGAAAGGCTCGGGAAGTAGACCCGTACGTCCTGCTCGGCACGCTCGCGCATGCAGAAGACGACGCGGTCGAGCTCCAGGCCGGTCTTGCCGGCGTGGGGGCCGCCGGCGGCGGTGGTCAGGAACAGCTGCGCGAAGTGCGGCATGGCCCGCCGGGCCGCCGGGCCTGCGAAGTTGGGGTCGTGCGGGAGCTCGCGCCAGCCGAGGACGGCGAGGCCCTCCTCGACGCAGAGGGTCTCGATGTGGGCGACCGCGGCGGCGCGCTCGTCACCGTCGACCGGGAGGAAGGCGAGCCCGGCCGCGTAGGAGCCGGCCTCGGGGAGCGCGAAGTCGCAGACCTCGCGGAAGAAGGAGTCGGGGATCTGGACCAGGATGCCCACGCCGTCGCCATCGTCTGGCTCGGCACCCACCGCGCCGCGATGATCGAGGTTCTTCAGGACGGTCAGGGCGTTCTGAACGATGTCGTGGCTCTTGCGGCCGTGCAGGTCGGCGACCATGCCGACGCCACAGGCGTCGTGCTCGTTGGCCTGGTCGTACAAGCCCTGGTTAGGAGGCAGGCCTGGAGTGAGGGCAGCAGCAGCCATCAACCCTCCCGTCGTCTTCGTCGTGTCACTGGCTTCGATGTCAGTGCAGTCCGGGACGACGTTGGCCCTGCTGCGGTGTGATGACATTACATCACTGCCGGGATCATGCCCGACTCGACCAGATCGCGAAACTCCTCCGCGCTGGTCTTCTGGAGCCACCCATGAGTGGTTTAGACCAGGATACCGGGCAATTTTCCCGCGAAAACGCCCTGACCTCGGTGATCATCATCACCGGCCGAAGATGTTTAGCGGGTTAAGACGTATACCCGCAAGTAACGTGGGCTACACACAACGGACCTGAAGTGGCCTCAATGATCAAGCAATGGAGATCAAGGAACGGCGCTCAGGCGGCCTTGGCGGCGCGGCCCAGCACGGCCGGAGCCTTGCCACCCTCGATCAGCAACGACAGCAGGTCCTCGTCCTGCTCGTCGCCCGAGCCGTCCAGGTGCTGTGCCCAGGACACAACGACGTAGTGGCCCATGGCCAGCCCGCGTGCCATCCCGAAGCCCTGCCCGAACTTGTCCAGCGGGGACGTGGCGTTCAGCGGGCGCACGAAACCTCCGCCTCGCGTCTTGTCCAGCACCTCGACCATCCGGTCGGCGTGGTCCGCGCTCGCCAGGTTGAACACCGTGACGGCGAGGGCGTACCCCTTCTTGGTGTCGGCATGGAGCGTGCGCGCCGCCTGCGTGCATCCGCTCTTGCTGAGAGCGGCTGCGACAGTCCGGCCCCAGACCGCGGCGGTGCAGTCGTTGTCGAGCCGTTTGCCCTTCAGCGTCAGCTTGGCCTTGGCGGAGGACAGGGTGATCGTGGACGCGGACGAGGGGAACAGCTCCGCCGCTGTGAGCGGTGCGGCGTCGGACGACCGCTGGGCGATGCCGGAGTAGGCGTCGGCGGACGGCGAGCTGGAGTACGAGGCGGGCGCCGGCCCGCTCGCGGCCACCGGGCCCATCCGAGGAGCAGCCGGGGCCGACGCGGGCGCGTCGTCGTCCCGCCCGTTGATCACCACCATCGCCACGGCGGCCAGGACGACGACGAGGCCGAGTGCGCCCGCCGCGAAGAAGAACCATCGCGGATCGTGTCCCGGCCGGCCGCCCTGCCGCTGCCGCTTGGCGGGCTTGCCGGCCTTGGCGGACTTGGGCCTGGAGGGCTTGGCGGCCTTGGGGGGCTTGGACTTGGAGGACTTGCGAGCCCTGGGTGGCTCAGGCCTGGCGGGAGCGGGCAGCTCGTTCGCCTGGACGTCGATCGGCTCGGCCGGTGCCGGTGGGCGCGCGGGGCGCTGGGCCTGCCGGGGCGGGCGCGGAGCGCCACGTCCGGAGGCGAGCTTGCGCGGCGCACCCGCGCGGCGTGCGGATCCGCGGGGAGGTTGCTGCCGGGGACCGGGCCGCGCTCGCTGGTCTCCCGGCACGGAGCCGGGGCCGGGGCGGCCGGAACGCCGGCCGGGCTCGTCGTGGTCCACGAAGGCGCAGACTACTGCCCGGGGCGCGGTGCCGTGACCGTGCCCGCCCGGATCACTGCGTTTTCCTGGTGGGGATCAGCTCGAGCCGTCCCCACACGAAGTCGGCGGGCTTCTCGATGGCGAGGCTCGCGTCGATCATCTCGTTGAGCGAGGCGGGCTGGGCACCGCCGGCGCGCTGCACCCAGGTGAGGATCACGTAGTGACCGTAGACCTGGGAGTACGCGGCGCTGAAGCCCTTGCCGAAGGCCGGCTCGCCCGCGGCGTTCAGCGGCAGCACGAACCCGGCGTTGGTGGCGGGGTCGAGGTCGCGGACGATCTGCTCGGCGCCGTCCTCGTCGACCATGTTGAGCACCGCGACCTGGCCGAGATACCGCTTGTCCGGGCTGACGTACGAGCCGCGCGCGACCTGGGTGCACCCGTGTTCAGCGAGGTCGCCCTGCAGGCGCTGCCCCCACGTGACGCTCTTGCAGTCGGCGGACACCTGCGAGGTGGCCAGCGAGAACGCGTACGTGCGGTACTTCACGGTCTTGGCGTCGGCCGGGAACGCCTCGCCCTGCGTGACCGGACGCGGATCGGCGGTCCGCTTGGCCAGCTTGACCAGAGCCTTGTCAGCCATCTGCGGCGTATAGGCGACGGGGAGCACGCCTGGGCCGTTGGACGTCCCGGCGGCCTTCGTGCCATCGTCATCGCCGCCGGTCAGGACGACGGCGGCCACCACCGCGAGCACGACCACGACCAGCACGGCCGCGGCGCCGAACAGCAACTTGGGCTTGGGGCCGCGGGAGGCGGGCTTGTCGTCGGGCCAGAAGTCCCGTACGCCCGTCCCGTCCTTCGCACCCTTCGCCTGGGTGTCACGAGCCTCGATCACAGTCCGGGACTCTATCGGTACCCGCGCCCGTCGCGTGCCCAAAAGGGTGTTTCCTGTACGTTCCGATCAGAGCCCGTTCGCCCCGATGATGGCGCCCAGGCCGTAGGTGAGCGCCGCGGCTGCGGCGCCCAGCGCGAGCTGCCGCAGCCCGCCGAACCACCAGGTGCGGTTGGTCACGCGAGACACCAGCGCCCCCGCAGCGAACAACCCCAGCGCCGCGATCACGGCGGCGGGCCAGAGGCTGGAGACGCCGAGCAGGTACGGGAGCACCGGCAGCGACGCCCCCACCGCGAACGACAGGAACGACGAGCCCGCTGCCAGGTATGGGGAGGGCAGTTCGCCCGGGGCCACGCCCAGCTCCTCGCGGGCGTGCACCTCCAGGGCCTCCTCGGGATCGCGCGACAGTTGCCGCGCCACCTCGGCGGCCACGTCGGGATCGACGCCGCGCGCCTCGAAGACCTCGGCCAGCTCGCGCATCTCGGCGTTCGGGTGGCGCACCAGCTCCAGCCGTTCGACCTCGATCTCCGCCTCGGCCAGCTCGGACTGCGACGCCACCGAGATGTACTCCCCCGCCGCCATGGAGAACGCGCCGGCCGCCAGGCCCGCGAGACCCGCCAGCAGGATGACGTGCCGGCTCACCTGGCCGCCCGCGACCCCGGCGATCAGGGCGAAGTTGGAGACCAGGCCGTCCATCGCCCCGAAGACCGCCGGACGCAGCCACCCTCCGGTGACATCGCGGTGCTTGTGGTGGATCTCCGCGGCCAACCCGGCCCCTCAGTCGCCTACGTCGCGTCCTTCACAGGCGCGCCCTTACCGTCCCCATTGTCCTCGGCCGCCGCGGCAGGCTCCTCGTCGGGGGCGGCGTCGCCCTCGGCCGGTTCGTCGTCCGCAACTTCGCCCGTCGCCGCAGGCTCGGGCTCGGGCTCGACCTCCGCCACCGGCTCAGCCTCCGGCGAGGGCTCCGGCTCCGCCGCAGGCTCGTCCTCGGCCACCGGCTCGCCCTCAGCCGCGGGCTCGGACTCCGGCTCAGCTTCGGCTACCGGCTCTGCCTCCGGTGTGGGCTCAGGTTCGGCGTCCGGCTCCGGCTCAGCCACAGCCTCGGGCTCAGCCTCGGGCTCCTCCACGGGCTCGGGCTCAACCTCGGCGGCCGGCTCGGGCTCAGGCTCGGCTTCGGCAACCGGCTCGTCCTCCGGCTCGGCCGCAGCCTCGGGCTCCGTCTCAGTTACAGCTTCCGGCTCAGGCTCGGCGTCCGCCTCCGGCTGGGGCGCAGGTTCGGCGTCCGAATCAGCCTCCGCCGCCTCGGCCTCGGCCGCCTCAGACTCGGATTCCGCCACCGTCTCGGGGTCGGGCTCGGCCTCCGCGACCGGCTCGGCCTCTGGCTCTTCTGCCTCGGGCTGCTGTTCGGCGGGCTCTTCCGAGGCGGTTTCCTCGGTCACCGGCTCCTCGGCTGCCGGTTCGTCCTGCGCCTTGGCCACCGGCTCTTCCTCGGCCACCGCGTCCGGGGCGGCGCCGACGTTCTCGGGACCGGTCTTGTCACGGGCCCAGTAGAGGTAGCCCACGGCGCCCACGAAGACGATCAGCGACGTCCAGTCGTTCAGGCGAAGCCCAAGGATCTCGTGGGCGTCGTCGATGCGCAGCCACTCGATCCAGAACCGGCCCACGGTGTAGCCGGCCACGTAGAGGGCGAACGACCGGCCGTGGGTGAGGTCGAAGCGACGGCCGGCCCAGATGACGAGGATCGCGACGCCGACGCACCACAACGACTCGTACAGGAACGTGGGGTGGTACGTGCCGATGTCCGCGTACTTGGGGTCCACGCTGCCGTCGGACAGCTTGGGCCGGTTGCCGTAGTCGATCTTGAGCGCCCACCAGGTGTCCAGCGGCCGCCCGTACAGCTCCTGGTTCCACCAGTTGCCCCACCGGCCGATCGCCTGGCCCAGCGCGATACCGGGCGCGATCGCGTCGCCCAGGGCCAGCACCGAGACGCCGTGGCGGCGGCAGCCGATGACCGCGCCGACCGCGCCCAGCACGACGGCGCCCCAGATGCCGAGCCCGCCCTCCCAGATCTTCAGCGCGTCGACCGGGTTCCGGCCGTCGCCGAAGTACCGCTGGTAATCGGTGATGACGTGGTAGAGGCGGCCGCCGACGAGGCCGAACGGCACGGCCCAGACCGCGACGTCGATGATGACGCCGGGGGTGCCCCCCTTGGCGGCCCAGCGGCGCTCGCCCAGCCACACCGCGACGACGATGCCAATAATGATCATCAGCGCGTACGCGCGGATCGGGATGGGCCCGAGGTGCCAGACACCTTCGGAGGGGCTCGGAATGTAGGCGACCGACTGCATGAGCATGGACGTTACCGCCTCCAGGCCCCTCCGTGCCCCAAGATCGGCATCGTCTGGGCGCAACCGCGGCCCGATCAGGCCGCCGGTGCCCGGAGCGTGGTCCGCGCGCTACGTTCCGGCTGCCTCGATCGCCTTCTTCAGCCCGTCCGGAGTGAGTGCGTCGCCGGCGACCTGCTTCCCGTCGAGCTTGAGCGCCGGCGTCGCCGTCACCCCCGCCTTCGCGGCGTAGGCGGTGGCCCGGTCGACCATGGCGTTCTTCTCGCCGCCGTTGACGCACTTGGCGAACGCGTCGCCGGTGATCCCGGCCGCGCGGCCCCACTCGACCAGGTCGGCGTTCTCGAAGCCGACCTCGCCCTCGCGGGGCTGCTCGGCGAACAACCGGTCGTGGTACCGGATCCATGAGCCGGCCGGCGCGCACTCCGCCGCGTTGGCGGCGCGCTGGGAGTTGGACTTCAGCGGCTCCTGCTGGAAGAGCCGGAACGGGCGATAGACGGCTTTGACCTTGCCCGCGGCGGCCTGCTCCTTGATCGTCGTGCTCAGCCTGTCCTCCAGGAGTTTGCAGGCCGGGCACTGGAAGTCCTCGTACAGTTCCAGCACCGGCTTGGCGACACCTGCCTTGGCCATCGCGACCGAGCCGTCGGGCTGCCGGGTGGCCGGTGCGAGCACGCCCTTGTAGTCCGAGCCCGGCTCGGAGCCGCCCCCGGTGTCGCGCACCAGCACGACCGCCACCACGACGATCGCCGCGGCCGCCACGGCGCCCGGCACGATGAAGAGCAGCCGCCGCTGTCTCTCCCGTGCCGCCTGCCTGGCGCGTTCCTCGGCCAGCCGCTGCCGCACCGAGCGTCCCCTGTCCGCCTTGTTCATCGATCCCCCGATCAGCGCATCGACCTGCGTTTTCGCGGCCCGACACTAGCCCCGGCGGCACATCCGCCACGGCGGCCGGGCCGGAGGAGGGAGAGAAAACACCGAGCCGTGGCCCTCTCGGGGGCCACGGCTCGGATGGGAGCGACCAGCGCGGGTGACGTGTTGGTCGTGTTGCTTGTTACTTGTTGGTCTTGGCGGCGTCGCTGACGGCCTTCTCCAGGCCGGTGGGGCTGCCGAGCTCGTCGTTCTCCAGCTTGCGGCCGTTGAGGAAGACGGTCGGGGTGCCGGTGACCTTGCGGGTCTGCAGCGCGTACGTGGTCATCGTGTCGACCTGCGACTTCTGCTGCTGGTCGGTGACGCACTTCTCGAAGCCCGCGTCGGTCACGCCGACGTCCTTGCCCCAGTTGACCAGTTCCTTGGTGGCGAAGCCCTTGTCGCCCTCCTCGGGCTGGAACTTGAAGAGCGCGTCATGGTACGAGAGCCACTTGTCGGCGGGGACGCACAGGGCCGCCGCGGCGGAGCGCAGCGAGTTCTCCTTGATGGGGTTCTGCGACTGGCCGAACAGGTGGAAGGGCCGGTAGACGACCTTGACCTTGCCTGCCGCGGCCAGCTCCTTGACCGTCTTGCCGGTGCTGTCCTCGAACGACTTGCAGGCCGGGCACTGGAAGTCCTCGAAGACCTCGATCGTGGGAGCGGTGACGCCCGCCTTGGCCATCACGATCGAGCCGTCGGCGTCGCGGGTGAGCGGGGCCTGCGGTCCGGTGTAGGCGGCCGCCTGCTGGTCGCTCTTGCCACGCTGGTCGAGAACGATCACGGTGACCACCACGACCGCCGCGACGGCGACGACCGCGCCAAGGACGATCATGAGCAGCTTGCGCTGCTTGTCGCGTGCCTCCTGACGCTTGCGCTCGGCGGCCAGCCGCTCCCGTGCGGACCGCTCGCGTGCGGCCTTGCTCATTGTGGATCTCCTCATCGGGGACCGCGCGGCGGACGGCCGCGCGGGCTCGGCGGGGGGCCGGTCGGGTCCTAGTCGACCTGGCCGATCCGCCGGAACTCGTCGGACAGGACAAGGACGAACAGCAGGACGGTGACGGCGTGGACGCCGGTGCACCACAGGCAGATCTTCTGCAGCAGCGCCAGCTCCACGGTCACCAGGTAGATCACGAAGACCATCCCGAGGCCGGTGGCGGCCAGCCGGCCCCAGCGGAACAGCGGGTTCTCCGAGCGCAGCGCGAACGGCGTGATCAGCACCACGAACCCGACGAAGAACCCCAGCCCGAGCAGGGGCAGCGGGATGCCCGCCAGCTCGGAGTACTTGCTGGTGGTGACGGCGTGGCAGTCCACCGTGCCGCTCGCCGAGCAGATCAGCGCCTTCTCGTCGTAGTGGCTGATCGTCAGGTAGATCGAGATGCCGAGCCCGGCGAGCGTGAGCACCCACGCGGAGAGCATGAACCACAACGGGCGGGCGGGCGTCTTGGCCGCGCTCCTGTCCCGCCCCTCGACCTGCTGAGCCATCATGATCCTTCTCCAAGTCGGCACCCGCGGGCACCAGCCGAACAGCCCTTGGCCCGGGCGCGGTGTCACACCGCCGCTCCCGGGCTCGTGGAACACCTTAGGGGACACCACATAAACTCGCCGTGCGAAGTCGCGCCGGCGGGCCCTACTTCGCCTTGCGCACACCCTCGGCCAGCTCGGTGGTCAGCGCGCGCACCCCGGCGAGGCCCGCGGCGGCGTCCGGGGCGTCCAGGATGCGCCGGATGAACGCCGAGCCGACGATGACGCCGTCGGCGAAGCCCGCGACCTCCGCGGCCTGGGCGCCGTTGCCGACGCCGAGCCCCAGCCCGATCGGCAGGTCCAGGCCCTGCCGCCCGATGCTCTCGCGGGTCCGCTCCACCAGGCGTGGCGCGCCGGTGTCGAGGGCGCTGCGGGCGCCGGTGACGCCCATCAGCGAGGCGGCGTAGACGAACCCGCGGCAGGCCTTGGTGATCTTTTCGATGCGCTCGTCGGTGGAGCTGAGCGCGACGAGGAACACCTTGTCGAGGTCGTGCGCGTCGGCCGCCTCCAGCCAGGGGCCGGCCTCCTCGGGCGTGAGGTCGGGCGTGATGAGCCCGGTGCCGCCGGCCGACTTGAGGTCGCGGGCGAACGCCTCCACGCCGTAGTGGTCGACCGGGTTCCAGTAGGTCATCACCAGGGTCGGCACGCCGGTCGCCGCCACGGCCTCGACGGTGCGGAAGACGTCGGCGACCCTGATGCCGCCGACCAGGGCCTGGTGCACGGCGTCCTGGATGGTGGGGCCGTCCATCATCGGGTCGGTGTAGGGCAGGCCGATCTCGATGATGTCGCAGCCCGCCTCGACCATGGTGCGCGCGGCCTCGATGGCGCCCTCGTACGAGGGGAACCCGGCGGGCAGGTAACCGACGAGCGCGGCGCGCCCCTCGGCCTTGGCCTTGTCGTAGGCGGCCTGGACGCTCATCGTGCCTCTCCTTCCGGCATGAGGCCGAAGAAGTTGGCCGCCGTGTGCATGTCCTTGTCGCCTCGGCCGGAGAGGCACACGACGATCGTGGCCTCGGGGCCGAGCTCCTTGCCGACCTTGAGCGCGCCCGCGAGCGCGTGCGCCGACTCGATGGCCGGGATGATGCCTTCCAAACGGCAGAGCAGCGCGAACGCGTCCATCGCCTCGGCATCGGTGATCTCGCGGTATTCGGCGCGGCCGCTGTCGTGCAGCCAGGAGTGCTCGGGGCCGACTCCGGGATAGTCCAGCCCGGCGGAGATCGAGTGCGTCTCCATCGTCTGCCCGTCCTCGTCCTGCAGCAGGTAGGTCCGCATGCCGTGGATGACGCCGAGCGAGCCGCCGACCAGGGTGGCCGCGTGCTTGCCGGTTGTGACGCCGTCGCCGCCGGCCTCGAAGCCGTACAACCGCACACCCTCGTCGGGGATGAACGCGTGGAAGGTGCCGATGGCGTTGGAGCCGCCGCCGACGCAGGCGATCACGGCGTCCGGCAGCTTGCCGGTGAGCTCGAGGACCTGTGCGCGCGCCTCCACGCCGATCACGCGCTGGAGGTCGCGGACCATCATCGGGAACGGGTGCGGCCCCATGACCGACCCGATGCAGTAGTGGGTGGTGTCGACGGAGGCGACCCAGTCGCGGAACGCCTCGTTGCAGGCGTCCTTGAGCGTGCGGCTGCCGGTCATGACCGGGATCACCTCGGCGCCCAGCATCCGCATGCGGGCGACGTTGAGGGCCTGCCGCTCGGTGTCGACCTCGCCCATGTAGACGGTGCAGTCGAGGCCGAGCAGGGCGGCGGCGGTGGCGGTGGCCACGCCGTGCTGGCCGGCGCCGGTCTCGGCGATGACCCGCTTCTTGCCCATCCGCCGGGTGAGCAGCGCCTGCCCCAGCACGTTGTTGATCTTGTGTGAGCCGGTGTGGTTGAGGTCCTCGCGCTTGAGGAGGATCCGGGCGCCGCCCGCCTCCGCGCCGAAGCGCTTGGCCTCGGTGAGCAGGCTGGGACGGCCGGCGTAGTTGGCGAGGAGATCGTCGAGCTCGGCGACGAACTCGGGGTCCTTCTTGGCGGCCTCGAACTCGCGGTCGAGCTCGTCGAGGGCGGCCATGAGGGCCTCCGGCGCGAACCGCCCGCCGAACGCACCGAAGTGGCCGTTGGCATCGGGCACGGATGGAACAGCGCCGCGCGCGGCGTCGATGGTCATCTGAAGTCTTGTCCTGTCGTGCGAGAGATGGGTTACCCGATTAGTTAGATGTCAGGTAAGCGCGCCATCGTTCGCGCAGCGGTTCCATCAGCATGACCGTAAACCTACCCCGTTCCCCTCAGCCGCCCTGGCGCAGGGCGGGGTGCGCGCCGGCCGCGACCAGGTCGGCGACCGCGGAACGCGGGTCCTTGCCGGTCACCAGGCTCTCGCCCACCAGCACGGCGTCGGCGCCCGCCGAGGCGTAGGCCAGCAGATCGTGCGGCCCCCGCACCCCGGACTCGGCGATCTTGACGACGTCCTTGGGGATCATCGGTGCCAGCCGGGCGAACACGTCCCGGTCCACCTTGAGGGTCTTGAGATCACGGGCGTTGACCCCGATGACCTTGGCCCCCGCGTCGAGCGCGCGGGTGACCTCCTCCTCGGTGTGCACCTCGACCAGCGGGAGCAGCCCGATGGACTCGGCCCGCTCCACCAGCGACACCAGGGCGTCCTGCTCCAGCCCGGCCACGATCAGCAGGGCGACGTCCGCGCCGTGCGCGCGCGCCTCCCACAGCTGGTAGGAGGTGACGATGAAGTCCTTGCGCAGGACGGCGATGTCGACGTTGGCGCGTACGGCGGCCAGGTCTTCCAGGCTGCCGCCGAAACGGCGCCGTTCTGTCAGGACGCTGATCACCTTGGCGCCGCCGGCCTCGTAGTCGCCGGCCAGCGCCGCCGGGTCGGCGATCGCGGCCAGTGCCCCCTTGGACGGGCTGCTGCGCTTGACCTCGGCGATCACCCCGACGCCGGGACCGCGGAGCGCGGCCAGCGCGTCCCTCGGAGCCGGTGCCTGCTCGGCCTTCGCCTTGAGATCGTCGAGCGAGACGTCTCGCTGCCTTTCGGCGAGATCGGCCCGGACGCCGTCGATGATCTCGTCGAGAACACTCACGCGCTGGGCCCCCTATTTTCCGGTCGATCCGTCCACCGATCGTATCCGCAGGCGGCCGGGGCCCTCGAACCCGGCCCGAACCCAAGCCCTACAGAACCCCCCTCACGGGGCCAAGGCGTGCGCAAACGGAAGATTACGGACAACCCAGTACGCCACCATCACCACCAGGAACACCCCGACCGCCCATGGCCGGAACAGGACGGAGTCCATCGGCTCGCCCCGTGCCGTGCGGAGGGCCCACTTGGCCCACAGGTAGCCGAGCACCGGCAGCAGCAGGAAGAGCAGCGGGTTCATGCCGAAAGCCGCACCGACGTCACCGTGCGTCAGCGAGTTGACCATGCGCATCGCGCCGCAGCCGGGACAGTACAACCCGGTCAGCGCGAGGAACGGGCAGGTCGGGTAGTGACCGGGCTCGTGCGGGTCGCGGAGTGCCACCAACGTCACGCCCGCGGCGACCGCCGCCAGGGTCCCGAGCGGCGCGGCCAGCGCTGCCAACGCCGCGCGGCGGCTCCGGCCACTGCGCGGGCCGCCTCCGGGCTCAGGTCCAGAGCCGGGTCCCGGTCCGTCTGGAACGGACGGGACAGGCTGAGCAGGAACGCGGGTCACGGATCCAGCGTAGGGCGTGTCTCAGTGTCGGCGCCCGTAGCGAGGCGCGCGCTCAGGCGTCCAGGACGTAACCGACGCCACGTACGGTCCGGATCGGGCTCTCCTCGCCGAGCTTGGCGCGCAGCTGGGCGATGTGGACGTCGACCGTGCGGTTGCCCGCGCCCGCGCCGGGGCCCCAGGCGGCGTCGAGCAGCTGCTCCCGGGTGAAGACCCGGCCGGGGTTGTCCATCAGGAACGCCAGCAGATCGAACTCGGTCACCGTGAGCGCGACACTGCGGTCACCCACCGTCACAGACCGCCCGCGCGGATCCAGCGTGACGGGCCCGGCGCGCAGGACGCCCGGCGTCTCGGGCGGCGTGCTCCGGCGCAGCGCCTCGGCGACCGCGCCGACCAGCAGCCGCGGGCCGAACGGCCGGGTGACCTGGTGATCGCCCAGTCCCGGCGTGGTGATCTGGTCGAGCGGGCCGGTCACCGCGATCACCGGCGCCGGCCGGGCCGCCTCGGCGACCCGCCGGTAGAGCTCGGCGGGCAGGGCGGCCGTGGACAGGTCGAGCACGACCACATCCGGCCGCGTCAGCGCGGCGGTGGCGGCCGCACGGGCCGGATCGGTCTCCACCTCGACCTCGTAGCCCTCGCGGACCAGGTAGCGGCGTTCGAGCTCGGCGACGGCGGGCTCGTGCTCGATCACCAGGACCCTGCCGCCCCCGCTGTCGTTGGTCACGGCCGGCGCTCTTCGGCGGCTGTGGGGTCCTCGCCGCGGTCCAGGGACTTCCACAGGCTGTGCTGGTCGACCTGCAAGGCGTCGTCGGCAGTGGCCCGTTCACCTGCTGCCCGTTCACCTGCTGCGCGTTCAGGGCCGCCCGCGGCCGGGCCGACGGCGCCCTCTCGATCGTACCGCGCCGACATGCCGGGCCAGCGCGCGCCGCGCGCCGTCGTGATCAAACCGGCGGCGACGAGCAGCACCGCCCCGGCGACGGAGACCATCCACCACGGGGCCGTCTCGACCGCGGGATGCGCGGACAGGCCTTGCAGCAGGGCGCGCTTGTCCCCCGCCGTGCTGAGGACGTGGGAACGCCGGACGGCCGCGACGGAGGCGTAGCCGATCCCGGCGCCGAAGATCACCAGCAGCAGGCCGACCCCGGCGCGTACCCGGCCGCGGGTGGCGAAGAGGGCCGCCAGCGCCGCCAGCCCGGCCCAGCCGAGCGCGCTCGCGGCGCCGCCGAGGTCGCGCCCGGTCAGCTCCAGGACGAACGGCGTGATCGAATCCCTGGCGCGGACCGTCGCCCAGGGCCGCCCCGCGGCCAGCAGCACGAGCCCGGCGCCGGCCGCGCACAGCAGCACGGTCAGCCCGCGCTCACGGCCCGCTGGGGTCATTCCGCTCCCCCACCGCCGCGTCGAGCACGTCGGCGTCGAAGCAGGTGCGGTCACCGGTGTGGCAGGCGGCGCCGATCTGGTCGACCTTCACGAGGATGACGTCCTTGTCGCAGTCCAGGGCGACGGACTTGACCCACTGCTGGTGGCCGGAGCTCTCGCCCTTCACCCAGTACTCCCCGCGGCTGCGGGACCAGTAGGTGGCACGGCCGGTGGTGAGGGTGCGGTGCAGGGCCTCGTCGTCCATCCAGGCCAGCATGAGCACCTCCCCGGTGTCGTACTGCTGGGCGATGGCGGGGACCAGGCCGTCCTCGGTGCGCTTGAGGCGGTCTGCGATCTTGGGGTCCAGGTTGGACGGGCGAGCCGACATGGGATCCATTGTGCCTGGTGCCCCTTCCTGCGTCGCACCGCCCCGCCGGGGGCCGGGACACAACAAGGCCCGCATCCTGGTGGGGATGCGGGCCCGGCTGTACGGCTATCGGGTGTTACAGGGGGACGACCTGGTCGGCCTGCGGACCCCGGTTACCCTGCGTCACCTCGAACTGGACGCGCTGGTTCTCATCGAGGGTGCGGTACCCGGAGGACTGGATCGCCGAGTAGTGCACGAAAACGTCCGGCCCACCACCGTCGACGGCGATGAAGCCGAAGCCCTTTTCGGCGTTGAACCACTTCACGGTGCCCTGCTGGGGCATGTCTTTCTCCTTGCGGCAAAACATGGGCCCACACCTCGCGGGCCCAGCGCGGTCGCTGCGGAACGCTCTCGCCCCCGGCTCGTCCCGGAAAAGCCAAAACGCCCGCTGCCATCAGTCCGCGGGCGTCCATACAAACGATCGAGAACCACGACTGCAACCGACGAGCCCCACCGTATCACCGGTTCCTCGTAAAGCGGAGGAGCCGCAAGCCCCGCGATTCACCTGACGGCGAACGACCGCGTTACCGCACCATTAAAGGCTGCAACTTGCTTCCCCCAGGGTCTTGACAGCCTCCCCACCGCCCCGACGCCACGGGCCCTGCGGAGCCCTGCCGTCCGGAGTGAGTGGGGACCGTCGCACGCCAGTGATGGGAGCGCGCAGCGACTCCTCAAGAGCACTTGTGTGACAAATTCTTTAGGACAAAACAGCCAATTCTTGGCCTAGTCGCGCACGATTCCACGAACGCCGTCCACGGCCACGGACGGTAAGCCTCTCCTGTCTGCCGGGAATAAGCGACGGACGCGGATGGTAGGGATGTGCAGGCCCCCGAACCCCCACGATCCGGAGATAAGCCGTGCCAGCAGCCTCGACGCGTGTCAACCCCCACATCCTGCGTGACGGCATGCGGGTGCTCGGGGTCGCGATCCGGGCAGAACCCAGGGTCTTCACCGTCTCGGTCCTCGGCAGCGCCCTTTACGCGGCGATGACCGTGGCCACGGCCACGGTCATCGGCTGGGTGACGGAAGAGGTCGTCCTGCCGGCCTTCCGGACCGGCGACACCACCGCCGGAGCTCTGGCAGGCGCGGTCGTCGCGATCGTGGGCGTGGCCCTGTTCAAGGCGCTGGGAGTCGCGGCACGCCGGTTCTACGCCGGTCTGATGCAGTACCGCATGCAGGCGCGTTACCGCCGGGCCGTGACCCGCCAGTACCTGCGGCTGCCGCTCGCCTGGCACCACCGCCACCCGACCGGGCAGCTGCTCTCCAACGCCAACGCCGACGTGGAGGCCGCCTGGGCGCCGCTCGCGCCGCTGCCGATGGCCGTCGGCGTGGTCTTCATGCTCGTGATCGCCGCGGTGTCGATCGTCCTGACCGATCCGACGGTGGCCGTCGTGGGCTTCCTGGTCTTCCCGGCGATCGCCCTGCTGAACGTGGTCTACCAGCGGCGGCTGGCACCCGTGGCCACCCGCGCCCAGCAGCTGCGCGCCGAGGTCAGCGAGGTCGCCCACGAGAGCTTCGAGGGCGGCCTGGTGGTCAAGACCCTCGGCCGGGAGCAGGCCGAGACCGAGCGGTTCGCCGAGCGCGCCGACGCCCTGCGCGACGCCAACGTGGCGGTCGGCCGGGTCCGCGGGCTCTTCGACCCGATCCTGGAGGCGCTGCCCAACCTGGGTGTGCTCGCCGTCCTGCTGATCGGTTCGGTCCGGCTGGAGTCCGGGGCCATGACGGCGGGCGACCTGGTGAACGTGGCGTACCTGTTCACCCTGCTGGCCTGGCCGATCCGGGCGCTCGGCTGGGTGCTGGCCGAGGTGCCGCGCAGCGTCGTGGGCTGGACCCGGGTCCGGTCGGTGCTCGACGCCACGGGTGATCTCCCGTACGGACCGCACTCCCCGAACGGCAACGGGAAGGCGGCGAAACTGGAGGTCCGCGAGCTGCGCTTCGCCTACGAAGCCGCCGAGTCCGATGACGACGAGTCTGAGAACGAGCGCGACGAGCGCGACGACGGTGCCAAGCGACACGTTCTGCATGACGTGTCCTTCGCCGCCCAGCCCGGCCAGACGATCGCGGTGGTCGGGCCGACGGGCTCCGGCAAATCGACCCTCACCTCTCTCCTGGTGCGGCTGGTCGATCCCGCCGACGGGTCGGTCCTGCTGGACGGGATGGATGTACGGGACATACGCCAGGGCGGGGTGGCCGAGACGGCCGCGCTCGTCCCCCAGCAGACGTTCCTCTTCGACGACACCGTGCGCGGCAACGTCGTGCTCGGCCTGGACGTGCCGGACGAACGCGTCTGGGAGGCCCTGCGGCTGGCCCAGGCGGACGGATTCGTCGCGGCCCTCGCGGACGGGCTCGACACCAAGGTCGGCGAGCGCGGCGCCACCCTGTCGGGCGGCCAGCGGCAGCGGCTCGCCCTGGCCAGAGCGCTCGTGCGGCGGCCCAGGCTGCTGGTCCTCGACGACGCCACGTCGAGCGTCGACACCCAGGTCGAAGCGCGCATCCTGCAAGGACTACGCGAGGCCCAGGCGTCAGAGGACGGCCCGGGAGCCACCGTCGTCGTGGTGGCGTACCGCAAGGCCACGATCGCGCTGGCCGACGAGGTCGTCTACATCGAACACGGCCGCGTTCTCGACCGTGGCTCCCACGCTGAGCTGCTGCGGCGGTCGGAGGGCTACCGCAACCTCGTCAACGCCTACGAGCGCGCCGAGGAAGAGCACGAGGCCCTCGAGAGCGGCGACGCCCACGCCAGCGGCACGAAAGACGGCGACACCAAAGACAGCGAAACAGAAGACAGCGACATCGAAGGCAGCGAGGAGGCCCTCACGTGACGGCGCTCAGTGACGTCTCGGTCCACGAAGGCGCGCTCAGCACGCTGCGGCGCGGCCTGCGGCTGAGCCCCGAGTTCCGCGCGGGACTGGCCGGCACCCTGCTGCTCGCGCTGGTCGCGACCGCCGGCCGGGTCGTCGTGCCGATCGCGGTCCAGCAGACGATCGACAAGGGGCTGGGCGCCGACGGCGGCCCGGATGTCGGCTACATCCGTACCGCCGTGCTGCTGTGCGCGGTCGCGGTCCTGATCACGGCGGTCAGCGCGTACGCGATGAACGTCCGGCTCTACAAGACCTCCGAGACCGGCCTGGCCGCCCTGCGTGTCAAGGCGTTCCGCCACGTCCACGACCTGTCCATGCTGACGCAGAGCGGGGAGCGGCGCGGCGCGCTGGTGTCGCGGGTGACCGGCGACGTGGACCAGATCAGCCAGTTCATGCAGTTCGGCGGGCTGATGATCATCATTTCGGTGGGCCAGTTGCTGGTCGCCAGCGTGCTGATGGCGGTCTACTCGTGGCCGCTGGCGCTCATGGTGTGGCTCGCCTTCGTGCCGCTGGCCCTCGCACTGCGCTGGTTCCAGCGGCTGATCTCCACCGCGTACACCCGGGTGCGCGAGCGCACCGGCGACCTGCTGGCGGCGGTCAGCGAGTCCGTGGTCGGCGCGTCGGTGATCCGCGCGTACGCCTCCGAGGAGCGCACCGCGCGGCGGGTCGACGAGACCGTCGACGCCACCCGCACCGCCCAGACCCGCGCGCAGGGCCTGGTCGCGCTCACGTTCCCCACCAGCGAGCTCACCGCCGCGATCGCGACCGCGTCGGTCGTCGTCGCCGGGGTGCTGCTCGGCGTCGACGGCAACCTGACCGCGGGCAAGCTCATCGCGTTCCTCTTCCTCGTGACGCTGTTCGTCAGCCCGATGCAGGCCGCGACCGAGCTCCTGAACGAGGCGCAGAACGCGATCGCCGGGTGGCGGCGGGTCCTGGGGGTGCTCGACACCGACCCCGACGTCGCCGATCCCGGCGAGAAGGGCACGGTCCTGCCCCGCGGGCCCATCGAGGTGACGTTCGAGGACGTCGGGTTCGCCTATCCGGGTGGTCCGCCCGTCCTGCACGAGGTGAACGTCTCCATCCAGCCGCGCAGCCGGGTCGCGATCGTGGGCGAGACCGGGTCGGGCAAGACCACGTTCGCCAAGCTGCTCACGCGTCTCATGGACCCGACGTCCGGCCAGGTTCGCGTGGACGGCGTGCCGCTCGGCGAGGTGAGGTTCTCCTCGCTGCGGGAGCGGATCGTGATGGTGCCGCAGGACGGGTTCCTCTTCGACGCCTCGCTCGCCGACAACATCCGGTACGGCAAGGCGGACGCGTCCGACGCCGACCTGCTCCTGGCGCTGACGGAGCTCGGCCTCGCCGACTGGCTGGAGGGCCTGCCGCGCGGTCTCGCGACCCCGGTCGGCCAGCGCGGCGAGTCGCTGTCGGCCGGTGAGCGCCAGCTCGTCGCGCTGGCGCGCGCCTACATCGCCGACCCCGACCTGCTCGTCCTGGACGAGGCCACGTCGGCGGTCGACCCGGCCACGGAGGTACGGATCCAGCGTGCCCTCGACGGCGTCACCAGGGGCCGGACGGCGATCTCCATCGCGCACCGGCTGTCGACCGCGGAGGCCGCCGACGAGGTCATCGTGTTCGACTCCGGCCGCATCGTCCAGCGCGGCCCGCACGCCGGGCTGGTGACGGAGCCCGGCGTCTACGCCGACCTGCACGCCAGCTGGATCGCCCAGCGCCAGATCTGACGATCCGGAGCGTGACCAGCCCGTACTGACCAGGCCGTTCGGCGTAAAACACTTGCCCGTTATCGACTCTGATGCGCATTCTGGCGTGGTGAACAACGAGGTCGTCTTGGAATCAGCGGGCACGCTGCACGGGCAACTGCAGCGGGGTCTGGGCCGGGCCGCGCGCAGGGCGGCCGACACGTCGGGCGCGGGCGAGTACGTCTTCGAGTGCATACGGCGCGATCCACGCTGGGACTTCCAATGCGAGACCAGGAGCCTCTATTACGCCCGGCTCGTGGTCGATCTCGAACTCCCGGTGGGACCGATCGCCGACCATCTGTTCGATGCGTCCGATCATTCGGACGAGGACGAGCAGCGGGTGGTCCTGGCGCTGCGGGTCCTGGGGGACCTCGTCCGGCTGAGCCGGCGCGAGGCCGCCGTGCCGCTGCGCGAGTACGCCGAGGAGGGCACGCACTGGTTCGACGCCCTCGACGAGCTGATCGAGCTGCGTGACCCGGTGCTGACGACCGGGCTGGCCACGCTGGTGGCCGCGCGCTGCGACGACGGCACCCTCGCCGATCTGGTCGCCGGGCCGCCGAATCCGGTGATCGAGAGCTGGGCCGCCCGGGAGCCGCGCATCGCGGCCGTGCTCACCGCGCACCGGGAGGCCGCGCCGGCCGTGCGCCGCCCCGGCGGCCCCGGCGGCCCCGGCGGCGGCGACCGCTCCGAACGCACCGAATCCGAACTCCTCGACATGGCCCGGCAGCGCGACGACCGCGCGGTCGCGGCCATTTTCGAGCTCGGGCGCAGGCGAGCCCCCGCGTTGCTGGACCTCGCGGAGGAGCTTCTGCCGCAGCGGCCCAGCAGATGGGGTGGCGCGGTGTGCAGGGCGCTACGGGAGTACGGGCCGGAGGCCCTCCCCCGCGCCCGCGCGTGGGCCGCCTCCCACAACGGGTGCGAGGACATGGCGCTGCGCATCCTGGCCCGCCATGGCACCCGCCAGGACATTCCGCTGCTGATGAGCGAGCTCCGCAGCGCCCTCGCCCGGCGCGACTGGAGTGACGCCGCCGGCCCCATCGAGGGTCTCGGCAGGCTTCGCGCAGGGGAGGCCGTGCCGCTGCTCAAAGACGCCTGGACCGAGTCCGCCTACGCCTATCTGAGGCCCCGCGTCCTCACCGCCTTGACCCGCACCGCCCCGCACACCGCCGAGGCCTACACCGTCGAGGGCCTGTGGGACTGTGAGGAGGGCGTCCGCGAGATCGCCGCGCAGTCGGCCCCGCTCACGCAGGAGACCCGGATACGCCTCCAGCGCCTGCACCACGACCCCGCCGAAGAGCCCGAGGTCCGCGCGGCCGCCGCCGCCCGGCTCATGTGAAACTCGGCTGAACCCTCGCACCCTCCGGCGCGTACAACTCCCCGGAATCGCATCTCCCCGGGAGGACGCACCATGGGTTTGCCGCACCTTCTCAAGGCCGCGCTGGTGGCCGTGCCCGCCGTGGCCTTGCTGGCCGGCTGTTCCGGCAAGCTGAACAACAGCGCACAGGCCGGAAACAAGGGGCCGGAGGCCAAGGCCGCCACCATCGAGCAGATCGCCTCGCAGACGGGCTGCACGCTCTCAGGGCGGCGGAACGCCTCGGAGCTGCGGCAGGGCGCGTGCCAGACCGGCACCGGGCGCTACACCGTGGTCGGCTTCACCACCGACCAGGGACAGAACAGCTGGCTCGAAGAGGCCAAGCCATGGGGCGGCACCTACCTCGTCGGCAAGCGCTGGGTCATCGTCAGCACCGCGCCCACCCTGGAGACGTTGCGCCAGCAGCTCGGCGGCAACATCGTCAACGGCCGCAGCCACCACAGCTGATCGGCTCACACCACGAGCTCCGAGAGAGCCGCAGCGCCGGGTTGGGGATCCTGCGCTGCGGCGAGGCCGTGTCACCGCGGGGTACTACTTCAGTTCCGCAGGGTTCCTCCCCGCGGATGGCGTGACGGCTTGAGCGCACCTCATAGACTCAGAGTCATGATCTCGCCAGTGAGGCGCAAGCTCGCCGTGCTCCCCCTCGTCCTGCTGCCGTTCGCGACGGTGGCGGCGTGCGGCGGGGAGAACACCAAGACCGACTGCAACCTGAACGCCTGCACGATCACGTTCGACCGCGGTGTGGACGCCAGCGCGTCGATCCTCGGCATCAAGGCCGAGCTGGTCAGCGTCCAGGGCGACAACGTCACGATGAAGGTCGGCAACCAGCAGATCACCGTGCCGGTGGGCGAGGCCGAGCAGTCCGAGGGCTTCAACGTCCAGGTCCAGTCCGTCACGAAGGACAACGTGGTCGTCAAGATCTCCAACAGCGGGTGACGTGGGCCTAGTATTCGCCCATGCGTTCGATAACAACGGCGGAGCGGCGGGCCCGGCTGGCGATCCGCCACCGGCTGGCCACGGCGGCCCGGACCGACGACGTCGCCGAGATCGCCCGGTCGCTCGTGGCGTTGCACGCCACCGACCCGGCCACCGTCTTCCTGTCGGTGGCCGCTCGCAGCAGGACGGCGACCCCGGGCCTGGTCGAGAAGGCCCTCTACGACGACCGGACCCTGCTGCGGATGCTCGCCATGCGGCGGACCATGTTCGTCGTCCCGGTCGAGCTGGTCCCCGTCCTGCAGGCCTCCTGCGCCGACGCCCTCGCGGTCAAGCAGCGCCGGACGTACAGCCGGTTCCTGGAGCAGGCCGGGGTGGGCGACGGCGACATCGACGGGTGGTGGCGCGACGTCGAGAACGCCACCCACGCGGCGCTGCTGGCCCGCGGCGAGGCGACCGGGGCGCAGCTGAGCAAGGACGAGCCGCGGCTGCGCACCCAGGTCGATCCCGCGCCGGGCAAGTCCTACTCCAAGCCCATCGGCATCACGACCTGGGTGCTCGTCACCCTCGGAGTCGAGGGGCGCATCGTGCGCGGCCGTCCCAACGGTTCCTGGATCAGCAGCCAGTACAAGTGGTCCCCCGTCGAGGCGTGGCTGCCCGGCGGCGTCCCCGAGATGCCCGCCGACGAGGCCCGGGCCGCGCTGCTCCGCGACTGGCTCTGGTCGTTCGGCCCGGCGCCCGTCTCCGACCTCAAGTGGTGGACGGGCTGGACGCTGGGCGACGTCAAGAAGGCCCTCGCCCTGCTCGACGTCACCGAGGTCGATCTCAGCGGCACGACCGGCCTGCTCCTCGCCGACGATCTTGAGCCGGTGACCGCACCCGGCCCCTGGGCGTCGCTCCTGCCCGCACTCGACCCGACGCCGATGGGCTGGCAGGCACGGTCCTGGTATCTCGGCGATCACGGGCCCGCGCTGTTCGACAAGAACGGCAACATCGGCCCGACCATCTGGTGGGACGGCCGTATCGTCGGCGGCTGGGCCCAGCGCAAGGACGGCGAGATCGCGATGCGCCTGCTGGAGGACGTGGGCGCCGAGGCCAAGGCC
Source organism: Actinomadura sp. 6N118 (assembly GCF_044326415.1). Classification (NCBI taxonomy): domain Bacteria; kingdom Bacillati; phylum Actinomycetota; class Actinomycetes; order Streptosporangiales; family Thermomonosporaceae; genus Actinomadura; species Actinomadura sp. 6N118. Next base: position 721,586 of record NZ_JBIRAZ010000002.1, on the reverse strand, counting down.
GCGATCGAGGCCGAGGCGGCCCGCTTGCCCGGCTGGTACGGGGATGTCCGCGCGACTCCTCGCTTCCGTACCCCCCTGGAACGCGAACTGACCACCTGATCCGGGAAGATAACAAGCATGCCCGCAGAACGCATGCTCCCCACCCCGGAAGCCGAAGATCTCATCGAGCTGACCCGCGAGCTCTGCCGCAAGGAACTGGCGCCGCGCGCCGCCCCGGCGGAGGAGACCGGCACCTTTCCCCGCGACATCTTCCGGCTGCTCGGCCGGAGCGGCCTGCTCGGCCTGCCCTATCCCGAGGATCAGGGCGGCGGCGGGCAGCCGTTCGAGGTCTACCTGCAGGTGCTGGAGGAGATCGCGTCGGTCTGGGCGTCGGTCGCCGTCGGCGTGAGCGTGCACTCACTGGCCTGCTTCCCGCTGGCGAACTACGGCACCGACGAGCAGCGCAAGCAGCTGCCCGAGCTGCTCGGCGGCGAGTTGCTGGGCGGGTACGCGCTGTCGGAGGCGCACGCGGGCTCGGACGCCGGAGCGCTCAGCACCCGGGCGCTCGCCGTGGACGACCACTACCTGGTCAGCGGCACCAAGACCTGGATCACGCACGGCGGAGAGGCCGACTTCTACGTGCTGTTCGCCCGTACGTCCGACGAGGGCGGCCGCGGCATCAGCTGCTTCCTCATCGAAGGGCGGATGCCCGGGCTGACCTTCGGGCCGCCGGAGCGCAAGATGGGCCTCACCGGCTCGACGACGACTCAGCTGCATTTCGACAACGTGCGCGTCCCGGCCGAGTGGCGGCTCGCCGACGAGGGCCAGGGGTTCCCGATCGCGCTGGCCGCGCTCGACTCCGGGCGGCTCGGCATCGCCGCCTGCGCGGTCGGGCTGGCGCAGGGCGCGCTGGACCACGCGGTCGCCTACGCCACCGAGCGCGAGCAGTTCGGCCGCCCGATCATCGCGAACCAGGGGCTGGCGTTCCTGCTGGCCGACATGGCGGCCGCCGTGGAGTCCGCCCGGGCCACCTATCTCGACGCCGCCCGGCGCAAGGACCGCGGGCTCCCGTTCGGGCGCCAGGCGTCCATCGCCAAGCTGGTCGCCACGGACGCCGCGATGAAGGTGACGATCGACGCGGTCCAGGTGCTCGGGGGCTACGGCTACACCCGCGACTTCCCGGTGGAGCGTTACATGCGCGAGGCCAAGGTCATGCAGATCTTCGAGGGCACCAACCAGATCCAGCGCATGGTCATCGGCCGTCACCTCGCCAAGGACGCCGCGAAATGACCGACGCCTCGAAATGACCACCGACGCCTCTAAATGACCTTGGTGGGTAGGGGTGGTCGACAGCCGAGTGGTCAGCGGCCGAAGGGGCCTGGCGGGGGCATCTGGGGATAACCGCCGCCCGGCGGGGCAGCACCCGGCGGGCCGGCAGTCGGGGGGCCCGCGGTCGGCGGGCGCTGCGCCCAGGCGCGGCGCTTGGAGTTGCGGCGCCGCAGCGGGATCACGATCGCGGCGATGACCCCGAGGCCGCCCAGGAAGAGCCCGCCGAGGAGGGCGAACCCCAGGTAGCCGTCGACCGTGTCGTCGGGCGTCACCAGCAGCTCGCCGGTGGCGCCCCGGCACGTCAGCCGCGCCTTGCCGGTCAGCGGCGCCTCGAAGGTCGCCACGTACCGGTACGAGGGATAATCCGTCGCGCTCCAGGAGTTCTTCTTGGTCAGCTGGATCGAGTCCGGAGAGCCTCCGTTGGCGGGGGTGATCGAGCAGGCCGCCGGCCCGGCGGCGTTGCCGCGGACGTAGACGAAGTACGGGTGGCCCTGGTGGAGGTCGACCGTCAGGCCGTTCACCGGATCACCGCGCACCTTGGGGCCCGAGGCGATCTGGGTCTCCTCCCATTTGCCGATGAGCAGGGTGGTGAAACCCACCACCGAGCCCAAGATCAGCACGATCGGGAGCAGATACCACGCCGCGTGCGGCCGGATGGGCGCGGCGGGCGTCCAGGCCCGCCCCTGCGGCGGCATCATCGGCGCGTTCGGTCCGGCCCACATGCTCGTTCTCCCCCGCTGCTCAACCCTCTGAGCGCCACGATGTCAGAGAAAACGACCGCCCGCCAGACAACGTTTCACCAGGATGGACCGGCGGTCCGGAACATTCTCCGAGTCTCCCCGGGATGCCGTCAGGCGGCCCGAACGGCTACCGTTACCAAGTAGTAGCACCCGACCTGGCCGACAGAGACCCGTTCACCCACCCCGCCGGGCTCGTACGGCGCTCTGGAGACAGCATGGCCCTGAGGGACCACCTCCCCGCCTCGCCGATCAGACTCCCCCGCCCGCGTGGCCTGCCCCGCTACACGGTCCACCGCGACATTCCCGTCGTCATGCCCGACGGCGCGACCCTGCTCGCCGACCGCTTCGTGCCGACCGGCGTGCGGCGGCCACCACCCACGATCCTGGTCCGTACACCGTACGGGCGGCGCGGCCCGGCCTCGGTCATCAACGGCCTGCCGCTCGTGCCGTTCGGCTTCCAGCTGGTCGTGCAGAGCGTGCGCGGCACGTTCGGATCCGAGGGCGAGTTCGACCCGCTCACCAACGAACGGGAGGACGGCCTCGCCACGGTGCGATGGCTGAAGGACCAAAACTGGTTCAACGGCTCGTTCGCCACGTACGGGCCGAGCTATCTCGGCTATACGGCCTGGGCGTCGGCCGCCGACTCCGGGCCCGAGCTGAAGGCGATGGCACTGCAGATCACCACCTCGTCGATCTTGGACGCGGCGTACGTGGGCGGCTCGTTCGCGCTGGAGTCGGCGCTCACCTGGAGCGACCTCACCGCGCGGCAGCAGACACCCCTCGGCATGCTCACCGCGCCGCTGACCTCGCGGCGCCGGGTGCTGAGGGCGGCCCGCAGCGGCCGGGCGCCGGTGGAGCTGGACCTGCTGACGGGCGGCTCGCCGCTGCGCTTCTACCGCGACCTGCTGGCCGGGCACGGCCGCGAGCCAGGCTCGGACTTCTGGCTCAAGCGTGACTTCAGCGGCACGGTCGGTGAGGTCACCGCGCCCGTCACGCTGATGGGCGGGTGGTACGACATCTTCCTGCCGTGGCAGATCAAGGACTATCTGGCGCTGCGGGCGGCCGGGAACCACCCGTACCTCACCATCGGCCCCTGGTGGCACACCGACGCCCGGCATGGGCTGGTCGCGTTCCGCGAGGCGCTGGCCTGGTTCCGTGCGCATCTGCGAGGCGACTTCTCCGGCCTGCGCGCCAACCCCGTCCGGGTGTACGTCACGGGGGCGCGGGAGTGGCGCGACTACCGGGACTGGCCGCCGCCCGGCATGGCTCAGCGGCGGTGGCATCTGCACTCCGGCGGCGGGCTCAGCGAGGACGGACCGCAGGAGCGGCCGGGTAGCACCTACCGCTTCGACCCGGCGCGGCCGACGCCCGCGCTCGGCGGCCCCACGTTGCTGGGCAGCTCCAAGCCCGTCGACAACAGGCCGCTGGAGAAGCGTCCCGACGTCCTGGTCTTCACTTCCCCAGAGCTCACCGAGGACCTGGACGTGATCGGCCCGGTGGGCGCCGACCTGTTCGTCCGGTCGAGCCGCGAGCACACCGACTTCATCGTGCGGTTGTGCGACGTCGCGCCCGACGGCACCTCACTGAACGTGTGCGAGGGCGGGCTCAGGCTCGATCCCGCCCGGCCGGTGGCGGACAAGCCGGTCGGCACCGAGGGGGTTCGGCGGATCGCGGTCGACCTGTGGCCGACGGGGCACCGGTTCCGGCGCGGCCACCGCGTCCGCGTGCACGTGACCAGCGGCGCCTATCCCAAGGTCGCCGCCAACCCGGGCACCGGCGGGCCGCTGGACGGGGTCGGCGAGTTCCTCCCCGCCGACCAGGAGCTCTTCCATGAGCCCGACCATCCGTCGGCGATCCTGCTGCCCGTGGTCGAGCGGTCGCCCGAGGCGGCCATCCCCGACCCCGCCGCCGACATCGACGCCGAGGTGGCCTGACGGAAAAATGAGATGCCGTCCACATGGCCCCCACCTACGATCGGCGTTCTGGGGAGGCCATGGGACACATCGACGTGAGCGGAGTGACGTTCGTCCTGCCGGACGGGCGGCTGCTCCTCAATGAGGTGTCGTTCCGGGTCGGCGAGGGCGTCAAGGCGGCGCTGGTCGGCCCGAACGGCGCAGGCAAGACCACGCTGCTCCGCCTGATCGCCGGAGAGATCACGCCGGTCGAGGGCGGTGTGGCCTCGTCCGGCGGGCTGGGCGTGCTGCGCCAGTTCGTCGCGGGCGACCGGACGCTCCGGGAGCTTCTCCTCGCCGTCGCGCCTGAACGGGTGCGCGTCACCGCGGGCGCGCTGGAGCGGGCGGAGGCGGCGCTGGGCGAGGACGAGGCGAGCCAGCTCGCGTACGCCCAGGCCATCACCGATTTCACCGACGCGGGCGGTTACGAGCTCGAGGTCGTCTGGGACGCGTGCGCCACCTCGGCCCTGGGTCTCACATACGACGCCGTCCGTGACCGCAAGGCGGGCACGCTCTCGGGCGGCGAGCAGAAACGGCTGATGCTGGAGGCACTGCTGCGCGGGCCCGACCAGGTGCTCCTCCTGGACGAGCCGGACAACTACTTGGACGTGCCGGGCAAGGAGTGGCTGGAAGAGCAGCTCCGGGCCACGTCCAAGACCGTCCTGCTGATCTCGCACGACCGCCAGCTCCTCGCCAACGCCGCAGACCGCATCGTCACGGTGGAGAATCGTACGGTCTGGGTGCACGGCGGCGGCTTCGCCACGTACGCCCAGGCCCGGCAAGACCGCGCCGCGCGGCTCGACGAGCTGCGGCGCCGGTGGGACGAGGAGCACGCGAAGCTGAAACGCCTCGTCAGCATGCTGCGGCAGAAGGCCAGCACCAATGACTCGATGTCATCCGCCTACCACGCCGCGGTGACCCGGCTGAAGCGCTTCGAGGAAGCCGGGCCGCCGGAATCCCCTCCCAAGGAACAGAACATCCGGATGCGCCTGCGTGGCGGACGCACCGGCAAGCGCGCAGTGATCTGCGAGGGGCTTGAGCTGACCGGGCTGATGCGGCCGTTCGACCTGGAGGTCTGGTACGGGGAACGCATCGCGGTGCTGGGCTCCAACGGCTCGGGGAAGTCGATGTTCCTCAAGCTCCTCGCCGGCCGGCCCGTTCCGCACACGGGTGTCGCGCGACTCGGAGCCCGTGTCGTCGCCGGGCATTTCGTCCAGACGCACACTCGCCCGGACCTGCACGGCCGCACGCCGGACGAGATCGTCATGACCGAGAACGCGCTGACCCTCAACGAGGCCATGCGGGCGCTCGCGCGCTACGAGCTGGCACCCACCCGCCGCCAGCCGTTCGAGACGCTCTCCGGCGGCCAGCAGGCGCGGCTGCAGATCCTCCTGCTGGAGCTGTCCGGCTGCACGCTGCTGCTCCTGGACGAGCCGACCGACAACCTCGACCTGGCCAGCGCCGAGGCGCTCCAGGACGGCCTGAGCGGCTTCGCCGGGACCGTCCTGGCGGTGACGCACGACCGCTGGTTCGCCGCCGACTTCGACCGCTACCTGGTCTTCCGCGGCGACGGCCGGGTCCACGAGTCCGACGAGCCCAGTTGGCACGAACCCAGGGTCGACCGCCCCCGCGCGTGATCGTTCCCGCGCTTGACCTCAACCGCGGTTGAGGAAACAGGATCAGTTGCATGAGCCTGAACGAGAACGAACTCGCCTACCTCAAGAGCCAGCCGCTGGCCCGGCTCGCCACCGTCGGCACCAAGGGCGACCCGCAGAACAACCCCGTCGGAGTCAGCTACAACGCCCAGACCGGGACGATCGACATCTACGGCTACAACCTGGGCGCGACCCGCAAGTTTCGCAATGTCCAGGGGAACGACCAGGTCGCGCTGGTCGTGGACGATCTCGTCTCCACCGACCCCTGGGAGGTACGGGGCCTGGAGATCCGCGGCCGTGCCGAGGCGATCAGCGGGATCACCCCGCCCGCGCCCTATTTCAGCGGCGAGGTCATCCGGATCCACCCGCGGACGGTGTTCTCATGGGGCGTCGAGCCCGGCACCGAAGGCATGATCAAGCGGACGGTCGGCTGACCCGGCGCGCGATCGCCCGGGCGTAGCGGGCGGCCGAGCCCGGTGCGTGCTGCAGGAAGAGCGCGGGCTCGGCCAGCTCCAACTCCAGGACGACGGGCGCGCCGTCCGGCCCGGGAACGAGGTCCACGCGGGCGTAGAGCAGGTCGCCGGGAACGGCGGCGAGCGCCCGCTCCGCGACCGCGAGCTGCTCGGGCGTCGCCTCGGCAGCGGTGATGTCGCCGCCGTTGGGGGCGTCCAGCAGCCCGGCGCCGACCTTGAGGATCGGCGCCTTGCGGGCGGCATGGCTGAACTCGCGGTCGCAGAAGAGCAGCGCGGTCTCACCCGCGGTGTCGATCGCGGACAGATAGGGCTGGATCATGACCGTGCGGCCCGCCTCGCGCAGTGACCGCAGATGGGCGCGCGCCTTGTCCTCCTCGCCCGCGCGCCAGCGGGCGGTGTCGCGCGACCCCGCGGAGACGGCCGGCTTGATGACGTACTCGGGCCAGTCGGCGGGGACGTCATCCAGGTCCCAGCGGGTCGGGACGACCGGCACCCCAGCCTCGTCGAGATCCCTGAGATAACGCTTGTCGGTGTTCCAGCGCAGCACCCCGGGGGGATTGAGGAGGCGCGGGACCCGGTCGGCCCAGGCGAGGAACTCGTCGAGGCGGGCGGTGTAGTCCCAGGTCGTACGGACGACGACGAGGTCGTAGGAGCCCCAGTCGGCATCGGGGTCGTCCCAGCTCACCACCTCGGCACCAAGGCCCTCGGCGGTGAGCGCCGCGGACAGCTCCCGGACGTCGTCGTTGCCGTCGGGCATGCCGGAGAAGGTCGCCAAGGCGACATTGGCTTGCAGAGTCATGCGGTGGAACCTCGGGGGGAGAGAGTCGTTCAGCGTACGGGGTGACCGGACGCCCGGAGGGCGTCCTTGACCTGGGAGATCTTCAGATCGCCGAAGTGGAAGACGCTCGCGGCCAGGACGGCGTCCGCGCCGGCGTCGACGGCGGGGGTGAAGTGCTCCAGCGCGCCCGCGCCGCCGCTGGCGATCACGGGCACCGAGACGGCCGCCCGGACCTGGCGCAACATCTCCAGGTCGAAGCCGTTCTTGGTGCCGTCGGCGTCCATGGAGTTGAGAAGGATCTCGCCGACCCCCAGCTCCTCGCCGCGGCGCGCCCACTCGATGGCGTCGATGCCGGTGCCCTTGCGGCCGCCGTGCGTGGTCACCTCGTAGCCGGATTCGGTGGTGGTGTCGCCTGTCACGCGGCGCGCGTCGACCGACAGGACGATGCACTGGGAGCCGAAGCGGTGCGCGGCCTCACGGAGGAACTCCGGGCGCGCGATCGCAGCGGTGTTGACCGACACCTTGTCGGCCCCGGCGCGCAGCAGCCTGTCCACGTCGTCCACGGCGCGGATGCCGCCGCCGACCGTGAGCGGGATGAAGACCTGCTCGGCGGTGCGGCGCACCACGTCGTAGGTGGTGGCCCGGTCGCCGCTGGAGGCGGTGATGTCGAGGAACGTGAGCTCGTCGGCGCCCTCGGCGTCGTAGCGGCGCGCGAGCTCGACCGGGTCGCCTGCGTCGCGCAGGTTCTGGAAGTTGATGCCCTTGACGACGCGCCCGGCGTCCACGTCCAGGCACGGGATCACACGTACGGCGACGGTCATGGGGCCTCCTTGACGGCCTGCAGGGCCTCTTCGAGCGTGAACGCCTGGGCGTAGAGGGCCTTGCCGACGATCGCGCCCTCCACGCCGGCCGGCACCAGCGCCGCCAGCTCGCGCAGGTCGTCGAGCGAGGAGACGCCGCCGGAGGCGATGACCGGCTTGTCGGTGCGCGAGCACACCTCGCGGAGCAGCTCGCTGTTGGGGCCGCGCAGCGTGCCGTCCTTGGTCACGTCGGTGACGACGTAGCGCGGGCAGCCGTCGTCCTCCAGCCGGGCGAGCACCTCCCAGAGGTCGCCGCCCTCGCGCGTCCAGCCGCGGGCGGCCAGGGTCGTGCCGCGCACATCGAGCCCCACCGCGATCTTGTCGCCGAACTCGGCGATGATCTTGCGGCACCAGCCAGGGTCCTCCAGCGCGGCCGTGCCGATGTTGACCCGGGTGCAGCCGGTCGCCAGGGCCGCCTCCAGCGAGGCGTCGTCGCGGATGCCGCCGGACAGCTCCACCTTGACGTCCAGCCGCCCGGTGACCTCGGCGAGCAGCTCGCGGTTGGAGCCGCGCCCGAACGCGGCGTCCAGGTCGACCAGATGGATCCACTCCGCACCCGCGCTCTGCCAGGCCAGCGCGGCGTCGAGCGGCGCCCCGTAGGAGGTCTCGGTGCCGGCCTCGCCCTGGACCAGGCGGACCGCCTGGCCGTCGGCGACGTCGACCGCGGGAAGGAGTTCGAGAGTCATGGGCAAACCTTATCTGCGCAGTTGGGCGGCGTTATCGGCGGCGATCGAAGGCGAGGGTCACAAAGACCGGGACGAGGAAGACCGACAGGGCGAAGAGGGCGAGCCGGGCACCCCAGGTGGCCAGCACGAACCAGCCGACCACCTGGACGGCGAGGAAGAGCCCGAAGACCGCGCGGTTTTGGATCCGGCGCTTGCGGGCGAGCTCGCCGCCCTGCCGCCGGACGCGTACGGGACGCGGGACCATGGCCGCGAGCCGCCGGCGCCGTTCGCGGCGCCTGGCCTCCTTGGCCTGCCGTTCAGCGTGGTCGGCGGCGGCCTTGGCCGCCGCGGCCTCCCGTTCGGCCCGTCGTTTCGCCCGCTCTCTACTCATGACTCATGGCTCGCTGTCGCCCGTCGCGCGCTCACTCGACCGTGGAAAGCCAGTTCTTGAGGAGCTCCGCGCCCGCGTCCCCCGACTTCTCCGGGTGGAACTGGGTGGCGCAGAGCGCCCCGTTCTCCACGGCGGCGACGAACCGGTCGCCGTGCTCGGCCCAGGTGACGAGCGGCGGCTTGAGGTGGCCCATCGGGTCGGGCTGCAACTCCCAGCGGCGGACGCCGTAGGAGTGCACGAAGTAGAACCGGGTGCCGGCGTCCAGGCCCTTGAAGAGCACCGTTTGGTCGGGCGCGTCCACCGTGTTCCACCCCATGTGGGGCACGACGGGCGCCTCCAGGCGTTCCACCGTGCCGGGCCACTCGGCGCAGCCCTCGGTGGTCACGCCGTGCTCGACGCCCTTGGCGAAGAGGATCTGCATGCCGACGCAGATGCCGAGGACCGGGCGGCCACCGGAGAGACGACGGCCGATGATCTGCTCGCCGCGGACGGACCTCAGGCCGGTCATGCAGGCGGAGAACGCGCCCACGCCGGGCACGATGAGGCCGTCGGCCTCGACTGCGGCGTCCCAGTCGGGGGTCACGGTGACGTCCACGCCGTGCCTGGCGACGGCGCGTTCGGCCGACCGCAGGTTGCCCGAGCCGTAGTCCAGGATGACGATCTTCTTGCTCACAACCACATCACTCCCCCGGCGGCCACGAGTGCGGCCAGCGCCAGGACGATCAGGGCGGCGATCTTGAGGCCCTGCTTGATGAAGCTGATCACACCCATCAGCAGGAAGACCGCGAGGCCGAACAGCAGGACGTTGGCGTAGGTGAAGTCGAGTTCGCCGATCTTCACGGCTACAGGGCCCCCTTGGTCGAGGGGATCCCGTGCACCTTGGGGTCGAACGCCACGGCGTCGCGGAGCGCCCGGGCGAGGGCCTTGAACTGGCACTCCACGATGTGGTGCGCGTTGCGGCCGTAGGGGACGTGGACGTGCAGGCAGATCTGCGCGTTGGCCACGAACGACTCGAGAATGTGCCGGGTCATCGTGGTGTCGTACTCCGGGCCGATCATCGGGGCCATGCCCTCGGGCTCGGTGTGCACCAGGTAGGGGCGGCCCGCGATGTCCACGGTCACCTGCGCGAGCGACTCGTCCAGCGGCACCGAGGCGTTGGCGAAGCGGCGGATCCCCGCCTTGTCGCCGAGCGCCTGGCGGAACGCCTGCCCGAGCGCGATCGCGGTGTCCTCGATGGTGTGGTGGCTGTCGATGTAGAGGTCGCCGGTGGTCTTCACGGTCAGGTCGAACGACCCGTGCTTGCCGAGCTGGGCCAGCATGTGGTCGTAGAAGCCGACGCCGGTCGCGACGTCGACCGCACCGGTCCCGTCCAGATCGATCTCGACGAGGACCTCGGTCTCCTTGGTCCCGCGCTGAACACGGCCCTTGCGCGTCACAGACTCTCCTTCAAAGCGGTTCGGAAGGCCGCCATCTCCTCCGGGGTGCCGACGCTCACGCGCAGCCACTCGGGCGGTCCCACCTCGCGGATCAGCACGCCCCGGTCGAGCATTGACTGCCAGACCCTCCGCCGGTCCGCGAACCGGCCGAACAGGACGAAGTTGGCATCGGAATCGGCCACCTGGTGGCCTTCGGCCCGCAACCACGCGACCAGGTCGTCGCGTTGGCTGCGGAGCGCGTCGACCGAGCCGAGCAGCTCGGCCCCGTGGGCCACGGCGGTGCGCGCCACGGCCTGGGTGACGGCCGACAGGTGGTACGGCAGCCGGACCAGCAGCAGCGCGTCGATCACGGCGGGGTCGGCGGCCAGGTAGCCCAGCCGGGTGCCCGCCATGGCGAACGCCTTGGACATGGTCCGGGTGACGATCAGCCGCGGGTTGCGGGGCAGCAGCGTCAGCGCGGACGGCACGCCCGCCCGCCGGAACTCGGCGTACGCCTCGTCCACCACGACCATGCCGGTCGTCACGTTCAGGACGGCCTCGATGGTGGAGAAGGGCAGCGCGGTGCCGGTCGGGTTGTTGGGAGAGGTGAGGAAGACCACGTCGGGCCGGTGTTCCTCGACCGCCGCGACGGCGCGTTCGGCCTCCAGGCCGAAGTCCTCGTCCCGATGCGCGTTGATCCACGTCGTGCCCGACACGCTCGTGATGATCGGGTGCATCGAGTACGAGGGTTCGAAGCCCAGCGCCGTGCGGCCGAAGCCCCCGAACGCCTGCAGGATCTGCTGGATGATCTCGTTGGACCCGTTGGCCGCCCAGACCTGGCGCCAGGCCAGGCCGGCACCCGGCGTGTCGCGGTTGAGGAACGCCGACAGGTCGGAGCGGAGCGCCACGGCGTCGCGGTCGGGGTAGCGGTTGAGCGACCCTGCCACGTCCGTGACGGCCTCGCCGATGGCCTTCACCAGGGCCTCGGACGGGGGGTAGGGGTTCTCGTTGGTGTTGAGCGCGTACGGGACGTCGAGCTGGGGTGCCCCGTAGGGCTCCCGGCCCCTCAGGTCGTCGCGGATCGGGAGATCGTTCAATGACGTCACGTAGGGATCTCCCAGTCGAAGCGGGCCTTGAGGGCGGCGCCGTGCGCGGGCAAGTCCTCGGCCTCGGCGAGTGCGACCACCCGGGCCGTGGCTTCGGCGAGGGCGGGCTCGTCGTATTCGACGACGTGGATGCCGCGCAGGAAGGTCTGCACGGACAGCCCGGACGAGTGGCAGGCGCAGCCGCCGGTGGGCAGCACGTGGTTGGATCCCGCGAGGTAGTCGCCGAGCGACACGGGGGCGTGCGCGCCGATGAAGATCGCACCGGCGTTGCGCACCCGGGCGGCCACCTCGCGGGCACCGGCGGTCTGGATCTCCAGGTGCTCGGCCGCGTACGCGTCGACGACCTTCAGACCGTCCTCCAGATCGTCGACCAGCACAATGCCGGACTGGCGCCCGGCCAGCGCCTCGGTGATGCGCTCGGTGTGCTTGGTGCGGGCCACCTGGGCGGCGAGCTCGGCCTCGACCGCGCCGGCCAGCTCGGCCGAGTCGGTGACCAGCACGGCGGCGGCCAGCGTGTCGTGCTCGGCCTGGCTGATCAGGTCGGCGGCGACGTGCACCGGGTCGGCGGTGGCGTCGGCGAGGACGGCGATCTCGGTCGGGCCGGCCTCGGAGTCGATGCCGATCACGCCCTTGAGGAGGCGCTTGGCGGCCGCCACCCAGATGTTGCCGGGGCCGGTGACCATGTCGACGCGCGGGCACTCCTCGGTGCCGTAGGCGAACATCGCGACCGCCTGCGCGCCGCCCGCCGCGTACACCTCGTCCACCCCGAGCAGCGCGCAGGCCGCCAGGATCGCCGGGTGGGGCAGGCCGCCGAACTCCTGCTGACCGGGTGAGGTCACCGCGAGCGAGCGCACCCCGGCCTCCTGCGCCGGGACGACGTTCATGACCACGCTGGACGGGTAGACGGCCCGGCCGCCCGGCACGTACAGACCCACGCGGCCGACCGGCACCCAGCGTTCGGTGACGGTGCCGCCGGGGACGACCTGGGTGGTGGTGTCGGTGCGGCGCTGGTCGCGGTGGACGATCCGGGTCCGGCGGATAGCCTCTTCGAGCGCGTCGCGCACGGCCGGGTCGAGCCCGGCGAGCGCCTCGCCGATCATGTGGACCGGGACGCGGGTGCTCGCCTGCTCGACGCCGTCGAAGGCCTTGTTGTATTCCCGTACCGCCTCGGCTCCCCTATGGCGCACGTCCTCGCAGATCGGCCGCACCTTCACCAGGGCGGCCTCGACGTCGAGTTCGGCGCGGGGCAGCACGGAGCGCGGGTCCTCGGGGAGTGACCCGCGCAGGTCAATACGGGAAATCACCAGCCCAGTCTACGTAGTGCACACTGTCGCCCGCGCAACGTCTCACTTGCCGAGACGCTATGCACAGCAGAAGATCGTCAAGCTTTGAACTCGCCGTCCAGGACGGTCACCGCTCGGCCTCTCAGCTCGACCCGGTCGCCGCGCAGGGTGACACCGACCTGCCCGCCGCGCTCGGAGGCCTGGAATCCGACGAGGCGATCACGGCCGAGCTCCGCTCCCCAGTACGGGCCGAGCGCGCAGTGGGCGGAGCCCGTCACGGGGTCCTCACCGTCGCCGAGCAGGACCCTGGCCCCGAAGAACCGGGACACGAAGTCGTACCCCTGTCCCGGGTCGGCGGTGGCCGTGACGATGATCCCGCGGGCGTCCATCCGGCCGAGGGCCGCGATGTCCGGGGCCAGCTTGCGCACCGCCTCCTCGTCGGCGACCAGCACGAGCAGGTCGTTCTGCGAGTTGCGGCCCGTCCAGAAGGGCGTCGTGCCGAGCGCCTCGCCCAGGTCGTCCGGCGCCTCGGTCTCGGCGGGCGGGCACGCGGGGAAGTCCATCAGCAGACCGCCGTCCTCCACACGGGTCACCGTGAGGACGCCCGAACGGAGCGTGCGGAAGCGGATCGGCTGATCGGCGGGGGCCACTCCGGTCTCGTAGAGGGCGTGGGCGCTGGCCAGCGTGGCGTGGCCGCACAGGGCGACCTCGACCACCGGGGTGAACCAGCGCAGTTCGAACTCGGCGTCCGGAGCATCGATCGGGCGGACGAACGCGGTCTCGGAGTGCTTCATCTCTGCCGCGACGCGCTGCATCCAGTCGCTCCCTGCCTCTGAAGTGCGCTGGGCAGCCTGGTCGAGCAGGCAGACGCCTGCGGGGTTCCCGGCGAACGGGCGGTCGGTGAAAGCGTCGACGACGAGCATCCTCATGTCCCCGACGCTAACCGGCACCGCTCGCCAGGAGAACGGCCAATCCACCCGGATTGGCCTGTACGTATCGAGGGGGACGCATCGATGGGGACGCAGCGACGGGACGCGGCGGTCACGGTGATCGCACAGCTTCAGACTGTGATAAATCCGGCATGCAACGATCGTTGAATCCGGAAGTACTCTGGCGCCGTGGGCGGATCCCCAGGGCCGCCCCCGAAGCGAGTTGGTGAAGACCGTGACCGAACGGCTTCCGTTGTTCCCACTGGGCACAGTGCTCTATCCGGGCCTTGTGCTGCCCCTGCACCTGTTCGAGGACCGCTACCGCCTGCTGGTCCACGACCTGCTCGAACGACCCGAGCCGCGGTACTTCGGGGTCGTCGGCATCGAGCTGGGCCACGAGGTGGGCGAGGACGCGGCCCGCCGCCTGGCCGGGGTGGGCTGCGCGGCCGAGTTGCACACCGTGACGCCGCACGAGGACGGCCGGTTCGACATCGTGACGGTCGGCAGCCGCAGATTCACGCTCAAGGAGCTCGACCGCTCCCGCCCCTACCTGCGCGGGGACGTGGAGTTCCTGCCGGAGGAGGCCGGCGCCGATCCCGAGCCGGTCGCCCGCCGCGTCCGGCTGCTGTTCCAGCTGTACCGGCACCGCCTGGCCAAAGCGGGCGCCGAGATGGCCGAGCCGCTCGACCTGCCCGAGGATCCCGTGCGCCTCTCGTACCTGATCGCCGCCGCCGTGGTCCTGGACGGCCACGAGAAGCAGCGCCTCCTGCAGGCCGAGGACGCCACTGTCCGCCTCCAGCTGGAGCGCGACCTCCTCGAGCGCGAGAACCGCCTGCTCGACAAGCTCCCCACGGTCCCCGCGGGCCAGTTCCTGGACGGCTCGTTCAACCCGAACTAGCGCTAGCGGGCCAGGGGCGGGCCGATATTCGGCACACTGAGCGCCATGAGTTCAGCGAAGGCGAAGTCTGCGAAGGGCAAGGGTGCGAGCAAAGGCGGCGGTAAGGGCACGCCGGCGACGGTGGCGGCGACCAAGGCGAAGGTCGGGTTCAGCCTGCACACGTACGAGGTGGATCCGAGCACCGAGCTGTCGTACGGCGAGGCCGCGGCCGACGCGCTGGGCATCCCGCGCGAGCGGCTGTTCAAGACGCTCGTGGCCGAGGTCGACGGCGAGCTCACCGTCGGTGTCGTGCCTGTATCGGCCACCCTCGACCTGAAGGCGCTCGCCGCGGCGGCCGGTGGTAAGAAGGCCCAGCTGGCCGACTCTCAGGACGCCGAACGCGCCACCGGCTACGTCGTGGGCGGCATCAGCCCGCTGGGGCAGCGCAAGCGGCTGCCGATCGTGATCGACGAGACGGCGTCAGGGTTCGCGACGGTCTACGTCTCCGCCGGGCGCCGTGGCCTGCAGATCGAGCTCGCCCCGGCCGATCTCCTCCGGCTCACCGGCGGCCGCCTTGCCGCGATCGCCCGCGGGTAGGCGCTTCACGAACAGCTCCAGTGCGCCGTACGTACCCACGGCCAGGATCGGCCAGAAGGTCACGATGCCGGTGGCGCGGAGCTCGGCGACCCCCTTGACCGTCGCGCCGTCCTTGGCCGCGCGCACCGCGTCCTCGTAGCGGGCCAGGCCGATCTGGTGCCCGGTCTTCCAGGCGATGACGGCCGCTGCGATGCCGCCCACGGCGAGACCCAGCACGAGCGGGATGTCGTTGCCGCGTCCCCCGGCCAGATAGGCGAGGGCACCGCAGCCGATTCCGGCCACCATGACGATCAGCGCGAACCGGCCGTCCATGCCGACCGGCCCCTGGCCCTCGGGGTCGGCGAACAGGGGTTCGCCCTGGATGACGACGTATTCGACCGTCGGAACGATCTTCGCCCACAGCAGCCCGGCCAGCGGCCCGAGGACCGTGACGACGATCGTCGCGACCGCCCAGGTTCGCAAGGCCTTCCCGGTCGGTCCCCGCACCTCGTACGCTCCTAGGTGAACACAGTCGCCACACGTCCTCTGACAGCGAAAGCCTAACTCCCCCTGGTCAGCTGATCGACAACCGCATGGTGTCTGATTCCCGCCCGCGCACGACTCATTCCCTGGGATAATGTCCCCGATATGTCCGGATTCAGTCCAGCGTTCGAACGCCTCGGCGCCGCCCTCGCCGCAGTCGTCCTGCAGCAGCAGGAGACCCTCGCGGAGTTCCTGCCGCGCGAGGACTGGAGTGCTGACCTGACCGCGCGCACCTACACCAGCGGCGGCGTCACCGTCCGGGTGTCACTGCTCGGCAGCTACGCCGCCAACGAGCGCACCTGGCTCTGGGGCTGGGCCAACCCGCAGTTCGGCGACGCCCATCCGGCGGTGGCCCCCACCCTGGCCATCCGCACCCTCGGCGAGCGCCTCGGCATCCCGGAGTTCACAACCCCCGAGATCGACCTCAGCTGGTACGAGGGGCCCGCGGGGCACGGCGGCGAGCTGATCGCGATGGCGGCGGGCGGCGTGCTGGGCGGCGGCGGTTACATCGGCGCGGGATATGACGGCGGCTCCGCCTACCTCCACGTGGACGACCCACAGGCTCCGCCCGCCATCTGGGATCCCGTGCCCGTCCCCCGGTTGATCTCCAACGCGGTCAGCCTCTTCCCCCGCGAGCCCCGGCTGACTCTCGCCCGCCTGCTGAGCCACCACACGATCCCCTACCGCGAGTCCGAGGGGCAGACCGAGGTGTTGCTCCCCGGCGGCGGCAAGGCCCACGCCCAGTTCGACGGCCTGGGCCGCCTCGTCCACTGGGACGCGGAGCTCAGCCCCGCGAGCCTCTGACCAGTAGGCCTACTGACCTCCCGGCCGGGTGATACAAAGCGGCCGGGTCGGCCAGAGATTGAAGGGCTCAGAGGTTGAAGCAGGAGGGGCCCAGGAGTTGCTTGAGGTCGCCCATGAGGGCGGGTGAGGGCGCCACGCGGAGCTTGTCGTCCAGGCGGACGACGGTGGTGCGCGGGCCGTTCTGCAGGTGCAGGTGGACCTCGGACGCGCCCGGGTGGGCGTTCAGGACCTCCTTGAGGCTCGCGACGATCGGCGGGGTGCACCGGCCGATCGGGAGCGTGACCGAGAGGGGGCCGTGGGCGTCCGCGATGGTGAGGTCGGGCTGCGTGACCTCCATCGCGATGATCTTGGCGACGTCCTCGCGGCGGTCGATGCGGCCCTTGACCACCAGGACGGCGTCCTCGGCGAGGAGCGTCGAGCACAGCTGGTAGCTGGAGGGGAAGCACATGACCTCGATGGAGCCGCCCAGGTCCTCCAGCTGGAACATGGCCCAGGAGTTGCCCTGCTTGGTGACCTTGCGCTGCAGGCCGGACAGGAGGCCCGCGACCGTCACCACCTGGCCGTCCGGGCCGTCGCCTTCGTTGATGGCGGCGATGGAACGGTCGGCCTCGCGCTCCAGGATGTGCTCGATGCCGAGGAGCGGGTGGTCGGAGACGTAGAGGCCGAGCATCTCGCGTTCGAAGGCGAGGAGGGTGGTCTTGTCCCACTCCTCGGACTCGGGGATGGCGACGGTGAACGCGGCCTGGCCGTCGTCCTCTTCGAGGGCGCCGAAGAGGGAGTCCTGGCCGATGGCCTCCTTGCGCTTGATGTCGATGACCGAGTCGATGGCCGGCTCGTGCACCATGAGGATCGCCTTGCGCTGGTGGCCGAGTTCGTCGAAGGCACCGGCCTTGATGAGCGACTCGACGACGCGCTTGTTGCAGACGATCGGCGGGACCTTGTTGAGGAAGTCGTTGAAGTCGGTGTAGGCGCCCTTCTCCTTGCGGGCTGCCACGATGCCTTCGACGACGTTGGTGCCGACGTTGCGGACGGCGGAGAGGCCGAAGCGGATCTCGGTGTCGCCCATGGGCGTGAAGTCCGCGTCGGAGGTGTTGACGTCCGGCGGCAGGACCTTGATGCCCATGCGGCGGCACTCGTTGAGGTAGAGCGCGCTCTTGTCCTTGTCGTCGCCGACCGAGGTGAGCAGGGCGGCCATGTATTCGGCCTGGTAGTTGGCCTTGAGGTAGGCGGTCCAGTACGAGACCAGGCCGTAGCCCGCGGTGTGCGCCTTGTTGAACGCGTAGTCGGAGAACGGCAGCAGGATGTCCCAGAGGGCCTTGATGGCGGCGGCCGAGAAGTCGTTGTCCTGCATGCCCTTTTCGAAGAACTCGAACTGCTTGTCCAGCTCGGACTTCTTCTTCTTGCCCATCGCGCGGCGGAGCAGGTCGGCGCTGCCGAGTGAGTAGCCCGCGACCTTCTGCGCGATGGCCATGACCTGCTCCTGGTAAATGATCAGGCCGTGGGTCGTGCCGAGGATCTCCTTGAGCGGCTCTTCGAGCTCGGGGTGGATCGGGGTGATCTCCTGCTGGCCGTTCTTGCGCAGGGCGTAGTTGGTGTGCGAGTTGGCGCCCATCGGGCCGGGCCGGTAGAGCGCGAGCGCCGCGGAGATGTCTTCGAAGTTGTCGGGTTTCATCAGCCGGAGCAGCGAGCGCATGCCGCCGCCGTCCAGCTGGAAGATGCCGAGCGTGTCGCCGCGGGCCAGCAGCTCGTAGGCCTTGCGGTTGTCGAGCGGGAGCTTGAGCAGGTCGAGCTTCTCGCCCTTGTTGGCCTCGATGTAGCGCAGCGCGTCCTGCATGATCGTCAGGTTGCGCAGGCCCAGGAAGTCCATCTTGAGCAGGCCGAGCGTCTCGCAGGTCGGGTAGTCGAACTGCGTGATGATCGCGCCGTCCGCGTCCCGGCGCATGATCGGGATGTGGTCGGTGAGCGGCTCGGCGGACATGATGACGCCGGCGGCGTGCACGCCGGTCTGGCGGATCAGGCCCTCCAGGCCCTGGGCCAGATCCATGATCTGCTTGACGTCGGGCT
Source organism: Actinomadura sp. 6N118 (assembly GCF_044326415.1). Classification (NCBI taxonomy): domain Bacteria; kingdom Bacillati; phylum Actinomycetota; class Actinomycetes; order Streptosporangiales; family Thermomonosporaceae; genus Actinomadura; species Actinomadura sp. 6N118. Next base: position 703,167 of record NZ_JBIRAZ010000002.1, on the reverse strand, counting down.
CTTCCTCGTACAGCCTGCGCAGCTCGCCGGCCTCGCCGTAGCGCGGGTGCTTGTCGTCGAAGATGCCCGAGAGCGGGATGTCCTTGCCCATGACGGCGGGCGGGAACGCCTTGGAGATGCGGTCGCCCAGCGCGTAGGGGAAGCCGAGGACGCGGCCCGCGTCCTTGACGGCGGCCTTCGCCTTGATGGTGCCGAACGTGGCGATCATGGCGACCTTGTCGGCGCCCCACTTCTCCGTCGTGTAGCGGATGGCCTCCGCCCGCCCGGCTTCGTCGAAGTCGACGTCGATGTCGGGCATGGACACACGTTCGGGATTGAGGAACCGCTCGAAGATCAGCCCGTGCGGGATGGGGTCGAGGTCGGTGATGCCCATCGCGTAGGCGACCAGCGAGCCGGCCGCCGAGCCGCGGCCCGGTCCCACGGCGATGCCGTTCTGCTTGGACCACATGATGAAGTCGGCGACGACCAGGAAGTAGGAGGGGAACCCCATCTTGCAGATGATGTCCATCTCGTACTCGGCCTGCTTTTTGTGCTCCTCGTCGTAGCCGTCGGGGAAGCGCCAGTCCATCCCCTTCCAGACTTCCTTGCGGAACCAGCTCTCCTCGGTCTCGCCCTCGGGGACCGGGAACTTGGGCATGAGGTTGTGGTACTCGAACATGCCCTCGGGGTTGACCCGCTCCGCGATGAGAAGCGTGTTGCGGCAGCCCTCGGCCCAGATGTCGGACGAGTCGATCCCCCGCATCTCGTCGGCGGTCTTGATGTAGTAGCCGCTGCCGTCGAACCGGAACCGGTCGGGGTCGGCGAGCTGCTTGCCGACCTGGACGCACAGGAGCGCGTCGTGCGCGGTGGCCTCGGACTCGTGTGTGTAATGCGAGTCGTTGGTGACCACCGGCGGGATGCCGAGCTTTTTGCCGATGTCGATGAGGCCCTGGCGGACGCGGCGCTCGATCTCCAAGCCGTGGTCCATCAGCTCAAGGAAGTAGTTTTCCTTGCCGAAGATGTCTTGGAACGTGGCGGCGGCCTTGAGCGCCTCGTCGAACTGCCCGAGGCGCAGCCGTGTCTGGATCTTGCCGGACGGGCAGCCCGTCGTGGCCATGACGCCCTCGGAGTGCTCGGCGAGGAGCTCCTCGTCCATCCGCGCGTACTTGAACACGAAGCCCTCGGTGAACCCGCGGCTGGAGAGCTTGAAGAGGTTGTGCAGGCCGGTCTTGTCACGCGCCCAGAGCGTCTTGTGGTTGATGAGGCCGCCACCGGAGACGTCGTCGCGCTTCTGGCTGGGCTCGCCCCACTGGACCTTCTTCTTGTGGAAGCGGGACTCAGGGGCCATGTAGCTCTCGATACCGATGATCGGAGTGATCCCGGCGGCGGTGGCCTGCCTGTGGAAGTCGTAGGCGCCGTGCATGTTGCCGTGGTCGGTCATCGCGATCGCGGGCATGCCCTGGCGGCTGACCTCCTCGAACATCTGCTTGAGCCGGGCGGCACCGTCCAGCATGGAGTACTCGGTGTGTACGTGTAGGTGTACGAACGAGTCCGCCATGCTCTGTGCGCCTCCTAGTTGTGCCCTGCTGGTCAAGCCGTGCCGAAACCCGCGCCGGTCAGGCCATGGCTCCGCGCACGTGCGGTCGGCACGTGTCTGCGACATGCGGGCCCGGGGGAAGATCGCCACCCCGGAACGAGCCCGGGGCGACGCGGCTCTGAGAGCCTAACCCTCCCCACCGACAGCCCGCGCCCCGACACTCCGGATGCCCGGTGGGCCCGCTCTCGACCGTTACGCACGGCACGCGGCCACACGCCCGGAGTGCCCTCAGGCGGTGTGCCGGGAGTGCCTCAGGCGGCGGCGCGGGCGCGCTGGTAGGCACCCGGCGGGACCCCGATCGTGCGCTTGAAGTGACGTGTCAGATGCGCCTGATCGGCGAACCCCGTCCGCGTGGCGACCTCCGCAGGGCGCCCGCCCGCGTCCAGCAGCCTGCGGGCCTCCCGGACGCGGACCTGGTTGAGGTAGGCGTGCGGTGGCAGGCCTGTGGCCGTTCGGAACGCACGCAGGAGGGAGAACGGGCGGGCCCCAACCGCCTCGGCCAGTTCCTCTAGGGACGGCGGCTCCACCAGGCGTCCGTGCAAGATGTCTCTGGCCGCGCGAACGGAGTCCGGCATCGCCGAGGAGACCTCTCCCGTTCCCGAGTACTGGGCATGGCGCTGCAACATCCCGGCCAGCGCGGACCGCAGCAATGATGTGGCCGCGAGCGCGTCGCCATGCTCCCCCGCCCTGTGCGCGGCGCTCAGCAGCTGAGCCGCGGCGGGGTCGTGCAGGACGGTCTCCGGAAAGCACGGGGTGCCCTGCGGCAGCCCCAGCTCGGCGGCGACGTCGGCGACGAGCTCCACCGACGGGTACATGCCGCGGTAGCCCCAGCCCTCCGGGTGAACGGCCTGGCCGGTGTGCACGGTGTCCGGGTTGACCACGACGATCGAGCCGGGACCGGCACGCAGCAGGGTGCCGCGATGCTCGAACTCCTCGACGCCTTGCTCGATCACGCTGAAGTTGTAGCCCTCGTGGACATGCCGTCCGAAGCGGTGGGTGATGAAGCGGGCACGGAGCAAATCGACGTTCGGCAGCGCCGGATGCCGCCAGTAGTGCGCCCGTTCTTGACTCATGACACGAAGGGTACCGTCGCCCTCGGATCAAATCGTCTCAATATCTGAGACGATTATTCCGGGGATTGGCGCGTCCACCGAACGCCCCCTACGATCGAGAACATGGATCGTCGTTATTTCAGGTTTACGCAGCCGGCTCTGGTCGAGCCGGTCGGCGCTACCTGAGCGACGACCCCGGAGCCGGCAAAAAGGCAGCGCCCATCCATCGGGCCTGCCTTTTCTTCATTTCAAGACGCGGCTCCGGGCATGGACACCACCCCCTGCGCGGACGCCGCCGCCGCGAGAGAGGGAACCCCGACATGCACGAGCTGATCGACTCCACCGAACCGGCCATCGGCTCACTGGCCGAGGCGCGCGCCGCCATCGACGAGATAGACGCCGCCCTCGCCGTGCTGCTGGAGCGGCGGACCGCGGTGGCGGGGGCCGTGCAGCGCCTCAAGCCGGTGGGGGGCTTCGCGGGCCGCAATCCCGAGCGTGAACGCCAGATCGTCACGGCGATGGCCGAGAAAGCGCCCTCCCTCGGTCCCGAGCGGCTGGCAAGGATCATGAACGCGGTCATCGAGGCGGGCCTGGAGGTCGCCGAGCAACACAGGGCCGAGTAACGCAGGGTCGAGTAACACAGGCCACCCGTCACCCGCGTGCAAGAACGTTCAAGACCGGGCCATACCTGTCTCAATACGGTCACCCGCATGATTTCGACGGATGAGGTCACCACCACAGCCGAAGGGACCGCCGCCGCCTCCGCGGCCCGTTCAGCCGCCGTGCGCGACGGGTTCGGGGTGGGCCTGGCGGTAGGCGTCTCCGGGCTGGCCTTCGGCGCCGCAGCGGTCACCGCCGGGCTGTCGGTGGCCCAGGCGTGCGCGCTCAGCCTGCTGACGTTCACCGGCGCGTCCCAGTTCGCCCTGGCCGGGGTGATCGGCGGCGGAGGCGGGCTGGTGGCCGGAACGCTCGGCGCGGTCCTCCTGGGCGGCCGGAACGCCCTGTACGGCCTGCGCCTGGCGGAGATGCTGCGCGTACGAGGGTGGCGGCGCCTCCTCACGGCCCAAGGCGTCATCGACGAGTCGACCGCGGTCGCCACGGCCCAGCCGGACCGTGAATCGGCCCGCGTCGGCTTCTACGTCACCGCGATCAGCCTCTACCTGACCTGGAACCTCAGCACGCTGGCGGGCGCGGCGGGCGCCTCCAGGCTGGGCGACCCGGACACCTTCGGGCTCGACGCCCTGGGGCCCGCGGTCTTCCTCGCCCTGCTCTGGCCCCGGCTGGCGGCGGGACGCATGGAGATCAAGGTCGCGGCCGCCGCCGCGGTGCTCGCGATCGCCGCCACTCCCCTGCTGCCGCCGGGCGTCCCGGTGATGCTGGCCGCCGCAGCGGCCCTCCTCGGTTTCCTGCCCGGCCGCCGCGCCGAGAGCCGCGCGGGGGGACCGGCGTGAACGTGTGGATCGCGGTGATCGCGACCGGGCTCGGGTGTTACGCCCTCAAGCTCGGCGGACTGGTCACGCCGCAGCGGGTGCTCGACGACCCGCGGGTACGCAGGTTCACCGATCTGGTGCCCGTGGCCCTGCTGACCGCCCTGATCGCGGTCCAGGCCCTGGCCGACGGCCGGGCCCTGGAGTTCGACGGCCCGCGGATGGCGGGCCTGGGCGCGGCGGTCGTGGCCCTGCTGCTGCGCGCCCCGTTCCTCGTGGTGCTCGCGGTCGCCGCCGTCGTGGCCGCCGGACTGCGGCTGCTCCTCTGAACGGGGCTCAGGACTCGTGAACGGGGCTCAGGACTCGTCGGCGACGATCTCCAGGGCCCGGGCCAGGTCATCGGGGTACGGGCTCTCGAACTCGACCCAGTCGCCCCCGGTGGGATGCTCGAATCCGAGCCGCACCGCGTGGAGCCACTGGCGGGTCAGCCCCAGCCGGGCCGCCAGCGTGGGGTCGGCCCCGTAGGCCATGTCCCCCACGCACGGGTGCTTGATCGCGGACATGTGCACGCGGATCTGGTGCGTACGGCCCGTCTCCAGGTCGATGTCGAGCAGCGTGGCGGCGCGGTAGGCCTCGACCGTGTCGTAGTGCGTCACGGAGGGCTTGCCGCCCGCCACCACGGCGAACCGGCCGTCCCCGGACGGATGCCGGTCGATCGGCGCGTCCACCGTGCCCCTGAAGGGATCAGGGTGGCCCTGCACCAGCGCCTGGTAACGCTTGTCGACGCGGCGTTCCTTGAACGCGCGCTTGAGCCGCGAGTAGGCGACCTCGCTCTTGGCCACGGCCATCGCCCCGGTGGTGTTGGCGTCGAGCCGGTGCACGATGCCCTGGCGTTCGGACGCTCCGCTGGTGGCGATGGTGTGCCCGGCGCCGAGGAGCCCGCCCAGGACGGTGGGGCCCGTCCAGCCGGTGGTCGGATGGGCGGCGACACCGATCGGCTTGTTGACCACGACGATGTCGTTGTCCTCGTACAGGATCACCATGCCCGGGACGGGCTCGGCGACCGGAGCGGGCGCGGCGGGCGGGGGCGGGAGGGTCACCTCCAGCCAGGCCCCGCCGTGGACCCGGTCGGACTTGGCGACCTCCCTGCCGTCGACGAGGACGTCACCGGCGGCGATGATGTCGGCCGCCCGCGCCCGGGAGAGGCCGAACAACCGCGCCAGCGCGGCGTCCACCCGTTCTCCCTCCAGGCCGTCGGGCACCGGGAGGCTGCGGACGTCGGCCATCAGGACTGCTCTTCCGGCGTCGCCCCGGCCTCGGGGGCCGCCTTCCGCTCGGCCTGACCGTCGACCTTGCCGTTCGGCACGCCGCCATCGGCAGAACCGTCCGCCTCCACGGCGGGCTTGGGCTCCGCGTCGATCTTGGGCTCTACGGCGGGCTTGGGCTCTACGGCGGGCTTGGGCTCTACGGCGGGCTTGGGCTCTACGGCGGGCTTGGGCTCCACGTCCGCCTTGGGCTCCACGTCCGCCTTGGGCTGTGGGTCCGCATTGGCCTCGGAAGCCCCAGCCTCGGAGGCCTTGTCCTTCTCGTTGTCCTTCTCGTTCGTCAGCCGGGTGCCGTCGAGCTGGAGGCCCCGGGCGGCCAGCAGGACGGCGAGCGCGCCGCCGCACACGATCGCCGAATCGGCGAGGTTGAAGACCGGCCAGTGGGGCAGCTCGATCCAGTCCACGACATGGCCCTTGAGCGGGGCCGGCGCGCGCAGCATCCGGTCGATCAGGTTGCCGACCGCCCCGCCGAGCAGCAGGCCCAGGCAGACCGCCCAGGGCAGGCTGCGCAGGTTGCGCGCGGTGCGCAGGATGGCGATGACCACCCCGCACGCGATCACGGTGAAGATGATCGTGTAGCCGGTCCCGATGGAGAACGCGGCACCGCTGTTGCGCGTCTCGCGCAGCGTCAGCAGGCCGCCCAGCAGCTTGATCGGCTCCTTGTCCTGCAAGGCCGCCACGACGATGATCTTGGAGACCACGTCGAGGGCCAGCGCGGCCAGCGCGACCAGGATCAGGACGCCGATACGGCGCGGCCGAGGGGATCCCGCAGATCCCTCGGCCGCGCTCTTGGAGTCTGTGTTGTCGCTCAGCGACGTTCCTCGCGTTGTTTGCATGTCACACATAGGGTCGCACGTGGAAAGGCCTGCAAGCGCCCTTTGCCGATCGGCCTGCCGCATGATTCGCAGATCCCGTACGTGCCGGCGTCCATCCGCTCGATGGCCCGCTCGTTCTGGGCGAGCAGGTCACGCGCGTTGTTGACGAGGGCCATCTCGTGCTCGCGCTCGTAGGTCTTGGCGCCCACGTCGGCCTGGTCGTCGCCCGCGCCGTCGGTGGCGTCCCCGTCGGCGATCTGCGTCGCGGCGGCGGCGATCTCCTCGCCCAGCGCGGTGATCTCCTCCCCCAGGGCCGACCGGACCTCGGCGACCTCCTCCTCGGTCCAGCGGTCCTCACCCTCGCGGACCGGCAGTCTCGCGGCCTTGGCCGGCGCCTTCGCGGCGGCGGAGACCTTCGAAGCGGGCTTCGGCGCGTCCGCCTTGCCCTTAGGCGCCGTGGAAGCCTTTGTGGAACGGGCTTTGGTGGCGGGCGCCTTCGTGGCCGGGGTCTTTTTGGCGGGGGCCTTTTTGGCAGGCGAACGTTTTCCCTGAGCCGTCCCCTTCGGCGGCGGCGTGCCGTTCCCCGCGCCGGCCATGTCGGTCCCCCTCGCGCTGATCTCCTCGACAGGCAGTGCGGGCAGCATAAGTCCCCTTTCGCGGCACGGCAAACAACCCGTCCTCACCCGACGACCTTGGTCGACTACACGCGGCATATGCCCGGTGACGGCTGGACAAGAACCCATGAAGAGGTCGATCTCTTTGGTGACCTGCGCCACATCGTTCCCCGGAAACCCAGGTCGGCGGATAAGGGGAAGAGTTTCCCGCGCGGGTGCGTTAAGGTCGCAGCGAGCAGTCTCATCGGCGCGGCCATGATGGGGACAACTGCCGCCGCAAGCAGCCATGAGCGATCCGGGGACGGTGCGAGCCCGGAGGCGGGCCCGGCGGTCTGATCACCCCTGAGCCGCCGGAAGAACCGCCCCTGCGCCGGCACACGGCACATCGGGGCACAGTAGACCCGGCCGCCCGAGACTCGAACGAAGCGGGCCGTCTCGATTCGACATGACTCAGACGGCCAAGGAGGGTGGTACCGCGGGGCCCCGCCAGGGCGTCTCGTCCCTCCGGACACGAAGCAGGCACATGCTCATGCGTCGATCCGGAGGTTGAACCCACGTGAGCCGTCAGTTCCGGCCCCTGCCCGCGCAGGTGGACCTGCCCGCCCTCGAGCGGGACATGCTGCGCCGCTGGCAGGAGAACAAGGTCTTCGAGCGGTCGCTCGAGCGCACCGCGTCCGGGCCGCGCTGGGGCTACTACGAGGGCCCGCCCACCGCCAACGGCATGCCCGGCGTCCACCATGTCGAGGCCCGCGTCTTCAAGGACGTCTTCCCGCGTTTCAAGACCATGAAGGGCTTCCACGTCGCGCGCAAGGCCGGCTGGGACTGCCACGGCCTGCCCGTCGAGGTCGCCGTGGAGAAGGAGCTCGGCCTCACCGGCAAGAAGGACATCGAGGCCTACGGCGTCGCCGAGTTCAATGCGCGCTGCCGCGAGTCGGTGCTCCGGCACGTCGACGCGTTCGAAGAGATGACCGAGCGGATGGGTTTCTGGGTCGACATGTCCCAGGCCTACCGGACCATGGACCCCGAGTACGTCGAGTCCGTCTGGTGGTCGCTCAAGACCGTCTTCGACAAGGGGCTGCTGTTCCGCGACTTCCGCATCACCCCGTACTGCCCGCGCTGTGGCACCGGCCTGTCCGACCACGAACTCGGCCAGCCGGGCGGCTACGAGACGATCTCCAGCCCGTCGGTGTACGTGCGGATGCCGGTCACCTCCGGCCCGCTCGCCGAGCTGAACGCCGCCCTGCTCATCTGGACCACCACGCCGTGGACACTGGTGTCCAACACCGCCGTCGCGGTGCACCCCGACGTCACCTATGTCGCCGCCCGCTCGGCCGGCTCAGACGAGGTGCTCGTGGTCGCGGAGCCGCTGCTGGAGCAGGTGCTGGGCGAAGACGCCGAGCGCCTCGCCACGTACCAGGGCCGCGAGCTCGAACACACCGCCTACGCGCGCCCGTTCGAGCTCGTCGACATCCCCGATGCGCACTACGTGGTGCTCGGCGACTACGTCACCGTCGAGGACGGCACGGGCCTCGTCCACCAGGCGCCCGCGTTCGGCGCGGACGACATGACCGTCTGCAAGGCCTACGGCATGCCGATCGTCAACCCGATCGGCCCGGACGGGAAGTTCCTGCCCGACGTGCCGCTCGTCGGCGGGACGTTCTTCAAGGACGCCGACGAGGCGCTCACCGCCGACCTCAAGGCACGGGGTCTGCTGTTCCGCGGCGACCACTTCGAGCACAGCTACCCGCACTGCTGGCGCTGCCACACGGCGCTGCTCTACTACGCGCTCCCGGCCTGGTACATCCGGACCACGCAGATCAAGGACCGGCTGCTCCAGGAGAACGAGAAGACCAACTGGTTCCCCGAGACGGTGAAGGAAGGCCGGTACGGGGAGTGGCTCCGCAACAACGTCGACTGGTCGCTGTCGCGCAGCCGCTACTGGGGCACGCCGCTCCCGCTGTGGGTGTGCAGCGAGAACGACGACCACATCACGTGCGTCGGCTCCCTCAAGGAGCTGGGTGAGCTCGCCGGGCAGGACCTCGACAAGCTCGACCCGCACCGTCCGTACGTGGACGACGTCACGATCCCGTGCGGTGCCCGTGTCGGAGACGCGGCCGACAGCACGTGCGGGGCCGAGGCCCGGCGTGTGCCGGACGTGATCGACGTCTGGTACGACTCGGGCTCGATGCCGTTCGCCCAGTGGGGCGCGCCGCACCGCAACAAGGAGATCTTCGAGGAGTCCTACCCGGCGCAGTTCATCTGCGAGGCGATCGACCAGACCCGCGGCTGGTTCTACTCGATGATGGCGGTCGGCGCGCTCGTCTTCGACCGGTCGTCGTACGAGAACGTCCTGTGCCTGGGCCTGATCCTCGCCGAGGACGGCCGCAAGATGAGCAAGCACCTCGGCAACGTGCTGCAGCCCATCCCGCTGATGGACGACCACGGCGCCGACGCGCTGCGGTGGTACATGCTGTCCAGCGGCCTGCCCTGGGCCAACCGCAAGATCGGCCACAACGCGTTGGAAGAGGTCGTCCGCAAGGTCCTCCTCACGTACTGGAACACCGCCTCGTTCTTCATCCTCTACGCCAACGCGGCGGCCGCCCAGGGCCAGGCCTGGACGCCGGACCGCCTCGCCGAGGCCCCGGCGCCCGCCGACCGCCCGCTCCTGGACCGCTGGGCCCTGGCCGAGCTTCACCGCACGGTCAAGGAGGTCGACTCCGCCCTTGAGGAGTTCGACACCGCCCGCGCCGGACGCCGCCTGGCCGAGTTCGTCGACGACCTGTCCAACTGGTACGTGCGGCGCTCCCGCCGCCGCTTCTGGGACGGCGACGACGCCGCGTTCGCCACGCTCTACGAGTGCCTGGAGACCCTCACCCGCCTGATGGCGCCGATGGTCCCCTTCGTCACCGACCACGTGTGGGACGTGATCCGTCCCGCCGACGCCCCCGAGTCGGTCCACCTCACCGACTGGCCCGCCGTGAACGAGGAGCTCCTCGACCCGGCCCTCACCACCCAGATGGCCCTCGTCCGGCGCCTGGTGGAGCTCGGCCGCTCGGCCCGCGCCGCCAGCGGCGTGCGCACCCGCCAGCCGCTCGGCCGTGCTCTGGTGGGCGCCCCGGCATGGGCCGACCTGCCCGTGGAGCTCCGCGCCCAGATCTCCGAGGAGCTCAACGTGCTGGCGTTCGAGGAGCTCTCCTCGATCGGCGGCGACCTGGTCGAGTACGAGGTGAAGCCGAACTTCCGCGAGCTCGGCAAGCGCTACGCCAAGGACACCCCGGCGGTCGCCAAGGCCGTCACCAGCGCCGATCCGACGTGGGTGGTCACCACCCTGCGCGCCGACGGAACGGTCACCCTGGACACCGGGATCGGCGCCCAGACGCTCTCCTCCGACGACGTGATCGTCACGGAACGGCCCCGCACCGGCTGGGCCGTGGAGAGCGCCGCGGGCGAGACCGTCGCCCTCGACCTGGAGCTCACACCCGAACTCCGCCGCGCGGGCCTGGCCCGTGAGGCGGTCCGGCTGATCCAGGAAGGCCGCAAGTCGAGCGGGCTGGAGGTCACCGACCGGATCGAGCTCTGGTGGAGGGCCGCCGGTGGCGACCTCGCCGAGGCACTCCGGGGCCACGCGACCGAGATCGGCACGGAGGTCCTGGCCGAGTCCGTCCAGGAGGGCAAGGCCGCCGGCCTCCCTGCGCACCGCGACGACGAACTGGGTCTGACCTTCTGGCTCCGCAAGGTCTAGGCGATTTTCGCGCGGCCTGGAAAGGCCTCGCACCGGCACATCCGGACACGCGCATCCGGGTCAGGCGCCCGCCTGGCCCTGATGCGCGTGACATTTCCGTCCTGGGCCCTTTTTCGAGACACATCGCGTTTGAGATGATGGCTCGCGTGAACGACTCTGAGAACCTCCGCGCGTCCGACGCCGACCGCGACCGGGTCGCCGACCGGCTGCGCGAGGCCCTCGCCGAGGGCCGCATCACGCCGGAGGAGCACGGCGAGCGCATCGACGTGGTCTACCAGGCCAAGACCTACGCCGACCTGGAGCCGGTCCTGCGGGATCTCCCCGGCGAGACCGGCCCCGCGGTCCGCCTCACCAAGGACGGGCTCACCAGGGACGCGCTCGCCAGGGATCCGCTTAACGGGGACGCGGCCGAGCCACCGCCCGCCCCACAGTCCACCAGCATTGTGGCGGTCTTCGCTGGCGCCGACCGCCGCGGCCGCTGGCTCGTCGAACCGCAGACGAACGTCAGCTGCGTCTTCGGCGGCGTGGAGCTCGACTTCCGGCGGGCGGTGCTCTCCCAGCGCGAGGTCACCGTCAACATCACCTGCATCTTCGGCGGCGTCGACGTCACCGTCCCCCCGGGCGTCCGCGTCATCAACTCCAACTCGGCCGTCTTCGGCGGCGTGAGCCTCCCCGAGGACGACGACCTCGGCCCCGACGCCCCGACCATCCGCCTGACCGGCTTCACCCTCTTCGGCGGCGTGGACGTGCACCGCCGCGAGCCCGGCGAGAAGCGCCGCCGCGAAGCGGTCCGCGAACTCCACCGCGAACTCCACCATCAGCACCGCGAAATCCACCACGACCGCCGCGAGCGTCTCCGGGAGCTCCGGGAGGCGCGACGCTCCGCCCGCCGCAACCACTCCTGACACCTGGACCGGGTCAGTCCCGGGCGCGCTCCTTGTCGGGCTGGCAGACCAGGCACGGGGTGCAGCCGCGGGCCTTGGCCTCCGCGCGGGAGAGCGCCTCGAGGTCGTCGGCCTCGTCGCCGATGTCCTCGATGAGGGCGCAATCGGTGCGGTGGTAACGCTTGGTGCCGCTGAGGATCCGCACCTGCGGGCCCTCGTCGGGCTCGGCGGAAGCGCGGGGCTTGGGCGGGGCGGCTTCCTGCTTCGCCTCGCCTGCGGGCGGCTCGGCGGCGACGGGGCGGTCGGTCACCGTCCGCTCGACCAGCGACGGGCTCGGGTCAGATGGGCTCGGGTCAGACGGCCTCGGGTCAGGCTTGGACGCGGCCCGTGCGATGTCACCGACCGGCGAGGCGGGCGCGGGCCAGGCTGACGGGAGGCCCGAGCCGGAGTCGGCGGGCTTCTCCGCGGGCTTGCGCTGGGCGGGCTTGGCCGCGGCCTGTGTGATGTCTTGCACCGGGGCGGGCGCCGTAGGGGCCGCTGATGCGGACGGCTGGGGCTCCCGAGGAGCCGCCGGGCCCTTCGCCGGTGTCGCCTGCGGCTTGGCCGGGGCACCCTTCGACGGGGTGCGGGGAAGCTCAGCCGTCTTGGCCTTCGCCTCTGCGGAGGCCGCAGGGACCGACACCGCGGCGCGCGCCGCCAGTGCGGTGTCGGGCATGCAGGCCGTGCAGGGGCTGAAGCCCTCTTCCTTGGCCTCGACGTAGGTCAGCTCTTCCTTGTCACGACCGGCGAGCTGACGGCAAGTGCTGAGGTGGTAACGCTTGCGACCGCGGACCACGAAGACCACGGCGTCATCCGGGACGTTGGCCGGAGGAGCGGGGATGGTGACCTCGGTGTCGGCGGGCTCGTCCTTGGCGGGAGCCGTCTTGGTCCGCACCGGGGGGGCCTTCTTGCTCTTGCTCTTCCGCTTGTTCTTGGCGGCGGACGGCACCGCTCCCGCGCCGAACAACTCCTTGCGCCGCAGGAACACCCCGAGGGCCAGGCACAACGCGGACACGACACTGACGGCGATCGAGATGTAGATCACCACCAGCGCGTCCAGCCCGAGGACCTGTGCACTCTCTCCGTTGCCGGCCACGATGCCCGCGACCAGCAGGGCGATGGCGACGACGACGAGGACGCCACTCAGGATGATCAAGGGTCTCTCCCTCTATCAGGCGCACGCTCCGGGCCGCCTGCACCTAATGAACAGGCCCGGAGGCGACCAACGACGTTCCGGAACGCCGAACGCCGCCGGGATGGCTACGGCGCCATCCGCGGCGCGGCGGTCGGGAAGACACTATCGCCTGAGCGATGCGCCTCAACGCCTCTCGTGCGGCGGGTTGTCGCCGCCCGAGTGGAACGCGCCGGTGGCCGAGTGCTGGACCTGCTGGCTGTGCTGAGCGGGCTCCGCGGGCGGCGGGAACGGCGCGGGGCCGGTCGCCGTCGAGCCGGCGGTGCCGTTGCGGTTTTCCGCGTGCGGGATGGCGTTCTGCGGGCCGGTCTGGGTGCCCGCCTGAACGCTCTGGCCGCCGGGAGGGGGCGGGAATCCGCCTGCCTCGGCGCTGCCCGCCTCCAGGTCGCGCAGCTGGCCCTCCAGGTAGACCTTCAGGCGGCTGCGGTATTCCCGTTCGAAGGCGCGCAGGTTGTCGACCTCACGCTCAAGCTCCTCGCGCTGCTGCACGAGGGAACCCATGACCTGGCGGTGCCGCTCCTGGGCGTCGCGGTCGAGGGCCTCGGCGCGCGAGCGGGCCTCGCTGACGATCTGGTCGGCCTGCCGGCGGGCCTTGCCGAGGATCTCCTCGGCCTCGCGGCGGGCACGGCCGAGCGTCTCGTCCGCCTCGCGGCGGGCGTCGGCGATCGCCTGGTCGGCGGTCTGCTGCGCCAGCGCGAGCACGCGCGCCGCGGTGTCCATGTTGTCCTCGCCGGACGGGGCGGACATGCCGAGGCCCCCCATGACGGGCTCGGGCTCGGGCTGCGGCTGCGGCTCGGGCCGGGGAGGCTCGGGGATCTTGGCGACGTCGGGCTTGGGCTCCACGATCGGGGCGGCCATCGCGGGGACCTTGCCGCGCAGGCACTCGGCCAGCTTCGCGCGCAGCTCCTCGTTCTCCTGGATGAGGCGGTCGAGCTCAGCCTCGACCTCGTCGAGGAAGGCGTCCACCTCCTCCTCGTCGTACCCCGGCCTCAGCCTGGTGGTACTGAACTGCTTGTTCCGCACATCGGCGGGTGTCAGCGGCATGTTCGTCTCCTTGGCGCGCTTGGAGTCTGTCCCAAAGGACGGTATCCGATCAGAGCTCCCGGACGAAGATGATCATGACCCAGACCACAAGGATGAGGACCGTGAAGCTGAGATCGAGTGCCACGTTACCGAGACGTATGGGTGGGATGAAACGTCTCAGGAGCTTCAGTGGCGGATCGGTGACGGTGTAGGTCGCCTCCGCGATCACGAGCACCACCCCCGTGGGACGCCATGAACGCGCGAACGACTGCAGGACTTCGAGGATCAACCTCCCGATCAGGAAGAGGAGGAAGATGTAAAGCAGTGCGCTCAGCACGGTTCCAACGATTGTCACGGACACTCTCGCATGTGGCTGTCAGCTTTGGTTGAAGAATCCTCGTTCTGCCATCCGGGCCTTGTCCTCGGCCGTCACCTCCACGTTGGCAGGTGACAGAAGGAACACCTTGTTCGTAACACGCTCGATGCTCCCATGCAGGCCGAATACGAGACCTGCCGCGAAGTCGACGAGACGCTTGGCGTCGCTGTCGACCATCTCGGTCAGGTTCATGATCACCGGCGTTCCCTCACGGAAATGCTCCCCGATGGTCCTTGCCTCGTTGTAGGTCCTTGGATGCAGCGTAGTGATACGAGCAAGGTCTGTGGTACCCGACTCGTACAGCGCTACCGACCGCTGCCCGCCGGTCGACGGAGCGTGATGATCACGATCCCGGTCCGCGCCGTCCTCCGCTCGGGTAAGCTGCGCCGCGGACTCGTCGTCCCGGAGCCGGCCCTGCCGCCCCGAGCCCGGATCGGCCTCGTCGTCGTACACCTCGTACTCGTCGTAATCGTCGTACTTGGCGTACTTGTCGTCGTATCGGTCGTCCTCCACAAGGCCGAGGTAGACCGCCATCTTGCGCATCGCGCTGGCCATATGCCCCTCCGTCGTCCTGTGGGCCCCGGCGCCCCGGCACCGCGATCGGACCGATCCGACCGGCCCGGAGGCGCCCCCGGGCCGGTGTGGCCTGCCGTTTCGGCAGGTACCACTGGGGGGACATTACCTGACGATTGCCCGTCGGCCGCCGAGCAACGCCGTACCAACACGTACGTGTGTCGCACCACATGCGATCGCGGGCTCCAGATCACCGCTCATACCCGCCGAGATGACCCTTGCCGCGGGGTGCGATTCCCCTACCCTCGCCGCGATGCGGGCCAGCCGCGCGAACGCCTCGGCCGGGTCCCCGCCCAGAGGTGCGACCGCCATGACGCCGTCCAGCTCCAGGCACTCGGCCGCCGCGATCTCGTCGGCCAGCGTGAGCACGGCGTCCGGTGCGGCGCCGCCCCGGTCTTCCCGTTCGTCCAGCGACACCTGGACGAGGCAGCGCAACCGCCGGCCGGCTCTCCCGGCGGCGCGGTCCAGCGCGGTCACCAGTTTGGAGCGATCCACCGAATGCACGACGTCGGCGTACGACGCCACCGAACGGACCTTGTTGGTCTGCAGCTGACCCACGAAATGCCAGGTCAATGGGAGGCCTTCACATGCGGCCGCCTTGGGGGCCGCATCCTGGTCGCGGTTTTCGGCGACGTCGGCCACGCCGAGCTCGGACAGCAGCCGCACGTCCGACGCGGGGAAGGTCTTGGTCACCGCGACCAGCGTGATCTCATCCGCGTCGCGGCCGGCCGCGGTGCAGGCTGCCTCGATCCGCTTGCGGACCTCGGCCAGATTGGCCGCCAGCTCGTCTCTGCGTGCTTCAGTCATCTTGCTGCGTTCTTCAGTCATCTTGCTGCGTGCTTCAGCGTCAGCCATCGCCGCCGCCCCTGAGCCAGACATATCCAGCGAACCGCCCTGTCCGGCCCTCGCGGCGGAACGAGAAGAGCTCGCCGCTCTCGATCGTGCACCGGGGGTCGATCCGCACGTCGGTCACCCCCACGGCGGCGAGCTGCGCCGCGATCCCGGCCCGGATGTCGAGTCCGGGAGTACCGGCCGTCGTGGTCGCGTACGCCTCGGGCACGGCCTCGGCGACCTCGTCGCGCATCTCGGCGGGCACCTCGTAGCAACCCCCGCACGCCGCCGGGCCGATGGCCCCGCGGATCCGTGCGGGGTCGGCGCCCTTGGCGCACATCTGCTCGACCAGGGCCGGGACCACCCCGGCGGCCGTCCCGGGCCGGCCCGAGTGCGCGGCGCCGACGACGCCCGCCGCGTGGTCGGCGAGCAGCACCGGCGCGCAGTCGGCGACGAGGACCGCCAGGGCCAGCCCCGGCTCCGTCGTCACGATCGCGTCCACCGGCGGGATCCCGTCGCCGCCCTCCGGGGAGGCGGGACCGGTGACGAACGCGACGTCCGCGCCGTGGACCTGGCGCATCCAGACGGTGCGCGCCGGGTCGATGCCGAGGGCGGCGGCGGCGCGACCCCGGTTGTCACGCACCGAGGCGGCGTCGTCTCCGACGGCGCCGCCCAGGTTGAGAGAGTCGTACGGGGCCCGGCTCACGCCGCCCGCGCGTGCGGTGAACGCCGCGCCGACACCCGCGCCCAGCCCGACGTTCGTGATCACTTGAGGAAGAGGAAGTCGGGGACGTCGAGATCGTCGTCCTCGTCGAACACGACCGGGCGCCGGCGCGGGCCGGTCGAGGCCGAGCCGCTCTCGCTGTCGCCGGCATGCACCCGCGCCGGGGCGGGCTCGGCCGATGGGCGCGGGGCGGGCGGACGCGGCGCGGGCTCGGTGCCGTCGTCGGCCGGAGCGCCGGACCCGCCGGAAGACTGCGACTCGTCCCGCGACGACCGGCCGTCACCGCCCTGCTGTGGCCGCTCGGGCTCCGCACGCGGCGGGGCCGGTGCGGAAGGCGCCGGCGGGGCGGGGGCCGGAGCGGGCGCCGCCGCGGCCTGGGCGACGGTCTGCTGCCCGGCCGGCTGGGGCGCGGGCTCCGAACGGCCCACCCGGCTCGGAATCGGGTTGGACGGCGCCGCGGGCGGTGTCGGGGGCGGGGGCACCGGACGCGGCGGCGGCGGCACCCGCTTGGCCTCCGGCTCAGGAGCCGGCTTGGTAGGGCGCCCCTCGTCAAAACCCGCCGCGATCACCGTCACCCGGACCTCGTCGCCGAGCGCGTCATCGATGACCGCACCGAAGATGATGTTCGCGTCCGGCGCGGCCGCGTTCGACACCAGCTGCGCCGCCTCGTTGATCTCGAACAGGCCCAGATCGGACCCGCCGGAGATCGACAGCAGCACGCCGTGCGCACCGTCGATGCTGGCCTCCAGCAGCGGGCTGGAGATCGCCATCTCGGCGGCGGCCACGCTGCGGTCGTCGCCGCGGGCCGAGCCGATGCCCATGAGTGCCGAGCCCGCGCCGGACATGACCGACTTGACGTCGGCGAAGTCCAGGTTGATCAGGCCCGGTGTGGTGATCAGGTCGGTGATGCCCTGGACACCGGACAGGAGCACCTGGTCGGCGGCCTTGAACGCGTCCAGCACGCTGACCTGCCGGTCGGAGATCGACAGCAGCCGGTCGTTGGGGATCACGATGAGGGTGTCGACCTCGTCGCGCAGCGTCTCGATGCCGGCCTCGGCCTGCATCGCCCGCCGCTTGCCCTCGAAGCTGAACGGGCGGGTCACCACGCCGATCGTGAGGGCGCCCAGTGACCGCGCGATGTTGGCCACGACGGGCGCGCCGCCGGTGCCGGTGCCGCCGCCCTCCCCCGCCGTCACGAACACCATGTCGGCGCCCTTGAGGACCTCTTCGATCTCCTCACGATGGTCTTCGGCGGCCTTGCGGCCCACGTCCGGGTTGGCCCCGGCTCCCAGGCCGCGGGTGAGCTCACGCCCCACGTCCAGCTTCACGTCGGCGTCACTCATCAGCAGCGCCTGGGCGTCAGTGTTGATCGCGATGAACTCGACGCCCTTGAGTCCCTCCTCGATCATCCGGTTGACGGCATTGACGCCGCCGCCGCCGATACCGACGACTTTGATGACCGCGAGGTAATTCTGCGGTGCTGCCACGACGAGGGGCCTTTCCGCTCGCTCTATCCAACCGGCCGGCCCGGATTCCGTGCCGCTGCCATGTTCCTGACCTGGTCTTGCTCTGGTGCGGATCGGGGCGGTGTAGGACCACCCAAACCCTCACCCTCAACTTGAGGCTTACAGTTATGTCAACCTGAAGACTGATACGGACAGTAGGGCGGGCTTACCGCCAGGGTCAACTAACCTCCCGCCAACTACACCGGCGTGTCGCAGTGCGCGCCACTTGCCCTGGTTGGCGAACCAAGGGCGGTGGACCGCGCCTCGCCTTACCCGGGACATCAGACCTCATTCTCCTTGTGAGCCGGCAGTGCTTGTGAGCCGGCACTGCACGCCCGGCTTTCGCACCTGCGGCCGCGCTTGCGTCAAGCGTGCCCCATTGGGCGGCCGGAATCCCCGCGACACACGCACGGGACCAGACTCCGGCGCTCAGCGGGTGGTCACCACTTCCGGAGAGCTCACGTCGATCGTCCGTGCGGCCCGTCCGGCGGCGGTGCGCTGGAGGGCGTCGAGGAGACGCAGCTTCTCACTGGAGCGTTCGCCGGAACCCCAGACGACGGTGAGGCCGCCGGTCAGGCGGAGCGTGACGGACTCGGGGGTGGGGGCCTCCACCTCGGTCAGGCTCTTGCTGAGACGGGGCGGAAGGGCGTCCACGACGCGCAGGGCGGCGAGAGTGGCCGGGTCGGTCGGGCCCGGGGCGGTCGCCGTCAGGCCGGGCATGCGGCCCGGCCGGACGGGGGTGTCAGTGACGATCACGCCGTGCTTGTCGAGCTGGTAGAAGCGGGCGGCGCGTTCGACGGTGACGAGCGGCACACGTTCACGGACGACGATCCGCACCGTGCCGGGCCAGTGCCGTTCGATCCGGGCGGACTCGACCTCGCGCAGCTTTTCCACGCGCGCGCGGACCGAACCCGTGCCAAGGCGGGCCATGGGGCCGCCGAGGCGGATCCCCGCAGCGGCAACCACCCGGTCGCGTGGAGCGAGCTTGGTGCCGGTGACCTCGACGTGGCGGACGACCAGGAGCCGGGAGCCGAGCAGGACCCAGGCCGCCGCGCCGAGCAGGCTGACCACCAGGAGGGTGACGAAAAGCACCTTCCAGCGGCCGGCCCGCTGACGTTCGGCGGACACCGGCCGGCCCGGGTCTGATGGCTCGTCGGCACGATCCTCGATCGCCGATTCCCGGCCCGTCCCCATCTCAGTCACCTATGAGGCGGCGATCAGGTCGAGGATCTTGGGCCCCAGCAGGGTGACGTCGCCCGCACCGAGGGTGATGACGACGTCGCCGGGACGGGCGAGCGCGGTGACCGTCTCGGGGACCTCGTCCCAGACCGGGGCGTAGACGGTCTCGGTGCCCGCCGGGACGGCGTCGGCCACGAGCTTGCCGGTCACACCGGGCTCGGGATCTTCACGCGCGCCGTACACGTCCAGCACCACCGCCACGTCAGCCAGCGCGAGGGCCTCGCCGAACTCCGCGGCGAAGAAACGGGTGCGGCTGTAGAGGTGCGGCTGGAAGACAGCGATGATCCTGGCGGCGCCGATCTGGTCGACGTAGTCGCGGGTGGCTTCCAGGTCGGCCGAGAGCTCGGTCGGGTGGTGGGCGTAGCTGTCGAAGACCTCGACGCCGCCCGCCTTGCCCTTGGGCTCCAGGCGGCGCATCGCCCCGCCGAAGGCGGTCAGGCCCCGGAGGACGTCGGCCAGGTCACGGCCGAGCGCCCGTGCCACCGCGACCACCGCGGTGGCGTTGAGCATGTTGTGGCGGCCCGGGACGCCGAGCGCGACCTCGCCCAGGCCTTCGATCTCGAAGCGGGAGCCCAGCCCGCGCGGAGTGAATCCGGTCACGCGGAGATCGGCGCCGGCCGCCTCGCCGTAGGTGACGACGGTGAGGCCGCGCTCGCGCGCCTGGACGGCCAGCTCCATCGCGACGGGGTCGTCGGCGCCGGCGACGAGGGTGCCGCCCGGCTCGATCCGTTCGACGAAGCGGGCGAAGTTCTCCTTGACCTTCTCGAAGCCGCCGTAGTTGTCGAGGTGGTCGGCCTCGACGTTGGTGATGATCGCGATGTGCGGGGTGTACATGAGGAACGAGCCGTCGCTCTCGTCGGCCTCGGCCACGAAGACGTCGCCGGTGCCCTCGTCCGCGCCGAGGCCGGTGGTGACCAGCTGGCCGCCGATGCAGTAGGAGGGGTCGGCCCCCGCGTGCTGCAGCGCGACGGTCAGCATCGACGTCGTCGTGGTCTTGCCGTGCGTGCCCGCCACCGCGACCGCTCGCCGGCCGGCCATCAGCGAGGCCAGCGCGGCCGAACGGTGCAGCACGCGCAGGCCGCGCTCGCGGGCGGCGACGAGCTCGGGGTTGGTGTCCCTGATCGCGGTGGACACCACGACCGTGTCGGCCTCGCCGACGTAGGCCGCGTCGTGCCCCACGAACACCTTGGCGCCGAGGTCGCCGAGCTGCCCCAGCAGCTCGGAGTCGCGCGCGTCGCTGCCGGAGACGGCGATGCCGCGCTTGAGCATGATGCGGGCGATCCCGGACATGCCGGCCCCGCCGATCGCGATGAAGTGAACCGCTCCCAGCTCATCGGCCGGCACGATCTCGCCAGGACTGATCAGATTCATCCCGTAACGCTCATCCCCTCGTCGTGAGTTGTCTCACGACCCCCTAGTGCTGTCGCCCCGACGCGCGGACCACGTCGTACACCATCTTGGCCAGCGCCACGTCGGCGTCGCGCCGGCCCATCCGCCCGGCCGCCTCCGACATGTGGGCCACCCGGCCCGGGTCGGCCAGCACCGGCAGCAGGCTGTGCGCGATCCACTCCGGCGTGAGCTCGGCGTCGTCGACGAGCAGCCCGCCGCCCGCGGCGACGATCGGCTCGGCGTTGAGCCGCTGCTCGCCGTTGCCGATCGGCAGCGGCACGTAGACCGCGGGCAGGCCGACCGCGGTCAGCTCGGCGCAGGTCATCGCCCCCGCCCGGCACATGGCCATGTCCGCCGCCGCGTAGGCCAGGTCCATCCGGTCACAGTACGGGATGGTGACGTACTGGGGGCCGCCGGCGGACGGCTCGGGCTCCTCGGTGTTCTTGGGTCCGACGATGTGCAGGACCTGGATCCCGGCCTGCCGGAACGCGGGGGCGGCGGCGACCGCGGCGCGGTTGAGCGACCGGGCGCCCTGCGAGCCGCCGAAGATCAGCAGCGTCGGGAGGTCGGGCATCAGCCCGAAGTAGGAACGGGCCTTGTCGCCCATCGCCAGCCGGTCCAGCGTGGCGATCTCGCGGCGCAGCGGGATGCCGACGAACGTGGCGCCCGGCAGCGGGGAGTCGGCGTGCGAGACCGCGACGTGGTCGGTGAAGCGGGCGCCGAGCTTGTTGGCCAGGCCCGGCTTGGGGTTGGCCTCGTGGACGATGATCGGGACCTTGCGCTTGCGCGCCGCCAGATAGCCGGGGGTGGCGACGTAGCCGCCGAAGCCGACGAGAATGTCGGCCTGGGCCTGGTCGAGGACGTTCGCCGCCGCGTTGATCGCGCCGCGCAGCCGGCCGGGCACCGACAGCAGCTGCGGAGTCAGCGTGCGCGGCAGCGGCACCGGCGGGATCAGGGCGAGCTGGTAGCCGCGCTGCGGGACGAGCCGGGTCTCCAGACCCCGTTCCGTGCCCAGACAGGTGATCCCGACGTTGGGATCGTTGCGGCGCAGCGCGTCAGCGAGGGCCAGGGCGGGCTCGATGTGTCCGGCGGTGCCGCCGCCGGCCAGGACAACCCTCATGCTCGTTGACAACTCCTCAAAGTGTCGATCAGCGGATTCAACGCCGTGCCAGGCCCAGCCAGCTTAGGGCCCGCGAGACCGGACCGGGACCCCGCGCCGCCAGTGCCTGGCGCGCCCCCGGCTCCCGTTTGGCGAACGCCAGCAGTACGCCCAGCACGATCAGTGTCGGGATCAGCGCCGAACCGCCGTAGGAGACCAGCGGGAGCGGGATTCCCGTGATGGGAAGCACACCGATCACCGCCCCGATGTTGACGATCGCCTGCACCACGAGCCACGCGGTCGCCCCGGCCGCGGCGAGGCGGGTGAACGGATCCTTCACCCTCCTGGCGATCCGCAGCCCGGCGTACGCCAGCAGCCCGAACAGACCCAGCACTACGAGCGTACCGACCAGGCCGAACTCCTCTCCGACGATCGCGAAGATGAAGTCCGTTTCGGCATGGGGAAGATAGTCCCATTTGGCCCGCCCCTCGCCCAGGCCCGTGCCGAACCAGCCCCCGGAGGCCACCGCGAACAAACCCTGCCGCCCCTGGTAGTTGCTCGTCAGCTGGTTGCCCGAGGGGTCGAGGAAGCCGGTGAGCCGCTGCATGCGGTACGGCTCGACCACGATCAGGATCGACACCAGCAGGCACACCAGCCCGGCGATGCCGACGAACAGCCGCGCGGGTGCCCCCACGACCCACAGCAGCGCCAGGAAGATCGTGAGGAGGACCAGGGTCGTGCCGAGGTCGTTCCCCAGCATCACCAGGAGGACCAGCAGCCCCGCGCCGGGAAGCAGGGGCACGAGCAGCGGCCGCCACTCGGTGAGCTGGCCTAGCCGTTCCTTGCGGGCCAGCAGGTCGGCGCCCCAGAGCACCAGGCCCAGCTTGGCGGGTTCGGACGGCTGGATCTGCATCGGCCCGAGGCTGATCCAGCGCGTGGCGCCGCCCGCCGTACGGCCGAGGCCCGGCACCAGCACCAGGATCAGCGCGACGATGGACAGCAGCAGGAGCGGGTACGCCAGCGCACGGATCGCCTTGACGGGCATGCGGGAGGCGAGCCACATGCCGGGCAGCCCGAACACCACCCACATCGCCTGCTTCTGGAACAGCGTGTAGGCCGATCCGGTCTCCTGCAGTTGCTTCACGCTGGACGCCGACAGCACCATCGTGAGCCCCAGCGCCAAGAGCATCATGGAACAGCCCAGCACCAGGTAGTACGAGGTGAGCGGGCGGTCCAGAAGCCCTACGGCGGCGACGACCTGCTCGCGCGGTCCGGAACGCCCCGAGGCCTTTTCCGTGGAGGGCAGGTCCTTGGACGACGGGTCCTTGGACAGGTCCTTGGCCGGTACAGCGGTCATGCCCGCTCCACTACCGTCGCTCGGAAAGCCGCCGTACCGCGGCGGCGAAGGCGTCGCCGCGCGCTCCGTAACTGGTGAACATGTCGAACGAGGCTCCGGCGGGGGCCAGGAGCACGGTGTCCCCGGGCTGTGCCAGGGCGGAGGCTTCACTAACGACGCGGTCCATCGCCCCAGTGTCGGTGCCGGAGACGTCGACGACCGGGACCTCCGGCGCGTGTCGCGCGAGTGCGGTGGCGATTTGTGCCCGATCGGCCCCGAGGAGCACGACGGCGCGCAGCCGGTCGGCGCAGGAACGCACCAGATCGTCGACGTCGGCGCCCTTCAGCAGCCCCCCGGCGATCCAGACGGCCGACCGGCAGGCGGCCAGCGAGGACGCGGCGGCGTGCGGGTTGGTCGCCTTGGAGTCGTCGACGTAGTCCACGCCCGCGAGCGTGGCGACATGGGCGATGCGGTGCGGGTCGGGCACGAACTCCCGCAGTCCCGCCCGGACGGCCTCGGGCGGGACGCCGAAGGCACGGGCCAGGGCGGCCGCGGCGAGCGCGTTGGCGACGTTGTGCGGCGCGAACGGCCGGACGTCGGCCAGCGCGGCGAGCTCGGCGGCCTCGTGCTCGGGGTCGGGGACCAGTGCCCGGTCGACGAGCAGATCCTCGACGACGCCGAGCTGGCCGGGCTGCGGGACGGCGAGCGTGAAGCCGATGGCTCCCTCGCCGCCGAGCCGCACGGAGACGGGGTCGTCGGAGTTGACCACCGCGACCGTCCCGGGAGCGTAGATCTTGCCCTTGGCGGCGGCGTAGGCCTCGAAGGAGCCATGCCAGTCGAGGTGGTCGGGCGCCACGTTCAGAACGGCGGCGGCGAACGGGGTGACGGTGCTCGACCAGTGGAGCTGGTAGCTCGACAGCTCCACGGCGAGGACGTCGTGCTTTTCCAGCACAGCCTCGACGATGGGGGTGCCGACGTTGCCGACCGCGAGCGTCCGGTGCCCGGCGGCTTCGAGGATGCACGCGAGCATCCGTACCGCCGTGGTCTTGCCGTTAGTACCCGTCAGCGCCAGCCAAGGCGCACTGCCCTCAGCACGGAGCCTCCAAGCCAACTCCACCTCGCCGATGATCTCGATCCCGGCCCGCGCCGCCGCGGCCAGCAGCGGCACGTCCGGACGCCAGCCCGGCGAGGTGACCACGAGGTCGATGGCGTCCGGGAGGGTCTCGCCGTCGCCGAGCCGTACGGTGACCGACGATCCGTGCGCATCGGCCCACGCCGCCAGCTCGGCCGCGTGGCCGCGGAGTGCCTCATCGTCACGGCCCTCGACGACCGTCACGTGCGCGCCGCGTTCGGCGAGCACGCGGGCCGCTGCCCGGCCCGAGACGCCGAGCCCCGCGACGCAGACGCGCAAACCCTCCCAGGTGGAACTCACCGCTTGGGCATCCATTCCAGGTAGAACAGCCCGAGGCCGATCGCCACGAAGAGCGCCGACATCAGCCAGAACCGGACGACGATCGTGGTCTCGGCCCAGCCCGACAGCTCGAAGTGGTGCTGGAGGGGTGCCATCTTGAAGACCCGTTTGCCGGTCATCTTGAAGCTGCCGACCTGGATGATCACGGACATCGTGATCATCACGATCAGGCCGCACAGGATGGCCAGCAGGAACTGGGTGTGGGTGAGGATCGCCAGGCCGACCAGCACGCCGCCCAGGGCGAGCGAGCCGGTGTCGCCCATGAAGATCTTGGCGGGCGGGGCGTTCCACCACAGGAAGCCGAACACGCCGCCGAGCACCGCCGCCGCGACGACCGCGAGGTCGAGGGGGTCGCGCACGCTGTAGCAGCCGGGGGCGAGGCCGTAGTCGTAGCAGCTGTTGCGCAGCTGCCAGTTGCCGATGATGACGTACGCGGCGAGCACCATCCCGGCCGGGCCGGCGGCCAGGCCGTCCAGCCCGTCGGTGAGGTTGACGCCGTTGGACATCGCCGCGATCAGCAGCAGCGCCCAGACCACGAAGAGGTACGGGCCGATCGACCACTCGAAGTCGCGCAGGAACGACAGGTGCGGGGACGCCGGGGTGATGTCGTACCCGTTGGGGAAGTTGAGGGAGGCGATCGCGAAGATCACGCCGACCACCACGATGCCGACCATCTTGGCGCCGCTGCGCAGGCCGAGGCTGCGCTGCTTGAACACCTTGATGTAGTCGTCGACGAAGCCGACCAGCCCGAGGCCGGTCATCAGGAAGAGCACCAGGAAGCCCGAGACGGTCGGGATCGACCGGGTGGCCAGGTGCGCCACGGAGTAGCCGACGAGCGAGCCGACGATGAACACCGTGCCGCCCATGGTGGGCGTGCCCCGCTTGTTGAGGTGGGCCTCCGGGCCCTCCTCGCGGATCATCTGCCCGTAGCCCAGCCGGTTGACGATGCGGATCCACACCGGCGTGCCGACCATGACGAACACCAGGGCCACGCCGGCGGCGATGATGATGTTGGTCATGGCGCCGCCTTGTCTGGACCGAGGAGGGAGGAACGACCGACGAGGGAAGACAAGGCGTCAAAGCGCCATGACCCGGAGCGGCGCAGCCGCGACCATGAGCGGGTCATGCGCCGTCCTCCCCGAGGAGGCCGGCGGCGACCCGTTCCATCCCGGCGACGCGAGAGCCCTTCACCAGTACGACGTCCTGCGGCCGGAGCCGCTCCCTGAGCGCGGTCAGCGCCGCGCCGACGTCATCCACCTGTACGCACTCTCCCGTCCATGACCCCACTTGCCCGGCCCCATCGGCCATCGGCGCGGCGGCCGCGCCCACGACGATGAGGCCGGCCAAACCGCTGCGCGCGACATGCTGCCCGATCTTGGCATGTTCTGCCACAGAGGAGGCGCCCAGCTCCGCCATCTCGCCCAATACCGCGAACGCGCGCCGCCCCCGCGCCATGTGGCCGAGCGTGTCGAGCGCCGCGCGCATCGACTCCGGGTTGGCGTTGTAGGCGTCGTTGACGACCGTGACGCCGCTGGGGCTCTCGGTGACCTCCATGCGCCAGCGGCTGGCCGGCTCTGCGGCCGAGAGCGCGTCGGCGATGGCGTGCAGCTCCATCCCGGCCTCCCGGGCCACCGCGGCGGCGGCCAGCGCGTTGGCGACCGCGTGAGCGCCGTGCAGGCGCAAGGCCACCGGCAGCGAACCCTCGGGCGTGACCAGGGTGAAGCGGGCCCGGCCGGCGTCGTCCAGCCACTCGTCCGCGGCCCGGACGGTCGCGTCCGGCCCCCTGCCGAACAGCACGATCTCGGCCGGGGTGCGGGCGGCCATGGCCCGCACGAGCGGGTCGTCGGCGTTGAGCACCGCCGTGCCCCCCGCGGGCACGGCCTCGACCAGCTCGCCCTTGGCGCGCGCCACCATCTCCTGGCTGCCGAACTCGCCGATGTGCGCGGTGCCCACGTTCAGCACCACGCCGATGCGGGGCCGGGCGACGCGGGCGAGGTAGGCGATGTGGCCGACGCCGCGGGCCCCCATCTCCAGCACCAGATGCCGGGTGCCCTCGTCGGCGCGGAGCGCGGTGAGCGGCAGCCCGATCTCGTTGTTGAACGAGCCGACCGGCGCGATCGTCTCACCGGAATGGCGCACGACCTGCGCGATCAGGTCCTTGGTGGAGGTCTTGCCCGCCGAGCCGGTGACACCGATGACGGTGGTGTCCGGCAGGCGGGCCAGCACCCCCCTGGCGAGCAGGCCCAGGGCCTTCTGCACGTCGTCGACGATGACGGCCGGCCCGCCGGGCTCGCCCGGCCCGCCGAACGGGCGCTGAGCCAGCACCCCGGCGGCGCCCGCGGCCAGCGCCGCGGCGGCGAAGTCGTGCCCGTCCACGCGTTCACCCTTGAACGCGGCGAACAGCGCACCGGGCTCCACCGCGCGCGAGTCGATGACGACGGGACCGCCGACAACGGTCTCGGGCCGCTCCGTGTGGAGAACCCCCCCGGTCAGCTCCGCGATCGTCGACAGCGGAAGCGGAATCACGCCTGCGTCCCGTCCCCTCTCAGATTCTTCCGGCCGCGCAGGGCCTCCCGGACGACCTCGCGGTCGTCGAACGGGAAGACCTCACCGGCCACGTACTGCCCCTGCTCATGGCCCTTGCCCGCGACGACCACCACGTCGCCGCGGCGGGCCCGGCCGATCGCCAGCCGGATGGCGGCCTCCCGGTCGGGCTCCATGACCAGGTGCGCGCGCTGGGGCTGCGGCACCCTGAGCCCGCCCTCGACCATAGCGGCGAGGATGGCCAGCGGATCCTCGGATCGGGGGTTGTCGTCGGTGAAATAGGCCATGTCGGCCAGCCGGGCCGCGGCCTCGCCCATCAGTGGCCGTTTGCCGCGGTCACGGTCGCCGCCGCAGCCGAGCACGATGATCAGGCGGCCCTCGGTCACCGGGCGCAGCGAGGTCAGCACCGCCTCGACGGCACCGGGTTTGTGGGAGTAGTCGACGAGGGCCACGAACTCCTGTCCCTCGTCGACCCGTTCCAGGCGGCCCGGCACGCCCGGGAGCGAGCCGACTCCGGCCACCGCCGTCTGCAGCGGGATGCCGGCCTCCACCAGGGCCACGATCGCGGCGAGCGCGTTGGCCACGTTGAACGGCCCGGCGAGCTGGACGGTCGCGTCGGCCTCGATGCCGCCCGGGCCCACGACCCGGAAGACGCTGCCGTCGGCGCCCAGGCGGACGTCGTCGGCCCGCCAGTCGGCGGCCGGGTCGCCGGTGGCCGAGAACGTGGTGATGGGCACGGCGGCCACGTCGACCAGCCGGCGTCCGTAGTGGTCGTCGAAGTTGACCACGCCGACGCGGCTGTAGGCCGGGGTGAACAGCCTCGCCTTGGCGGCGAAGTAGTCCTCCATCGTCGGGTGGTAGTCCAGGTGGTCCTGGGAGAGATTCGTGAAGATCGCCACCTCGTAGGCGGCGCCGCCGACCCGGCCCTGCTCCAGGGCGTGGCTGGAGACCTCCATGGCGGCGGCCCCGACGCCCCGCTCGCGCATCATCGCGAACAGCGCGTGCAGGTCGGTCGCCTCGGGGGTGGTCAGCGCGCTGGGCACCCTGCGGTCGCCGATCCGCATCTCCACGGTCCCGACCACACCGGTCTCCACTCCGGCCGCGCGCAGTCCGGCCTCGAGGAGGTAGACGGTCGTGGTCTTGCCGCTGGTTCCCGTCACCCCGATGAGCGTCAGGTCCTGGACGGGCTCGCCGTACACCCACGCGGCTGCGTCGCCGAGCCGCGCCCGTACCCCGTCCACCACGAGCACCGGCAGGCCCGTCCGGGCGGCGCGGTCACGTCCGGCGGCATCGGTGAGGATCGCGGCGGCGCCCGCCTCGGCCGCCTGGGCGGCGAACTCCGCGCCGTGCATCCGGGCGCCGGGCAGCGCCACGTACAGGTCCCCGCGCAGCACCGCCCGCGAGTCGTGCGTGATGCCGGTCACCACGGTCGTGGCCGGATCCGCCGTCCGGTCCGTCAGCAGGTCCACGACCGTCTCGGCGCCCAGCAGCACGGCCAGCCCGGACAGCGGACGGGCTGGGTTGGTCGTCGGGCGCATGGCGTGTCTTTCGGTACGTGGGCTCTGGGTGGGCGGTGGGAGTGAAGACGGCATCTGGGTGGGCGGTGCTGGACTCACGGCGAGAGAGCGTACTCGCTGCGGTCAGTCGCGGGCGTAGATCTTGATGCTCGGCGCTTTGCTCCCCGTAGGCGGAATCTTGCGAGTCTGCAGGGCGAAACTCATCACGTCCTTGAAGACGGGGGCCGCGACATCGCCACCATAGTGGCTCCCCCGCTTCGGAGCCTGCAGGACGACCTGGACGACCAGCTGCGGGTCGTCGGCAGGGGCGAACCCGGCGAAGGACGCGGTGTAGCCGCCCCCTGTGTAGCAGCCGCAGTTCGGGTTGACGATCTCGGCGGTGCCGGTCTTGCCCGCGACCCGGTAGCCGTTGACCTTGGCCTTGGGGGCGGTGCCGTCGGCGGTCGTGACGCCCTCCAGCATGTCCCTGATCTGACGGGCGGTCTCCGCGCTGATCACCCGCCTCTGCTGGGGCGGCGGCGCGGCGGTGAAGGACTTGTCCTCGCCGAGGGTGCCCGCGATCAGCTGCGGCGCGACCCGTACGCCGCCGTTGGCGAGGGTGGCGTAGACGCTGGCCATCTGCAGGGCGTTGCCCGAGACGGTCTGCCCGAACGCGATCGGGTAGCGGTCGGTGCCGGACCACTTGTGCGGCGGGCTGAGCTGGCCTGCGGTCTCGGCGGGCAGCCCGATGCGGGTCGGCTCGCCGAGACCGAACGCGCGCAGGTAGCGGTAGAGCGTGTCCTGCGTGATGCGCTCGCTGGCCAGGATGGTGCCGACGTTGCTCGACTTGGCGAGCACGCCCGCGAAGGTCAGCCGCTCGGTCGCGTGCCTGCTGGAGTCGTGGAAGACGCGGTCCGACCGGCGGATCGAGTAGGGCACCTCGAACTCGGTGTCGGGCCGTATCCCGCCCTGCTCCATCGCCGCCGCGGCCGTGATGACCTTGTTGGTGCTGCCGGGCTCGAACGCCTCCTGCACGATCGGGTTGCCCCATGTCGACGGCGGCGACTTCGTGTAGTTGTTGGGGTCGAAGCCCGGGGACGAGGCCATCGCGAGGATCTGGCCGGTGCGCGGATCCATCACGATCACACTGCCGCTGCGCGCCTGGGTGGCCCTCACCTGGGCCTCGATCTCCTGCTGCGCCTTGTCCTGGAGGTCGCGCAGCAACGTCAGGCGCAGACCCCGCCCGGGCACGGAGGGCCGCTTCTGGTCCTCTCCCATCGGGATGTGCTGGCCGTCCGGGCTGATCTCGATCTTCTGCGCCCCGTTGCGCCCGGCGAGCTGCTTGTTCATGGCCGACTCGAGGCCGGCGGCGCCGTCGCCCGCGCGGTTGACGAACCCGACGACGTCGGCGGCCAGCGTGTCGTTGGGATAGTCGCGGCGGTATTCGGGCAGCGTGCCGATGCCGAGGAACTTCAGCGCCGTCACCAGCCGCGCCTTGTCCGGGGGGACGCCGTGGGCCAGGTATTCGAACCGGCTCTTGGGCTTGCTGATGACCCTCATCACATCGGCCGGCGGCAGCCCGAGAATGGGTGAGATCGCGGCGACGATCGCCTGCCGCTTCTCCGGCTTGATGACGTACGGGTCGGCGAAGATCGCGCGCGCCTCCACCGTCATCGCGAGGGGATTGCCCTGCGCGTCGGTGATGTCGCCGCGGATGGCGGGCAGGACGATGTCCTGGAGCCGCTGCTTCATGGCGAGCTCGGTGTATTTGCCCGACTCGATCGTCTGCAGCTGGACGAGACGCCCGGCGAACAGCGACAACACGAACGCGACCACGAGGAGCCCCACGTTCAGGCGCTTGATCGGGTCACGGCGGTGGAAGGGGACGCGTGGCCGCTGCGGGGGCCCGGCTGACCTGCGCTGTGGCCGGCGCTGTGGCGGCCGCCTGCCGCCCGAGCCCGACCCCGCCGAGCGGGTGCGGCGGCCGGCGGCCGGCCTGGTGCCACCCTTGCCCTCCGCGGCCTTCCGCGCGGACCTGCCGGTCTTTGCAGGGGTCTTCGCCTTGCCTTCGGGCTGCTTGCCCGTGCCGTCCTTGCGCTGCGGCGGAACGGTGCCGCCCCGGCCCGTCCGCCGGGAGGAGCCACGGTCCTTGCCGGACCGGGGCGGGGTGGACGGGCGCGGGGGGTTACCGGTTTGACGCCCGGACGCGCGCGCCGCGCCCGGGCCGCTCTTTTCGTCACGGCCCGGGGCGCCCGTGGGGCCGCGCCCTTGGGGGCCGCGCCCACGGCCCGGGGGCGGCCCTGCCGCCCCGCGTCCCGGCCGTGTCATCCTGCGCTCCGCTCGTACCGTCCGATCACGGCGTACCGGCCCCCGTGCGGGGTGCCTGCTGCGTGGTGCCCGGAGTCGTGGTGCCCGGTGTCGTGCTGCCCGGTGTCGTGCTGCCCGGTGAGGTGGACCGGCCGCCGGGTGCGGTCGGCACGCCCTGGCCGGGGACCACGACGGCGGGCACGCCGACGGCTCCGGCCGCCGCCGCGGCCGCCGCGGCGGCGCCCGGCAGCGGCCGGACGGCGCCGCCGACCTCGGTCACCTGGCCGGTCATCGGATCGATGTAGCTCGACCGATCCGGCAGCTCCATCCCGAGGGCCTCGGCCTTCTGCCGCAGCCGTTCGGGCGACTCCTCGCGCGCGATCTCCCGTTCGAGCGCCTGGCGCTGCTGGTCGAGCAGCTTGTTGTTGCTCTGCAGCTCGGTCAGGCGGAACGAGTCTTCGGCGAGCACGGTGTTGAGCAGCAGGAGACTGACCAGCGCGCCGCCCATCAGCCCGACGATGAGCAGTACGAACGGCGTGCGCGGCGGGGCCACCTGGCGGGCCGCCGCCGGACGAGCTTTGGGCACGGTCTTCGACGCGGCCTTCGGCGCGGTCTTCGGCGCGGTCTTCGACGCAGGTTTGGACGCGGGCTTGGACGCGGGCTTGACCGCCGTCTTGGCCCCGGTCTTCGCGTCCTCGCCCGGCTCGGGCGGGGGCGCCGCGCCGGGCTTGCGCTTGCCGGTCCGGGACCTGGTCGTGCCGCCGGCGCCCGGCCCGCGTGTGCTCGTCGTGGTCATGTCGCCTCCCGGACCCGTTCCGCGGCGCGCATGCGCACCGACCCGGCCCGTGGGTTGGTCGTGGTCTCCTCGTCGGACGGCAGCTCGGCGCCGCGCGTCAGCAGCCGGAAGCGCGGCTGGTGCGCGGGCAGCGGCACCGGCAGGTCCGGTGGGGTCGTGTCGGCGGCCTGCGCGGCGAGGATCTGCTTGGTGATGCGGTCCTCGAGCGAGTGGTAGCTGAGCACGACGATCCGGCCGCCGACCGGCAGGGCGCCGAGTGCGGCCGGCAGGGCCCGCCGCCAGGTGTCGAGCTCCCCGTTCACCTCGATGCGCAGCGCCTGGAAGGTGCGCTTGGCCGGGTTGCCGCCGGTGCGGCGGGTCGCGGCCGGGATGGACGTGCGCACCAGGTCGGCGAGCCGGCGGGTCGAGTCGAGGGGCGCCTTCTCACGCTCGCGCACGATGGCGGCGGCGATGCGCTGGGCGAACCGTTCCTCTCCGTACTCGCGCAGGATGCGGGCGAGCTCCGCCGGCGGGTAGCCGTTGACCACCTCGGCCGCCGTGAGGCTCTGCGTGCGGTCCATCCGCATGTCGAGCGGGGCGTCATAGGAATAGGCGAAGCCGCGGTCGGCCTCGTCCAGTTGCGGGGACGAGACCCCGAGGTCGAACAGGACGGCGTCCACCACGGGCACGCCCAGCCGGTCGAGGACCTCCGGCAGCTCGTCGTAGACGGCGTGCTCCAGGGTCACCCGGTCACCGAATCGTTCCAGGCGCTTGGCCGAACGCTCCAGCGCGGTGGTGTCGCGGTCGAGGCCGATGAGGCGGAGCTCGGGGTGGGCCGAAAGCATGGCCTCGGCGTGGCCCCCCATGCCGAGGGTGCCGTCGACGTAGACGGGCGCCCTGCCGCTGACCTGCAACGCGGGCGCGAGAAGCTCCAGAACGCGGTCGAGCATGACCGGTACGTGACCGGCGTCGGCTGCGTGGTCCCCCACGTCCATGCTTCACCCCCTTGTGCTGCCACCTCGCTCGCGGACTGTGTGGCATCGCCGGCCTCACGTCGCCCGCCGCCCCCTTGTGCGCGCCTGTCGCGGCGTGCTCTCTGGGCGGGCTGTCGCGTGTCCCCCGGCGGCCTCGCCCGGCCAGGTCCCCATCCGCTGCCCTGAGGAAGTTTCACCGCGTGTCCGCGGGGGGTCGCCGTCTGGCACCGGGGAAGCTGCGCCAGCTGACTGGAGAGCGGCTGGAGACCTGGCCGAACGTGGGCCAGGCCGGTCATCGGACCGACGAGTCGAATGTCAGAGCACCCCGGGCAACACCTCCCCCGAGATCTCGGAGAAGGCTTGCTCCTCCTGCTCCAGGTAGGACTCCCAGGCCTGGCTGTCCCAGATCTCCAGCCGTGTGTTGGCCCCGATGACGGTGCAGTCGCGCGTCAGTCCCGCGTACGTGCGCAATGGCGGCGGGATGGTGATGCGGCCCTGCTTGTCCGGGATCTCGTCGGAGGCGCTGGCGAAGAAGACGCGGCTGTAGGCGCGTACGGCCTTCTCGGTGACCGGTGCGGCACGCAAGGCCTCGGTGATGCGCTGGAACTCCGCCATGGGGAAGACGTACAGGCAGCGTTCCTGGCCCTTCGTGATCACCAATCCCCCCGACAGCTCCTCGCGGTATTTCGCCGGCAGGAACAGCCGTCCCTTGTCGTCGAGGCGCGGTGAATGGGTGCCGAGGAACATCGGCCCCACCTCCCGCGCCGAGTAGGGCGCTACTGCCCCCCACGGCGCCCCACTCTACTCCACTCTGCCCCACCGTCAACTAAGTAAACACCCCTCGCACGCCCGGATCTCGCGCAAAGGCGCAGGTCAGTGAGGGTGGTGCAGAGTGGGGGGCCTGGGGGGCACGCTCGCGTGGCGGAGGCCGCGGCCGCCCGTGAAAGCGCTCCCACGCCCGCCACGATGACGCTTGCAGGAGCGGGGTGGAGCGAATTGGAGTGGCCTATGAGGCTCCGACAGAGATCCAGGTGGAGCACAATGGGCACACACGTTCCACATGAACACCAGGGTTGGGCGTGCGAGTGAGAAGAACATCTGGGCGGGCGGTGGGAATGAGAGAACATCGCGGCGAACGGCTTGACGACGTACTGTCGTTCACGTACGGCCGTTCGGCTGAGGAGGGTTGTTGGTGGCAGTAGGCACGCACGGCGAGTCGTACATAGAGACAGACCCCCCGGGCTCGTCCGGCCGGCAACCGCCGGGTGGCCCCGGACACGGACTCGACGGGCTGGCGCAGGTCGCCACCAAGATCCGGGATGCGATCGAGTCGGTCATCGAGGGCAAGCCTGGAGTGGTGCGTCTGGCGCTGACGGTGCTGCTGGCGGAGGGGCACCTGCTGATCGAGGACGTGCCGGGCGTCGGCAAGACGATGCTCGCGAAGGCGCTGGCGCGGTCCATCGACTGCTCGGTGCGGCGCGTGCAGTTCACGCCCGACCTGTTGCCCAGCGACATCACGGGGGTCAGCGCTTACAACCAGGAGCGGCGGGAGTTCGAGTTCAAACCGGGTCCGGTCTTCGCACACATCGTGGTCGGCGACGAGATCAACCGTGCCTCCCCCAAGACCCAGTCCGCATTGCTGGAATGCATGGAGGAGCACCAGGTCACGGTCGACGGCACCACCTACTCCCTTGAGCGGCCGTTCATGGTGATCGCCACGCAGAACCCGGTGGAGATGGAGGGCACCTACCCGCTTCCGGAAGCACAGCGCGACCGCTTCACCGCCCGCATCTCGATGGGTTACCCCGATCCGATGGCGGAGCTGGAGATGCTGGACGTGCACGGGCAGAGCGCGCCGCTGGAGCGGCTGTCTCCGGTCGCGCACGCCACCGACGTCCGGGAGATCATCAACGTGGTGCGGCACCAGCACGTCGCACCGGCGGTCAAGCAGTACGCGATCGAGCTGGTCAGCGCCACGCGCAAGCACCCCGAGCTGCGGCTGGGCGCCTCACCGCGGGCCACCCTGCATCTCGTACGGGCAGCACGGGCGTACGCGGCGCTCGACGACCGCGACTACGTGCTGCCCGACGACATCCAGGACCTCGCCGTCCCGGTCCTCGCCCACCGGTTGCTTCCGACCGCGGAGGCCCAGGTGGAGCGGCGCCGTCCCGAGCAGGTGGTGACAGAGCTGGTCAACCGTCTGCCGGTGCCGTCCCCCCGCAAGTGACCTACCGCCATGAACCGGGAAGTGAACGTTGAGAAGAGCGCTGGCCGGACTGACCACCCGAGGGCGATCCTTCGTGGCCGCGGGGGCCACCGCCATCGTGTGCGCGTTCGTCCTGGGTGAGCGCGACCTGCTGCGCGCCGGGGTGCTCGTCCTGGCCCTGCCGCTGTTGTGCACGCTGGCGGTGTCACGGACCCGCTACCGGCTGGCGTGCGCGCGCCGGCTCGACCCGTCCCGGTTGCCCGTCGGCCACGAGGCCAAGGTCGACCTGCGGATGGAGAACGTGTCGCGCCTGCCCAGCGGGCTGCTGCTGGTGGAGGACCAGGTCCCCTACACGCTCGGCGGGCGGGCCCGGTTCGTGCTCGACCGGATCGAGCCGCACGGCGCGCGGGAGCTGACGTACCGGATCCGCTCCGACGTGCGCGGCCGTTACCGGGTCGGGCCGCTGATCGTGCGGCTGGCCGACCCGTTCGGCATGGTGGAGCTGGTCCGCTCGTTCAGCCTGGCGGACACGCTGACGGTCACCCCGACGATCGTGCCGCTCCCGCCGGGGCGGCTGACGGGCGCCTGGACCGGCGGTGGCGACAGCCTGGCCCGCACGGTCTCCAGCGCGGGCGAGGACGACGTGGCGCCGCGCGAATACCGGCACGGCGACGACCTGCGGCGGGTGCACTGGCGGTCCACCGCGCGGCGCGGCGAGCTCATGGTGCGGCGCGAGGAGCAGCACTGGCAGAGCAGCGGCGCGCTCTTCCTCGACACCCGGCGGATCGCGCACCGCGGCGACGGGCCCGGCGCCTCGTTCGAGCAGGCGGTGTCGGTCACCGCGTCGGTGGGCGTGCATCTCGGCCGGGCCGGAATGGGCCTGCGGTTCGTGACCGACGGCGGCGAGGCGCTGCCGCATTCGGTGTCGTTCGAGGGCGTCTTCGAGGGGACGCTTCTGGACGCGCTGGCCGTCGTGCGGCCGTCCGACGGCCGTTCGCTGACGTCCGGCCTGGCCGCCCTGCGTGGCACGAGGAGCCACGGCCGCGAGGGCGACGGGCTGATCGTCGCGGTCTTCGGCGCGCTGGACGCCGAGGAGGCCCGCACCGTCGCGGCCGTCCGGCGCGGCACCGCCACCTGCGTCGCCATCCTGGTCGACGACTCCACGGACACCGAGACCACGGGCAGGAACACCGCAGGCAGGCCGGCGGCACGGCTGCTGCGCGCGGCGGGCTGGCGGGTCGTGACCGTAAGGTCCGCGACCGACCTTGCCGGCGCCTGGGCGCTGGCTGACCAGGCCAGCGAGGATCTCGCCAGGAACGGCGGGGCGGGGTTGAAGGGCGGGGGCTCTTGAGGATCAAGATGACGGTCATGGCGGCGCTGGCCACGCTGGCCAGCTCCGTGGGGCTCTATCCGCTGTTCGCCAGCGGCACGTGGTTCTGGTCCGGGCTGGGCGCGGTCATCGTTGTCTCAGGCGCGGGACTGCTGATGAGGCGCCTGCGCGCGCCGTCGCTGCTCGGCGCGCTCGGCGGGCTCGGCGCGCTGCACCTCTACCTGAACGCGCGGTTCGCGTCCGGGCAGGCGTTGCTGGGCTTCGTCCCCACGCCCGAGTCGCTCCGGCGGCTCGGCGAGCTCATGGGCGACGGCTGGAACGCCGCCAACCAGTACGCGGCCCCCGTCCCCCTCGTTCCGGGGATCGAACTGCTGGCGGCCACGGGCATCGGCCTCGTCGCCGTCGTGGTCGACCTCCTCGCGGTCCGGCTGCGCCGGTCCGCACCCGCCGGGCTCCCGCTCCTCGCGATGTACAGCGTGCCCGCCGCGGTACGCGAGGACAGCGTCAGCTGGCTCGCGTTCGGCCTCGGCGCCCTCGGCTTCCTGATGTTGCTGATGGCCGACGCGCGCGAGCAGGTCGGCGGCTGGGGCCGCGCGGTCTTCACCCGCCGCTGGTCCGAGAGCACGGCCGAACCGCCGGTCGAACGCCCCGACTCCAGCGGCATGGCCGCCAGCGGCCGCCGCATCGGCGTCGCCGCCGTGGCGGTCGCCGTCCTGGTCCCGACGTTCATCCCCGGCATCCACCCGCGCGGCCTGTTCGGCATGGGCGGCAGCGGGGGCAGCGGCTCCCAGACCGTCACGACGGTCGAGCCGCTCGCGCAGCTCAAGCGCGATCTGAACGGCCCGAACAGCGACGCGCTGATCCTCACCTACCGGACCGACGACACCGAACGGCCCGACTATCTGCGGATGTACGCGCTCGACAAGTTCGAGGGCGACCGGTGGACCTACACCGCGCTGCCGAGTTCCTCCCGGGACCGGGTGTCCGACCGTGATCTCCCCGCCCCGCCCGGCCTGTCGACCGCCCGGTCCCGCAAGGTCAACACCCAGATCAGGGTCCGGCGCGCGGTGAAGAAGGTCGACTTCCTCCCCGCGCCCTACGCGCCGCAGCGGGTCTCGATCAAGGGTGACTGGCGGGCCCATCCGGAGTCGCTGATGATCTACTCGCTGCGCGACTCCGCGAGCGGCCGCTCGTATGGCGTCTCCAGCCTGCGAACCCAGCCGACCTCAGCCCAGCTCGCGCAGAGCGGCAGGTATCCGTCGAACATCGTGACTCCCTACACCAAGCTGCCCAACTCCATTCCGCTGCGGGTCCGGAAGCTCGCAGAGGACGTGACCCAGGGCGCGCCCACGGCCTACGAGCAGGCCGTGCGCCTGCAGCAGTGGTTCACTGAGACCGGCGGCTTCACCTATGACCTCAACCCGCCGCCGCCCAAGTCCGCCAACGACCTGGCGGACTTCCTGCTGACCAGCAAGCGCGGCTACTGCGAGCAGTTCGCCGCCTCGATGGCCGTGATGGCCCGCATCCTGAACATCCCGGCCCGCGTGGCCATCGGCTACACCGCGGGCACCCAGGTCGGCGAGGGCGAGTGGGAGGTCCGCTCCAAGGACGCCCACGCCTGGCCCGAGCTCTACTTCGAGGGCGCCGGCTGGGTGCGCTTCGAGCCGACCCCGGCGGGCGCCGGCGGCCAGGGCACCGCCGCCACCCCGTCCTACACCCAGCAGCTGGCCGAGCAGCCCACCCAGCAGCCCACCGATGCCCCCGATCCGGAGGCCTCCTCCCCGACCACACAGGGCCCCAACCCCACCACGGGGCCCAACAGCCGCCCCGAGGACGGCGGCGCCGATGTGGGCGCCGAAGAGGAGCAGTCGAGCGGGTTCCCGATCCCCGTCAGCTGGCTGGCCGGGGGCCTTCTGGTGATCTTGCTGCTGGCGGCCCCCATGGTCGTCCGCCTGATGACCCGGCGCCGCCGCTGGTCCGCCGTGACCGCCGCGCCCCTCCCCTCCACGACCGGCCCGCCGTCGGGCGCCGCCGCCCACGCGGCCTGGCGCGAGGTGCACGCCGACGCCCTGGACCACGGCCTTAGCTGGCGCCAGAGCGACAGCCCCCGCGCCGCCGCCCGCCGCCTGGGCGAACTCCTGGAGCTCGACCCACCAGCTTCTCAGGCCCTGAGCCGTATCGCCCGGGCCGAGGAAGTGGCCCGCTACGCCCGTTCCCGTCCCCCCGCCGCTGACCTGCGCGCCGACGTACGCACGGTCCGCACCGCCATGTCGGCCGCCGTGGGCCCCCGGGCGCGCCTGCGAGCCCGCTTGCTCCCGCCCTCGACCATGTCCGAGTTCCGCGATGCCGGCACCCGCGTCCTGGAGGCGGCGGGGCGCCTGAACGCAGCCTTCCGCTGGCCCCGCAGCAAATAACCCGGCAAAACCAACTCGCCCGGCGCTGACAAAGCGCCGGGCGAGTGACATGACGGTGATCGGGAAAGACGCTGGGCGGGCAGGAGCAGGCGTTATTGCGCGTGACGGAGCTCGAGTGCGCGTGACGGAGCTCGAGGCCGGCGGCCGCTGGGGTGCGGCCGCCTGATCAGCCTCGAGCGAGGGTTATTCGCCCTCGGTCCTCTTACGCCAGCGCTCTTCCATTCGGTCCATGAAGCCGGACTTGGCGGGGCGGGACTGGGTGTCCCGTTCCGTTTCGGTGCCGACTCCGGTCATCCGCTTCCAGCTGGACAGAGCCCAGACGCAGCAGACCACCATGAGGACGAAGCCGGTCACGCTGATCGCGATGGTGACCGGGCCCGCGTTAACGACCAGGCCCGCCATCAGCGCGCAGACGCCCACCACGAAGCCGAGGGCGGCCTTCACGATCCGGCGCTTGTAGTGCACCTGGGGGTTGGTCGAGCGGACCGCGTGAGCGAACTTCGGATCCTCGGCGTACAACGCCTGCTCGATCTGTTCGAGCATGCGTTGCTCGTG
Organism: Actinomadura sp. 6N118; assembly: GCF_044326415.1. Lineage (NCBI taxonomy): Bacteria > Bacillati > Actinomycetota > Actinomycetes > Streptosporangiales > Thermomonosporaceae > Actinomadura > Actinomadura sp. 6N118. The sequence continues at coordinate 664,334 of NZ_JBIRAZ010000002.1, read as the reverse complement.
CTCAGAGAGCGGCACGGCGCCTCCCAACGACAGCCCCGCGACGGGGTATCCGATGCAGGACGGGAACCTCAACGGTGATATGCCCAGAATACGAGCCTCGACAAGCGTACGAAAGCAAACGGCCAACCGAGGACCACATGCTGGTCATCTCACCGCCCTCAATCATCGCCTACCGCCACCAGTGTCACCAGCGTCTCCCTGCTCCACAGGACGGACCAGGGCGGCGGGGCGGACCGTTCCGCTTCCGAACCGGTGTGCCGCCTGGTCCATCGCTCGCTCGGCCTCTCGCCAGCCAGTCTCCGGCTCGTCGAGGGCCAACTGGCGGGGGGCCTGGTCAGCGGGGCCAAGGTTCTCCACCCGGACGCCCACCAGTCGGAGTCGTACCCGTTCAAGGCCCGCCGCTTCAAAGAGCTCGCGGGCTGTGATGTAGATCACACGCGCGATATCTGTGGGTTCGCGCAGCGTCCGCGAGCGGGTGATCGTCTTGAAGTCCGCCATGCGTAGTTTGACGCTTACCGTGCGGCCAGAGTTTCCGGAGGCGCGGAGACGTGCTCCGACCTTCTCGGCGAGACGGAGCAGCTCGCGGTTGATGACGGCGGGATCGTCGATGTCCGTGTCGAAGGTCTCCTCGGCCCCGATGCTCTTGTCGGGGTTCTCCGGGACGACCTCGCGCGGGTCCCGGCCCCAGGAGAGCTCGTGCAGGTGACTGCCCAGCGCGTTGCCCAGTTCCCGCTGGAGCGTCGGGAGAGGCACCTGGGCGAGCTGGCCCACCGTCCGGAGCCCCAGACGTAGGAGGCTCTCCTCCGTGCGCTCTCCGACGCCCCAGAGGGCCGCTACGGGCAGGGGATGGAGGAACTCCTGGACCCCGGCGGCCGGGATCACCAGCAGGCCGTCGGGTTTGCAGTGGGTGGAGGCCAGCTTGGCGACGAACTTGGTGCTCGCCACGCCGACTGAACACGTGATGCCCTGCTGGGCACGGACCTCATCACGGATCTGCTGTGCGATCACGGCGGGCCGGCCCAGGCGCCGCAGCGCTCCGGCGACGTCCAGGAACGCCTCGTCCAGGGAGAGGCCTTCGACCAGCGGCGTGATGCTCTGGAAGATCTCGAAGACGGCCGTGGAGACACGGCTGTACTTGGCGTGGTCGGGCGGCAGGATCACCGCCCGGGGGCAGAGGCGCCGGGCGCGGGTGATCGGCATGGCGGAGTGGACGCCGAAGCGGCGGGCCTCGTAGGAGGCCGCCGCGACCACGCCACGGGGACCGGCACCGCCGACGATCACCGGATGGCCGCGGAGCTCCGGGCGGTCGAGCAGCTCGACGCTGACGAAGAACGCGTCCATGTCGACGTGCAGGATCGAGCAACCGGTGTCGTCGGCCGGCGGCCCCGGCTGCGGTCCCGGCCGGTGCAGCTGCTGTTTTCTGCTCATGTGCGGGCGGGGCTCATTTATGGGCGAGCAGATGCAGCTGGGTGGCGAGCTCGCGCAGGATCGGGTGGACCGCGGCGATCGACTCCAGGGCGATCAGGGCGTCGGCGGCGCTGGTCTCGCCGCCGTGCCCGCGTCCCGTGTGCTCGGCGTCGATGAGGCTGCCCGGGACCAGGTCAGCGAAGATCCGTACGCCGTGCAGCTCGCCGACGGTCAGCCCGGACGCGGCGACAAGGTCGGCGAGCGTGGCCCGGGTGAAGCGCCGGGGCACGCGGTCGTGGTCACCCCAGCGCCCGTCGGGGTCGGTGAGGACGTGGCGGGCGTCGTCGAAATGCCCGGCGACGGCGCGGTGCAGGGCGGCGGCCACCTGCCCGGCGACCAGCACGCTGGCCGAGCCGCCGGGGCGCAGCGTCGCGGTGAGGGCCCGGACGGCGGCGGCGGGGTCGTCCACGTACTCCAGGACGCTGTGGCAGAGGACGAGGTCGGCGGCGTCGGGACCGAGGAGGTCGAGGAGATCCACCGCGTCGCCCTGCACCGCCTTGACGGTGACGCCTGCCTCGTCGGCGCGGCGTTCGAGGGCGGCCAGCGCGTCGGGGTTGGCGTCGACGACCGTGACCCGGTGGCCGAGCTCGGCGAGCGGCACGGCGAATCCTCCGGTGCCGCCGCCCACGTCCACCACGTCGCTGGGGCCCTCGGGCGCGATGCGGTCCAGGACGGTGCGCAGCGCGTCCCACAGGACCGCGTTCCGCACTCTGCTGCTCCCCCGCAGACGCCTCCCCGCGACCCGCAGCTCGCTGCGCTCGCCGGGCCTTCCCACAGCCCCCACCCGCCGCCCATCAGACGACTCGCTGCGCTCGGCTGGTTTTTCCTGGGCGGCCACGGCTGCCCCCTTCACGTCCGTCATCGGCCCCAGCCTATTGCGCTACAACGTCAAGGACGGCTTGAGCTGCTGCAAACGTGACAGCAGGCCGTTGATGAACCGCGGGGACTCGTCGGTGGACAGCTCGGTCGCCAGCCCGACCGCCTCGCTGACGGCGACGCCGTCGGGGACGTCGTCCACCCAGAGCAGCTCGAACGTGCCCATCCGCAGGACGTTGCGGTCGACCACCGGCATGCGATCCAGCGTCCAGCCGGTGGCGTAGGTGGCGATCAGCTCGTCGATGCGTTCCTGGTGTTCCTGTACGCCCTCGATCAGCCGGACGGCGTGGTCGTACTCAGCCAGCTCGTCCTGGTTGGGGCGGCCGCGCTGGGAGAGCACCTCGGTGGGCCGCTCCTCGCGGAGCTCGGCCGCGAACAGAACGTCGAGGGCGAGTTTGCGTGCTTTGGTCCGGGCAGCCATCTCAGCCGCGGCCGAGGTACTCGCCGGAGCGGGTGTCGACCTTGACCTTCTCGCCGGTGGTGATGAAGAGCGGGACCTGGATCTGCGCGCCGGTCTCCAGGGTGGCGGGCTTGCTGCCGCCGGTGGAGCGGTCGCCCTGCAGGCCCGGCTCGGTCTCCGTGATCTCCAGGACCACGGCGGCGGGCAGCTCGACGTAGAGCGGGTTCTCGTTGTTGAACGCGATCACCGCGTTGCCCTCGGGGAGCAGGTAGTCGGCGGCGCCGCCCACGACCGCGACCGGGATGTGCGGCTGGTCGTAGGTCTCGGTGTCCATGAAGACGAAGTCCTCGCCCTCGCGGTAGAGGTACTGCATCTCCCGCTTGTCGACGCTGGCGACCTCGACCTTGGTGCCGGCGTTGAAGGTCTTGTCGATGATCTTGCCGGAGAGCACGTTCTTGAGCTTGGTGCGGACGAAGGCCGGGCCCTTGCCAGGCTTGACGTGCTGGAACTCCAGAACGGTCCAGAGCTGGCTGTCGATCCTCAGCGTTATGCCGTTCTTCAGGTCGTTCGTCGTCGCCACGTGTTTCTCCTGGTAGCGGTCCCGCCCGTGTGGATCAGAGTACGAGCAGTTCCTTGGTCGTCTTGGTGAGGAGCTCCGGCCCGTCCGCGCGGACCACCAGCGTGTCCTCGATCCGGACCCCGCCCCGGCCCGCGAGATAGACCCCGGGTTCGGCGGTGACGGGAACTCGATCCATCAGCTTACCGGTCTTGTCGTATCCCATGAGCGGAGCCTCATGGATCTCCAGGCCGACGCCGTGGCCGAGGCCGTGCGGGAAGTCGTCGCCGTGCCCGGCCGCCGCGATCAGATCGCGTGCGGCGGCGTCGACGACCTTGGTCTCGGCGCCGGGCCGGGCCGCGTCCACGGCGGCCTGCTGGGCCCGCTTGACCAGCTCGTACACGTCGCGCTGCCAATCGGCGACCCGGCCGACGGCGACGGTGCGGGTCATGTCGGCGTGGTAGCCGCCGTAGCGGGCGCCGAAGTCCATCGTCACCAGATCGCCGGTCTCGATCTCGCGGTCGCCCGGGTGGTGGTGCGGGACCGCGCCGTTCGGCCCGGAGGCGATGATCGAGTCGAACGCGGGCGCCTCGGCGCCGAGGTCGATCATCTGGCGCTCCAGCGCGACGGCGATCTGCCGTTCGGTCATGCCGGGCCGGACCATCGGCAGGATGTGCTCGAACGCCCGGTCGGTGATCGCGCACGCCTCGCGCAGCAGCGCCAGCTCCGCCTCGTCCTTGACCTTCCGGAGCCCCTCGACCGGCCTGCTCACCGGCGGCAGCCGGATCCCCCGCTCCAGGGCGACCAGCTCGGTGTGCTTCTCCACGGTGACGTCGTGCGCCTCGAAGCCCAGCCGGCGCACGCCCTCGCCGGCGGCCAGCGTGGTGAGGACCTGCGCTGTTTGCCGTTCGACGACGAGCTCCAGGTCGGGACAGACCTCGGCGGCCGTGCCGGCGTAGCGCGCGTCGGTGGCGAGCACCGCCGGGCCGTCTGCGCGGACGAGCAACGCCGCGTTCGAACTGGCCAGGCCGGTCAGATAGCGGACATTGACCAGCCGGGTGACCAGCATGGCCTCGATGTCGTTCGCGGCGAGCAGTTCGGTGAGCCGCCCGCGCCTTGTCTCGTGGAGCTCCCCCATGGTCAGGACTCTAGTTGATCACAGAACGTGAAACATACTCGCCTTCCCCTTGTTCCCCGGGGCATGCCTGCCCTACGTTGACGCCTCGAGTGATCGATCCCACGCGGCCGGCGCTCCCCCGGCCTTCCCCTGAGGAGGACCCCCCTGTGACCGGAGTTAGCCGCAGAAGACTGCTCGGCACCGGTGCACTCACCGCGGCCGCGGGTGCCGCGATGTCCGCACTCCCTGCCTCCTCCGCCCGCGCCGCCGCCGCGGCCGTCAGCGCCGACGTGGTCATCGTCGGCGCCGGGCTGTCCGGGCTCACCGCGGCCCGCGATCTGGTCGCCGCCGGCAAGTCGGTGATCGTGCTGGAGTCCAGGGAGCGGCCGGGCGGGCGCGTGTACGGCCTGCCGCTCGGCGACGGCACGACCAGCGAGGGCGGCGCCGAGTTCATCGGGCCCACCCAGGACCGCATCGCCGCCCTCACCAAGGACATGGGCGTCGAGACCTTCGCCACGTACAACACGGGCAAGAACGTCTACTACCGCAACGGCAAGCGCTCGCTCTACGCCACCGACGGCATCCTCGGCTCGGTGCCGCCGGACTGGGGCGTCGTCGACCTGCAGCTCGCCCTTGTCTCCCTCGGCAACATGGCCAAGGAGATTCCGGTGGGCGAGCCGTGGAAGGCACCCAAGGCAGAGGAGTGGGACAGCCAGACGTTCTACACCTGGTCGCGGTCCAACTCGCTCAGCAGCGGCGCCCGCTTCCTGATGGACGCGTTCATCAGCTCGACTCTGTCGGTGCGCTCGCGCGACGTGTCCCTGCTGTACGTGCTGAACTACATCGCCTCGGCCGGAAACGAGTCCAACCCCGGGAACGTGGACCGGCTGATCAACACCAAGAACGGCGCGCAGGAGACGCGGTTCGTGGGCGGCTCGGAGCAGGTGCCGATCCGGCTGGCGGCCAAGCTCGGCGACCGCATCCGCTACAACGCCCCGGTGCGGAGCATCGTGACGTCCGGCAGCGGGGTCACGGTCACGGCCGACGGGGTCACGGTCACCGCCAAGCGAGTGATCGTCGCGATGTCGCCCGCCGTCGCGGGGCAGATCGACTTCACGCCGACGCTGCCCGCGAGCCGGCTGCAGCTGATGCAGCGCTACCCGATGGGCTCGATCGCCAAGTTCGTCGCGGTGTACGACACGCCGTTCTGGCGGGCGGACGGGCTGACCGGGCAGGCGATCGCCGACAGCGGCGCCGTCGACGCGACGTTCGACAACAGCCCGGCCGACGGATCGCGCGGCATCCTGATGGGCTTCATCAACCAGACCAACATCCGGCGGCTGGACTCGGCCTCGCCCGAACAGGTGAAGGCCGCCGGGATGGAGTCGTTCGTCAAGCTCTTCGGCGACAAGGCCAAGTCCCCGGTGCGGACGGCCGTGCAGCGCTGGGACAACGAGACCTGGAGCGGCGGCGGCCCGACCGGCATCGCCCCGCCCGGCGTGCTCACCGACTTCGGCGCGGCTCTCCGGACACCTTGCGGGCTCGTGCACTGGGCGGGCACCGAGACGTCCGGCTTCTGGACCGGCTACATGGACGGCGCGGTGCGTTCGGGCGAGCGCGTCGCCAAGGAGGTCGCGGCCGTCCTCTGAGGACCGCGATCGAGGGACGAAAACCGCGATCGACGGACGAAATCGGAGACCCCGCTCCTTCCGAGGAGAGCTTCTGAGGGGGAGCTCTCCTCTGAAGGTTCGCGTGGCGGCGTGCCGAGGGGGCATGCCGCCACGCGACGCGATTCCGGGTCAGAGCCCGGCGGCCATCTCCTTGACCTTCTCGATCAGGGCGAGACGGGCCTTGTGGTCGCCGGCGACCGGGGTGACGTTCAGCGTGGTGATGCCGGACTCCTTCATGGCGGCCAGGCGCTCGCGCACGTGCCCCTCGGAGCCGATGAGGGACATCTTCTCCAGCAGCTCGTAGGGGACCTTGGCGGCGGCCTCGTCCTTCTTGCCGTCCAGGTAGAGGTCCTGGATCTCCTCGGCTTCCTTCTCCCAGCCGTAGCGGCGGCAGAGGTCGTTGTAGAAGTTCTTGCCCTTGGCGCCCATGCCGCCGATGTAGAGGGCGGCCATCGGGCGGCCGAACTCCAGGAACCCCTGCACGTCGTCGCCGATGGCCAGCGGGGCCTGACCGACGATGTCCAGCTCGCCGAGCGCGGCGTCGCGCTTGGCCCGGCCTGCCTCCAGCGAGGGTCCCCAGACGTCGGCGGCCTTCTCCGGCAGATAGAAGATCGGCTGCCAGCCGTTGGCGATCTCGGCGGTCAGCTCGACGTTCTTGGGGCCGATCGCGGCGATCTCGATGGGGATGTCGGCCCGCACCGGGTGGTTGATCAGCTTGAGCGGCTTGCCGAGCCCGGTGCCCTTCTCGGCCGGGAGCGGCAGCGTGTAGTACTTGCCGTCGTACTGGAGGCGCTCGCGGCGCCAGACCTTGCGGCAGATCTCGACGACCTCGCGCTGGCGGCCGACCGGCGCCCGGTAGGGCACGCCGTGGAAGCCCTCGATCACCTGCGGGCCGGAGGCGCCGATGCCCAGGGTGAAGCGGCCGTCGCTCACGTAGTCCAGGCCGGCCGCGGTCATCGCCAGCACGGTCGGGGTCCGGGAGTAGATGTTGAGGATGCCCGAGGCGATCTGCATGCGCTCGGTCTTGGCCGCGATGTAGCCCATCTGGCTCACGCCGTCGAAGCTGTACGCCTCGGCCACATAGACGATGTCGAGACCGGCCTTCTCGAAGTCGGCCAGCTCGTCGGCGGCCTCCTTGAAGCCGCCTGAGTAGCTGAGCGGCATACCGATGCGCATCCCGGACTCCCTTTCCTAAAACCGAATCTGATTCAGTCGAAACGTAACGTACCGCGATCCAGGCGGATGACAGCCGCCCTGGAACGAGATCGGTCTAGACGAACACCGGCCCACGGAGCGCCTCCAAGGCCCCTCGGTACATGTCAGTGCGGATCTTCGCGACGGTCTGGCCGTTCTTGGACGCGAGCGAGGCGGCCAGCTCGACCGCGGCGGGCAGCACCTCGGCCTCGGCGGCGGTGCGCTGCACGATCCCGGCGGCCTGGGCCTGCTCGGCGGTGTAGCGGCGGCCGGAGATCATCGCCTCGTGCGCGGTGCCCGGGGTCAGGCGGGACTGGATGAGCGCGCCCATGCCGGGAGTGAAGCTCATGCCGAGGTCCACCTCGGGCAGGCAGAAGTAGCCACGGTCGGTGCGCATGACCGCGAAGTCGTGGGCGAGCATCAGCATGCCGCCGCCGGCGAACGCGTGGCCGTTGATCGCGGCGACCGTGGGCAGCGGGAGTGACAGGACGCGGGCGTACAGGCCGTTGACACGCTTGAGGTAGTCCTCGAACTGGTCCTGGTTGGCGCCGAGCCACTCCAGGTCCAGCCCGTTCGAGTAGAACTTCCCGGTGCCGGCCGTCACGAGGGCGCCGGGGCCGTCGCTCTTCTCCACCGTGTCGAGGGCGTCGCCCAAGGCGTCCAGGAAACCGGGGCTGAACCGGTTCTCGCCGTCGTCGAACCGCAGGACGAACACGTCGCCGTCACGCTGGAGGTCGATCACGCCAGACTCCTTCTTCTCCGATGCCGAAACAGACCCTACTCACCGGTAGCGGCGTCCGGCTAGGTATGACGGCCGTCATAGACAAGATTTTCTATGATGCTCGTCATGGAGAAGCCGAGATCCTTATGATGAATGTCATAATCTGGGGTCATGGGGACCGACAGCCGGGAACGCATGGTGCGGAGCGCCGCCTATCTCTTCCGCGAGCGCGGGTACAGCGGCACGGCGTTCCGCGACGTGATCGCGCACAGCGGGGCCCCGCGCGGATCGATCTACCACCACTTCCCGGGCGGCAAGGTCGAGCTCGCCGAGGAGGCGGTCCGCTACGCGGCCGAGTTCCTCAACGCCGGCATCCAGGCCGCCGCCGAGGGCGGCGACCCGGCTGCCACGGTGGACGCCTTCGTGGGGTGGTGGCGCCAGGTCCTGGTCAAGAGCGAGTTCCGGGCGGGCTGCCCGGTCGTCGCGGTCACCGTCGAGGCCCATGACGACGCGCCCCAGCTGACCAAGGCCGCCGCGTCCGCGTTCGACCGCTGGGAGGACACCCTCGCCACCTGCCTGGGCAACGCCGGGGTCCCCGACGACCGCTGCGGCCGCCTGGCCCGCATGATCGTCGCCGCCGTCGAGGGGGCCACCATCCTGTGCCGTGCCCACCGCGACGTCCGTCCCCTCGACGACGTCGTGACCGAGCTCAAGGCCATGACCGCCGCCGCGATCACCGACTGACCCGCGATCACCGACTGACCTGCGTCAGCACGTGACCCAGTGGCCCGGCGAGGTCTGCTTGAGCGTGGTGGTGGTGAAGGTGTTCCACAAGCCGAGCGGCTGGTTGGAGCCCGCAGCGTAGGTCTGGCCCGAGCGGACGTACGCGCGTCCAGCCGTCGTGTGGGCGTAGTTGCTCGCGGTGATGCACTCGGATGTCGGCGTGGGTGTGGGGGTGGGTGTAGGCGTGGGGTCGGGGTCGCCTTCGCCTTTCACTCCGCCCAGGGCCTTGACCATGGCGACGATCGAGGCCATCTGCGGCCCGTTCTTGAGCGGGTACGCGGCCGACTGGTAACCCCACCAGTCCCAGCAACCACGCGGATTGCCGGTCATGGTCGTGGCCTGCGGGTAGAGCACGATCATGTTGTTGGTGTCCGCGTACTCGTTCAGGTAGCCCTTGTCCATCAGGGCGTTGCCGACCAGCCCGTAGTACTGGTAGCAGCCGTGCAGAGTGACCATCAGCTTGCAGGAGGCGCCCTCACACGCCTTCGGGACGTAGGCGAAGCCCTCGCTGCCCATGCTGACCGAGCCGGGGTTCCCGCCAGGGACGTGCGCGGCCTGATCGAACTGGATCAGCTTCCCGGTCAGCGGCGAGGTGCTTGCCGGGGCCACAGTTCCGAGGAGGTGGGTCAGCATCTCCTTTACCGGATCGGTGGTGCCGCAATTGTTGATGTAGGGAGACGCCGTGGAGCCGCAGGCGTTCGGGCCGATCGGGCTCACCCAGGCGTGCCCCGCCCCGGACGTCTTGTTGTAGGAGACGTTCGCGCCGAGGCCCCCGTAGTAGGTGGCGAGGTCATCGTTGACCGCCGTCTTGATGGTCGCGTCGGCGGTGCCGTGGAAGAGCCACACCGGATCGCCCGACAGGTTCTGGACCGGGTCGAGACTCCCCGCCGCGGCCCGGTCCCGGGTCAGCTGCTGGAGCTGAGCGGGCGTCTTGCGCGGCAGAGTGGTCTCCATGCACGCGTACAGGGCGGTGCTGAGGTTGTTCTGGGCACAGTCGTACGGGCCTGCGGAGAAGATGCCGGCCCCTTTGAAGACGCTGGAGTAGGCGACGTGGAGCTGGTTGGCCATGAAGCCGCCGGACGACAGTCCGCTGACGTACGTGGCCGAGATGTCGTGGGCGGTGAGCGTGCCCCGCGTCGGCGGCGGCACCGAAGCCCTCGCGATGGATAGTGAAGCCGTCAGCCCCAGCGCCGTCAGAACGACCAGGAGCGCTCGTCGGATCCTCATTTTCGCACCTCCTCACGGACGGGATCCCGCCAGTGTGAAAGCACGATGTGACCCAGGCCACGTTGCCCGCGCACACACTTGCCGAAGCTCGTATGTGGCGCGGGGGTCCCGTACCGCACGCCCCGTACCCCTGCCCTGCCGCCTGCCTGTACCGGCTAGGTCTTCTGCTCCGCGATCAGCTCGGCGACGGCCTGCAGGGCCAGCACGTACGACATGAGGCCGAAGCCCGCGATCGTGCCGGTGGCGACGCCCGCGACGACGGAGTTGTGGCGGAACTCCTCCCGAGCGGCGGGATTGGAGATGTGCACCTCGATCAGGGGCGCGGCGAGCTGGGCGAGCGCGTCCCGCAGCGCGTAGGAGTAGTGGGTGAACGCGGCGGGGTTGATGACGACCGGGAGCCGTTCGTCGGCGGCCTGGTGCACCCAGCGGACCATCTCCGCCTCGTCGTCGGTCTGCCGGACCTCGGCGTGCAGGTCGAGGTGGCGGGCGGTGTCCCGGCACAGCGCGACCAGATCGTCGAACGTGGCGGCCCCGTACACGTCGGGCTCGCGGCTGCCCAGGCGGCGCAGGTTGGGCCCGTTCAGAACGAGGACTCTGTTCACCGGCCGACCTCCTGGTAGGCGGCGGCGAGCAGGTCCTCGTCCGGACCCTCCAGCCGCCCGGGCGCGGCGATGGCGTCGAGCACGACGAAGCGGAGCGTGGCGCCGCGCGACTTCTTGTCGATGGTCATCGTCGCGCGGAGCTCCTTCCAGGCCTCCGCCCCGTACGAGACGGGCAGGCCGACGGAGGAGATCACCTTGCGGTGCCGGTCGACGACGTCCTGCGGGAGCCGCCCGGCGAGGCGGGCCAGCTCGGCGGCGTAGACCATCCCGATCGCCACCGCGTGGCCGTGCCGGAACCGGTAGTCCTCGGCCTTCTCGATGGCGTGGGCGAGCGTGTGCCCGTAGTTGAGGATCTCCCGGAGCCCGCTCTCCTTGAGGTCGGCGGCGACCACGTCGGCCTTCACCCGGATGGCGCGTTCGACCAGCTCGCGGGTGTGCGGGCCGGTGGGTGAGGCGGCGCCCTCCGGGTCGGCCTCGATCAGATCGAGGATCACCGGGTCGGCGATGAAGCCCGCCTTGATCACCTCGGCGAGGCCGCTGATGTAGTCGTCGTGCGGCATGGTGACCAGCGTGGCCAGGTCGCACAGCACCCCGGCGGGCGGGTGGAAGGCGCCGACGAGGTTCTTGCCCTCGGGGATGTTGATGCCGGTCTTGCCGCCGACGGCCGCGTCGACCATGCCCAGCAGGGTGGTCGGCACCAGCACGGCCTTGACCCCGCGCAGCCAGGAGGCCGCGGCGAAGCCCGCCAGGTCGGTGGTGGCGCCGCCGCCGACGCCGACGACGGCGTCCGTACGGGTCATGCCGAGCTGGGCGAACCGCGACCAGAGCCCGGCGAGCACGCCGACCTCCTTGGCCGCCTCGCCGTCCGGCACCGGCAGGGCATGCACGGTGTAACCGGCCTGTTCGAGGGCGCCGCACACGGGCCGCGCGATCTCCGGCAGGCCCTCGGCGTGGACCACCGCGACCATCCGCACGCGGTCGCCGAGCAGGCCGGGCAGCTCGCCGAGCACGCCGGTGCCGATGACCACGTCGTACGGATCGGCGCCGCCGACGTGCACCCGGGACTCCGTCACGACCGCTCCAGTTCCTTGACGATCTCTTCGACGATCTCGGCGGGGTCGCGGCCATCGGTGGCGATCACGATGGTGCCGAGCCGCTCGTAGATCGGCAGCCGTTCCTCCAGCAGCTTGCGCAGCTGGCTTCGCGGGTTCATGACCAGCAGCGGCCGCGCCGAGGCCAGCCCGACCCGCTTGACCGCCTCGGACAGCCCGACCTGCAGGTAGACCACCGTGTGCCCGGCCAGCAACTCCTGGGTCTCGGCGGCCAGGACGGCCCCGCCGCCGAGGGCCAGCACGCCCTCGTGCTCGGCCAGCGCGGCCCGGACCGCGGCGCGTTCGAGCGCCCGGAAACGTTCCTCGCCGTCGTCGATGAAGATCTCGCCGATCGGCTTGCCGGCCGCGGCCTCGGTGTCGGCGTCGGTGTCGCGCAGGGCCACGCCCAGGCGCTCGGCCAGGGCGGTGCCGACGGTGGATTTGCCCGAGCCGGGGGGCCCGATGAGAACTGCCTTGGGCCGCGTCATGTCATATCCAGCGTCATTTGATTTCCAGGGAGGACAGGTAACCCTGCACGTTGCGGGCGGTCTCCTCGACCGAGTCGCCGCCGAACTTCTCCAGCACGGCGTCGGCCAGCACGAGCGCCACCATCGACTCGGCCACGACCCCGGCGGCGGGCACCGCGGTCACGTCGCTGCGCTGGTTGATGGCCTTGGCGGGCTCGCCGGTCTTGACGTCGATGGTGTCCAGGCGCCGCGGCACGGTGGAGATCGGCTTCATCGCGGCCCGGACGCGCAGCACGTCGCCCGTGGTCATGCCGCCCTCGACGCCGCCCGCGCGGTTGGTCCGGCGGCGGATGCCCTCGGCGGTCATGTCGATCTCGTCATGGGCGCGCGACCCGGGCCGGCGCGCCGTCGTGAAGCCGTCGCCGACCTCGACGCCCTTGATCGCCTGGATGCCCATGAGGACCCCGGCGAGCCGGGAGTCCAGGCGCCGGTCCCAGTGCACGTGGCTGCCCAGGCCCGGCGGCAGCCCGTACGCGAGCACCTCCACGACGCCGCCGAGCGTGTCGCCCGCCCTCTTGAGCTCGTCGACGTGCGCGACCATCTCGGCTGACGTCCCGGCGTCGAAGCAGCGCACCGGGCTCTCGTCCACCGCCGCCAGATCCTCCGGGGCCGGCAGGCCGGCCCCCTCGGGCACGGCCACCTCGCCGAGCGACACCACGTGGCTGAGCACCTCGGTGCCGACCGCCTGCCGCAGGAACGCCTTGGCCACCTCGCCCAGCGCCACCCGCGCCGCGGTCTCCCGCGCGCTCGCCCTTTCCAAGATCGGCCGGGCGTCGTCGAAGCCGTACTTCTGCATCCCGACCAGATCGGCGTGGCCGGGCCGCGGCTGCGAGAGCGGGGCGTTCCGCGCCTGCGCCGCCAGGACGTCGGGGTCGACCGGGTCGGCCGACATCACCGTCTCCCACTTGGGCCACTCGGTGTTGCCGACCTCGATCGCGACCGGTCCGCCCTGGGTGAGCCCGTGCCGGACCCCGCCCAGGATCGTGACCTTGTCCTGCTCGAACTTCATGCGGGCGCCCCGCCCATGTCCGAGCCGGCGGCGGCGCAGCGCCTCGGCGATATCGCCCGAGGTCACGCGCACGCCGGCCGGAAGGCCCTCCACGATCGCGGTGAGGGCCGGGCCATGGGACTCCCCCGCGGTCAACCAGCGCAGCATGCCGTCGATCCTAGTGACTCTGCGCAGGTTGCCGGATCCACCCCACCGCCTTGCCGGGCGGCGAGTAGCGTGATCGGGACGGATCTTCCGAGACGGAGGTGTTGCGAGGCCATGGCGGACGAGGGCTGGAAGCCGGTCGGCATCGACACGACCACTCCGAACGCCGCCCGGATGTACGACTTCTTCCTCGGCGGCAAGGACAACTTCCCCGCCGACCGCGCCGCCGCGGAGAAGATCCTGGAGTATGTGCCCGAGGTGCACCACGTCGTCCGGCAAAACCGCGCCTTCCTCGCCCGCGCCGTCCGTCACCTCGCGGAGAACGGGATCCGCCAGTTCATCGACATCGGCACCGGCCTGCCCACCCAGAACAATGTCCACGAGGTCGCCCAGGGCTTCTTGCCGGACTCCAGGGTCGTGTACGTCGACAACGACCCTGTCGTCCTGGCCCACGCCCGTGCACTCCTGACGGGCGAGGGGACCGGCGAGGTCGCGGTGGTGGAGGGAGACCTGCACGAGCCGGAGAAGATCATGTCTGACCCGGCGGTCCGCTCGATGATCGATTTCGATGAGCCGGTCGCGCTGCTGCTACTGGCCGTCCTCCACTTCATCCAGGACGAGCCGGCCGGCCTGGTGGCCCGGCTCTCCGCGCCGCTCCCTCCCGGCTCCTACCTGGTGATCACGCATGCCACGCCGCAGGACAGCCGTGCCGAGGACGTGCCGAAGGTGATGGAGGTCTACGCCTCCTCCACCTCCCCGGTCACGCTGCGCGAACGCGACGAGATCCTGCCGTTCTTCGAGGGATTCGACCTGGTCGACCCCGGCCTCGTCTATGTCTCGCAGTGGCACACCGAGCCGGACCGCGTCCTCTCCGGCCCCGACCGTTCCCGCGCCTACGGCGGCGTCGCCCGCCGCCCGCTCTAGCCGTTCCCGTTCCAGGCTCAGGCTGGTCGTTCGCGTTCTAGGCTCAGGGCATGGTCGACTCTCCGGAGCAGGCGGCGGTGGCGCTCCTGCGTCACGTCGCCGACACCGTCCCGGCGTACGCCGCGTTCCTGGCAGGTCACGGCGTCGATCCGGCCGACGTCACCGCGCTGCACGACGTGCCGGTGACGACCAAGGACAACTACGTCCGGCGATATCCGCTGGCCGAGCGCTGCCGCGACGGGACGGTCGGCGACATGATCGCGGTGTCCTCCGGGTCGACGGGTGAGCCGACGTTCTGGCCTCGTTCCCCGGCCGACGAGCGCGCGGTCGCCGACCGCTTCGAGCTGATCTTCCGTGACGCGTTCCGCGCCCACGAACGCCGCACCCTCGCTGTGGTCTGCTTCGCCCTCGGCACCTGGGTCGGCGGTCTCTACACGATCGGGTGCCTGCGCCAGCTGGCTGAACGGGGGCAGCCGATCACGATCGTCGCGCCGGGAAGTGACAAGGGTGAGATTCTGCGGGTCGTCACCGCACTGGCGCCGCAGTTCGAGCAGACCGTTCTGCTCGGCTACCCGCCGTTCCTCAAAGACGTCATCGACACGGGCAAGGACGTGCCCTGGGGTGAATACGACCTCAAGCTGGTCACGGCGGGCGAGGTGTTCAGCGAGGAGTGGCGCTCCCTCGTGGCGCGGCGGGCGGGGATCGACGATCCCGTCCGGGCTACAGCGTCGCTCTATGGGACGGCGGACGCGGGGGTGCTCGGCAACGAGACCCCGCTCTCCATCGAGATCCGCCGGCTCCTCTCGGCCCGGCCCGACGCCGCGCGTGAGCTCTTCGGCGAATCACGGCTGCCGACCCTCGTTCAATACGACCCGTACGCACGCTTCTTCGAGGAGATCGACGGCACGCTGGCGTTCACCGGCGACAACGGGGTGCCGCTTGTTCGCTACAACATCGCTGACGAAGGCGGCCTGGTCCCGTACGACCGGATGATGGACTTCCTGGGCCAGCACGGCCTCACGCCGAAGGCGACCGAGCCCCGGCTGCCTTTTGTCTACGTCTTCGGCCGCAGCCAGTTCACGGTGTCGTTCTACGGGGCGAACGTTTATCCGGAGAACATCACGGTCGGCCTAGAGCAACCCGGCATCAGCGAAGCGGTGACAGGCAAGTTCGTCCTGGAGGTCGTCGAGGACGCCCACCACGACCGCCACCTCTCGGTCACCGTGGAACTCGCCCCGGACGTGACGCCGGACCCCGCACTCCCCAACCGCGTCGCGGAGGCCGTCGTCACGCACCTGTGCCGCCTCAACAGCGAGTTCGCCCACTACGTCCCGGAGCACCGCCGCCGCCCGCTGATCGATCTGCGCCCGTTCGCCGACCCCAAGTACTTCCCACCCGGCGTCAAGCATCGCTACACGCGCCCTGACAACTCCTTGCCGTAGCACCGGCTGGCCGGGGAGTCCCGGTAGTACCCGAACTTGGGGATCTCGACGTAGCCGGACGACACGTACATCCGCTTGATCTCGGCGTCGCCGTCCCGGAAGCCGGGATCGGCGGAGTCATGGGCACGCCATCCGCCGCAGGCCACCGGATCACCGTCCAGCAGGCCGAGAACGAAGTGCCCCAGCGGCGCCCTGAATTCGGCGGGATCCGTCGGCGTCTCGTCCTCGCTCCCGTAGCGCAGGACGTACTCCTGCTGGACCTCGGCGATCAGCTTCACCGCCAACGGATCGTCATAGGTACAGGCCACCAGCTCCATGATCCAGAGCGTATGGCCTGTTTCGACCCGCTTCAGGCGATCTGGGGCCAGTCGAGGATCGTGACCAGGTCGCGGATGTCGGCCAGGAAACCCAGCCGGTTGGCCCGCACGCCGGGGTCCTTGTCCATGACCATGACGTCGTCGAAGTAGGCGTCGATGGGCTCGGCGAGAGGCAGCGCGGCCGCGGTGAACTCGGGGAGCGTCGCGTAACGCGGGAGCTCGGCCCGGACGCGGACGAACGCGTCGTACAGGCGCTGCTCGGCGGGCTCGGTGAAGAGCTCGGGGTCGTAGTCGGGCCGGGTGCCCTCGGGGACGATGCGGAGCACTCTCTGGAGCGCGATGGTGAGCCGCTGGAAGCGCTCGTCGCCGAGGAGCTTGCCGAGGTCGCCGGCGGCACGTTCGGCATAGGCGGGTGACCCCGCGTGCGGCATGACGGCCCGGACGACCTGGACCGGGTGGCCTTCGTCGATGAGCGCCTGTTCGAGGCGGCGGGCGACGAACCGGTTCGCCTCCGCAAGGGCCTCCGGGGTGACCTCCACGAGCTGGTTGTGGGCGGCGATCTCCAGGCCCTCGTCCACGGTGACGGCCGCCAGGCGGGGGTTGGTCCGCAGGATGGCGGTGAGCGCCAGGGCGGCACGGCGCAGGCCGAACGGGTCGGACCCGCCGGTGGGGGCGGAGCCGACCGCGAACAGCCCGGCGAGGAGGTCGAGCCGGTCGGCGACCGAGAGGAGGGAGCCGGCGATGCCGGTCGGGAGTGCGTCTCCGGCGGAACGCGGCAACTCCATCTCATAGAGCGCCTGGGCGACTTCGGCGTCCTCGCCGGAACGGCGCGCGTACTCGCGGGCCATCGTCCCTGCCAGGCTGGACAGCTCGATGACCATGGACGTGGCCAGGTCGAACTTGGCTAGGACACCGGCGCGGCGGACCACCTCAAGTTCCTGGTTGTCGAGTTCGAGGCGGCTCGCGAGCTCGTTGGCGATGGCCCGGATGCGGGTGGCGCGGTCGGCCATCGAGCCGAGGCGGTCGGCGAAGGTCAGTTTGTCGAGCCCGCCCTTGAAGTCCTCCGGCTTGACGCGCAGGTCGTGCTCGAAGAAGAACGCGGCGTCCTCGTAGCGGGCTCGCAGGACGGCGGCGTTGCCGGACGAGACGGCCTCCACGTCGCACGGCCCGTTGGCCACGGTGACGAAGTGCGGCAGGAGACGGCCCGTGGACGAACGCACCGGCAGGTAGCGCTGGTGCTTCTTCATGACCGTGGTCAGGATCTGCTCGGGCAGCGACAGGTAGGACTCGTCGAACGAGCCGAGGACCGGCGTGGGTGACTCCACCAGATTGACGATCTCCTCAACCAGGGCGTGCTCGCCCGGGAAGTCGATCTCGCCCTCGACCGACCGCGCCAGGGGTGCGGTGGTCTCGACGATGGCGGAACGGCGGCGGGCGATGTCGGGCTCGATGCCGTTCGCCCGGAGGGTTTCGATCAGTTCGGATGCGTGCGGGACAGAGACGAGCGGCTCGTCGGTGGTGCGGTGCACGCGCGTGACGCGGTCGGTGGTCATCCCGGCGACGGCCGCGGGGACGACGTGCTCGTTCAGCAGGGCGACGAGCCAGCGGATCGGGCGGCTGAACGAGAGGCCCGGGGCGTTCCACCGCATGTTGCGATCGGCCCGCAGGCCCATCACGACGCGCGGGATGAGGTCGGCGAGCACCCCGGCGGCCGGGCGGCCGATGAGCGTGCGGACGAGCCCGGCGTACTCGATGTCGCCGATGGTGACGGTGCCGACCTCGGACGGATCGACGCCCTGTCCTCGCGCGAAGCCCTGCAACGCCTTGGTGGGGTTGCCGTCGGCGTCGTACGCGGCACTCAATCGAGGGCCCTTGACGACCTGTTCGCGGTCGGGCTCGCGGGCTTCGAGGCCGGTGACGACGGCGATGATCCGTCGCGGCGTGGCGTAGGTCTCGACCAGGGACTCGTCGACGTAGAGCCCGGTCTCCTCCAGACCTTCGATCAGGACTCGGGCGACGTGCCCGGCGGTCGGCGCGACCTCGTGCGGCGGCAGCTCCTCGACGCCGATCTCCAGGGCGAACGTGCCGTCCCCGCTGATCTCCGGGAGGGCGGCCGAGGTCCCCGAGGCCGCGGGTGCCTGGACCGCGGCGTTGCCCCGGGGGTGGTGGGGCGTAGCCAGGGGGGTGGAACACAGCGGGTGGCCCAGCTCGGTCCGGCGTTCGACCCACAGCTCGGCGACCTCGTGGGCGAGGCCGCGCATGCGGGCGAACGCGCGGGCGCGCTCGGTCGTGCCGATCGCGCCGCGCGAGTCGAGGACGTTGAAGGCGTGCGAACACTTGAGGACGTAGGAATGCGCGGGCACGGGCAGCCGGGCGTCCAGCATCCGCCGCGCCTCGGTCGCGTACGCCTCGAACAGCTGCCGGTTCGTCTCGATGTCGGCGTCGTCGAGGTAGTAGCGGCTCATCTCGTACTCGGACTGCCCGAACGCCTCGCCGTAGGAGATGCCGGGCGCGTACGCGATGTCCTTGAAGTGGGAGACCCCCTGGAGCGCCATGATGATGCGCTCCATCCCGTACGTGATCTCGACCGACACCGGGTCGAGCGTCAGCCCGCCGGACTGCTGGAAGTAGGTGAACTGCGTGATCTCCAGCCCGTCCAGCCAGACCTCCCAGCCGAGGCCCCACGCGCCGAGCGCCGGGGACGCCCAGTTGTCCTCGACGAACCGCACGTCATGGGCGTCGAGGTCGATCCCGAGGGCCCGCAGGCTGCCCAGGTAGAGCTCCTGCGCGTCGCCGGGCTCCGGCTTGAGGATCACCTGGAACTGCGTGTGCGTCTGCAGCCGGTTGGGGTTGTCGCCGTACCGCGAGTCGTCGGGGCGGACGCTGGGCTCCACGTACGCGACGCGCCAGGGCTCGGGGCCGAGAACGCGCAGCGCGGTCGCCGGGTTGAGGGTCCCGGCGCCGACCTCGGTGTTCATCGGCTGGGCGACGAGGCAGCCACGGCCCGCCCAGTAGTCGGTGAGCCTGATCAGAGCGTCCTGCATGGTGAGCACGAGCGGTTCCTCCGGATGGCGACGGATTCTCAGCGTACGGCGGTCACCACCCGGACGGGGGTCACCGCCCGAGACCTCGCCTGATCGCCACCTCGACGGGCGTATGGGCTCCGTCTGCGCGATCAAGATCAAGCTGTTGCCCGGCCGCCGGGAAGAGCGGCGGCTGCGCCATGAACCGCGGCTCGGTGCCGTGGTGCGGCTGGGCCGCGTGCACGACGAAGGGATGGCAGAGGAACACGTCACCGGCCTGGCCCGTCGCGTACGCGACCGGCCGGTGCTCGCTGGCCGGGGCTGCCTTGCCCGCGAGCTCCATGAACGGCAGGCCCTTGTCCCCCGCCGGTTCGAGGATCGGCGGGACGTCGAGGTGCGAGCCCACGCGGATCCGCGTGGGGGCGTCGTCCTCGCCCACATCGGAGAAGAGGAAGAGCATCAGCAGTGCCCGTCCCTTGGAGAAGAGGTTCGTACGCCAGGTCATGAAATTGGCCATGTCGTCGCCCGGGAGGCTGGCCTCGACGTGCCAGCCGCCGTCACCGGGGTCGTCGTCGCTGGGAAACCGGACCGGGAAGCTCCCGAGGCTGCCGCGCGGCTGCCAGCGGCCCTCACCGACCAGCGTGTCGAACGCGGCGTGCAGGCGCGGCGTATTGGCCGCCCGGCGGAACGGCTCCTGGGCGTAGTCGCCGAGCCGCACGACCGGTGCGGTCCAGGTGGAGCGGTCGTTGGGATCAGCTCCGGTGTCCCGCCAGAGGATCTCGCGGCACTCCGCCGCGAGGTCCCGCGGGAACGCCTCGTCCAGGCGCACGAAGCCGTCGCGGATGAAGCCCTCCACCTGCGCGTCATCGAGCATGATCCCCATCATGCCCACCGGCGTCCGCGCCGGGCCAACCATTTATCCGGCCCGTTCATCCGGTGTGCACGAGCACGGCGACGAGGGTCCCTAGCAGGAGGAACGGCCCGTACGGCAGCTCGGATTTCCGCCCGGCGCGCCGCGCGACCAGCAGGCCGGCCGCGAAGAGACCGCCGAACACGAACGTGGCGACGACGCCGAGGAGCCAGGCGTCCAGGCCGAGCCAGCCGAGATACAGCCCGAGCACCCCGGCGAGCTTCACGTCGCCGAGGCCGATGGCGTTCGGTATCAACAGCCACTGGACGGCGAACAGGGCCCAGAGCGCCGCGAGCCCGAACAGCGCGTGCAGGAAATGTCCGCCGCCGTCCTCGGTGAACGGCGCGGCGAGCCCCAGCAGCACCACTCCGGCGCCGTATGAGGGAAGCGTGAGCGGGTCGGGCAGCCGTTTGATCGCCACATCCACGAACCCGAGCGCCGTCCCGGCGACCCCGAGGTAGAGGAACGCGGGCAGAACGGGCTCCGCGCCGATGCGCCAGGCCAGCAGGGCGAGCACGGCGACGCAGGTGAGGACGACCGGCACGGGCCTCGCACGCAGCGGCTCGGTCCAGCCGGCCCGGAACGACCAGACCGCGGGGGGTGCCTCCACAGGCAGCGACCCTAGCGGTCAGCGCCCCTAACGAGCAGGGCCGCCGCGCATCACGGTGAGCTCGACGCCGCCGACGATGCGGCCGCGCAGGAGCTCGGCGAGGCGGTCGGAGACACGCTGGACGGTCACCCGCTCGTCGTGGCCGGGCACGACGGCGAAGCGGATCGCCAGCTCGGCGGCCCCGCCCCTGGCGACCTTCACGCCGCTCACGCTCGGGTCGGAGCCGAACGCGGCCTCGATCACGGCGAGCACCTCGGGGTCCTCGTGCGGCGGCGGGATCGGGTCGCCCTCGGCCAGCAGGTGCAGGCGGAGCCCGTCGACGGCGAACGGCACCGGCCCCGCGACATCGACCACGAGCGCGTGGGCGCCCTCATCGAGCGCGGCCAGGCACGCCTGCCGGGTGTGGACCGCGACCGGGCGGGCATCCGGACGCCAGGCCTGCAACGTCTCGACGGAGGTGAAGCCGAGCACGCCGCGCCGCCCGTCCTCACCGACGAGGGTCGGCAAGGCCATGTCGCTGGACTTCTCACGGCGGAGCTCCCCCGGGGCGACCGCCTCCTCTTCGGTGAGCACGGCCACGACGGGCACGAGCAGGCGCGCGTCGTACAGCTCCTGGAGCACCGCGTGCTCGCCGACTCGACCGGCCGCGTATCCGGCTAGCGCCTCGGCCAGCCGCGGGTCGGCGCTGCCGTCGTCCGCTGGGAACTGAGGTTCGGGAATGGTCTTACCAGGCACGGCAGAGAGGGTATAGCCTCCCTCGACCGCACAGGGTGCTTACGCCGGCACTCTCCGATATCCCTGCGTCACCCCAGGTCGGCGATGGCGGCGACCGTGCCGCCGCCGGACGGGCCCTGGTGCACGGCGGCGACCGACACGAACACCGCGGGATCGCCCGTGACCGACGCCGCGACACCGCCGACGCACGCCTTGATCTGGCGGTGCCAGTGCACGTCGGAGTCGTCGAGCATGATGTTGCGGCGGCCCCGGACCGACCCGCTCGGGTCGGCCTCGCACTTGATGAAGACGTTGACGAGCCGGTCGCCGAGATCGGTGGTGTGCGGCCGGTCGGGCAGGTCCAGACCGGTTGTCCGGATCGCCTCCCAGATGCCGTCGGCGTCGAGTGCGTCCTTCATCACACCGTGCCCGGCGCGGTAGCGGCCGCCGATGCCGCGCACGTTGCCGACGACCACGATCTGCGCCCGGTCCAGCTCGACGCCGGACGAGCAGGACGCCACCGACGAGAAGAGCGACAGGTCACGGTGGATCTGCTCGGCGGAGGGCTGCTCGATCTCACCGAGCGCCACGGCGATGCCCAGGGCGGTGGTCGAGTTGGAGATGTCCATCGACTTGAGCGTGTCCTCGGTGACGACGCCGTGACCGCGGCGCTTGGCGTCGTTGATCGTGTCGAGGGTCAGCAGCGGGGTCTTGGTCTGGACGTAGTGCACGTCGGCCGGGTCGTCGATGCCGGCGATCTTCATGGCCTCGCGGACGCCCGCGGCGACCTTGTCCACCATCGCGGGCCGGCCGATGTCCTCGGGCAGGATGATCTCGCTCATCGCGACGCCGACCGACAGCCGCGGCTCGTCGGAGGCGGGCACGGTGCCGGACAGGGACGCCGGGTCGACCGTGGCGAAGACGGTCGCGTGGGGGCTGAGCACGCCGTCCGTGCCGCCCGACCAGACAAGCGGGACGCCGCGCACCTCGTCCTCGGTCCGGGTGCCCTTCGCGAGCAGCACCTCGCGGAACGCCCGGTCGGCCAGGATGCGGGTGTAGTCGTTCACGCCGCCGTTGCCCTCGGTCTTGCCCACCACCGCCAGCACCCGGTCCGCCTCGATGACGCCGTCGTCGATGAGGCGGGCCAGCCCGGCGGCGTCGGTCACGCTCTCGATGGGGATCTTGCGGACTTCGATCGGATCGGGCACGTCGTGTCACTCCTCGCGTTCGATGGTCGTCCCGGCCTTGCCCTCGACCGCCTCGGTGATCCGGTCGAGTGAGGTGATCGCCGCGCGCCGGCCGCCGCCCTCAATGAAACGCCGCAGTGCTTCTACCTTTGGGCCCATGCTGCCACCGGCGAAATGCCCGGCCGCGGCCAGGGTGCGCAGTTCGGCGACGGTCGTCCGGTGGAGCGGGCGTGCGCGCGGCGTGCCGAACCCCACCATCACATGCTCGACGTCGGTGGCGATGACCAGGGTGCGGGCGCCCAGCCGCCGGGCGAGCAACTGGGCCGCCAGGTCCTTGTCGACGACGGCCTCGACACCGGTGAACGCCCCGTTCGCCCGGACGACCGGCACTCCCCCGCCACCCGCCGCCACGACGACGTGGCCCGCCGCCAGCAGCGTCTCGGCCGCCGCCGCGTCCAGGATCTCCAGCGGATCGGGCGAGGCCACCACCCGCCGCCAGCCGCGTTCGCCGAACGACTTCCAGGACTGGCCGATGGCCATGAACCGCTCGGCCTCCGCCGCCGGGAAGTAACGCCCCACCGGCTTGACCGGATCGGTGAACCCGCGGTCGGCGGCGTCCACCAGAGTGCGGGTGACGACCGTGCCGACGGGCCGGGACACCCCGCGCACGGCCAGCGCCCGTTCCAGCGCGTTCATGATCAGAACGCCGATCGTCGCCTGGGTCTGCGCGCCGCACCAGTCCAGTGGCACGGGCGGCACCACATGCGCGGCGAGCTGGTTCTTGATCAGCAGATTGCCGACCTGGGGGCCGTTCCCGTGCGTCAGAGCCACCTCGGCCCCCGCGGCGACGAGATCGGCGACATGCTCCATCGCCGCCGCGACCGCCGCCGCCTGCGCCGCCGGCGTGGCGCTCCCGTCCGGCGCGGTCATCGCGTTGCCGCCGAGCGCGATCAGGACCCGCTCACCGTCGAGCGATGCCCGCTGGGCCGTCCTCTCGCCGTCGAGAGGCCGCCCGATGTGGCTGTTCACGGGCCGACGTTATCCACGAAACGGCCGGCGCTCATGGGCGGATTTTGCCCAAGGAGCGCCGGCCGTTCGGCAAGTCTGGCCCGATTGGCCCGGCGGCCGTCAGGGACGGGCGCCGAGCGCGTTCACCCAGCCCATGGCGTCGTAAGTGATCGTGAGGGAGGGACGCTGCCCCTCCGGTCGGCGCACCTCGTACGACAGGAGCCTCCCGGTCTCCGGCGAGACGATCAGCCGGTACTCGCTGATGTCGCCGCCACTGACGTGGGTCTGCTCGCCCTCGGCCGGCATCGCCACCGCGACGCCGCGGCGGCCCTTTTCGTCCGTGACCTCGCCGACGAGACGCAGGCCGGGCTGCTCCGCCAGGACCTTCAGCAGGGCCGCGCGCGTACCGGTCTTGATCGGGCCCGCCAGGAGGTCCTGCGCGATGCTCCACACGTAGAGGGTGTAGCTGTCCTGCAGCGGGTACTTGGGGTCGTTGACGTCGGCCTTGTATCTGCGCCGGAGCTCGGCCTTGAGTGCGCCCGCCTCGGTGGGCAGCTTCGCCAACTCGGCGAACGTCACCGCCTTCTGGCCGAACGTCATCCGCATCGGCTCGGGGTAGTCGTTGACGTGTCGCTTGGCCGACCACGGTTCGAGCTCGGGCGAGCCCATCGCCTTCCACTTCGCCTCGTCGGCGGGCGACGCGAAGGTGGTCCTGCGGTCGATGCCGGTGATGGACCGGGTGACGTCGCCCTTGTCGCGGGCGAGCCAGTGCTCCTGGACGTGCGAGACGTACCCGACGAACTGCGCCTTCTGCTTGGTCTTCCTGGGCCGTCCAGTGCTCTTGTCGATCCGGAGCATGAGGTCCCCGGCGCGTGACGTCGTGCGCTCCCGGTGGTACCAGTAGCGGGCGGGCTTGCCCGGGTCGCGCTCGGCGGCCTGGGCGGCGGCGAGCAGGACGCTGCGCGCGTCGTTGTACGGGGCGGCCTGCTCCCGCTTCGGCGGTGTCGTCCGGGCGCCGTCGCCCTGGTCGGTCGCCACGATGACACCGGCCGCGGCACAGGCCGCCGCTGCCACTCCCGCGATCAGCAGCGTGGGCCGCCGCCTGCGCGGCCGGATGGTCTTCACGGTCGTGTCGGCCCGCATGGCGGCGGCAAGATCGTTGTCGCGGCGGCGGTGGTAGGCATACTCGGCGTCGTCGTCCAGGGCCGCGGGACGGAGGGCTTGGAAGATCTTGTCGGGGTCGGTGGTGGGCGGCATGGTCGCTCCGGGGCTCATCGGGCCGCCTCCCTGGCGACCTTGGCGGACACGGGACGCTGGGCGGCGGCGGGGCCGTTCTCCAGCGCCTTGGCGAGGCGTTTGCGGGCACGGTGCAGGCGGACGAAGAACGCGGCGCTCGAACAGCCCACGACCTTGGCCGCCTGCCGTGGATCCAGGCCGTGCCAGTTGACGAGCGAGAGCACTTCGAGGTCGCGTTCGGAGAGGCCTGCGACGGCGGCCAGGGCCGTCTCGCGTTCGACGACGTGCTCGGCGACGTCCCACGCGGCCAGGTCGGCCGGACCGGTCAGCTCCGCGATCCTCTCGGCGAGCACGCGCCGCCGGTGACCGTGGCTGCGCTGCTTGTGCAGCAGGTTGCGGGCCACGCCGAGCAGCCACGGCAACGGCGGCTCGCCGATGTCGCCCAGCCTGCGCCAGGCGATCAGGAACGTCTCGCTCGCGATGTCCTCGGCGGTGTGCGGCTCGGCATGGGTGAGCGCGTACGCGAGAACGCGCCGGTAATTCTGGTCGTACAGCCTCGTGAACCGTGATTCGGGGTCATCCACGGAGGCCCTCCGCTCCAGGGGGTCGGGATCATTGACATGAGGTAGTCCCCCGGGAGCGCCCCTGCTTACATCCCGGCCCCGGAAAAGATCAGTCTCCGAGGATCAGTGGAGCCTGGCCAGCCGCTCCACGGCCTCGTCGATGACCTCGTCCTTCTTGCAGAACGCGAACCGTACGAAATGCGCGCCGGCCTCGGCGTGGTCGTAGAAGACCTGCGTCGGGATCGCGACGACCCCGGCCTTCTCCGGCAGCGCCCGGGCGAGCTCCATGCCGTCGCTGAAGCCCAGCGGCCGGATGTCGGCCTGCACGAAATAGGTGCCCTGCGGCCGGTACGTCGCGAACCCGGCCGCTTCCAGCCCCGTGATGAGGCGATCCCGCTTGGCCTGCAGCGACCTGCGCAGCTCCTCCACCCACGGCAGCTCGTTCTGCAGCGCGTAGGCCGTCGCCCGCTGCCACGGGCCGCCGGTCGCATAGGTCACGAACTGCTTCACCGTCTGCACGGCACGGATGTACGGGGCGGGCGCGGTCACCCAGCCGGTCTTCCACCCCGTGACCGAGAACGTCTTGCCGGTCGAGGAGATCGACACGGTCCGTTCCCGCATGCCGTCGAGCGTGGCCAGCGGGATGTGTTCGACGTCGTCGAACGTCAGGTACTCGTAGACCTCGTCGGTGATCGCGATCAGGTCGTGGTCCCGGCACACCCCGGCGATGACCTCCAGCTCCTCCCGTGTGAACACCGTGCCCGCGGGGTTGTGCGGCGAGTTGACGAGGACGACCCGGGTCCGGGGCCCCACCGCCGCCCGCAGCTCGTCAGGGTCGAACGTGAAACGCCCCTCGACCGGCCGCAGCGTGACCGGGCGCCGGGTCGCCCCGGCCAGCGCGATCGTCGCCGCGTACGAGTCGTAGTAGGGCTCGAAGACGATGACCTCGTCGCCGGGCCCGGCCAGCGCCAGCACCGACGCCGCGATGCCCTCCGTCGCGCCCACGGTCACGAAGACCTCGGCCGCCGGGTCGAACTCCAGCCCGTACCGCGCCAGCCGCTGCGCCGCGACGGCCTCCCGCAACTCGGGCAGGCCGGGCCCCGGCGGGTACTGGTTGCCGCCCGACCGGATCGCCTCGACGGCCGTCTCCAGCATCTTGGGCGGCCCATCGGTGTCCGGGAATCCCTGGCCGAGGTTGATCGATCCCGTGGCCACGGCCAGCGCGGACATCTCCGCGAAGATCGTGGTCCCGAATCCCTGCATGCGCGGTACGAGCGGTTCTCCCACGGCGTCCACCTTAGAGCCCGGTTCCGGGCCCGGGTCAGATCCGGGCCCGGGGTTCAGAATCCAGGCCCGGGTCAGATCCAGCCGGTCTCCTGGGCGGCGCGGACGGCGGCCAGGCGGTTGGACTCGCCCAGCTTGGCCATGGCGCTGGAGAGGTAGTTGCGGACCGTGCCCTCGGTGAGGTGGAGCAGGGTGGCGATGCGGGAGGTCTCGGTGCCCGCGCCGATGAGGCGGAGGATCTCGCGTTCGCGTTCGGTGAGGGGGTTGTCGCCCGCGGCCATCGCGGCGGCGGCGAGCTCGGCGTCCAGGTAGCGGCCGCCCTCGTGGACCTTGCGGATGGCCGCGGCGAGCTCCTCGGTGGGGGCGTCCTTGGCGACGAAGCCGCGGACGCCGGCGGCCATGGCGCGGCGCAAGTAGCCGGGGCGGCCGAGGCTCGTCAGGATGCACACCGCGCACCGGGCGCCGGCGCGCCGGAGGTCCTCGGCCACGGAGAGGCCATCGGCACCTGGCATGTCGATGTCCAGGACGGCGACATCCGGGTCGTGCTCGGCGACGGCGGGGACGACCTCGTCACCGCGGCCGAGCTCGACGACGACCTCCAGGTCGTCCTCCAGGCCGAGCAGGGCGGCCACGGCGCCGCGGATGAGGCGCTCGTCGTCGGCCAGGAGGATCCTGATCACGCCGGGCTCCCGCTCTCGACGAGTTCCGCGGCGTCCTCAGCGGGCAGGGGGATCACGACGCGCAGCAGGAAGCCGTCGCGGCCGTCGCGGCCGGCGGTCAGCTCGCCGCCGACCACGCGTACCCGTTCGGCCAGCCCGGTCAGACCCGAGCCGGCGTCGCCGTCCGCACCGCGGACGCCGTCGTTGCTCATCTCCAGGACCACGGACTCACCGTAAAGGGTGAGCGAGATGCGGCAGTGCCGCGCCTCACTGTGCTTGATCACGTTCGTGGCGCCCTCCCGGATCACCCAGGCCAGGACCGACCGGATCTCCGGTGGCAGCTCCGGCGGGGGCACGGTCTCGCAGCGCACTCCCGCCGCCTCCAGCACGGCACGCACACCGGCCAGCTCGGCGTCGAGCTCGACCGCGCGGTAGCCGCGCACGGCGGCCCGCACCTCGCGCAGGGCGCCTCGGGCGGCGGTCCGCACATCGGCCATCTCGGCGCGGGCACGGGCGGGGTCGGACTCGGCCATCCGCATGGCCAGCTCGCTCTTCACCGCGATCAGGGACAGGCTGTGGCCGAGCAGGTCGTGCAGGTCGCGGGAGAAGCGCAGGCGTTCCTCGGTGACCGCGAGCCGGGCCTGCGCCTGGCGTGAGGCGTGCGCCTCCTGGTGCAGGTCCCACATGCGCATCTGGTACCGGTTGATGAAGACCACCACGGCGCAGCTGACCGCGAGGATCCCGAACGCGAGGGGGATCACGTACCAGTGGGCGGGATCGGCGTACCAGCGCAGCGGCCGGTCCCCGACGGCCAGGGCGAACGGCGTGCACCAGACGGCGGTGCCCAGGATGATGAGGGCGGTCCAGCGGCGGGTCCGCAGGAGCGGGGCAGCCGTGGCCGCCCAGAAGATCGGGACGAGCACCCAGAGCGCGTGCGAGGGCATCATGAAGCTCAGCGCCCCCGCCGCGACGCCGCCGCCCACGATGCTCTGCCTGTCCACACGGCCGTGCAGCCAGCCGCGCAGCATCCGCATGTAACACCAGAGGAAGGCGCCGAGCCCCGCGACGGCGGCGATGAGCACTGCGAGATGGAGCGACCCGTCGTCGTACCGCTGGATGAGGGCCATCCCCGGCATCACGACGAGCGTGACCATGGAGAGCAGGAACATGCGGTACGTCAGCCGGCGGAACTTCTCGAATTCGCGGTCGGCCCGCTCTTCCAGCTCCGCCGTCGTCGCCACACCCATTTGCCCGTTCCGTCCTTTCTCGCCAGGAACCCTATCCAGCCCGACAGGCGGCCCGGTCTTGATCAGGTGTGTTGCAGGTGGCTTGGTCCTGGTCAGGCGTGCCGCGGTTCCCAGCGGAACCAGCGACGGGCCGACCAGAGACCGACGACGGTCCATACGGCGAACACCGCGAAGGGCTTGAGGCAGCGGACCCACGCCTCGACGAAGCCGATGTCCGACTGGGTGCCGCCGACGGTGTGGTCCTGGCCGAAGTAGCCGGTGCGGATGATGTCCACGAGCGGGCTGAGCGGCAACATCCCGGCCGCCTCGCGCGCGGCCGTGGGCAGGACCTCGAGAGGGAACATCACACCCGACCCGGCCATGGAGGCGAACATGATCGGCACCACGGTGAGCTGCGCCATGTCCGCGTTCGGGGTCAGACCCGAGACCGCGAACGCCAGCAGCGCGAACACCACGACCCCGCCGAGCATCCCGGCCAGCATCAGCAGCGGGTTCGCCGGCCACGGACCGTCCAGCGCCGTGCCCAGCATCACCACGAGCAGGAGCGCCTGGATCAGGTAGATGGCTCCCGACACCGCGACGCTGCCGCCGAACACCTCCGCGTCGGAGAGCGAGCCGCTGCGCAGCCGCTTGAGGGTGAGGTCCTCGCGGCGGGCGGTGAAGACCGAGACCAGGTTCATGAAGACCGCGAAGATCAGGAAGAACGCCAGATAGCCGGTGCCGGCGAAGAGGGCCATGTCCACGCCGCCGCTCTCCTGACCCCGGAAACCGAACAACATCCCGCCGAACAGGAGCGGCATGCCGATCACGGAGAAGGCCACGCTGCGATTGCGCCACAGCAGCTTCAGATCGAGCCGGGCGACGGCGAGCACATGCGGGAGGCTCATCGACTGCACGAGGTTCATGAGCCGCGAGAGGCCCATCGGCTGCGAGGACTTCATCGGACCGCTCCTTCCGGGATCGCGGTGGCCGTGCGCAGGAAGACGTCTTCCAGGGAGGCACTGCGGGCCTGGAGCCCGTCGAGTTCGAGGCGATGGTGCTCGGCCCAGCGCAGCAGTTCGTACAGCGACGCCTGCAGACTCTGAACGCGGTAACCGGCGACGGCCCGGCCGCCCTCGACCACGATGTCGGCGGCCGCCCCGCGCAGCGCCGGCAGGTCGGCGACCGGGACACGTTCCGGCACCCGGAAGGTGATCCGGTCACCCTGCCCGGCCACCACCTCCGCCACCGTCCCGGCCACCTCGATCCGTCCCCGGTGCATGATCGCCAGCCGGTCGGCGAGCTGCTCGGCCTCCTCCAGGTAGTGGGTGGTCAGCAGGACCGTCGTGCCGGCGGCGACCAGATCCCGGACGATCTTCCAGGTGGCGTGCCGCGCCTCGGGGTCCATGCCCGTCGTGGGCTCGTCCAGGAACAGCACCCGGGGACGCCCGAGCAGCGCAAGCGCCAGATCCAGGCGGCGTTTCTGCCCACCGGACAGCTGTCTGGTCCGGACCTCTGCCTGCTCCAGCAGCCCGACCATCGCCAGGACCTCGTCCCGGCCCCTCGGGGACGTCCCCCGTGACGACGGCGTGAACTGGCGCCACTGGTCGACGGTCTCGGCGACGGTCAGATCCGCGAAGAACCCGGCCTCCTGCAGCATGATCCCCAGCTGCGGCCGCACGACCCGGCGTTCGCGGTACGGGTCGTGCCCGAGTACCCGCACGGTGCCGGAGTGCGCGTCACGGAATCCCTCAAGCGTCTCCAGTGTCGTGGTCTTCCCGGCGCCGTTGGTCCCGAGGAGCGCGAACAGCTCACCCTCCCCGACCTCGAACGAGATGCCGCTCACAGCCTCGAAGTCCCCGTACCGCTGACGGAGCTCGTTCACCAGAATGGTCTGCATACGCCAACCCTCGCGCCACCGCAGTGCCACCCGGTAGAAGCCGCTGTCACCCGTTCCGGACGCGCCTGTAACCCGCTCCGCATGACATCTGTCATGTACGCAGCCAGACGCCCCGACGAAGCAGTCTCGGCGCCAACGGGGGATCAACGTACGCTTGGGGACATGCGCGTAGCCCTGTGCCAGATCACGGTCGGCGACGACCCCAAAGAGAACCTGCGGACGGCGCTGGACGCCATCGCCGAAGCCTCGGCGACACCGGGCGGCGTCGACTTGGCGGTGTTCCCCGAGGCGACCGTGGTGCGCTTCGGCAACGACCTCACCGCGGCCGCCGAGCCCCTGGACGGCCCGTTCGTCACCGCGCTCTGCGAGGCCGCACGCGAGCACGGCACCGCCATCATCGCGGGCGTCTTCGAACCCGCCCCCGAGGGCCGGGTCTACAACACCGTCGTCGGCATCGACTCCACGGGCACCCTCGCCGGCTCGTACCGCAAGATCCATCTCTTCGACGCGTTCGGCGACCGCGAGTCGGACGACGTCGCGCCCGGCGACAAGCCCGTGGTCCTCGACCTGGCGGGCACCCGCATCGGTCTGATCACCTGCTACGACGTCCGCTTCCCCGAACTCGCCCGCGCCCTGGTCGACCAGGGCGCGGAAATGCTGGTCGTCCCCGCCGCCTGGGCCCAGGGCGTCTTCAAGGAAGAACACTGGACGACCCTCATCCGAGCCCGCGCGATCGAGAACACGACCTGGGTCGTCGCCGTGGACAAGGCCCCCGACCGCACCAGGCCACCGCGAGGTGCCCCCGGCGGCGTGGGCCGCAGCCAGCTCATCGACCCCATGGGCACGGTCGTCGCCGACCTGGGGCCGTTTTCCGCCGTCCGGGTGGCCGACATGGACCCCGCAGTTACGTCCCAGGTCCGCAAGTTCCTCCCAGCCCTGGCTCACCGCCGCCCCGACCTCTTCTAACACCCTCAGGTGCGGAGGCGGGTTTTTACCACCTTTCCCATGGCGTTGCGAGGCAGGCTCCCTACCAGGTGGACGATCCGGGGGCGTTTGTGGGCGGAGAGACGTTCGGCAACGAAGTCGATCAGCTGTTTGCTCTCGACGCCCTCGGCCACGACGAAGGCGGTCACCTGTTCGCCCAGGTCGGCGTGCGGGGTGCCGATGACGGCTGCCTCTCGTACGGCCGGATGCGCCAGCAAGGCGTTCTCGACCTCTCCGGCGCCGATCCGGTAGCCGCCGCTCTTGATGAGGTCAGTCGAGGCCCTGCCGACGATCCGGTGCCAGCCGTCGGGCCCGATCGTGGCGATGTCGCCCGTACGGAACCAGCCGTCCGCGCCCAGAGCCTCTGCGGTGGCCTCGGGGCGGTTGAGGTATCCGCTGAAGACCATCGGGGCTCGCACATAGAGCTCGCCAGGAGTCTCGCCATCGGCGGGGCTGGGTGAGCCCCCTTCGGCCACGAGCTTCGTCTCCACGCCAGTGAGGGGCGTACCCACGTACCCCGGCCGTCTGTCACCGTCAGCGCGCGCGCTCACGGTGATGAGGGTCTCGGTCATTCCGTAGCGCTCCACTGGGCGGTGCCCGGTCAGCGCCTCCAGGCGTTCGAACACCGGAACGGGCAGGGGTGCGCTCCCCGAGACCAGAAGGCGCGCACCGCGCAGTTCCTCGGCTGAGGCGGGGGCATCGCAGACGCGCGACCAGACGGTCGGCACACCGAAGTAGAGGGACCCGCCGCGCGAACGTGCCGCCGCATAAGCCTCGGCACGTGGACGTCCGGTGTGCACGAGCGGCGAGCCGACCCGCAGGGGACCCAGGACTCCCAGGACCAGGCCGTGAACGTGGAAGAGCGGGAGTCCGTGCACGACCACGTCCTCGGGTGTCCACGCCCAGGCCTCGGCCAGCCCGTCCAGGCCGGCGGCGATGGCGGCGCGGGACACGAGCACGCCCTTGGGGGCGCCCGTCGTGCCGCTGGTGTAGAGGATCAGCGCCGTCGCGTCGGCCGGGACGTCAGCCACCGGCCCGCTCCCGGTGAGCCCATCGACCGGGATGACCGGCGGGCCCTCCCCTTCATAGGCACCGCGCGCCGCCAGCAAGAACTGGGCACCTGAGTCCCGGAGGATGTGGTCGCGTTCGGCGGGACCTGAGTCGGGCGGCAACGGAACCACCGGCACGCCGGCCAGGAGCCCGCCCACCACGGCGGCGACGGTTTCCAGGGTCGGCGTCGCGTGGACCGCGACGACGTCCGCGCCCCGGATCTCGGCCGCCACGCCCGCCGCCCAGCTGAACAATTCCTCCCGCGACACCGCCCGGTCCCCGACCCGCACCGCCTCGCCATGGTCGGCCCGCTCACCGCCGAGCAGATCCATCATTCGCCCTCCCGGGTCCCTGCACCTGTTCAGTATCTGTTCTGCGAGTATTCCGTCCCGTGGTCGATGTTCGGGGGCTGGCCGCGCGGCTCCTCAGATTGCCGCCGTCGTGCGGGCCGGTGCGGGTCGTGGCCGTCGACGGGCCGAGCGGCGCCGGCAAGTCGACGTTGGCGGACGCGCTGGCCGAGGCGCTCGGCGGCGCTCCGGTGGTCCGGTCCGACGACTTCCGCGTGCCGTGGGACGCCGACCCGCTGACCTGGTGGGACCCGCTGTGCGCGACGGTACTCGACCCGTTGCGCGCGGGACGTACGGCACGGCTGCGGCGGTACGACTGGCGGCACGACTCGTACGGCGCCGAGGAGGAGATACCGCCGACGCCAGTCCTGATCGTGGAGGGCGTGGGGGCGGCGTGGCGGGAGTCCCCTGCCGCATACCGCATCTGGATCGACGCGCCCAGGGCCGTCCGGCGGGCGCGCGCGTTGGCCCGCGACGGCGCGGAGTGGGCTGCGGCGTGGGACGGCTGGGCCGCTCGTGAGGAACGGCACTTCGCCGCTGACAGGACACGCGCACGCGCCGATCTGACGGTCGACGGCGCCATTGATGATCCTTGACCGCCATCAGCCCGACCTCCCGGTGTCCCCGGGTTCGCTCGGTGTCGAGCCTCCTTTCAGGGGTACCCCCAATGATTCGTAAGAGTCAGGTAGGAGGAAGGCCACGATGCATCTCGATCCGGCGGCCCTCGATGCCAGCCTCCGCATGTTGTCGCACCCGCCGCGCGAGGCGGATCTGCAACGTGCGCTGGGCAAGGTCGTCACGGCGGTCCACCGGCTGTTCGACTGCGACGGGGCCGGACTCATGTTCACCGACGGGAACGGGGCGCTCCGCTACGTGACGGCCACCGACGAGACCGGCCGGCGGCTGGAGGTCACCCAGGCCGAGCTCGGCGAGGGCCCGTGCGTGGACGCCTACGTGCACGGCCGGGTGACCGCCTGCCCGGATCTCCTCAGCGATCACCGCTGGCCGGGCCTGGCCGCCACACTCGGCCGCGACGCGAACGGGGTACGCGGCGTGGTGGGCGCGCCCGTGCGGGTCGCCGGCACCCCCGTCGGCTGCCTGAACCTGCATTCACACAAACCCCGCAACTGGGACGAAGCCGACCTGCACGGCCTGCCCGCGTACGCCGACCTGATCGAGGAGACCATCTCGGCCGCCCTCGCCGCCGAGCACACCGGCACCCTGGCGCGCCAGCTGGAGTACGCCCTGCGCAACCGCGTAATGATCGAACGCGCGATCGGCTTCCTGATGGCCGACCGCGGTCTCGGCTCCGCCGAGGCGTTCGACCAGCTCCGTACCCGCGCCCGCAGCAGCCGCCGCCGCACCATCCACGTGGCCGCCGAACTACTCGGGGAAGAAATCCCCACCGAACCAGAACGCCCCCCAGTCAGCTGATCTACCGCCGCGCTAGGCGAGCAGTTTGCCCAAGATGGCTACGGCGTCTCTGATACCGGCCGGGTTGGTGGCGGCGTAGCCCAGGACCAGGCCCTGACGGCTCGATCGCTGGTTGTGCCAGGAGAGGGGCTGAACCTTGACGCCATGCTCCAGCGCGGCGGCGGCAAGGTCCAGGTCCGGCGCGTCGAACGTGATCATCAGGTGCAGGCCCGCGGCGGCGCCGTGCACCGTCGCCTGCGGGAGATGTGTCTCGATGGCCTCGATCATCGTGTCGCGGCGGTGGCGGTGGCGCCGGCGGAGGGAACGGAGGTGGCGTTCCAGCTGGCCCGACTCCATCAGCCGCGCCAGCACCAGCTGCGGCAGCACGGCGTTGCCCAGGTCCGCGAACCGCTTGGCCGCCACGAGGGCGTCCAGATAGCGGGGCGGCACGAGCACCCAGCCCACCCGCAACGCCGGGGCCAGCAGTTTGGACACGCTGCCCGCATAGCAGACGTGCTTCGGGAGCATCGACTTCAGCGCGGGCACGGGCGTCCGGTCGTACCGGTGCTCAGCGTCGTAGTCGTCCTCGATGATCAACCCGCCCCACTGCATGAGGGCGCGGCGCCGTTCGCCGCTGAGGACCACGCCGGTCGGGAACTGGTGGGCGGGCGTGAGCAGCGCGGCGGGTGCTCCGCTGGCGCGCAGCGCGTCCACCCGTATGCCGTGGGAGTCGACCGCTATGGGCGGGGTCCGCATGCCCGCGTCCCGCAGATGCTGCTGTACGCCCAGCGAGCCCGGGTCCTCCACAGCCACGGTTCCGATGCCGTCCTCGCGCAGGACGCCTGCCAGCAGGCCGAGCGCCTGGGAGGTCCCGGCGACGATCACCACCTCGCGTGCATCCGCCCGGATCCCGCGGTTGCGGGCCAGCCAGTTCGCGACGGCCTGCCGCAACGCGGGAGCGCCGCGCGGGTCGCCGTAACCGAGGTCGGCGGCGGCCAGCTCGGCGAGCACCGAACGTTCCGCGCGCAGCCAGGCGGCGCGGGGGAACGCGGTCAGATCGGGCACGCCGGGCGACAGGTCGATCCTGGCGGGCGCGGCCCGCACCCTGTCGAAGATGTCCGCGCCCGGCGCGGCGTCGAAGACACCCGCGTTCGACCTGGCGCCGAGAGCGTCCGGTCTGCCACCGGCCTGAGGAGGAGGTGTCACGGGGGCTGCGACGACGATCGTGCCTGCTCGGCCGCGGCCCACGACCTGGCCGACCTCGGCCAGGCGCTGGTAGGCCTCGGTGACGACGCCGCGCGAGACCTTCAGCTCCGCCGCCAGTACGCGAGTGGCGGGCAGCCTGCCGCCGACCGGCAGCCGCCCGTCGGAGATCGCGTTCCGCAGCTGCGCGGCCAGCCATTCGGACAGCCCGCCCACTGGAGCCTCCGCCACGTTCAGCTGGAGGAAGTCCGAGCCTATGGACCGGTCGTCAACATCGCTTTTGGACCTGTTCACCGAGCCATAGTGTCACCAAGCTGGCACGAGTGAGCATCGCGTTCCTGCTGACCACGCTCATCGTGGTCGCCACGCCGGGCACCGGCGTCATCTACACCCTCGCGGCGGGCCTCTCCCACGGCCGCCGCGCCAGCGTCGTGGCGGCGTTCGGCTGCACGCTCGGCATCGTCCCGCACATGCTGGCGACGATCACCGGCGTCGCCGCCGTGCTCCACACAAGCGCCGTCGCCTTCCAGACCCTGAAGTACCTGGGCGTGGCCTACCTGCTCTACATGGCCTGGGCGACCCTCCGGGACAAGGACGCGCTCCTGGTGGAGGACGAGAAGGCGCCGAGGTCGACCACCCGGACGATCGTCTCCGGCGTGCTGATCAACATCCTGAACCCGAAGTTGACGATGTTCTTCTTCGCGTTCCTGCCGCAGTTCGTGGGGTTCGACGAGCCTGACTCCCTGGTCCGGATGCTGGAGTTGAGCGCCGTCTTCATGCTGCTCACGTTCGCCGTCTTCGCCGCGTACGGCATCCTGGCCGCCTCGGTGCGGTCGCACGTGACCTCTAGGCCGCGCGTCATGACCTGGATGCGCCGCGTCTTCGCCGGTTCGTTCGTCTCCCTCGGCGCCAAGCTCGCCTTCGCCGCCCGCTAAGGAACCCATGTACTTCCAGCACTCATCACGCCTCCGGTCGGAGCACCCCGGCCTCGTCGCGGGCGTCCTGTCCGCCACCGGCATCGACGCCTCGCCCGTGCCAGATCTCTCGCCCTACTTCGCCACGGCGAAGGACCGGCTGGGCTCCTCTTCCGAGAGCGACCTCCCGGAGATCCAGGCCTGGCGGCGCACGTTCGCCTCGATGGGCCTCAAGCCGACGCAGTACCGCTGCGCCTCGGAGGCCCTGCTGCGCCGCTTCCGGAAGGAGGGCACGCTCCCCCGCTCCACCCGCTGGTCGACCTCTGCAACGCGATCTCCCTCGCGTTCGCCGTCCCGGTCGCCGCCCTGGACCTGTCCAAGATCACAGGGGATCTGGAGGTGCGTCACGCCACCGGCGACGAGAGCTATCTGACGTTCGGAGGCGACACCGAACACCCCGCTCCGGACGAGGTGATCTTCGCGGACGGCGCGGGCCGATCCCACGCCCGCCGCTGGACCAACCGCCAGAGCGGCCACTCCGCCGTGCGCGACACCACCACCGACGTGCTCATCGTCGCCGAGGGCCTCCACGACACCGCCGCTGAGGATCTCCCTCGGCTCATCGAAACGGTGGCAAAGGAACTCGCCGCCCACTGGGGCACCTCACCCGAAACGGCGATCCTCAGCCACGCCAGCCCCCGATTCGCCGTTCACGCCTGATGGGCCTCACCCAGCAGAACGGCTGTCGAGGACGGCCTCGAAAACCTGGGCCAACTCAGCGGCGTCCTCGCCCGCGTGGTGACCTTGGTCTGCTGAGATGGACGGGATGCTGGTGAGGAGTCTCGGTGCAGTCGGTAGTGAAGCGGTCGGCCAGGGCGATCCTGATCGACGAGGTCGGGCACCTGCTGCTGATCAAGCGGATCAAGCCGGGCCAGGAACCGTACTGGACCACTCCAGGTGGAGACGCTCAGAGGTGTAGCTGAACAAGCCCGTGGGTGCCGTTGGTGCGCCAGGCGTAGTTGGTGGCGTCAAGCACCGCCAGGGCGTCGGGATCGATACCGGTCACGACATCGGACTTGAGCGTGCGTAGAGCGGCTACGCGACCGGGGAAGTACCCGACGGTCTCGGAGAACGGCGTTGTCGTCGGCCAGTTACGGTCTCCGACCAGGCGACGGTAGTTGAGGTCGCCCTTCAGGATGGTGAGATCCACCAGCTCGAACTCGTGGGCAAGGTCCGTCGGCATGCGATGGAAGGACCAAGGCGCGCAATAGAACCAGTGTGTGTGAAGGCCGAGGCGGCCATCGGCCAGTGCTTCTTTGAGCCGCTGTGCGATCTTGTTGGCCTCGCCTCGGGTGGCGGCCAGACGGCGTAGGCAGGCAACGACGTCGGCTGTGACGGCGTCGGAGACGTAGTAGGGCTGTGGTTTCACATGCAGGACGACCTCGACCGCGGTTCCGCGGTCGAGCAAGTGGTCGATCAGGACAAGGTCGGCGAGGAGTTCCCGGCCGGCATTGTCTGCGACAAGGCAGACTTTGGAACCGGCGGAGGCTTCCAAGGCTTGCCATACGGTCGCGCTGTCGTCGGCCACGAGGCCCTCTTGCTCAGGATGGTCTGATCCAGGGGCCATGCCGACACGGAAGCCTAGGTCGGCTCGGTTTCCCCACAGCGAAGCCAACAGCTTGGCCCGCGCCTGCTCTTCGACCGGCAGCTGCGCCCCCTGATCCAGCGCAACCAGATCGGCTTCCAACGCGGGATCTTGTAGTTCGGCGGTCTTCAGGTGCTCGAAGGGATCGACCCAGAACCAGGGGCCAGGCTGGAAGAAATCGATCGCGTCCAGGAGCCGCCGGTAAAAGTAGCTTTCCGACCATAGGAACGGAAGGTCCTCCCAGGTCAGCCCGTAGTACCCGCTGCCCCACCGATCCCATGCAGCCTTGTCGTGTGCATTCGCAGGGAGCGGCTGCACCGTCCCAGAGCGGATCTCGTCCAGCAACTCGTCCAGAGCTCGGCGCTGGCGCGGCTCGTACGGGAGCGCGTCCCGGATCTGGTTGATCAGCTTGGGGGTTCGGTCATGGAGGACGCCCCAGGCGAACGATTCAGGATCGTTGTTGAGGAGCTCCGGTGCGTCAGGCATTGGCACAGGACGTTCGTCGGCCATGAGGCGGGCGTCGGCGTCTGGAATGGGCATCGGCACTCTGGCTACTCCTCGCGCATTACCCCGAGGGCGGGGACTGTGATCGCCACGCTACCGGCCGCGCTTCCGGCCAGAACGACGCGGCTTTCTGCGTGGTGGGCGGCGCATTGCAGGGACGCGTCCACTCGAACCTCGGCGAGCTGACGTTGCTCAGGGACCGACCAGGACCGTACAGTCCCGTCAGCTGCAGCAGAGATCAAGTGACCTTGGTCTGCGGCAAAGCCGAGCATGAGGACGCGGCCGCTGTGGCCGAGCAGCTGGGCTTCGGTCTGGCCCTTGGCAAGGTCGTGTACGTAGATGTCGCCGGGCCCGCACCCGACCGCCACCTGCATACCGTCCGCGCTTATGGCCACAGTCCGGATCCAGCTGGTCGTGTGTGTCACCTCGCCGATCTGCCGACCGTCCGGTACGTGCCAGATGCGGGCGTTGCCCTCGCCACCGCCCGTGACGATCCGCTCCCCGTCGGCATTGAAAGCCAGCGAACGGACTCGTCCCTGGTGAGCGTGACGTTCCCACAGCAGGTCTCCGGACGGAAGGGCCCACACCCGCACGACGCCACCGCTGCTACTCGCGGCGAGCCGTGTCCCATTGCGGTTGATCGCGACCGACCAGGTGCGTGTCTCCTGCTCGTTGAGCACGAGCGACCAGTCATCGAGCAACGCCCAGAGACGGATCGCGCCGTCGCCACAGGCCGTCGCGACGAGTCCTCTCTCTGCAGCCAGGGACCATACGCGGCCTTCGCCGGCACGGAGGGTTCGCATGAGCTGGGCGTCCGCCGTACTGCGGATCTCTATGGTGCCGTCGCCGCGTCCGAAGAGTGCAAGGCGTGCGTCGTCGGCGAAGGCGGTGGACCAGATGGCATTGGAGCCATGCCCGAGTACGGTCAGCTGGTCGTCAGCGCGTGCCGTCCACATGCGCAGCCCGCCATCCTCGCAGCCCGCGATCAGGCTTCGGTCAGGAGTCACGGTGACCGTCCGTACCCACTCCACCGAGGGCGGCATCGGCTGCTCTCCCGCTGGTCCCTCGGCGGTGAAGGCACGCAGGGTCGCGTCCTCTCCGGCGCCGACGATCAGGTCACCTCGGCTGGACGCGGCCACGGAACGGATCCGAGTTCGCGCGTCGATGTGCCGTACCAGTGCAAGCCTCTTGTCGGCCGCACTCCACACGCGCATCGATCGATCGCTTGAACCGGTGACGAGCATCGTCGTCTCGGTTGCGAAGGTGACCGAGCGGATCCAGTCGCGGTGGGCGGCCTTTTCGTCCAGGAGATCTCCGGTGTGCGCGTCGTAGAGGCGCAGGAACTCATCCTCTCCGGCAGAGACGATCAGAGAGTCGGAGCAACCGATCGATACCGACCACACGGGACTACCGGACGTATTCATCGTCCGCACGAGGCTGGATCGTTCAACGTCCCATAGGCAAACCAGTCCGTCCTCGGCCCCTGAGACCAGGAACCCGCCAGCCCGCGCGAAGGCGAGGGCCCGTATGCGCCGGGTATGGCCGAGCAGGACACCGATCAGCTCGCCTGTGCCAACGCCCCAGAGGCGGATCATCCCATCGTCACCGGCCGATGCAACGATTTGCCCATCCGGCGAGATCGCCGTTGCGAACACCCAGCCCGTGTGACCTCGATGGCTGCGAATCTGTCGCCGTTCTCGCAGATCCCAGAGCCGCACCGTACCGTCCTCACCGCACGAGGCGACCAGATTGTTCTGGGCAGCGACGCTGGTGACGGCGCCTACGTGCCCGCCTTCAACACCCCCACCGTTCACGTCCACGGCCGCCCAGCGGACGTCGAATCCGCCGTTCGCGGCGTGGTGGCGGAGCGCGTCCGCCGCCTCGCCTGCGCCTTCAGACCGAAGGACGGCAGCCAGGAGGGTCGCCGCAATGTCCCGGCGAGATGTCAAGCCGCTCAGCAGGAACCCACTGCCGGTCAGCGTGAGCGAAGTCTGCCATCTGCTGGAGTCTCGCTGATCCGTGGATTCGGCCGCGAGCCGGTCGATCACCAGGGACTCGTGTCCGTAATGCGCGGCCTTATTGATGATGTACGCAGGCGTGGACAGCACGTCCAGCAACTCGTCGGGAAGGTCGGCTTGCTGCAAGTGGTACGGCAGATAGCGCCACATGTACTCGTGCTCGTAGCCGAGGTCGGGCCATCCGCCGGCAGCCGCGTCGCGGTAGGTGTCGATCACGGATCGGTGCAGCTCGATCCAGTCATCCCCTACGAGGTGCCGTAGATGCGACCGGAAGACATCGTGCAGGAGAATCGCATCTCGGTCGGCGAGGTAGGCATCGATCAGCGATCGGTCTGCGAGAACTCTGCAGAATTGCCGGACGGCGCTGGCCGTCCAGCCGTGATTCCGCCCCCACCAGGCCGACAGCACCGCCAATGGAATCGGCGTAGCCGGCGGAAAGATCGCCAGCGAGAGATAACGCTCCCGCAGGCCGTGACCTCCGCTGATCGCGACGTGTTCTTCAAGGCTCCGCAGGCTGGAGGTGATCGCGTGGCCGATCGCGTTCTTTCGCTGATCGGAATCCCAGACGTCGAAGGCATGCGGACCGAGGGTGTCGAGAACTCGGCCTGCCTCGGATACGGCTCGACTAGGTGGCGCGCCAGAGGCGACGTCCTGACCTACCGCTGAGCTGACCACCGTCGCAAGCAACGGCCACCCGCCGCACAGATCGGCCAGATGCGCGGCCTCGGCGTGTGCCAGCTTCGGGACGCTGCGACCCAGCAGTTCGCGGATCTCACCAGGCGACATCGGCCCCAGACGTA
Organism: Actinomadura sp. 6N118; assembly: GCF_044326415.1. Classification (NCBI taxonomy): domain Bacteria; kingdom Bacillati; phylum Actinomycetota; class Actinomycetes; order Streptosporangiales; family Thermomonosporaceae; genus Actinomadura; species Actinomadura sp. 6N118. Next base: position 623,069 of record NZ_JBIRAZ010000002.1, on the reverse strand, counting down.
GTTGTGTCGTACGAGAGGGACATACGCGGGCGTTCCGGGTGGTGACCAGGCGAACGCACCCGGGGCCGCCGAGGAGGAAGGGCGCGAGGTCGGCGGCAGACCACACATTGTCGATCACGAGCAGGGCGCGGCGGTCACCGAGGACCCGGGCCAAGTGGAATCCCGCCTGCTCTGCGTCGGCCAGCCCTGGACGCGTCCCGTCCAAGTGAACGCACAGATCCGAAATCAGTTGTACGACTCGGGCCGGCGTACATTCCTCGCCTGTCTCAACCCACAGGATCTCCGGGAACAGGTCCGTAACGCGTGGATCGTGGCACGCCTGGTTGGCCAGCGTCGTCTTGCCAAACCCTCCCGGCCCCGATACTGCCACGACTCGGTTGGCCGCTGACTCCTCTGCGGCGTCGGCCACGAACGAAGCAAGCGTGTCGAGATCGGATCGGTCGACCATGCCGGGCTCCAGGGAGGGAACGAGCACCGCCCAGGATGCCAGCTCCGTTGTCGAATTCATGTCAGCGGCGACCTCACCGCCGTCGGGGATGATGTCGCTTTCCTGGGTGGCGACGACTTTGTGGTAGGCGTCCCGGTCTTCTTCAGGCATCCGGTCCAGGTCAGCGAGGTCGATCAGCCTGGCCCAACTCGTGCCGTACACCCGAGCCAGAATCCGCAGGGTCTTGAGCGTGGGGCGGGCGCCCGCCGAGGGCCAGCGTTCGTAGTCCCAGATCCGCCCCTTGCGCATCGGGGCCTTTGGGTCTCCGAGAGCCGCGTTGAACCGCATGGCGGCCTCGTCAAGCGACAGCTCGTTCGCCAACCGCCACGCCTCGCGCGGGCGCCGGCCGCAGTGCTGGATGAGGTCGGCGCAGACCTGCTCAGTGATGCGGCGATCGTCGAAGCCGAGTCCCAGCAGCCTCGCCCTCAATCGGTCCCGGTAAGGCTTGCTGCCCGGCCTGGGTTCCGCGCTCACAACGTCCCCTCAGTTGATCAAGCGCATTTGGCGGAAATCCTAACTCGCGTCTGACCCGCGCCAATCAACCTGAGTACGAATAAGCCGCGCAAATGAGTACTTCTTGTCCAGGCATGGCACGTAAGCGCAGGTCAGCGTTTTCCTTACGCCGGACGATTTGTTCTTATCTCCGGGGACGACCTTCCAGCCGCTCGCCATGACCATGGAGTCAGCACGAGCCAAACCGTCTCTTCGAACGGGCCCAGCCAACCCGCCCCCCTGGCCCCGCCTTACGACGCAGAGGACCCGCTCACCGATGACACCGCTCGCGAACCGCCATGATCACAGGCCTGCTGCGCCACCGTCCGCTTCCTCAAGCCACGCCGGACACCCGATCTTCATCGTCCTCGAAGGGCTGAGCTGCACCGGAAAGAGCACCATCGCGCCGCTGCTCGCTAGTCGGATCAACGCCGTCTTCCTCAGCACTCTCCTCCAGGAGTACGAGCCGATCCGAATGCGCGTTGACCTCAGCGACTCTGTGCAGGCACGCATGCATTTTTGGCTAATGGCCAACTACACGTGCTCCCAACGCATCCGGCAGGAGCTCGCGAACGGTCGAAGCGTGGTTGTCGAGAGCTACTTCTACCGGACGCTCGCCACGCACAGCGCCCTCGGCGTACGGGACCTTCCAGCGATCGACTGGGAGGAGGCCGCACTCCCCGACCTAGCGGTCCAGCTCACCGTCGCCGAGCAGGCACGGCGGAGACGCCTCGAAGAGCGTGATCTCGCGCACGGCATGAGCATCTGGGCCCGCCAGATCGAGGCCAACGCCGAACAGGTGCGCAGAATCTACCTCTCCTTCAACCTGACCATGTTCACCACCGACGGGCTGGAAACCGCCCAGGTCGTGGATGGCCTCGAACAGCTCATCAATGCGACGGCTGGGGTGGGGCACCGTGATTGAGGAGACACACCGCCGGGCCTTTGAGCTGGCGGCCGTTCGCGAAACGCCAGCGTTCTTCTTCTCCCGTGAGCGCCTCGACCATGCCATCAGCACATTCAATTCGTTCATGGCGGAGCTGCCGTTCTCCGTGGAGACCTACTACTCCTACAAGACCAACTACCTTCCCGCCCTCTGTGAGCACGTCGAAGCCGCGGGGTTCGGAGCCGAGGTCACTTCACTCCTGGAGTGGGAGCTCGCGACGGCCATCACTCCACCTTCACGGATAGTGGTGAACGGCATCGGTAAGCAAGCCGGCCTCCTGGAAGCAGTGCTAAACAGCGCTCCCCCACGGTTGATCAACATCGAGACGGATACCGAGGTCGATCACATTGCCAAGAGGAAGCCGGATGCCGCACCAGTCTCGGTGGGGCTGCGTGTGACCGTTCCGGGCCTGTCCGGTGAATCCGGCCGCGATCCCTCGGTTCATTGGCGACGCGGACCATCCAAGTTCGGCTGGATGGCCAATGGAACCGCGATCATCCAGACCGCCACCAAGCTGGCGGCCTTTCCTGCGGTGCGGTTGCAGGCCCTGCACCTTCATCTCGGTGGACAGCTCGTCTCCCCAGCCGTCTACGAACGCGCGCTGGCCGCGGGTTGTCGTCTGCTGGAGCGCCTCCGGCAGAACGGGGTCTCGATCACGACCTTGGACATGGGCGGCGGGCTAGCGTCCGGTTGGGTCACCAAGCATCGCGTCGGCCCGCTGTTCGAACTACTGCGCACGGTCGGCGTGCCCACGCCCGGCAGGCCGCAACGAGCTCCGGACCTCCAGGGAGTCTCGGCGGTGTTCATCCGTTTCGCGGATCGTCTCCGCTCTCTCGGGATCAAGCAGCTGGTCGTCGAGCCGGGTCGCTTCGTGGCCGAACCCTCGATGCTGGCCGTGGCAAGCGTCATCGCCGTGCGTCACGACGGTCGGCGCCGCCACGCCGTTATCGATCTTGGGACCAACGCCCTGCACTGCTGGAGGCAGGACGAGACACGTCCGATCAGCTTCGAGACGGGCAGGGCACCTCGGAGCGGCGGACAGCATCGATATGAGCTGGTTGGGCCGCTCTGCCACCGCAGCGACACCCTGGGCACCGTCACGACGTCTGCGCCGCTCCGTCCGGGAATGAAGGTTTGCTTGGACGCGGTCGGCGCTTACTCACTCGGCGACTGGGTCGCCAACGCCTGGCACCGGCCCCCCGTCTTCGACCTCGAAGACGGCTCAATCCTGTGGGATCGCCAGACGACTCCGCAGTTCTGGGCTCCGGCAACCTCGCCTGCGGAGCCGCTGCCATGACTGTCGAGCTTGAGCGCCAGCAACTGGTCAGCCTGGTGGCCACCGCCCGGTCCGCGCTCGCCAGCTGCCGCCATCCTGGCGCACGAGTTGCCGCCGCCGTCATGACTCTCGATGGTCAGGCCTACACCGGCGTCCAGGTCCGCTCCGAGTCATGCAGTCACTGCTCGACATGCGCCGAGCCCGTCGCACTCGGCGCCGCCCTCGCCTCCGCCGAAAGCGACATCGCGGCGTGCGTCGCGGTCGTCCGGACCGAGACGGGAGTCCGCGTCTGGTCCCCGTGCGGCACCTGCCGCGAACTACTACGCGACCTACGAGTCGCCCAGATCGTCGTCGCGGAACTCGAAGACACGATCATCACCGCGACGCCCGACGAGCTCCTCCCTTGGCCTTGACCTCGAAAACCAAGTTCACGGAGTCCCAATGTTGAGCGACATCGCCGGCATCACCCGCGTCCGGATGCTTTACCTGCAATTGCTCTACCGCTGCAACTTCTCCTGCAAGACCTGCTTCCACGGACAGCTCCTAAAGGAGCCCACGCACTACACCCTCCAGGAGGCACAGAGCCTCCTGGAGCACTTCCGCGAGGAGTACAAGCTGGACGCCGTCACCTTCCTCGGGGGCGAGCCCCTGCTCTACCCCCACATCGTGGAGATCTGCCAGCACGCCAAGAGCCTCGGCCTCGAAACCGACATCTGCACCAACGCCCACCCAGGCTTCCGGCGCACCATCGAGGAGCTCGCCCCAGCCCTGGACAAGATGCGCGCATCCCTGGACGGGCTGGAAGACACCCACGACCACATCCGCCAGCGCGGCAGCTTCCGCGGAGCACTCCAGATGCTCACTGTGGCACGCCTGAACGGAGTCAACACGGGAGCCACCATGGTGGTCACCCGCCGCAACCTGCACGAGGTCGTCCCACTCGCTCGACTTCTGGAAGGTTACGGAGTCGGCGAACTCAAGCTGCACTGCCTGCGTTTGGTTGGCAACGCCATCGACAACCCGGACCTGGCCGTCACCGACACTGGTGCGTACGCCGACCTGCACCGCGAGATCGACGATGCGGACCTGTCCATCCAGGTCCTCTACGACTCCGATCTATCACCCGAGCCACCCGAAGCAAGCTGCCCCAACCTCGTCTCTGGTGGATGGCTCGACCGCATCGAGTCCGACCCGAGCGGCGGCCTGACCGTCTCCTGCAAGGCGGTCGGCCGCGACGTACACGCCTTCCGCTGGGACAAAGCCGCCAGCCGCATCGTCCACGAGCCTCGTGACACCGACGAGTTCCACCTCCGCATCCCCGACGTCGTCTACCGCACCGCCTGATCCCCAGGCAGAGACTCTGGAGGACGGATGCTCACCACGAGTGTGTGGCAGGACACCAAGACCTTCTTCCCCCTCTTCGTAGACCAGCTCGAACGCGATGGCGCCAAGACCGTTTACGTCGTCGGCGCATCCGACGGCAAGTTCGTCGTCCCGCTTGCCCACCGTGGACTCCACGTACGGGCGATCGAACGAGATCTCCGCGCATTGTCGGGTGGCCCCGTCACTTTTCCCGGCCCGCGTGACGGGACCATGCTCGGGCTGCGCGGCCGGCTCGCCGCCGAGCACCTGGAAGCTCAGGTCGAAGTGATCGAAGGCGATCTCCTGGACCTGGACGACACGCCGGAACCCGCCGATGCAGTCTGGACCAGCTGCTCATGGCACTACTCAGCCAATCATGACCGCCCCCTCGCCGACTTCATCAATAGGATGAAGGGCTTGTGCGCACAGCCCAGAGGTGTGCTCGGCGCGGAGTTCATGATGCCCGTTGAGCCACGTCACCATGGCATCGAGCATTACCTGGAGGCCGGCGAGGTCCGGCGCTACCTCCCGGGCTGGCAGATCCTTTGGGAGGCCTACACCCCGCCTTTCGTCGAAGCACCCCACGTCGAGCAGCTCAACGAGCACGTCCACCGCATGGGCCTGGTCATCGCCCGGCGCCCTGAACACGAAAGAGAGTCTTGATGGAGCCCGAGTACGAGGCCCGCTTCTGCGACATCAACGCCCAAGCGATCACCGACCGGCTCAAGGCCCGAGGGGCAAAGCAGACGCTGCCCCGCACACTGATGCGCCGGATCGTGTTCAAGAACGACGACATCACCGCTAAGGGCGGGTGGCTCAGGCTCCGCGACCAGGGCGACAAGGTCACCCTCACCTATAAGCAGACCGCCGCCGAAGAGTCAGCGATCGACAGCATCCTCGAAGCCGAAGTCGCCGTCTCCGACTTCCAGCAAGCTCGCCAGCTCCTGGAGGCCATGGGCTTCACCGCGCTGCGCTACCAAGAGAACTACCGCGAGGAGTGGCAGCTGGACGGCGTGACCTACGACATCGACACCTGGCCGGACCTTCCCACCTTCCTGGAGATCGAGGGTCCCGGCGAGCAGGCCGTCCGGGCCGCTGCCCACGAGCTCGACCTGGACTTCGCCGCCGCCACCTTCGGAAGTGTTGACGAGGTCTATCTGGACCGCCTCGGCCGCGACATCCTTGCCGAGCCGACCCTAGTCTTCGACGCCGCAGCCGAATAAGGCCTACAGGGAGGAACAACATGGCCGGACGCTGCCGGTTCCTCGCCGCTGGTCTGCACGCCCGGGAGGAGGAACCGGGCTCAGCGAGTCTCCGTGAGACAGCCCCGCCGGAGCGCCCGCCTCATCCCCTCGCCGAGCCCGGTGCTTCATGCGGGCGACATCAGGACGTTGAACCACACCTTCAGTCCCCCATCGAGCCGTTCGTAGCCCCACTCGTCAGCCAGCGCACGAATGATGGGTAGCCCACGTCCTCCCTCGCCACACGCGTCGTCGACGTGGTGAGGCAAGCTCTGGCCTCCCTCGTCGAGAACTTCGACGCGTACGGCGTGGTCGCCCGAGAAGACGCTGACCTCGATCTTGGCTCCATCGCTGTGCAGATAGGCGTTCGTGAACGTCTCCGAGAGAAGCAGCGTCATGTCGCCGCAGGCCGGATGCGTGGCGCCGAGCCGCTCGGTGAACCATCGCCGCGCTTCTGCGACCTGCTCGGGTGCCGCCGGGAAGGACCTGGCTCCCAGCAGACGCATCTCGCTGCCGGAGCCATCGTCACAACGAGTCGCTGAGATGTGGGGCGCGACCTGGTGCTCTGCAGTGGTGGTGTTCTCCGCGTCCGCAGTCATGACTTCGCTGCATGCTCTCGTACAGCTCGGAGCCCTGGAGAGCTCGCGAGCCGCACGGCCGCCAGCCTGCACGGCGCGAGCAATATGGTGATCCGCGCCGCCGCCACGGACAGGTCACGGCACCGGCTGAGGGGCTCTCCCGCACTGGAATGAAACCACGGCCGCCGGAGGGGCCCGTGCGGGCGGATAGTGATGGTCTCCCCAACCCCGGGGAGCGATAGGTCGAATACCCGAAGGCGCGGTATAGCACCGTCGTAGTGGGTCTCGCTTGCCCAGCCCGCGGTGGATAGTACCCATGCCAGGTCGTCGAGGTGACGGAGTCTGCCACGAGCGTTCACCTCTGATGCTCGCGGCGCCCGACGTATTCTCATGTACGTCCTCCATTGAGGGGGATGGAAGCCGCGCGGCCGGCCGAGCCTGGAAACTTGCATCCGGCCGCGCGGCGGCTTGAACCGACTGCGGGTTACGGGCCTTGAAGGTTCATCTGGCCACCGCCTCGGTTATCGATTGGGCTGCGCCGGGGCCGATTGGGACGCGGCGGGCGTGCCCCCAGGTGTATGTAGTAGCCCTGCTCATCCTCGTAGCAGGCCATGATCGTCACGTGTTCTCCGCCGCGCACGGGAAGCACCACGACCGGATCGCCCAGCTCTTGAAGATCAGGGTCACGGTGCGGCGCGAACTCCGAGGCCTCGTTGGCTGGTCATCGAGTCCTCACCGCAGCGACGATGCGGGCGGCGGTCTCGTCGGCGTTGTCTGCGAGACTCCACTCTCGGCCGTAGGTGAACATCCAGCGTCCTCGGTCCTCGATGGCCCCCACCCCGAGCCTCTGTCTCGGCCTGTCCGGATACGGCACGTACAGAGCCGTCTCACCGCGCAGTGGGTTGAACAGCATCGAGGCGCACCCCTGCTCGCCGAGCGCGTAGCAGAGATCAACCAGGAGCCGAAACCGCAGTGCGTGCGGGTGTTGGTGCGCTGTCATCGTCTGGCGCCCTTCGCTCTGAGAGCGCGGTCACCCCTGATCACTTCGCAACCGCGCACCTACGTTGAGTTACTGTCGCTGACCCCATGGTGCTCTCACTGAAAACATCACACAAGCTGTTTCTGCAAATTTTTCAAACACGAGGGCAGGGCCCTGTGCGCTAGGTTGATGCCACTCCGTAGCCGTACCCCTACGCCCTTCAGCAGGTGGCCATCGATGGTTGAGCGATCACCGAACATCCGGGAACGCCGACTCGTCACTGAAATCAAGAAGGCGCGCGACGCCGCCGGCCTGACCCTCGTCGAGGTCAACAAGCGTCTGGGCTGGTCGATCAGCATGCTCAGCCGGATCGAGACACACAAGCGCCGAGTCAAAATCGGTGAACTGGCAGAGCTTCTCGACCTCTACGGCGTCAAAGGTGAACACCGCGAACGACTGCTGAGCCTTGCCCGCTCATCGCGCGAAACAGGCTGGTGGGATACGTACGCCGGTGCGCTCTCCACCGAGCTGACCAACTACCTGAGCTTGGAGGCCGAGGCTTCAGGCCTGGAGTGCTACGAGGCGATGGTCTTCCATGGGTTGCTGCAGACGCCGGAGTACGCCGAGCGCGTCATCCGAAGCGGCTTGATGTCGCTGGCCCCGCCGCAGGAGGTCACCCGACGCGTCGAAGTCCGGATGAACCGGCAAGAGATCCTGTCACGAGATGAGCCCTTCTCGCTCTGGACCGTAATCGATGAGTCCGTCCTGGAGCGCGTTATCGGCGGCCCCAAGGTGATGCGAACGCAACTCCTGAGCGTCGCCGAGCTCGCCCAGCGCCCCAACGTCACCGTCCAGGTCCTGTACACGCGACCTGAGGCGCACCCAGCACTGTCCGGCACATTCTCGATCATGAAGTTCCCGGGCCGGTACGACACCGACGTCGTCTACCTGGAGACCATGACCGGCAGCCTGTACGCGGAGGACGAAAGCCACGTACACCGCTATAACCTTGCTTTCAACCAACTACGCGCCATTGCTCTCGGCCCGGATGAGTCCGTCGAGCTGATCGTCAACCGGGCTGAGCAGCTGAAGGAGTGAAAGGGGGCGCAGGGATGACCGCACCCGACCTCACCCGCGCCGCGTGGCGCAAGAGCAGCTACAGCGAAGGCTCCAATGCCTGCATCGAAGTTGGCATCCGGACCATGAGCAGCCCCGGCACCGACGCCCTTTACCTCATGCGCGATTCCAAGGATCCAGAGGGCCCCGCCCTCGCGCTGAATCCCGGGCAATGGCACGCCCTCCTCCGCGACATCAAGGGCACCTGTTGACCTTGCTGGATAGTCCGAGCTGAGACGTCGAGCCCCTGCACCCGTCGCAAGCCGGGTACGAACAAGGAACACCGATCATCACGATGGAGTTCTCCCACGTCACCTGGCGCAAGAGCAGCCGCAGCACCGACGAAGGCGTCGAGATCTCACCTGGAGACGGCCATAGCCGTTCGCGGCTCCAAGGATTCAGACGGCCCCAAGCTCGTCTTTGGAACCACCGCGTGGCGTTCGTTCGCCAGCGTTGTTCGCAGCGGACGCTACGACCTGTAGGCCGTCACTGCGCCGACCTACGCCTAACCGACCCCTTGCGGCCCCAATGCTCGGACTCATCATGTCCGAGCACCTTCACGATCACGATGTAGCGGTAGGCGCCCAGGACCTCGGCTAGCACCGCGACGTGCATGCTACGTCGCCCGACACCGCTGCCAACTGCTCCCGCAGGTTCTTCGCCTCAACGGTCCCCTACACCTGGACGCCGCCTGCGACGGCTCTCGGAGAACGGACGATCGCGCGAACCAGCACTTTTGTTCGTCAGCATCGATAACCCGACTTATCAGGCTTATCAAAGCAGCCTTCCTTGGCTTAGCCATACAGTCGGGGCGCTCGCTATTCAGGGGCATCGCGAGACCCCTGAGTCCTGAGTGACAAGAACGGGCTGTTCCTTCAGCCGTCGAGCTTCCCCGGAGGTACCAGGACATGAACTCAGTCACCACAGCCACGATCCTGCTCCTGGCCAGCGTCGTCTCCTGCGCGCTCGGCTACCTGATCGCCCGCGTCCGCCTCAACGCTGACCGCGACCGGTGGCGCGAAGAGCAGAGCCGCCTTCAGACGGCGCTGAAGCTCGCCGAGGAGCAGCGCGACCAGGCACGCACCCAGTACAGCGACGTCCGGGCCGAGCGGGATGACGTCCGTGAGTCCCTCCGCAAGCGCGAAGCTGCGTGGACTGAGCAGACCGCCAAGCTGCAGACCGCGACCGAACATATCGGTCAGTTGAACGCCGAGCTCAAGAGCGTCCGTGAGAAGTACCAACGGGCCGAGGCAGACCTTGAGCTGCTCAAGGAGTCTCTGGAGACCAGCCGCCGTCAGGTTTACGAGAAGGAGACCGCGCTGGACCGCGCCGGCAAGGTCGAGGCCGAGCTCCGGGGCTCAATTACCGAGAAGGACCGGCTTATCAACGACCACACCACGAACCTCGAGAAGCTGCGCACCGAGCGGGCCACGTTGGAGAAGCAGCGCGCCGAGGTCGCGGCGGCCCAGAAGCAACTCCAACAGCTCCGCGATGAACAGAGCCGCCTTCAGGCCGAGCAGATCGAGGCCGCTGTCGCCAAGATGCTGAGCACCTCCCAGGAGAAACTGGCAGCCACCGCTGACGACAAGCTCGGCACCGCCACCCGCGCGGTCACCGAGAAACTGCGGGAGCTGGAGCAGCACATCCGCGAGTTCGACACCAAGCGCACCTCGACCGAGTCGCGGCTGGACGAGCAGATCAGGCAGCTCACCGCGGAAAACCTGCGTAGCCGTGAGCAGACCGAGGCGCTGGTCGAGGCTCTGCGCAAGCCGCAGGTCCGGGGGCAGTGGGGCGAGATGCAGCTCAAGCGCGCCTTCGAGCTGGCCAACATGCGTGAGCACTGCGACTACGACCTTCAGGTCCACGTGACGGGTGACGGGAGCATCCGGCGGCCGGACGCGGTGATCCACATGACCGGTGGGCGCAACATCGTCATCGACGCGAAGGTATCCCTGAAGGCGTTCCTGGAAGCGCTTGAAGCGGCCGATGACGCCGAGCGGGACCGGCTGTTGAGAGAGCACGCGCGCCAGGTCCGCAGGCACGTGGACTCGTTGGCGGCCAAGGAGTACTTCGAAAAGGTCGCTGGCAGCCCCGAGTTCGTGCTGATGTTCCTGCCGAGCGAGGCTCTGCTGCAGGCCGTGCTGGACAAGGACCCTGGCCTGTATGAGTACGCCTTCAAGCGGCGCATCGTGATCGCCTCGCCGACGGTGCTGCTGCCGATGCTCCGCACGATCGAACTGGCCTGGGCAGAGGCCGCGATGAAGGAGCACGCGGAGCAGGTACGCCGGCTGGGCCTGGAGATCTACAAGCGGCTCGGCACGTTGAGCGGACACCTGGACAAACTCGGCCGCTCTCTCGACACCTCGGTGAAGCACTACAACGCCGCGATCGGCTCGATGGAGCGCAACGTCCTTCCTGCGGCCCGACGGTTCAAGGAGTTGAAGGTTGTGACCGAGGACGTGAAGTACCTGGAGACCGTCGACTCGACGACCCGGGCGTTGAAGGCCCCTGAGCTGCTGCAAGCGGATGGAGGCGACGCCTCGGTCGTGCCCTTGGAGGCATCGAACGACGAGCCGGAATCTGCCTGATAATCCCCCTTATCAGGCAAAAGATCAGCAAGGTGTCCCATTTTCTCGTAATGTCGAGGCAGTCGTTCGCGAGAGGAGGTGCTGATGTGACGGTTGCACACAACAGGGCGCAGTGGATGTCGATGACTGAGATCGCTGAGCTGGCCAAGGTCAAGCGGCCGGTCGTCAGCACCTGGCGGCGTCGACACCCTGAATTCCCGGAACCAGTGGCGAAAGAGCGGGGTCAGCTGCTCTTCGACGGCGCGGAGATCGTCGACTGGCTGGTGGCGACTGGCCGCGCGGAACGCGCGGAGGTCGAGGGCGACCTGCGGGTCTACACCCTTGCCCGGCTCGGCGCAGACCTGCCCTCGAACACGCTCGTCCCTGCCCTGACCTCGCTGATCTGTCTGCGGCACCGTACGAGTGACGAGCCTTTGGAGCAGCAGGCCACCAACCCGAACCTGCACCTGCGCGACCTGTCCTCCCGCGCCGACCCCGACGACGGCTTTCTGGCGTCCGAGATCCAGCAGCTCATGCGGCTCCGCGCCGCTTGGCTGCCGGGTATCGCGGACGAGTTGGTAGAAGCCGCCTGGAGCACGCGTGGTGCGTTCGAACGGGTCATGGAGGTCCGAGACCGCCTCGGCGCTACCGATCTGTCGGCCAACCGCCTGTCGTCCCCGCTGCAGACCCTGGTCGCTCAGCTCTGCGACGCATCCGCGCTCGCCGACCGCAGGGGGGCGTTGCACCTGGCCGACCCCAATGCCGGCGTCGGGGACCTGGTCGTCGCGATCGCCGAGCAGCTCCGTGAGGACCAGACGCTCCGCGTCACCGCTCACTCCCCCGACGCCGCCCAGGCCCGACTCCTTCGCCGCCGCCTGGCCGTCCTCGACCTCCCCGATGAGGACGTCGCGGTACCGGAAATCGACGCCCCCGCGTCGGACCCCGACCTGATCGTCACGCTCCTCCCCTACCGCCCCTCCGAAGAACGCACTCCAGACCAGGGCCTGGCGGCCTTGCATGACCTGTACCAGCGCATGCCGAATGGGGCTACCGCAATCGTTGTCGCCCCGGCCGACACCACATCCGCCCTCACCCTGCACAGCCAGGCCGCCGAGTATCGCGAGGCGCTGCTGCGTACCGGGACGGTCAAGGCCGCCATCCGCCTTCCCGGTGGCCTGATTCCCTACCGTCCCGGCTACGAGGTAGCACTGTGGGTATTGTCCAAGAACACCACCGAAGGGGAGCGCGGCAGGGTGCTGCTGGCCGACGTCTCCCAGCGCCCCCTCAGCCCAGCACTGATTGACGCCCTGACGACTGACGTTCTGGCCTGGCGTAACGCCGACTTCGCCACCGAGGCACACGGCCGCGTCCACACCGTGGCGACCCCGATCCAGGCGCTGCTCACCGACCCCACACGGGACGCCCCTCGGCAGCTGCCACCGCTCGTCCCCCGCTATCTGCCCACGATGGACGAGGTCGTCCTTCAGACCCCCGAACGTGTCGCCCGTGCGCTCGACCTGGAACGTGTGCTCTGGGAGTCCCGCCCTGACGCACCGAAGTTGAATGCCGGCCTGGCTGCCGCTGCCCGGCCGCGGCCGCCCGCAACCCGGACGGTCGGCGACCTGACCATCGGCGCCCGTGCCCGGACCAGTTCATTGGCGTTCCGCAGCGGTACCCGGATCGCTCGCGCCGACATCCGCACGGTCGTTTTCTTGGCCTCCGCGACGTCGTACCCGCTTATCGGGCCTCCCGAGATCACCGAGGACTCTTCCCTCGGCAGCCGCCGCATCGACCGTCTGACGTTCGAACAAAAGCATCCCAACGCCAAACGCAGCCTCCCCGGCGATGTCATCATGACAACGGTTCCTCGCCCGGCTGCGATCGTTGACCACGAGGGCTACTCAGTGATCGAGTTCCCGGCGCGTGTCCTGCGCATCACCGAGGCCGGCAGACGGCACTTCACCCCCCGGGTCCTCGCCGCCCTGCTCAACCTCTCCGCACGCGCCGAGGGATCGCTCCGCCCAGTCCTACGCCCGGTCGAACTGCGCCTGCCGTTGTTGCCCACTCCCGATCTCGAACGCTTCGACCGCCTCCTGGCCGAACTGGAGGACCGCAAGGCCCTCGCCCGCCGCGAGATCGCCGCCCTCGACGAACTGCGGGCACTGGCCTCAAGCGGCCTTACCGATGGAACACTCACCCTGAACGACTACGTTCAGTGACGATAGGAACCCGAGGAGAACGATGCCGCCGAGAAAGAAGAGCGCCGCAGGGCAGGCCGAACTGCCCGGCGTGTCCAGCATGGCCGAGATCAAGGACATCCTGTGGAAGTCCGCCGACAAGCTGCGCGGCTCGATGGACGCCGCCCAGTACAAGGACTTCGTCCTGCGGCTGGTGTTCCTCAAGTACGTCTCGGACTCCTTCGAGGAGCGCCGGGAACAGCTCAGGGATGAGCTGATCAAGGATGGGGTGCCCGAGTCCCGCATTGAGGATTTCCTGAACGACCAGGACGAGTACGAGGGCGCGGGGATCTTCTGGGTTCCCGAAGGCACCCGCTGGGCCGACATCGCTGCCCAGGCCAAGTCCGCCGTGATCGGTGAGCTGCTCGACGCCGCGCTGGACACCATCATGAAGAGCAACAGCAAGGCGCTGAGTGGCGTCTTCGCCGAGAAGATCTTCAACAGATCCAACGTCGACCAGCGGCGCCTGGGTGAGCTCGTCGACTTGCTGAGCGACGCACGCTTCACCGGCCACCAGGGTAAGTCCGCCCGCGACGTACTCGGCGAGGTCTACGAATACTTCCTAGAGAAGTTCGCCCGGGCCGAAGGTAAGCGCGGCGGCGAGTTTTACACACCCGCCAGCGTCGTGAAAGTGCTAGTGGAGATCCTGGAGCCCTACAAGGGTCGCGTGTACGACCCATGCTGCGGCTCCGGCGGCATGTTCATCCAGGCCGAAAAGTTCGTCGTCAGCCACCGGGGCCGCCGCGATGACATCGCCGTCTATGGTCAGGAAGCCAACGAACGCACCTGGCGGCTGGCCAAGATGAACCTGGCCATCCACGGCATCAACGGCGACCTGTCCGCCAAGTGGGCCGACACCTTTTACGAGGACAAGCACCCCGACCTCAAGGCCGATTTCATCCTGGCCAATCCGCCGTTCAACATGTCGGACTGGTACCGCAGGACCGACGACCCCCGCTGGCGCTTCGGCACCCCGCCCGCAGGCAACGCCAACTTCGCTTGGATGCAGCACATCATCTCCAAGCTCGGCACCCACGGCAGCGCCGGCGTCGTCATGGCCAACGGCTCGATGTCCTCCAAACAGTCCGGCGAAGGTGACATCCGCGCCGCCCTCATCGAGGCCGACCTGGTCGCCTGCATGGTCGCCCTGCCACCCCAACTCTTCCGCACTACACAGATCCCCGCCTGCCTATGGTTCTTCGCCAAAGACAAGACCTCACGCGCAGGTCAGACCGACCGTCAGGGCCAGACCTTGTTCATCGACGCCCACACGATGGGCACGATGCTCGACCGCACCGAGCGCGTCCTCACCGAAGGTGACATCGCCAAAATCGCCAACACCTACCACGCTTGGCGCGGCACCAAGAGCGCTCACAAAGCAAACCTGACCTACGCCGACGAGCCCGGCTTCTGCTACTCGTCCACCCTCGACAAGATCCGCGCCCACGATCACGCCCTCGCCCCCGGCCGCTACGTGCCTGCCGCCGAGACCGACGACACCGATGACGAGCCTATAGCCGACAAGATCGGCCGCCTGACCAAAGAACTCTTCACCTGCTTTGAAGAGTCCACCCGCCTCGAGCAGGTCATCCGCCAGCGACTGGAGCGCCTCGATGTCTGAGCAAACAAGCGCAAACCCTCTTGATTTGCCACCTCTGCCATCATCATGGAGATATCAGGAGCTTGGCGACCTTCTCGAGGCAAACGGTCTCTCTTATGGCATTGTTCAGCCTGGTTCAGAAACTCCCGGTGGCGTGCCCATTGTTCGAGTCCAGAACATACGAAACGGGCGGCTCTCACTTGGCAACCCACTCCGAGTTAGTCCTGACATCGAGGGCAAGCACGAGAGAACTCGTCTCAAAGGTGGAGAAGTCCTACTCTCACTCGTCGGAACGGTCGGAGAGTCAGCAATAGCCCCCCCATCACTCGATGGATGGAACGTTGCTCGAGCTATTGCAGTGCTCCGAGTTAATGATCAATCATCCAACACGTGGGTGCGCTTGTGTCTGTCGTCTAGACTTGCCAAGCACTACATCAAAACATGGCTCAACACCACGGTACAGGCCACACTTAACCTCCGCGATGTGCGCCGCATCCCCATCCCCATCCCCCCCAATTTCCAACGTCAAGCAATTGAAGCGGTGATCTGTGCGCTAGACGACAAGATCGCCGCCAACGACCGCATCGCCACCACTATCCTGAAGCTAACCTCCTCAACTTTGGAAGAGATGCTGGCTTCAGATGGCACCTTGTCCAGAGTGCATCTCAGTGACATCGCGGACGTCAATCAACGAAAAGTTAAGCCAGAGCCGGGAGGATCCCTCCGCTACCTGGACATTTCCAGCGTCTCAACCGACGACTACGAGTGGCCTGATCTTATCTCCTGGGAAGATGCTCCCGGACGCGCCCGGAGAAAAGCAGCACCAGGGGACACCATCTGGTCCACGGTTCGTCCCAACCGTAAATCTAGGGCTCTGATCCTCGACGACGACCAAGAACTCGTTGTCTCAACTGGTTTTGCTGTCCTTAGTCCCAGAAACATCGGCCCCGCCTTCTTGTATGAAGTGAGCCGACGGGACGAGTTTGTGACCTATCTCGAAAGTGTCGCTGAAGGAAGCGCTTACCCCGCAGTTCGCGCGGAACGGTTCCTAAGGGCTGAAGTTCCGCTGCTTTCTCCTGAATGCATGAACAAATTTGAATCATGGGCCATGGAACTCCATCACAGAGTCCATGCGTCCCGCCAGGAAACCCGTGTTCTGGCAGAACTGCGGGACACATTGCTGCCCAAGCTCATGTCCGGGGAGATCCGCATCAGGGACGCCGAAAAGGCCGTGGAGGATGCCGTATGACCGGTTACAGCGAGTCCGCCCTGGAGCACGATGTTCTGGAGGTCCTCGCCGAGCTTGGCTGGGAGCCCAAGGAAGGCAAGGAAATCACTGTCGGGTCCGGGGAGCGGGAGTCCTGGGACGAGTTGATCATCCCCGCGCGGTTGCGGGACGCGGTCGCGCAGATCAACCCGGAGCTGCCACCCGCCGCCGTGGACGAGGTCGTCGACCTGGTGCTGCGGCCCAAGTCACGAAGCGTGGAGGCGGAGAACTTCCGCATCCACCAATACCTCACCCAGGGCATCCGTGACGTCAGCTACGTGGACGAGTTCGGCGTAGAGCAGCACCCGACCGTCTACCTGATTGACTTCACTGAGCCGTACGACAACGATTTCCTCGCGGTGCGGCAGGTCACGGTCGTCAAACAGGACGAGCGGCGGCGGTTCGATGCCGTGCTGTACGTCAACGGGCTCCCTCTGGCGATCTTCGAGCTGAAGAAGATGACGGATGAGAACGCCACGGCCGAGGTGGCGCACGCACAACTCATGGCCTACGTCGATGACATGTGGCAGGCGTTCCGCTGCAACGTCGTCAGTCTCGTCTCCGACGGCATGAACGCCCGTTACGGCACCGCGTTCACCCCCTACAACCACTTCGCGCCTTGGAACGTGGACGACGACGGAGAGCCGGTTCCCCAGCCCGCCGCGTCCTGGTCGGAAATGGAGCTGAGCCTTACCCTGTACGGGCTGTTCGAGCAGCGCCGGTTCATCGAGGTGCTGAAAAGCTATGTCGCCTTCGCCCAGGCCGACGGCGGCCCGGCCAAACGCATCGCCAAACCGCACCAGTACTTCGCCGTGTCCAGGGCGATCCTCAAGACCATCGAGGCAGTCCGCAGCAACGGTAAGGCCGGCGTCGTGTGGCACACACAGGGATCCGGCAAGTCGTTCGAGATGGAGTTGTATTCCAACCAGGTGCTCAAGCATCCCGCGCTCGGCAACCCCACGATCGTTGTCATCACCGACCGCACCGATCTGGACGACCAGCTCTTCGAGAGCTTCAACGCCAGTGAGTTGTTGCCGGAGAAGCCCGTGCGCGTGACCAGCCGGGAGGGTCTGCGCACCGGGCTGAGCAACCGGCGCACCGGCGGGATCTATTTCACCACCCTGCAGAAGTTCGGCCGCACCCAGGCCGAACGCGATGCTGGCCTCAGCCACCCACTGCTCTCGGACCGCCGCAACATCATCGTGATCGTCGACGAGGCGCACCGGAGCCACTACGACGACCTGAACGGCTACGCCCGCCACCTGCGGCAGGCGCTCCCCTACGCCACGATGATCGCGTTCACCGGCACTCCGCTCTCCGAAGCCGACCGCGACACCCAGGCCGTGTTCGGCGGCTACATCGACATCTATGACCTCACCCGCGCCGTCGAGGACGGCGCGACGGTCTCGGTCTATTACGAGAACCGCTACATTGATGTCGAGCTGCCCCGGAACGTAGACCCGGAGACACTGGACGAAGAGGCCGACCGGGTCACCGAAGGCCTGGACGACGCCGAGCGCAAGCGCGCGGAGAGCGCCTCAGTCACCCTCAACGCCATCTACGGCGCACCCGCACGGATCGAGAAACTGGCCGCCGACATCGTCGCGCACTGGCAGGCACGGTCGGAAGCAATGAAGGAGTTCATCGGCGTTCCCGGCAAGGCGATGATCGTGTGCAGCACGCGGGAGATCTGTGCCGCTGTGTACCGGCAAATTATCGACATAAAGCGGGACTGGCACTCCGATGACGTGAACACCGGCAAGATCAAGGTCGTCTACAGCTCGGACCAGAAGGACCCTAAGGAGCTGCGCGCACACCGCATGCGGCCGAGCGAGCACAAGACCGTGCAGCGACGGATGAAGGACCCCGACGACGAGCTTGAGCTGATCATCGTCAAGGACATGCTGCTCACCGGATTCGATGCGCCTCCGCTGCACACCCTCTACCTCGACCGGTCCATGCGCGGCGCGCAGCTCATGCAGACCCTCGCCCGCGTCAACCGCACGTTCCGCAACAAGCAGGACGGCCTGATGGTCGGATACGCGCCCCTGCATGAGAACCTGCTGCGGGCGCTGGCTGAATACACGACGACCGACCAGCAGACCAAACCCATGGGACGCGACCTGGAGGACGCGCTCGGCAAGGTCCGCGACATCATTGAAGTCCTCGGCAACATGCTGGACGGCTACCCCTGGCGGGAAAGCCTCCAGGCCAAGAGCCCCACCGCCTACCGCGACACCATTCTGGGCGCCGCCAATCACGTCTGGGACGACCGGCATCCCCTCAACCAGGTCGAGGAGAACCCCGAGACCGGTGAGCGCGACCCCACACTCAAGGAACGCTTCCTACGCGAGGCCAGCCGACTAGCCCGGTTCTACGCACTGTGCCGAACCAGCGGCGAGCTGAACGACCTGCGCGACGACATCGCATTCTTCCGCGACGTGCGTGTCATGGTCGTCAAGCTCGACGCCAACCGCCGACAAGCCGAAGGACGCCCCATCCCCGCCGACGTCGAGCTGTACCTCAAGCAGCTCACGGCCGGAGCGATCGAGGCCGGGGACGTGACCGACCTCTTCGCGGCCGCCGGCCTGCAACGCCCCGACCTGTCGCACCTGGACGACACCTTCATCGAGAAGTTCAAGGCCGACAGGAACCCGGCGCTGGCGATCGAAGCGCTGCGGCGGCTTGTGCAGCAGCAGATGCGCCAGGTCACCAAGCACAACGTCGTCAGGCAGCAGAGCTTCTCCGACCAGCTACTGGACCTGATGCGCCGGTACGCCAACCAGCACATCACCGCCGCCCAGGTTCTCGCAGAGCTGTTCGACCTGGCCAAGGAGGTCGCCAACGACGCCAACCGCGGGCAGGAGTTCACCCCGGCGCTCACCAACGACGAGCTGGCGTTCTACGACGCGGTCGCCGCCAAGGAAACCGTCCGGAACCTGATGGGCGACAACAAGCTCGCCGACATCGCCCGCGACCTGGTGCATGCCGTCCGTCGCAACCTGTCCACCGACTGGACCGCCCGCGACGACGTTCAGGCCAGGCTCCGTTCCATCATCAAACGGCTGCTGGCCAAACACGGCTACCCACCCGAGGAAGAGAAGGACGCCATCGACAAGGTCATCCAGCAGCTGGAGACCTTCGCCGACGAATGGTCCCCCAACTCCGACGACTAAGCCAACGGCCAGGCCTTTCGCACGATCCCCGGTACTGCCAGCAGGAACTCATCACATCACCGCGCCCCACCCCCAGGAATCCCCATGGCGTATGTACTCGTCCTCGACTCCGATGCGCGCTCGGCATACTCCCTCCGCTTCACCAAGACGGTCCCCCGCTCGATAGACCCGAAGAGCGGCGCGGGAAGACTCTGCTGGATCTTCCTGCGCGATGGCGGACGCGCACCCAAGCTGGCGATACTCGGTTACATAGCCAAACCCCATGGCGAGGCGGTCGCCACCGATGATCGGCGTATCCTCGTGGAACACGCGCGGCGGCTCGGGGAGCCCGTCTCGCTGGGCGAGTTGGGCGCCGTCATGCCGACACTGCACTTCAACCGGCTGGACCGTGCCGTCGAGGAAGGCGTCCAAGTACTCCCATCCGAGGCGACGAACGCGTTGCACCAGGCGGTCGTCACGCTCCGTCCGGGTCTCCGGCAGCGGCTGGAATGGCTGAGCCAGCTCGGCTCCTCCGGTCGTGTGGTCAGCGGCGCCGCCGGTCTCCACTGGGCTCAGGAACGGGACGCCATCGACCTCGCCCTGCGCATGGGCGGATTCCCCACCACCTCGCTGCGCGAGTGGACCCAGCCGGCCGACAGCAACGCGCCGTTCTCCACCGGTCTGGTGCTCGGCGACGATGACCGCATTGCCGATCCAGGGGATCCGGCGGAGGACCGTTCCCGGGTTCCGCCAGCAGCCACCGACGAACCCAGCGAAGACTCGCTCGCTGACCTGGCCACTAGGGAGCTGGAAGCCAGCCTGATCGACGCGGACTCCCGCGTTATTCCCGGGTGGCAGCCGATACGGCGCCAGGACATGCGCGTCGATATCCGGGAGTTCGCCGATGACCGCGGGCGGAGAATCGAGACCCTCAACGTAAACGCCGGCCCCGTCGAGACACGGATCGGAGTCGACCTACTGTACTTCCACAAGAGCACCTCATCCCTCGTCGGCGTCCAGTACAAGCCTCTGCTCGATCCCCATATCTATGTCGACGACCGGCTCCGGAGTCAGATCACCCGGATGAAGGCGAGCACGAAGGCGCTGCATGCTGAGCCGACGTCCCCAGAGCAATGGCGAGTCGGTCACGACTGGATGTACCTCAAGCTCGCCCGTGCCCAGGCCATGGACCCCGACGCGCCCAGCCTTCTCAACGGGCTGTATCTGCCGCTCTCCTATCTGGAACTGCTCCTCAACGACGAGAAGGTCATCGGCCCTAAGGGAGGACGCCGACTGGGGTACGACACTGTCGATCGCTACCTGGCGAGCACCCTGTTCATCGACCTGGTCAAGGAGGGATGGATCGGCAGCCCTCCGTGCCGCCCGGCGAATCTCATGGACCTGGCGCGCCAGACCCTCGCGGACAACCGAAGCGCCATCATCGCCATGGATCACAGCGACGAGCCCCCTCGTGCACGTCAGACACGCAGCCGTAGCCGGCGATCGCCGTCGGCTCCACGTACGTGATCTACCGAGGGTCAGGAGAACAGCTCGAGGGGATGGACGGGAGGACGGCTTGCGACAGGAGCGGAAGCGGATGGCCGATGTGCTGTGGTACTGGCGGCCATCGAGATGTTCGACCCGCAGACGATTCCACGCACGACCTGCCGGGTGAGTAGCGCGGACCCGGCCGAGCCCTGGTTCAGCAGGTAGAGCCAGTGCCCGGGCAGCCGTTACTGCCGCCTCCATGGGAACCCGGACATCCGCTGCGCGGTGAGGAACCCGAGGACGGCAGGTACGGGGCGTCCTGGCGGCACACGGTCTACGGCGGCGTATTCCCGGTGAGCGCGATCCACGACGCGCTCACCGCATGGTTCGGAGGCGACGACGCGGATCCCGGTGGACGTCGCAAGAGCGGCGACACCGCGCTGTTCGCGTTCACCGTCGACGAGCGTGGCTGCCTGTTGGACGGGACCGTCATTCTCAACGCCTGCGCCTGGGCGACAGGACGGATTTTCGATCCGGGAGCGGGGGCGCCAGGTTGGCTGGAGGGGTTCGCGCAGGCGTCCGGAGAATGCGCGCAGGCGGTGGACCTGCTCACTCGTCGCCACATCCCACGTGCTCTCGCGCCCACGGTCCGATGTGCCGCCGGTCCAGGCTCAGGCCGAGCCTGAGCCGGAAGGACGGAGGCGCCTGGTCCGGAAATCCTCGGCGCGGCCTCGGAGGAGGCGGTCGCCGCTGTGATCGCCGACCTGACCGCCGGGCCGATCGGCGTTGGTCGACGCCGGGTTTGGAGACGGGACGGGGCGTGTAGGTGTCATCGAGGTCGGGGAGCGGCTTGGCGAGCCGCAACGCGGCCGACGCAGCCAGCGCGAGGACGAAGGCCTCACCGAATCCGCCCTGATGGTTGATCGGATCCACGTCCGGATCGCCTCTCCATGTGGGTTCGGTGGGTTTTCGCCGCAAACAGACTTACGCCAGTGGTCGAATGACAGTCAAGGTATGGTTTGCCCTCGGGTTGGATGATCTCGCTGTCGAGAGGGGGTCCTGGGGTGCCGCGCCTTGCCTTCGAGACCGGCTTCTTCGAAGAGTACGAACGCTTGGAAAAGCCGGTGAAGCGGAACGTTCGGGAGGCGATGGCCGAGTTCCAGCGGCGGAGCATCACCGATCTCTATGGGCAGGCCAAGACCGGGCTGCACCTGGAGAAGGTCGTGTCAGCCAAGGATCCCCGGATACGCACCATTCGTATCAACGACAACTATCGTGGTGTCGTGCTCGCTCCTGATGACGGGAGCGAGACCTTCACATTGCTCAAGGTGCTGCCTCACGACAAGGCCTACGACTGGGCCAGGAAGCGGAAGATCACCGTCAACTCGGTGACGCTTGGCCTGGAGATTCGCAATGTCGAGGCGATCGAAGAGCTCACCCCGGTGTTTCAGCAGGCCGCGGCGAAGGTGCCGGAGCTTCTGTTCGCCGGCTTCTCCGATACCGTGCTCCGAGATCTGGGGATCGATGACGGTGTCCTCACCGCGGTGCGGGCGATCATCGACAAGCCCCAGCTGAACGCGTTCGCGAAGCTGTTCCCTGAGGATCAGTTCGAGGTCCTGCAGTTCCTCGCCGAGGGCTTCACCCCCGATGAAGTGTGGCGTGAGGTCGTCACAGTCCGTCGACCCGCCGACCTGGAACCCGCAGACTTGGCCACGGCCATCGCCAACACTCCAAGCCGGATCGCGGTGGTCTCGAACGAGAGTGAACTGGAGGACATCCTCACCAAGCCGTTCAGCGCCTGGAGGATCTTCCTGCACCCAGCGCAACGTCGCCTCGCCTATCGTCCCTCCTACAGCGGAGCAGCCCAGGTCTCTGGTGGTCCGGGAACCGGAAAGACCGTCGTCGCAATCCATCGAGTGAAGCACCTGCTCAGTCTGCCTGGCGACGGCCGGATTCTGCTCACCACCTTCACAAACGCGCTCGCCGCTTCCCTTCGCGAAGCTCTTTCACTGCTCGTCGATGACCCGGACTTGTTGAAACGGGTGGACGTCACCACGGTCAACGCGTTCGCCCGACAGGTAGTGGCTGACCATGGACCGGTGCCCACACTGGTCTCCGACGGCGACTACAACACTCGCCGCCGTTGGCAGAAGATCGCGAGGAAGTTCGGGCTCACCTGGAACGAGCAGTTCCTAGCGCTTGAGTTCAGGCACGTCGTGCTCGCCCAGGGGATCAGTAGCCTTGAGGACTATCTGAGAGCTCCCCGGGACGGCCGAGGTACGGCGCTGCGGTCCGGCCAGAGAACCCAGATGTGGCGAGCGATCGCCGAGTTCGAATCTGAGCTCCAGGCGGCCGGCAAGCGTACCTATTTGCAGTTGTGTGGCGACGCGGCAGAACTGCTGGCCACCGACGGTCCCAGGTATCGGCATGTCGTGGTGGACGAGGCTCAGGATCTACACCCCGCGCAGTGGCGGGTGCTGCGCAACGCGGTAGCCGAAGGCCCCAACGACCTGTTCATCACCGGTGACCCACACCAGCGGATCTACGACACCCGGGTGTCACTGCGCTCGCTGGGAATCAACGTGTCGGGGCGATCCAGCAGACTCCGGATCAACTACCGCAGCACTCAGGAGATTCTCACCTGGGCGTCAGCCATCCTGACCGGCGAGCGAATCGAGGATCTCAACGACAGTCTCGACACGCTCGCGGGCTACCGGTCCGCGCTGCGCGGCCAGCTGCCCGACATCTCCGCAGGTGCCACGGAAACCGAGGAACTGGAGGCCCTGGCGCTAAAGGTAGGTGCGTGGGTGGAGGCGGGAGTCGATCCGTCGGAGATCGCCGTTGCGACGCGGTTCCACGATTTCGGCGGCCAGGCCATGGAAGCCCTGCATGAGCTGGGAATCCCCGCAGTAGCGCTCAAGAGCGGTCCGGAGGCGTCGGTGCCGGGCGTTCGGATCACGACGATGCATGCCATGAAGGGGCTGGAGTTCCGCTGCGTCGCCGTCATCGGGGTAAACGACAAGGCATTCCCGCTAGAGGCAGCGGTCACCTCGAAGGAGACAGATCGCGTTCAGCATGAGATCGACATGCTTGCGGAGCGTTGCCTGCTCTTCGTCGCTTGTACACGGGCACGTGAAGACCTCTACGTATCTTGGAACGGCCTGCCCAGCCCGTTCTTCAGGCAGCGCTGACGCGTCAGCAAGAGGGCCAATATCAGGGCGTGCCAAGGCCCCCGAGCGGACAAGCTGGTGTCGACGGCGGCTGAAGAATTGAGGCGCCGATGACAACCAGCGCGAGGCACGTCGCGGCCCCGCCGGGAAAAGCAGGGCCACGCCAGCCTGAGATCCCGGAAGATCCTCCTGGGCCCACGGTCGAGAAGGCCGCCACCCTAGACTCCATGGCAGACCCAGATGTCCTCGACCACTTCACCCCGCAGGGTTAGCCTCGCCCTCCCCGGGCGCAGCGTCGAGAGCCCAGAAGAACACGTCGGCGTCTTTGGGGTCGAGGCTGCGGGTGAGCAGGGCGCGAAGGCCCTCGTCGTGCAGACATTCCCAAAGCTCGGCCAGCCAGGCGCTATCGCATCTGGCGCCGGGCTGCTTCATCCGGAAGCGGATCATCAGGCTGATCGTGATGTTGGCGAGGGCGTCGGGCAGGCGGCCGAGCCCGGCGAAGGAATGGGCCATCAGGTTGAGGGTGTAAGCCATCTGGGCCCACCTGCCGAGCTCGTTGTCGATGGCCAGGGATTGGCGATACCAGTCAAGGGCGTGCTTCCAATCCTCCTGCTCTGCGGCGAGGATTCCCAGAGAGGCATATCCCACGGCCATGCCTATTCGGTCCCCGATCCGCTCCTTGGCAGCCAGGGAGCGGTGCAAGAGAGTGACGGCCTCCTTGAGATCGTTCTCCAGGTGGGCGATCTTGGCGAGCTCGTGGTAGCTGTTGGAGAGGTTGAGCTGGTGGTCGGACTCCTTGGCAATGCCGAGGGCCTTTCCGAGCAGTTCACGGGCCACGGACAGTTCCTCGCGTCGGACGGCCACGACGGCGAGCTGGTGGTACAGCTCGCCTGCGTCTGCATGTTTGCCTTTGCCGAGCTCCAGGTTCAGGTCCAGGGCCCGTTCGAACCACCTCTGTGCCTGGTCCAGATCGCCCTCGACGCGGAGGGCCAGGTCACCGAGCGCGCGGTAGCTCGGCGGGAGGGCGATGGGGTTGGACAGCAATTCGTAGATTCGCACCGCCTCCTGGAAGTGGCGCCGGGCGGTGTCGACCGCCCCGGCCTCCACGGCGACGACGGCCAACTGGTTGAGGGTCGCAGCTACCATGCCCTGGTCGTTGAGCGCCTTGGCGATGTTCAGAGCGTGCTCGTACTTCGCCATCGCCGTCGTGAGGTCCCCTCGGTAGAACGCGACATCGCCGAGGGAACCCAGCATTTGCGCGCGGCCCCGGCTTCCTTGGGGGAACCACGAGAGCGTCTCCTCCAAGAGCCGCTGCTCCCAGCTCCACGCACCCCACTGGTCCAGGTGCTGGCAGATGAGGTGGGTCGCCCCTGCGGCGGCCGTGATGTCACCGACCCTCCTGAAGTGGTGCCGCGCCTCCAGCAGGATCGCCACCTCTGCTTGCCCGTCACCGGCCGCCATCCTGAAGACCCAGCGCCAGTGCTCGGCCGCCGCCCGGTGCGCCGCCGCGATCCGCTCCGGGCCAATGATCTCGGCCAGCGTCCCGGCGGTCCATCGATGCACCATAAACGCTTCCGCAGAGGCCGCGCCTGAGGGAAAGGAGACCTGGGACAGCAGGCCCAGCCGGGTGAGGGTCGCTTGAGCCTGCTCTATTCCCAGCGGCTCCGTCACGGGCGGCGTGAAGAACTCGCAGACGTCGGACTTGGCTTGCGCGAGCTCGTCCTCCGGCAGCCCCAGATCCTCCAGGTCGGCATCGGGATCGCGTTGCCGTGCCTTCGCTATCAGGGTGTTGAGACGCTCGATCCGGTCGTCGAGTCCGGTGTCCTGGGTGGTCCGTGCCGGGGACGCGACCGCCCAGGCGAGCCCGATCCGGTCGACCGGCCGCCGGTACACCGAGGCCCCGGCCAGCAGATCCAGCTCGGTCTCGGTCAGCAGGCCGACTAGCTCGCGCAGAAGCGTGTCGTCGGCCGCGAGGGTGATGCTCTCCGCCAAGGCGGCGTCCAGGGTCGGACCGGCGGTGCGGAACCACGCTTCCGAAGCGGTAATGCTGCGGCTCTCGAGGAGATCCTCCAGGCGTTCCCGCACGTCGGCGAACTGGGCCTCACCCTCGCGCAGCACCGCGTCCAGGTATTCCAGGGCCCGCGGGTGCCCGCCCACGTCCATCCAGGCCCGTTCCTGATCGATGGCCAGCAGCGCGTCCAGCGCCGGTAGCCGCCACATGAGCTTGCGCGTCTCCGCCAGGCTCAGCGGCCCCAGATGGACGCTAGTAAGGCGCCGGTGGGCGCGGTGGGGCAGGCCGAAGGCGTACCGCGTGGTGATGAGCAGCCGGTGCTGTCCCGGGGTGCGGACCAGGGCAGTGAGGAGCTCGGCCAGTTCCTGGTCGCCGACTGTGGGCTCCGTGCCCTCGAGTCGCAGGTTGTCCTCGAAGTTGTCCAGCAACAGTGTCATCGGCACGTGGGCGAGGAGCCGGGAGAGCGTGCGCAGGCGCTGCTCCCATGAGTTCTTCGGGTCCCGTACGGTGAGCGCGACCTTCCGGACCGTCTCGTCATCGAAGTGGTGCAGTAGTGTCGCGGCGACCTCGTCGAGAAGGCGGTCTGTGCTGATCTCTCCGACAGCCGACACGACCACACCCGCATCCGTGCCGAGCCGGCGCAGCAACTCCGCGGCCAGGGTGCTCTTGCCGATGCCGCCGATGCCGTGGACGACGACCCCGGGTGTCGTACCGCGCATGATGCTCAGCAGCGTGCGGAGCTCGGCGCGGCGGCCCACGAACTCTCCCACCCGCCGCAGCGGGACTCCGTCGGCGAACTGGTGCTCGGCCGGAGAGGTGATCTCGTCGAACGGGGCGTCCGGGTCGTACAAGCGCAGCGAGGGGCCGCGCATGAACAACGCGGGTGTGGCCCATTCCACCAGTCCCGCCTCTGGGTGGTCATCGGAGAGGCGCCGCCGCGCATCCTCCAGGCGGCGCCGCGCATCGCAGAAGGCGGGCAACGCCTCGGGCACATCGCGGATCGTCAGCTCTCGATAGAGCATGTCGGCCAGTGCCGTCGCATAGCGGTCGGTGACGGCTGCGGTCATCGCCAGTACGGCCGGTGCTCCCGCGCGGGATAGTGCGAGGGCCGGACTGCCCAGCACCGTCACTTTGCCCGGTTGTGCCAAACGGGCCGTCGAGCAGCCGGAAAGGACCACCAGCGGGACGCCACGGCCCGCAGGCAGCGCCTCGCGAACGAAACGCTCCGTGGTGACGCGATCCGTGCGGCCTTGGTCGTCCTCGAGCAGGAGGACGTCCAGCTCAGCATGGCAGGAGATGTGCAGGACGTGGTAGCGCTCCTGCAGAAGCGCGTCACGGATCGCCTCCAGAGTGCCCTGGTTGAGGATGCGCACATAAGCTCTGCGGCGCGAGTCGGCGGGATGGCGTGCCGAGTCGACCGCGTCGAGGATCCGGGCGAGTTCATTCTCGAAGTCCAGCACTGGGCCGCCGCCAGGGTCCTCGGGGCTCGCGACCGCGACCAAAATGCGTAGCGGCCCCGGAATCGAGATGGATGACGTGAGGCTGCCGGTGGCCACCCGCCGGTAGAGTTGAACGCGCGGGTGCAGGGACAGCGGTTCGGCACCGGGCGCGGGGATCAGGGTTTCCCAGGGAAGGTAGGCGAGCTCGTCGGCGACCTCCAGGCCGAGCCGCAACGGGACATTGAGATGCTCCGCCCGGGCCAGTTCGGTGATCAGGGCGTCCCCCGCCGCCCCATCGAGATAGGCCCACCGGAGCGCTTCGCCGATCTCGGCGAGCACCGAGCCCACTCCTCGGCCGGACTGCTCGCTTCGCGTGATGTACTCGCCCCGACGGTGCACGTTGTCGAGGCGGTGACACAATCCGTCGAGCCGCGGATTGGCTCCACGGGGGCGGTGGGTCACCGGTTCGCAACTGTCGCCCTCGTCTTGGAGGACGGTCGCCTCAGGGGTGACGCGCAGGACGTAGCGGAGAGGGCCTTCGGGGCGTACGCCGGTGCCGGGACGCACGACCGGGCTGGGCAAGAGAGGAGGGGCCTCGCCACGGATGATCTGGACCAGCTTTTCTACGCGTTGGTCGTATTCGGGACCATCGATGCCCGACAGGTCGACGTGGAAGCGGTTGGCGGCGAACTCCGGGAGTTCGACGTCCGCAATCACGATCGGCACGAAGCCCTGCCACCCCTCGATGGCGCGCCGCATCAGCGCCGCGTACTCCTCACACACCCATGCGCTGGACAGCGCGGCCCGGCTGAATACGAGCAGACCCCAAGCCGTCTGCCGGATCGCGTCCTCGATCGTGTGGACGACCACGTCACCCGGGCGCAGCAGCACCTTGTCGAAGGCCACCGTCAAACCGGCGTCCACCAGCCGCTGGGCGAACCAGCACACCCACTCCGCGTCATCTGGGGCATAGGAGAGGTAGACGTCGTACTCGCTCATCGGCGCAGCACTTCGGCGAGCCGGGCGATGAGTTCTTCGTAGCGAGTGTTCTCGGGCGCAAGCCCGCGGAAGTCGCAGTGATAGCGAATCGCGGCGAACTCGGGGAGCGTGACGTCGTCTTCGATCAGGACGGGGACGAACCGCTGGCCCGTTCTCGCGGATCGTTCGATGAGCGTCACGTAGTCCTGCTGCGCCCAGCCGTCGGAGACCGAGGCGCGGCTGAACACCAGCAGGCCGTGTGCCGAGTCGCGGATCGCCTCCTCCAACTGGTGGACGCGCACGTCGCCGGGGCGGAGCACGACCTCGTCATAGGCGACTTTGACACCCTCCTGCTCCAGGCGCTCGGCGAACTCCTTCACCCAGGCGGCGTCCTCGGGCGCGTACGAGACGAACACGTCGTACGTGGGTGCGCCGTTGCGCCGTTGCGGAGGAGGCGGGAGCCGCTCAGGTGCCCGCCCCCGTAGTTTGCCGCGCACCTGCACGTATCCGAAGTACGCGGCGGCGATCCCAGCAATGCCGCTGACGACTGCGACGATCAGCTCCGCCGTGTCCATGGCGCATAGGTTACGGAGCGGCAGCCACGTTCGCGGGCTTCATTTGCAAGTGGTCTCGAGCCTTCCCCCACGGCCAGGTAGTTATGGTTTCAGGGGCTGTGCAAGGGGTTCGTTTCGCCGGTTTTGATGGTTGTGTTAGGTTGCCGGGCCGGTTTTGTGGAGGAGCCCGCTGCGGGCCCATCGTGAGAGTTGCCGATACATGGTGCCCAGGGTGATGTCGCCCAGGTGGAGAGCGTTGTCCCGGCGTTCCAGTGCCGGTCCGGGTCGGTTTTGAGCAGGGCCAGCACTTGCGCGCTGCGGCGTTTTGCTGCACTGGCGGGTCGGTCATCGCAAGAGATGGCTGGCTGGGACGGGCGGTGCGGGGGCTCGAGGACGGTGATATCAAGGCCGGTGGTAGCACAGCTGAATGCCGCCATGGATTTCCCTCGCCCTGATGTGCCGAAAGAGTGCCTATTGCGAGGACCACCAGGTCGAAGGTGTCGCGGCGATGAAGCCGAGGGACTCGTACAGTGGCCTGGCTAGCCGCGATGCCGTGAGCGTGACCGGCACGTCGACCAGGTGAGCCAGGGAGCCGAGCATCACCGCCCGCCCCACGCCACGGGAGCGGAAGGCCGCCGGGGTACCCACCCAGTAATGGCTGCCGAACCCGTTCACGACGACGGTGACACACGCCCCGGCGACCTCACCCTCAAGGCGCGCGACGAACACCTCCACACCCGGCTGCTCGAGCAGCGCCACGGGGAACATCTCACCTGCCCGGTAAGGCGCGAACCTTGCCAGCTCGAAACCCGCGATCACGGCCCGCTCAGCCGCGCGCAGGTCCTCCTCACCCCGCACTCGGATCACCTCCATCGCCGGTTCGGCAACAGGGCCAGGCAGGCGCAGCATCACCGGCATCTGCCAGCTGCGCATGCCCAGGTGGCTCAGATCGGTCGAGCTGAAGGGATCCTCGGCGTCCACTGGACCCGCGGCACGGCTCGCCAGTGCGGTGATCTCGGCCACCTCGTCGGCACCGAGGCCGGGCTCCTGAATCAGGACGCGCAGACCTGCGCGCTCGTCACCGGCGACGGCGAGGAAACCGCGACGGCGGATCACCTCGTGGCCGCGCGCCCGGCCGGTCGCGACCCAGAAAGCGGCGGAGTTGCGGGCCTGGAGCAGCGGCGCCTCAGCGAGGAGGGCGAGCTGGTCGGCGGTGTTCGTTCCGGCCGCCATGCTGATAACAGTTCCTTCTCGTCGTCGATGCGCTTGGAGCCTTCGCAGAGGGTCGTCCGGAACGTACCGTGCAGGACGGACACTGACGAAGCTTCGCAGTTCCTCGTGGGCCCGCGGGAGGACGGCGCGGGCCGATCCCACGCCCGCCCCCGTTTCTCCGTTCACGCCTGACGTGCACGCTTGACGTTCACTCCTGCTGGCGGCGGGCGTCGAGGATGGCCTCGAAGACCTGGGCGAGCTCGGCGGCGTCCTCCCCGGCGTGGTGGGTGTGCGGAAGGCCGTTGAGCTTCAGCTGCTGCTTGATGATGCTCTTGCGCGAGCTGACCCACTCGCAGCCGGTCATGCCCATCCAGTAGCTCCGCAGGTCGATGCCCGCGCCGGAGTTGCTGAACGGGCTCTTGCCCAGGAAGCGATGGAAATACCAGTGCACGAACATCCCGTCGAAGACGGCGGGCCCGGCGAGGAACACCGGGCGGCCTATCTTGCGCAGACCGTTGATCCAGCTCGCGGTGGCGGCCATCGCCTCTGCCGCCGGCGGCGCCTCGCGCAGCAGGCGGTCACGGTCCAGGCCCGAGACCGCGAGGGCCGCCGGCACGAAGTCGTCCGAGATGGGCCGGAGCTCGGTGTAGAACGTCAGGTCGGGCCGCCCGACGACCGCGATGCCCAGCGAGATCATGCTGTACGGGCCGGGAATGGGTCCGTCCGCCTCGACGTCCACCGCCAGGTAGAGCTCCGGGAGTTTCGACATGGCGGCAAAGTTAGGGCCGGCGGCCCTCGGTGATCAACGTATTTAGTCCACGTCGGCGCTGGAATGGCCGCCGGAGAGGCGGGGGTAGCCGGGGCCCCGGTCGAAGAAGGGTGCCGGTCCGCGGTCGGCGCGCAGGCGGGTCCGGAGTTCGGCAGTCGCGGCGGTGTCCACCTCGGGTTCGGCGCCGGTGAGGACGACGCCGTAGTCGTCACGGGCGCCGGTGAGGGTGACCTTGCCGTCGCGGACGTCGGCGGCGACGGCGGCCGGGTCTCGGTCGAACGGGTCGCCCCAGCCGCCGCCCCCGGTCGTGCGGATCCGGATGACCTGGCCCGCGCGGACCGGATGGCCGTCGACCAGGCCGTCCATCTCGGCGCCGTCGATGTCCACGCGGAACGGGCTGCCGGCGCGCCCCCCGTTGACGCCCCAGCACGACAGGATCGAGCGGTCCGCGATCGACATGTAGTGGGCGTCGCGGAGCATGCGGATGTGCTTGTCGTACCCGAGCCCGCCGCGGTGGAGCCCGGGCCCTCCGGAGTCGGTGGCGAGGCCGAGGCGTTCGACCAGGAACGGCCAGCGAGCCTCGGCGAACTCGGCCGGGATGTTGCGGGAGTCGGGCACGACGTGGATCGTGTCCTCCCCGTCGGCGTAGTAGCGGCCGCCGGAGCCGCCGCCGAGGACCTCGCGCATGAGGTACGGGCCGCGGTCGTCCTCGCCGTAGACACCGGTGTAGCGGATCGTCTCCTGGTCGGCGGGCATGCGGCCGCCGGTGGCCTTCGCGAGGACGCCGGACAGCACGCCGAGGAGACGGAGGATCACGAACGTGCGGGCGTTGGTGGGGGCGGGGAACACCGGCGTGAGCAGCGTGCCCTTCTCGGGGAACCGCATCTCGATGAGCGGGACGACGCCCTCGTTGACGTCCAGCTCGGCGGCGCGTTCGGGCGTGTCGGCCAGGTTGCGGAGGATCGGCGCGAGCCATTTCTTGAGGAAGACGCCGTCGGCGTAGTCACCCGCGTGGTTGATCGGCCCCTTGGCCTGCGGGGACGTGCCGGTGAAGTCGATGACCAGCGGAACGCGGGCGGTGTTGTCCACAGTGAGCGTGATGCGCTGGGTGTGCAGGCGGGGCGGGTCGACGCCGTCGTGTTCGGCGTAGTCCTCCCAGATGTACGTGCCGTCGGGGATCTTGGCGAGGAGCTCGCGGCGGAACGTCTCGGTGGTCTTGTCGATGACGGCGTCGAAGCACGCCTCGACGGCGGCCCGTCCGTAACGATCGAAGAGCTCGCCGAGGCGGCGCGCGCCCATCAGGCAGGCCGAGCACTCCGCGTCCAGGTCACCGGCGAGCGAGTCGGGCATGCGGGAGTTGCGGGTCATGATGCGCAGGGCCGCCTCGTTGGGCACGCCCTGGTCCCAGAGCTTGATCGGGGGGACCATCAGGCCCTCCTCGAAGGCGCTCCGCGCGTGGCTGGGCATCGATCCGGGCACCGCGCCGCCGATGTCGTCGTGGTGGCCGAACGCCTGGACGAACGCCACCACCTCGCCGCCATGGAAGACCGGGACCGTCACGCAGAGGTCGGGCAGGTGACCGATGCCGCCCTCGGAGAGGTAGACGTCGTTGTGGAAGAACACGTCGCCCGGCCGCATCGTGTCGAGCGGGAAGTCGCGCGCGATCGGCTGCACCAGGGCGGAGTAGGAGCGGCCCGTCAGCTTGCGCAGGCGGCGGTCGTGGATGCCCGCGCGGAAGTCGTGCGCGTCGCGGATCATGGGGGAACGGGCCGTCCGGGCGATCGCGGTCTCGACCTCGCGTTCCACAGAGGCGAGCGTGCCCTCGACGATCTCGAGCAGGATCGGGTCGATTCCACCGGTCATCGTGTCACCACCAGGTTGCCGTGGCCGTCCACGCGGGCCTGGAAGCCCGGGTGCAGCGGCAGTGTCGAGCCGAACTCCTCGATGACGGCGGGCCCCTCGACGACCGTCCCGGGTGCGAGCTGTGCCCGCTGGTAGATGGGTGCGTCCGTCCAGGCGTCGTAGAAGACCGGCCGCACGCCCGTCCGTTCGGCTTCCCCTCCCGGCGGGCGTTCACGCAGGACGGGGCGTGTGATCGGGCCGATGCCGGAGACGCGGAGGTTGACCCACTCCACGGGATGGCGTCCGGGGTCGTCGCGGTAGCAGTAGCCGTAGAGCCCTTCGTGGGCGTCGTGGAAGCGCCGCACGACCTCGTCCCGGAACGCGTCGTCGAACGGGCCGTCGGGGGCCGCCACGCGCACCTCGAACGCCTGGCCGTAGTAGCGCAGGTCCGCCGAACGCACGAAACGATGCCGGTCGCGCGGGAAGCCCTCCCGTTCCAGGGCGGTCGCCGCCTGGCGTTCGAGGTCCGCGTAGACGCCGGAGACGGCGGCGAGGTCAAGGGCGGTGTCACGTTCCACGCGCGTACGGACGTAGTCGTTCTTCACGTCCACCGTGAGCAGGCCGAACGCGGAGAGGTTGCCGGGGTTCTCCGGGATGACGGCGGCGGGCAGGCCGAGGATGTCGAGCAGGCGGCAGGCCAGCAGCGGTCCCGATCCGCCGAACGCCACGAGCGGGTAGTCGCGGACGTCCAGGCCGCGCTTGACGGTGATCTGCCGGATGGCGTTGGCCTGGTTCCAGGCGGAGATCTCCAGGATGCCGGTGGCGGCGCGTTCGAGCGTCAGCCCGAGCTTGGCGGCGAGCGCCTCGGCGCCGGCGCGCGCTGCCTCGACGTCCAGCGGGATCTCGCCGCCGAGGAGATGCGGCGGGATGCGGCCGAGGGCGGCGTGCGCGTCGGTCACCGTGACCTCCGTACCGCCGCGGCCGTAGCAGAGCGGCCCGGGGTCGGCGCCGGCGCTGCGCGGGCCGACCTTCATCGTGCCCTCCGGGGAGAGCCAGGCGACCGAGCCGCCGCCCGCGCCCACCGTGACGATGTCGATCATCGGGATCTTGACGGGATGGCGGCCGATCGTCCCCTCGGTGGTGAGCGTGGGCTCGCCGTCCAGCACGACCGCGACGTCCGTGGAGGTGCCGCCGCCGTCCAAGGTGATGACCGAGCCCCGTCCCGCGGCCTGGGTGACGAACGCGGCGCCGAGGGCGCCGGCGGCGGGGCCGGACAGGACGGTCGTGATCGGCTGGTGGATCACCTCCTCCCCCGACAGGACGCCGCCGTTGCTCTTCATCACATGCAGGCGCCCACCCGGCAGTCTCGAGGTGATCCGCTGGATGTAGCGGGTCATGGTGGGCTTGACGGCCGCGTCGACGAGCGTCGTCACGGACCGTTCGTACTCGCGGTACTCGCGCAGCACCTCACAGGACAGCGACACGATCGCCTCCGGATGCTCGCGGCGCAGCACCTCGCGCATGCGCAGCTCGTGCACCGGGTCGGCGTACGAGTGGAGGAAGCAGACGCCGATCGCCCGGATCCCGCGGTCACGGAACCAGCGCGCCGCCGCGACGGCCGACTCCTCGTCGAACGGGCGCAGCTCCGCCCCCGTGTGGTCGAGCCTGCCGCCGACCGTCCGGACGCGGTGGACGGGCACGATGCGGGACGGCTTCACCCAGAAGTAGGAGTTGCCGTAGCCGTCGGGCACGCTCTGCCGGGCGATCTCCAGCACGAACTCGAAGCCCTCGGTGGTGACGAAGCCGAGATCGTCGAGCCGGTCCTCCAGGAGCTGGTTGGTCGCGACGGTCGTGCCGTGCGCCAGCGCCGCGACGTCCGGACGGGACGCGCCGAGCAGGTCCAGCACCTTCTGGACGCCCGCCTCGAAGCCCTGGGCCGGGTCGCCCGGGGTCGAGGGGGTCTTGGTCGTGATCATCTCGCCGGTGTCCTCGTCCAGCGCCACGACGTCGGTGAACGTCCCGCCGGTATCGATGCCTATCCGCAGCCGCCGCGTCATGTCTCCCTCTCTACCGGTGCCGTGCCGCCCGCGACACCGTCGCTTCCTGCCCAACGGAGCGGCGTTTCTTTGGCGAGTCGGGCTGCGGCTACGCTGAACGGCATCCGAAAAGACCGCCGACCCACGATGGAGCCTGGCAATGGCGCTTGAACGGCCCGAGATCGATTTCCCCGAGGGCACCCCGCCCGACTACCTCGACATCACCGACATCACCGTCGGCGACGGTGCGGAGGCGACCACCGGCTCCACCGTATCCGTGCACTACGTCGGGGTCTCGTTCTCGACCGGCGAGGAGTTCGACGCCTCCTGGAACCGCGGCAGCACCTTCGAGTTCCCGCTCGGCGGCGGCCGCGTGATCAAGGGCTGGGACATGGGGGTCAAGGGCATGAAGGTCGGCGGCCGGCGCAAGCTGGTCATCCCGCCGCACCTGGCCTACGGCGACCGCAGCCCGAGCCCGCGCATCAAGCCGGGCGAGACGCTGATCTTCGTGGTCGACCTGGTCGGCGTGAGCTAGCAAGCGCCTGAACCAGCAGCGATAGGGCGGGCAAGCGGAGGTCAAATTCTCCTCCGCTTGCCCGCTTCCGCCGTTTCCAGGCCGGTCGCCATCGGTATCAGCCGAGAATGATCCACGCGCGGGGGCTGACGAAGCACTACGGGCCGAAGGTCGCGGTCGACCACGCCGACTTCACCGTGCTGCCGGGCCGCGTGACCGGCTTCCTGGGGCCCAACGGCGCCGGCAAGTCGACCACCATGCGGCTGATCCTCGGTCTCGACCGGGCCAACGAAGGCGACGTCACCGTCAACGGCAAGCACTACCGGGAGCTGGGTGCCCCGCTGTGCGAGGTCGGCGCGCTGCTGGAGGCCAAGGCCGTTCACGGGGGACGCAGCGCCTACAACCACCTCCTCTGCCTGGCCAAGAGCAACGGCATCCCCCGCCGCCGCGTGGACTACGTCCTCGGCCTGGTCGGCTTGGAGAACGTGGCGAAGAAGCCGTCGCGGGGCTTCTCACTCGGTATGGGGCAGCGGCTCGGCATCGCCGGGGCGCTGCTCGGTGATCCGGGTGTGCTCATGTTCGACGAGCCGGTGAACGGCCTCGACCCCGAGGGCATCCTGTGGATCCGCACCCTGATGAAGAAGCTGGCCGCAGAGGGACGCACGATCTTCGTCTCCAGTCATCTGATGTCGGAGATGGCGGTCACCGCCGACCATCTGGTGGTGATCGGCCGCGGCAGGATCCTCGCCGAGACAGGCATGGAGGAGTTCATCTCCACCAACGCCACCAGCCACGTCAAGGTCCGGTCGCCGCAGCTGAGCGAGCTCGGCTCGCTGCTGTCCCGCCACGGCTGGCGGGTCGAGATGGAAGGCGACCAGTCGCTGCGGGTGTACGGGGCGCACACCGCCGAGATCGGTGACACCGCCGCCGACCACGGGTTGCGCGTGCACGAGCTCAGCGCCGTCCAGCCGTCCCTGGAGGAGGCGTTCATGCGGCTGACGGGCGACGCCGTCGAATACCACGCGGGCATCCCCGGTAACGGGGTCGCGATCAACGGACGGCCGGAAGCCCCGGCACCCGCGGGAGCGCCAGAACGCAAGGACGAACAGGCAGCGAGCAACGGCGAACAGCGCGGAAGCGAACAGCGTGGAGGCCGGCCATGACCGCGGAGACGACCACGGCTCCGGCGCCCGCACGCCCGCCGCGCGCGAGGTTCGGCAACGTCGTCTCCGCCGAGTGGACCAAGATCCTCACGGTCCGGTCGACGTTCTGGACGCTGCTGGCCGCGATCATCGTCACGATCGGGCTGAGCCTCCTGCTGGCCTGGGCGTTCACATCCCAGTACCGGGAGATGAGCGCCGCGGACAGGGCCGAGTTCGACCCCGTGACCTACAGCCTGGCGGGCGTCGACTTCGGCATCGTCGCCTTCAGCGTGCTGGGCGTGCTGGTGATCACCGGTGAGTACGCCACCGGGATGATCCGCACGTCGCTGATCGCGATGCCCCGGCGCGTGGAGTTCCTGGCCGCCAAGGCGCTGGTGCTGGGCGTGGTCACGCTGATCGTGGGCCAGCTCGTGTCGTTCGCCTCGTTCCTGCTCTGCCAGCTGATCTACAAGTCCCAGAGGATCGACGCCTCGCTCGGCGACGACGGGGTGCTCCGCGGGGTGGTGGGCGGCGGGCTCTACCTCGCCCTCATCACGCTCCTGGCGCTGGGGATCGGCGCTCTGCTGCGGCACACCGCGGGCTCGCTCACCATGATCTTGGGCGTGCTGTTCGTCCTGCCGATCATCGCCCAGTTCCTGCCCGGCGGCTGGGGCGAGGCGGTGCGCAAGCTCCTGCCGTCCAACGCGGGCGAGGCCATCACGTCGGCCAAGCCCACCGAGGGCCTCCTGTCACCCTGGACGGGTTTCGCGATCTTGGCGCTCTACACGGCGGTCGTGCTGGTCGGCGCGGCCTTCCTCTTCCAGAAGCGCGACGCCTGAAGTCCAGCGGCGGGACTCTGCGCCACTCAGCGACGGGACCCAGCGGCGGGGCTCAGCGGCGGGCTCAGCGGCGGGAGCGGCGTGCCAGCGCGTGGCCGATCGCCACCCCCGCCAGTGCCACGGCACCGCCCACTCCGAAGGCGATGACCATGGGGGTCACCGAACGTTCCCCCTCGAAGAACGCCGCACCCGGGTAGAACTCGCCCGGCCCTGCCTTGAGGGCCCGCGCTCCCTGCGCCTCCGGGACGACCCCGGGGACCGCCGCCGCGACTGGGGCGTTCAGCGCCTTCTCGACGGCCGTGAAAAACTCTCCCGCCGTCCTCTTGGCCACACCCGCGAGCATCCGCTGGCCGACCCCGCCGACCATGCCGCCGACCACCGCGTCCGCGTCGTACTCGATCAGCGTGGAGCCCTCGCCGTCGCCCGCCCCCAGCCGCACCCGCACGGTGGCGTCGACGGTGCCGGGCGCGCCCTGCCCCTTGGCACGCAACACGAACGAACGCGGCGGATCGGGGTCGGTGAGCGCCACCTCACCGGTGTAGGTGCCCTTGATCGACGCCACCCCGGCCTGGACCGTCATCCGGTAGCGGTCGTCGCCGAGCGCCTCCAGCGACTCGCATCCCGGAATCGTCAGCGCCAGCACCGACGGGTCCTGCAGCGCGTCCCAGACGCGCGGAAGCGGAGCGGCGACAGTGGCACTGCCAGTGACTTTCATGTCACGACCTTACGGAACGGGCACCCCCTCGCGAAGGGCAACTTGTGCCTAGTACACGCAAGGTGTTAGTCAGATAGGACCCGTTCCGGCTGGACATGATCTGATAGATCGCGCGAACCTGATCGCGCTTTCGAGCGTCAACGATGTTGCGCCTGACGGAGTTTCCACGGGGGACAGGAGAAGAACGGCTGATGCTAGGGAAGATGCCCATGATCGCCACGTTGGTGGCGGGGGGGCTCGGCGTGGCGGCCGGAGGCTGGCCGGTGGTACGCGCCCCGGCGGGCGGCGACAACGGCCCGTCGGTGCGGACCCAACTGGCCGCCGCCCTCTCGGACCAGCAGTGGGCGACGCCCAAGCCTGGCTCGTGGACGATGCCGAAGGCCGCCCCGGACGGCCTCCCGCCGATCATCCGCAAGATCGAGACACAGGACAAGGTCGTCTTCCTCACGATCGACGACGGCTACGAATACGACGCCGAGTTCGTGAACCTGGTCCGCAAGGAGAAGGTGCCCATCCTCACCTTCCTGACCACCAACTACGTCAAGGGGCAAGGCCAGTACTTCTGGGCTTTGCGCAACGCAGGCTCCCAGATGGAAAACCACACGGTCACGCACCGCCCCATGGTGACCCTTTCGCCGGAGGTGCAGCGGAAGGAGATCTGCGACTCCTCCGACACCATCACGAAGCAGTACGGCCGCCGCCCGCAGATCTTCCGCCCGCCATACGGCAGCTTCAACCCGACCACCGTCCAGGCCGCCAAGCAGTGCGGCATCAAGTCGATCCTGATGTGGACCGCGGAGTTCTACAACGGCGCCAAGAGCCCCAACGGCAAGCGGGACGACTTCCAGCGCGGCGACGGCGGCACGGGCTTCAAGCCCGGCGACATCATCCTCATGCACTACCGCAAGGGACTCGCAGGTCAGTTCCAAATGATCCTCGGCTGGATCAAGGCCCAGGGCTTCCGGCCCGCCGCCGTCGAGAACTACCTGCCGAAATCCCTAGGCGGCAATGCCCCTGACAAGCTCACCCAGTAACGGCCCGACATATCGGGATGATTCACGGATGCCCGGCCCGCGCCCTGCCGCCGGGTCTAGTGTTCCATCGCTGACGGGGTTGAGGTCCCCCGCTCCCCGAGCAACCCCGTCAGCTCAAAATTCTCTGGCTCATTCGCTCACGGGCGCTCATGAGGTGGAAGAGCTCGGCCGGGGACAGGGGCATCTTCGCGATCGGGACAGCGGTGGCGTCCTCGATGGCGGAGGCGATCACGGCGGAGACGGGGATCACGCCCGCCTCGCCCGCGCCCTTGATGCCCAGGGGATTGAGCGGCGAGGGGGTCTCCAGGTGATCGGTCTCGACGCGCGGGATCTCGGTGGCGTACGGCATCAGGAAGTCCATGAACGAGGCGTTCAGCAACTGGCCGGACTCGTCGTACTCCATGCGCTCGTAAAGGGCTCCGCCAATGCCCTGCGCGACTCCCCCGTGGATCTGGCCCTCCACGATCATCGGGTTGATGAGCCGGCCGCAGTCGTGGACGACGGCGTAGCGGAGGATGTGGATCTCGGCGGTGTCGGGATCGATCTCGACGACGGCGGCGTGCATGCCCGCGGCGAAGGTGGAGCGGACGGGCGAGTAGTAGTCCTTGCCCTCCAGCCCGGGTTCGTCGCCGGGCGCGACCGGCGGGTCCTCGGGTGAGCCGCCCACGGCGAACTGGGTGGCGCGGGCCGCCTCCTCGTCGAAGGCGTAGCGCAACGGGTTGGAGAGGACCGCGACGGTACGCAGGGGAACGGCCGATCCGGGGTCGCCCTTCACGTGGACCACGCCGTCGGTGATGTCGAGGTCGCGGGGGTCGGCTTCGAGGGCCTCGGCGGCGATGCGGAGCGCCTTCTCGCGTACCTTCCGGCTCGCGAGCGCGATCGCGTTGCCGCTCATCACCGCGGCGCGGGAGGCGAACGTGCCGACGGCGTAGCCGAACCGGCGGGTGTCGCCGGTGGTGACGTGCACGTCCTCGATCGGCACGCCGAGCTCGCTGGCGGCGATCTGCGCGAAGACGGTCTGGTGCCCCTGGCCCTGGGAGGTCAGGCCGGTCGACACGTTCACCCGGCCGGTCGAGTCGATCTCGACGTGCCCGCCCTCGTACGGCCCGACGCCGGTGCCCTCGACGTAACAGCCGAGCCCGATGCCGATCCGGCGGCCCTTGGCCACGGCGGCGGCCCGGACGCCGGCGAACCCGTCCCAGCCGATGAGCTCCTTGATCTTGTGGAGCATCGC
Source organism: Actinomadura sp. 6N118 (assembly GCF_044326415.1). NCBI lineage: Bacteria > Bacillati > Actinomycetota > Actinomycetes > Streptosporangiales > Thermomonosporaceae > Actinomadura > Actinomadura sp. 6N118. The sequence continues at coordinate 582,789 of NZ_JBIRAZ010000002.1, read as the reverse complement.
GGGATAGTCGCCCGAGTCGTAGATCAGCGGCCGCCCGTCCTGGAACGTCAGGCCCTGGTCGTAGGGGAACTCGTCCGGCCCGATGAAGTTGGCCGCGCGGACCTCGGTGCGGTCGAGACCGAGGTGGTCGGCGATCCGGTCCATCGTGCGTTCCATGCAGAAAACCCCCTGCGGGCGGCCCGCGCCGCGGTAGGGGGTGACGATGACGGTGTTGGTGTAGAGGCTGGTGACCTCCGCCCGGTAGGCCCCGATCTTGTACGGGCCGAGCAGCTGGGTGGAGGTGACGATCGGGATGATCACGCCGTACGGGGTGTACGCGCCGTGGTCGTGCAGGATCCGCACGTCGAGGCCGAGGACCCGGCCCGCGCCGTCGAAGCCGACCTTCACGTGCTGCACCTGGCCGCGTTCGTGCGCGGCCGAGATGAAGTGCTCGCGGCGGTCCTCGGTCCATTTGAGCTCCCGGCCGAGCAGCCGCGCCGCCCACGGGACGAGCACCTCCTCTGGCCACGGATGCACGATCTTGACGCCGAAGCCGCCGCCGACGTCGGGCGCGATCACCTCGACCTTGCCCGGCGGCAGCCCGAGCCTGGCCGCGATCGCCGCCCGCACGCTCGTGGACGCCTGGGTCGAGGAGTAGACGCGCAAGGACTCGTCGTCGGCGTCCCAGCGCGCGTAGACGCCGCGCCCCTCCAGCGGGGTCGAGGCGCTGCGCTCGATGTCGAGCCGGAACTCCAGCTCGTGCGGCGCGTTCTCGATGGCGGTGGCCACGTCCCCGGTCTCCTGCAAGAGCACCGCGCCCACGTTCCCCGGCACGTCGTCGTGCACGAGATGCTCGGCGCGCGCCGCGTTCTCGATGCCGACCACGGGCGGCAGCGGGTCGTAGTCCACCCGGATCCGTTCGGCCGCGTCCTCGGCCAGGTAGCGGTCCCGGGCGACGACCATCACCACGGGCTCCCCGACGTGCCGTACGACGTCGCGTGCGAGCGGGTAGGCGGTCCGGCCGTGGGTCAGCGACGGATGCGGGATGAGCAGGGGCAGCGGCTCGCCGATCCGGCCGGGGAGGTCCTCCCACGTGTAGATCGCGACCAGCCCGTCGATGTCGAGCGCGTCCCCGACGTCGATGCCGGCGATGCGGGCGTGTGCGTGCGGCGACCGGACGAAGGCCGCCGCGAGGGCGTCCTGCCCCAGGTCGTCGAGGTAGCGGCCCTGGCCGGTGAGGAGCCTCGGGTCCTCCCGCCGCGCGATCGGCTCGCCGAACATGCGCGTGCTCATCACGCCTCCTCATCGAGCAGGTCGGCGGCGCGGTGCACCGATTTGAGGATGTTCTGATAGCCCGTGCAGCGGCACAGGTTGCCGGATATCCCTTCGAGCACCTCGTCGTCGGTGGGGCGCGGGTTCTCCTTCAGCAATGCCATCACTGTGCACAGGAAGCCCGGCGTGCAGAAGCCGCACTGCAGCCCATGGCACTCCTGGAACGCCCGCTGCACCGGCGACATCGTTCCGTCCGGAGCCGCAAGCCCTTCCACGGTCACGATGTCGTGTCCCGCGGCGGTGACGGCGAACATCAGGCACGACCGCACCGGCTCCCCGTCCATCAGCACGGTGCAGCAACCGCACACGCCGTGCTCGCAGCCGACGTGCGTACCCGTCAGACCCAGGTCATGCCGGAGGAAGTCCGACAGCAGCCGCCGGGCGGGCACCAGCGCCGTGCGAAGCACCCCGTTCACTGTCAGCGCGACCTCGTGCGTCATCGAACCCCCTCGTGCGCGGCGGCGGTGGCGGCGTGCAGGGCCCGTTCGGTCAGTACCCCGACCAGGTGACGCCGGTAGGCCGCGTCGGCGTGGATGTCGCTTTCGGGATCGACCCGTTCCCGGGCGAACGCGGCGGCCCCGGACCAGTCGAGCGCCCCCGGCGGGCGGCCGGCCTGCGCCGCCGCTGCGGGCTCGGCCAGGTCAAGGACGAGCGGGACCACGTCGACGCCCAGGTAACCGGCACGGGCGCCGCTCACCCGCAGGTCCTCGTCGAGCATGACGAGCGCCGCCACCCCGGCGAGCGCGTAGTCGCCGTGCCTGCGGGCCGTCTCCAGGAACGCGCTGCCCGTACGAGGCGGAGCCGCCGGGAAGAACGCGGCGATCGCGACCTCGTCGGGATCGAGCGCCGACTCCAGCGGCCCCTGGAAGAACTCCCCGGCCGCGATCGTCCGCCTCCCCCGTACGGAGGCCGCTTCGACCTCCCCGTCCAGCAACGCCAGCACGGCGGGCAGCTCCGCGGCGGGGTCCGCATGGGCGAGGCTGCCGACGACCGTGCCGCGGTTACGGATGACGGGATGGGCGACGTGCCGGATGGCCTCGCGCAGCAGCGGCTGCACCCGCGCCGCGTCCGCCGCCCGCTCGACCGCCGTGTGCCGGGCGAGCGCTCCTACCAGCACGCCCCGCTCGGACACCTCGATCGTGTCCAGAGCTGCGATGCGGTTGATGTCCACCAGGTGCGGCGGGGCGGCGAGCCGCATGTTGAGCAGCGGGATCAGGCTCTGGCCCCCCGCGAGCACCTTCGCGCCGGCCGCCTCGGCCAGTGCGCCGAGGGCTTCGTCGAGGGTACGAGGAGCGTGGTACTCGAAAGAGGACGGTTTCACTCGGCTCCTACTCCGTTGTAGGCGGGCGGACGGGTCCGCCTATCTCCTTCTCCTCCGGGGCGATCACACCTGCGCCGGTGTCGGGCCCGCGCCGGGTCCCGGCGATCGCGTTGAGGGCGTGGTAGCCGACGAGCACGGCGATGGTGCCGAGGGCGATGCCCTGGAGCGGGAAGTCGTCGGTGATGGTGAGGGTGACGTTGCCGATGGCGAGGATGATCCCGGCGGCGACCGGGACCAGGTTGACCGGATCGGCGAAGTCGACCCGGTTCTCGATCCAGATCTTCGCACCGAGCAGGCCGATCATCCCGTACAGGACGACGGTGATGCCGCCGAGCACGCCGCCGGGGGTCGCCGCGACCAGCGCGCCGAACTTCGGGCACAGGCCGAAGAGGATCGCCACGACCGCAGCGATGTAGTAAGCGGCCGTCGAGTAGATCCGGGTGGCCGCCATGACGCCGATGTTCTCGGCGTAGGTGGTGGTGGGCGAGCCGCCGACCGACGACGCGAGGGCGGTGCCGACGCCGTCCGCCGCGATGGCGCGGCCGAGCACCGGGTCGAGATCGTCACCGGTCATCGCGGCGACCGCCTTCACATGGCCGGTGTTCTCGGCGATGAGCGCGATGACGGCCGGCAGGGCGAGCAGGATCGCCGAGGTCTTGAAGTCGGGCCCGTGCAGATCCGGGAACCCGAACCAGTCCGCCGCCTTGACGCTGTCGAAGCTCACCCGGTCATGCGGGAAGGCGGTGGCGACGCAGTACGTGCCCTCCTGCGGGCATGCCTTCCCGGCGGCGTCGCGGAAGTTCTGCCCGGGCAGAACCGAGGTGATCTGACCCGCGGTCTTGTCCAGGATCCAGGAGAGCGCGAAGCCGAAGACCAGGGCGAGCAGGATGGCGATGCGGGCCCAGAAGCCGCGCAGCAGCACGGCGCACAGGACCGCGAAGGTGAGCGTCAGCAGCGCGACCCACTCGTCCTGCGGCCAGTAGACGTCGGCGACCACCGGCGCGAGGTTGAAGCCGATGAGCATGACCACGGCACCCGTGACCACCGGCGGGAACACCGCGTGGATGACCGCCGGGCCGAGGAAGTGGATCAGGAGCCCGACGGCCGCGAGGACCGCGCCCGCGATCAGGATCGCGCCGGTGACCTCCGCGCTGCTGCCGCCCGCGGCCCGGATGGCCGCGACGGCGCCGACGAACGAGGCGCTGGTGCCGAGGTAGCTGGGCACCCGGCCGCCGACGATCAGCAGGAAGAGGATCGTGGCGACGCCGGACATCATGATGGCCAGGTTGGGATCCAGGCCCATCACGATCGGGAAGACGAAGGTCGCCCCGAACATCGCCACCACGTGCTGGGCGCCGATCCCGGCGGTCCGCGGCCAGGACAGCCGCTCGTCCGGACGCACCACCTCGCCGGGCGGCGGGGTCTTCCCGTCGCCGTGCATCTTCCAGCCGATGGCCATGCCGCCCTCCTCACGCGCCCCATGGCCCCCGGTGGTGGCCCTCTTCACCGGCCATGGAGCGTTCCGGTGAAGAGGATGCCCCAACCAGGTCTGTTTCAAATCACGACTGTGTTAAATCGTGAAGATCCCTCAGATCCCCCGCATGCGCAGGACGTGCAGCGCAAGCGTGAGGTTGAGCCGGAGGTGCGCGTCCTCGGTGAAGGGGCCGAGCATCCGTTCCAGCTTGCCGATGCGGTAGCGCAGGGTGTTGTAGTGGAAGTGCAGGCGGCGCGCCGTCTCGGCCACGTTGAGGTTGGTCTCCAGCAGCACCTGCAGGGTCCGGCGCAGGTCGACCAGTTCCGCCTCGTCGTCGCCCGCGAGCTCGCCGAGGGTCTCCCGGACGAACGCGTGCAGCTCCTCAGGGTCGGAGACGAGGCTCAGCAGCCGGTAGACGCCGAGCTGGTCGAAGTGCGCGCGGGCGCCCGAGCCGTGCAGCTGGCGTCCTACCCGGACGGCCTTGACCGCCTGCTCGTACGCCTCGGGCAGCGCGGCCGGCGAGCCGACCGTGCGGCTGATGCCGGTGGAGAACGTGCGGCGGACCGACAGGTGCTCGGCGAAAAGCGCGCTCGCCTCCTTGAGCATGGTGTGGACCGGTCCCGTGGAGAGCGCGTCGTCCGCGTCGGCGCCCACCACCGCGACGACCTCGTGGGCGAAACTGGCCACCGCCGCGCCCCGGTCGTGCCGGCGGACGACCGCGGTCCAGGCGGCGGCGAGCCGCTCCTGGGCGAGCCGTTCGTCGGCGCCGCGGCCGCGGGCCGCCGGGGCCTCGGCCTCCGCCGGGCGGGCGGCGGCGCGGCCCTCGGCGTCGCCCGGCCGGGTACGCCCGTCCAGCTCGGCCACCACCACCATGACCGGGCGGTCGAGGTCCCAGCCGAACCCCGCGCAGTGCGCCACCACCCGGTCGTCGTCGCCCGCACGCCCGGCCAGGATGTCGCGCAGGAAGTCGGCGCGGTACTTGCTCTCGACTGCGGCGACGGCCTGCTGCTTGGTCACCACCAGCGCGGCGACCGTGGCGGCGCGTTCGAGAATGCCGAGGTCGGTCTCGCGCAGCGTGCCGTCGGGGCTGTACGCCAGGATCCGGCCGTGGTCGAAGCCCCCGGCCACCACCGGCACCATCAGGTGGTCCCCACCGGACAGGGCGGGGTTGCCGCCCTGCGGGGGCACACCGTGGGTGGACACCGCGTTGAAGGCCCTCATGGCCTGGATGTGCTCTTCGGGCCCGGCACCCGCGAGCACGCGCTGCTCGGCGTCCAGCACGACGACCGCGACGTCCAGCAGCGACGCGACCTCGTTGACGACCTCCTGCAGGCCGCCGCCGCACAACACGATCTGCACCAGCGCCCGGTGGACCTCCTCGGTGCGGGCCAGCACGGCGGCCTGCCGGTTGAGGATGTCGGTCAACACCTGGTTAAGGATGTCGTCGAAGCCCACGTCGTTGGGTAGGAGGATCAGCGGGAAGCCGCGCCGGTCGGCCTGCTCGATCATCTCGGGCGGCAACGACTCCAGATAGCGGCCGAGTTTGATCGCGAGCGCGGCCAGGCCGCGTTCGTCCAGATCGGCAACCAGGTTGTCGAGCGACTGGGGGGTGTTGCGGAGCGGATAGCCGGTGGTCAGCAGCAGCTCGTTGGGCTTGACCCACGACAGGATGTCGGGGACCTCCATCACGTTCAGCCGCTGCACGATGCGATTGAGCCCTGCGCGTCCCGCGATGAGCCGAGCCCCGTTCAGGGTCGACACCCCCAGGACTTCGCCGACCGACAGACCGTACGTCAGTGTTCCGGTACTCGCGAGCCTCAGAGCCGGTGGGCCCGGGTCCGCCGTGGTGTAACTCATGCCAGGGGTCACCTCGCCTTTTGGTGCGTACATCGCCCGATATGGCGTGATCGCTACCGCTTTCCGATCAACCCTGACAACAAACACGAAGGATGACAACCAGTCTTGGCAGCTTTCTCCATACGTCGGGTGACAAACGCCGGTCTACCGTCTCGGCAGAGGCCGGGCGGCCGCACCCATTTTCTGGATCACCCGGTCCCTGTTCACAGTGGCCGCCACGTTCCCTGCCTCGGGAGGACCCGTGACAGCCGTCATCCGTGACCCGATCATGTTGTCCGCAAGGCCGGGCCCGCTGCCGGGCCGGCGGCCGCCTGCGGCCGGTGCCGCGAGCCTCGCGCTGCGGCCCCTGATCGACGCGCCGCGCCTGCAGGCACGGGTGATCGCAGCCTTCCCGGCGGCCGTCTACCTGGAACTGCGCGCCCCTGCGGAGCCGCACGGCGCCATCGAGCCACGCGTCGTGGCGGTGGTCAGCTCCGACGCGGTACGCCTGCCCAACGCGGTCGTGGTCGTCGCCGCGAGCCGCGAACGCCCGTTCCACGCCGTCCGCGAGGGTTCGGACGCCTTCATCGGCGACGGCCGGGTCGAGATGGCGGGGCTGCACGTCCGGGTCCGCCGCTGGTGGGACCCCTCCCCCGTGCTCGGCGCCCTCTCGGTGACGGCGCTGTCCCGCGGGGTGCAGGCACTCGAGAACGCGCTCGACGCCGCTGGCGGCACGGCCGGATGCGGCCTGGCCGGACACCCGGACCCGCTCCTTCTCGCCCGGCACTGCGCCGTCGGCGAGCTCGCCGACGCGGTCGAGGCCGCCGAACGCATCGTGGGACTCGGCCCCGGGCTGACGCCCAGCGGCGACGACATCCTGGCCGGGCTGCTGGTCTCACTGCGCCTGGTCGGAGGCGCGGTCCGCCACGGCGGCACCGCCGTCTGGCTGGCCGACTGGCTGGGCGCCGCGGTGACCGCGGACGCGGGCACCCGGACGACCGCGCTGGCCGCGACCCTGCTGCACTGCGCCGCGGGCGGCCAGGCCGGCGGGGAGGTCGCCGCCGTGCTGCGCAGCGTGGCCGGGCAGGAACCGCCGGCACCCGCCGTCCGGCGCCTGCTCTCCGCCGGGCACACCTCCGGCGCCGATCTCGCCTGGGGCGTGCTCGCCGGCTGCCGCGCCGCCCTGCGGCTGGCCACCGAGGTGGCCCGCGAAGAGCGAGAAACGGCTTGAAGTCCTGGGTGGAGGTCCGGCCGGGGGCGTACCACGACTCCGTGACCCTGATGCGGGTGAGCCGGCGGCTCACCGGCCGGGCGGGCGTGGCCGACGCGATGGCGGCCATGGCGACCGAGCTCAACCGCGAGGTCCTCGAACAGATGGGCTTCGAGGTCCCGGCCGGGGCGGGCCCCGGCGACCTGGTGGTGGCGCTCCGCGCGGAGGACCGCGCGTTCGACGAGGCCCGGCACGCCCTCGACGATCTCCTGCACGAGGCGGCGCATCCGGCTCCGGCGAGCGGCCCGGACGGGTGGGGCGCGCAGGAGCCGGCCCGGACGACGGCGGCCGCCGCGGCGCGGGTGGGGGCGAGCGAGGCGAGCATCGTCCTGCTGTCGGTGCCCGGCCCGCATGTGTTCCCCGAGGCGATGGACGCGCTCGACGCCGGGCTGAACGTCATGATCTTCAGCGATAACGTGCCGCTCGACCAGGAGATCGAGCTCAAGGAGACCGCCGCCCGGCGGGGGTTGATCGTGCTCGGCCCCGACTGCGGGACCGCCGTGATCGGTGGCGCGGGCCTCGGCTTCGCCAACGCGGTCGACCCCGGCCCGGTGGGCATGGTCGCCGCGTCCGGCACCGGTGCCCAGCAGCTGATGTGCCTGCTGGACGCGGCCGGCGTCGGAGTGAGCCATGTGCTCGGCGTCGGCGGCCGGGATCTCTCCCGGCAGGTGAGCGGGCGGTCCTCGCTGGCGGCGCTCGCCGCGCTGGACGCCGACCCGGCCACCGAGGTGATCCTCATGGTGTCCAAGCCGCCCGCGCCGAGGGTCGCCGACCTGATCCGCGAGGCCGCCCGGCGGCTCGACACACCCGTGATCTTCGCCCTGCCCGGGCCGGGCGACGGTGACCGGCCCGGCGAGTACCCGGGCGAGCGCCGCGATCTGACGCGCGCGGCGGAGGAGACGCTCGAACGCCTCGGCCGCCCGGTGCCGCAGTGGCCCTCGTGGCCCGCCACGGCACCCCGACGTGGAATCTCCCGAGGGGGGACGACCCCCCACCTGCGCGGGCTGTTCGCCGGCGGCACACTGCGGGACGAGGCCGAGGCCGTCGTCGGCGACGTGCTCGGCTGGGACCTGGCCGCGCATGGGCACTCGCTGGTGGACTTCGGCGACGACACCTACACCCGCGGCCGTGCCCATCCGATGATCGATCCGACGCTGCGGCTGGCGGCGCTGGCCGAGCAGGCCGCCGACCCGGGCTGCGGCGTGCTGCTGCTCGACGTGGTCCTGGGGTACGGCGCCGAACCCGACCCGGCTGCCGCGCTCGCCCCCGCCATCGAGAAGGCCCTCCGCGACCGTGACGATCTGGCCGCCGTCGTGTCGCTCTGCGGCACCCGCGCCGACCCGCAGGGCCGCGAACAGCAGGCGAACGCGCTGTACCGGGCAGGGGCGACGGTCTTCCTCTCGAACGCCGCAGCCGCCCGGCACGCGGCGAGCCTCGTTCAGGCCGGAGACGACGCGGACGCGCAAGCGGCACGGGCGGACGCACAGACGGCATGGGCGGACGCGCAGACGGCACGGAACGCATCGCGGGGGGCGACATGAGCGAGTCCCGGCCACGTCTGGGAGGCCTGCTGAGCCGCGAGCCGCACGTCGTCGCCACGGGCGTGGACGTGCTGGCCGAGGCGCTGCACCAGCAGGCCGTCCCGGTCGAACGGGTCGACTGGCGGCCCCCTCCCCCCGGCACCGAGGAAGCGCTCGCCACCGTTCTCGGCGACCCCCGGCACAGCAGTGCCAACGCCCAGGCCGTCGGGCGCATGGTCAGCGCCCGTCCCCAGCTGGTGGACGTACGGCCCGCACACGAGGTGCTGGGCTTGGAACGCGGGACGTTCCTGCACGCGGGCCCGCCCATCGACTGGGAGCGCGCGTCCGGCCCGATGCGGGGTGCGCTCATCGGCGCGATGCTCCTGGAAGATCTGGCCGGCACCCCGGAGGAGGCCGAGAAGGCGCTGGCCCAGGGCGCGGCGACGCTGGAGCCGTGCCACCATCACGCCACGGTCGGGCCCATGGCCGGGCTGGTGAGCCCGTCGATGTGGATGTTCGTCGTCAAGGACACCGAGCATGGCGGCACCGCGTACTGCTCGCTCAACGAGGGGCTGGGCAAGGTCCTGCGGTACGGGGCGTACGGCCCGGAGGTGATCGAGCGGCTGCGCTGGATGGGCGGCGTGCTCGGGCCGCTGCTGCGGGAGGCGGTGCGGCTGCACGGGCCGCTCGACCTGACCACGCTGATGGCGCAGGCCATGCAGATGGGCGACGAGCTGCACAACCGCAACCGGGCGGCGACCTCCCTGCTGATGCGCGAGCTGGCGCCCGCCTTCGCCTCGACCGACTCCTCCCGCACCGATATCGCCGGGGCGCTGAGCTTCATCGGCGGCAACGACCACTTCTTCCTCAACGTCGGCATGGCCGCGGCCAAGTGCGCGGCCGACGCCGCACGGGACGTGCCCGGGTCGAGCCTGGTGGTCGCGATGGCCCGCAACGGCACCGATTTCGGCATCCAGGTGTCGGGCACGGGCGACCGCTGGTTCACCGGCCCGGCCGGGGTCCCCGACGGGCTCTACCTCGGCTCGTACGGCCCGGCGGACGCCAACCCCGACATCGGCGACTCGGCCATCACCGAGACCGTGGGGATGGGCGGGTTCGCGCTGGCGGCGGCCCCGGCGATCGTGCGGTTCGTGGGCGGCGAGGTGCCCGACGCGCTGGCGGCGACCCGGCGGATGTACGAGATCACCATGGCCGAGCACCCGGCCCTGCAGGTGCCGTTGCTCTCGTTCCGCGGCACGCCGACCGGGATCGACGTGACCCGGGTGGTGCGCACCGGGATCCTGCCGGTGATCGACACCGGCATCGCCGGCCGGGAGGCCGGCACCGGCCAGGTCGGCGCCGGGCTGGTCGAGCCGCCCGGGGAGATCTTTACCCAGGCTCTGCACGCCCTGGCCGGGAGCGCGTGACGCCGGGACCGGCCGGGTAGGTTTCTGATCATGAGCGAGCCGATCACCGGGGCCCAGTACGAGATCAGCGCCGGGCCGTACCGCGCCGTCGTCACCGAGGCGGGCGCGGCCCTCCGCACCCTGACCCACCACGGGAATCCGCTGATCCTCACGCACGGCGCCGACGAGGCCGCCCCGGCCGCGTTCGGCCAGCTGCTGATCCCCTGGCCCAACCGGGTTGACCGCGGCCGGTACTCCTACGACGGCGAGGAGCATCAGCTGGACGTCTCCGAGCCCGCCTTCGGCGGCGCGATCCACGGGCTGGTGCGCTGGTCGCCCTGGAGGCTCTCGGAGCGGCGTCCGGACGGCGTGACGCTCACCCACCGGCTGCTGGGCTCGGCCGGCTACCCGTTCCGCCTCGATCTGGAGGCCGGCTACTCCCTCGACCCCGACCGCGGCCTCACCGTCCGGATCACCGCGGCCAATGCGGGCTCGCGCACCGCCCCGTACGGCCACGGCGCCCATCCGTACCTCACGGTGGGAGAGCCGATCGACGCCTGCACCCTCACCGTCCCGGCCGACCACTATCTCCCGGTGAACGACCGCATGATCCCGGACGGGCCGCCCCGGGAGGTCGCCGGCACCTCGTACGACCTGCGCGACGGCCGCGTCCTCGGCGACCTGACGATCGACAACGCCTTCACCGGGCTGGCCCGCGACACCGACGGCCTGGCCTGGGTCCACCTCGCCGGGTCCCGCCACACCACCTCGTTCTGGATGGATGACGCCCACCCCTGGCTGGAGGTCTTCACCGCCGACACCATCCCGGCCGGGACCCGCCGCCAGGGCATCGGCGTGGAGCCGATGACGTGCCCGCCGAACGCCTTCGTCAGCGGCATCGACCTCATCGACCTCAAACCCGGCGCCAGGCACACCGGTTCCTGGGGCATCAGCGGTTAATGGGGCATCAGTGCGTCATGAGCCGGCGGACGCGCAGCCGCCGGCGCACGGTTTCCAGGGAGCCGGATCTTGAGGGATCATTACGGGGTGAACCTGAGCGTTACCTCGATCGACGATCTGTCCGAGCGTGTGGCCGCCGTCTCCGCCGAGCACGCCGCGCACTTCCCCGGGCCGCCCTCGGGACGGCAGCCGGTCCACACCGTCTACGTGCCGGCCGACCGGTTCTCCCGCTCGACCCCCGCCGACTTCGGGGCCGAGGCCCTGCGGCTGCTCAACACCCACACCCCCGGCGCGGGCTCGTTCGGCACCGCGTTCGGCATCGAGCCGGAGATCGCCGGGCTGGTGCGGGAACGGGTGGCCGCCAAGCTGGCGAGCGAGCCGATCGAGGACGTGCGGATCGACTTCGAGGACGGCTACGGCGTTCGTTCCGACGAGGAGGAGGACGACCACATCGCCCAGGTGGTCGAGGCCGTCGCCACGGCCTACAACGCCAAGGGCCTCCCCCACTACTGGGGGCTGCGGGTCAAGTCGTTCGCCGACGGCGGCCACGAGCGCGCCATGAAGACGCTCGACGGCTTCCTCACCGCGCTGCGGGACCGGCTCGGCCGGCTGCCCGGCGGCTTCACGATCACCTTCCCCAAGGTGGTCATGGCCGAGCATGTCGTGATCTTCGTGGACTACCTGGAGCGGCTGGAGACCGCGCTCGGCCTGCCCGAGGGCATCCTGCGGTTCGAGGTCCAGATCGAGACCACCGAGGCGGTCATCGACCACGAGGGGCGCTTCGGCCTGCGCGCGATCGTCGAGGCGGCCCGCAGCCGCATGGCGGCCGCCCACTTCGGGGTCTTCGACTACACCGCGGCCATCGGCCTGCCGCCCGCCGAGCAGCGTCTCGACCACCCGGCCTGCGACTTCGCCCGGCACGCCATGCAGGTCTCACTGGCCGGCACCGGCGTGCGCCTGTCGGACGGCTCCACCAACATCATCCCGCGCAACGACGGCCCGGATGAGGTCAACCACGCCTGGTCGGTGCACGCCGCGCACGTGCGGCACTCGCTGAAGCACGGCTTCTACCAGGGCTGGGACCTGCATCCCGCGCACCTGCCGAGCCGTTACGCCGCCGTCTACGCCTTCCACCTGAGCGGGGTGGACGAGGTCATCGGCCGGGTACGGGCCTGGCACGAGCAGGCCGCGGGCGGCGACGACGGCGTGCTCGACGAACCGGCCACCATCAAGGCGCTCACCGCCCGGCTGCGCCGCGCGGTCGACTGCGGCGCGCTGGACGAGAGCGTGCTCCCTGAATAGCACCATGAGCGCCAAGCTCGAATACCACCAAGCTCGGATGGCGCCGAGCTCTGTGCTCTAGACGGGTTCGAAGATGACCACCGGGATCTCGCGGTCGGTCCACGACTGGTAGTCGTCATACGCCGGATACATCTCGACCAGGCGGGGCCACAGCTCGGCGCGTTCGTGTTCGTCGGCGGTACGGGCGCGCATGGGACGGCGGTGACGGCCGATCTGCACCAGCACGTTCGGATTGGCCTGCAGGTTGAGGTACCAGAGCGGGTGGCGCGGCATGCCTCCTTGTGAGGCCACCATGACCACCCGTTCGCCGTCGTCCAGGTAGAGCAGCGGCACGGTCCGGTGCGTGCCGGACTTGCGGCCGATCGTGGTGAGCAGGCACACCGGCGGCGCGTTGCGTATCTGCCCCTGCATCCGGAAGCGGCGGCCGATCAATCCGCCGGTGAGCTTGAAGATCGCCACATGGATCGTGCTCGACCGCTTGATCATCGTCGTGGTGCGCGGCTCGTCGAGGTAGGCGGGGCGCGGCTTCGGCACGGTGGCCTCCGAGAGATGGTCGGCAATTGATGCATTCTGCCACCCGGACCATGATCACGATTGGGTGTAGAGGGTTCTCGGGCGGCGGCTGCGCGGTTATGGTCCCGGCGTGACCGAACCAGCGCTTGTGCCGTTCACGCCCGGTCCGCAAGGACGCCTGCCCGCCGAGTTCACCCGGCGTCACCGGGAGGAGCCGCTCGGCCCGGTCCGGCTGCCGAGCGGCGACAGCGCGGTCATGGCGGTGCGGTACGAGGACGTCATCACGATCCTGTCGGACCCGCGCTTCACCCGGGAGCTCAACTACCCCGGGGCTCCCCGCATGGTGTCCGGGATGGACATCTCCAGTGACCCCGAGCAGATGCTCAACATGGACCCGCCCCGGCACACCCGGCTCCGGCGGCTGTTGTCGGGCACGTTCACGCCCCGGCAGATCACGGCCTGGCGGCCCCGGGTGCGCACCATCGCGAACGAGCTGATCGACGGCATGCTCGCGGAGGAGGGGCCCGTCGACTTCGTCGCGGCGCTGGCCTTCCCGCTGCCGATCCAGGTGATCTGCGACATCATGGGCGTCGAGGGCATCGACACCGAGCGTGTCCGGGGCTGGTCCGACGACCTGCTGTCCACGGCGGCGCTGACGCCGGACGAACGGATCGAGTCGGCGTTCGCGTTCGCCGTCTACATGGCCGAGCTCATCACGGCGCACCGGGCGGCGCCCGGCGACGGGCTGATCGCCGCGCTCATCCAGGCCCGGGACGAGGACGGGAACGACCGGCTCAACGACGACGAGCTGACCCGCATCGCGATGACGCTGGTCGCCGCGGGCCACGAGACCACGGCGTCGGTGCTGAGCCGGGGGTTGCTGCGTCTCCTCGAACCCCGTGAACGGTACGCGGCGCTGGTCGAGTCGCCCGCCATGGTCGAGCACGCCGTGGAGGAGCTGCTCCGGATGGAGGTGCCGGGCGACGCCGGGCTGCCCCGCGTCGCCAAGGAGGACGTCGAGCTCTCGTGCGGCGTCGTGCGGAAGGGCCAGGCGGTCTTGTCGCCGCCGCTGGCCGCCAACCACGACCCGGAGGTCTTCCCGGACCCGCAGGAGTACCGCCCCGGCCGTGAGGGCTCGGGACACATCGCGTTCGGCCGCGGCGCACACTACTGCCTGGGCGCCAACCTGGCACGGATGGAGCTGCAGGAGGCCCTGTCGGCGCTCGTCGAACGGCTGCCCGACCTCGCGCTCGTCACGCCGGCCGCCGACGTTCCCTGGACGACCGGCCACCTCGTCCGGCGTCCCGCACGGCTCCTGGTCAGGACCCGAGCTTGACGCGGTGGATCCGCCGGTAGTCGCGTCCCAGCGCGAGGCTCATATCGCCGTGCCGCAGCTCGTACACCGCCGACCAGCGGGTGTGGCGCTGCGCCACCTTGGAGAGCAGATCCATCGCGCCCGCGGGATCGAGCCGCCCTCCCGTGCGGCGCATCCGGTCAGCGATCGCCCGGTACCGGTCGTCCGCCTGCCGCTCGCGTTCGTCCGCGGTCGAGAGCACGAAGTTGACCATGTCGTGCCAGCCGCCCGTGCTCGGGATCACCTTCATCTCCCCGTCCACGAACTCGATGGCCGCCGCCTTCCCGCGCGCGTCGGCCAGCAGGTAGTGCAGCGGCGGCTCCCCCTCGGCGAAGTTCACGTTGTAACGGCGGAAGACGGCGACCGCCTCGTCCACGGTCCGCGCCTGGTCGAGAGCGAGCCGCTGGATGCGGGCGCTGCCCACCACGGGACCGCCGGGCACCTTCGGTGCCTTCGCCGAGTCCACCGCGGCCATCCCGACCGCCAGACCGTGCTGGTTGACGCCGTCGAACGGGATGCCGACCGCCTTCAGCATCATGCGGCGCAGCTCGTCGTCCCCGAGAAGCCGCTTGGCCGCACCCTGGTCGATGCCGAGGTAGGAGATGTCCACCAATGAGATGGACGCGGGAGCGTTCGGCGGCTTGGTGGTGAGGAGCAGCGCCGGGTTCGGCCCCCAGTCGAAGTTGCGGCCGAACAGCGGCCCGCGCGGCCCGTGCCCGGCGAGGAACAACGAGCAGGCGAACGGCCGGGAGACCGGGGCGAGCGCCGTCGTCTGCCGCAGCGGGTCGTACGGCCCGTACAGCGTCATCGCGAAGAGCGGGTGATCCGCGTCGATCAGCCGCAACGTCTTCAGACTGCGCTCCTCGTCGCGCGTCAGCGCGCTCCCGGCCTTGTCCGCGGAGCCGCGCCGGCACGCGGTGGCGACCCCCGCCGCCGGCAGCCCGAGCAACACGGCCCGCCGGGGCAGGTGAACGGTGCTCATGATCCCTGCTAACACCGAACGGCCGCCCACGCAAGACCGCCGGGTCAGTTGGAGAGAGCCGGGTCAGTTGGCGAAACCGGCTCAGTCGGAGAAGGCGGCCAGATCTTCGGGGGTGTCGATGTCGTCGGGCGCCGCGACGTCCTCGCAGGGCACCGGAGTCACCAGGTCCGCGTGGGAACGCACGAAGGGCCGGGCTCCCACGTCCCCCTCTGCGGTCTCCGCGACCGCCGAGAAATGGGCGCGGACGAAGAGCACCGGGTTGCGCGGCTCGCCGCCGTACGTGGCGACCGCGACCTCCGCGCCGCCGTCGTACGCCTCGATCAGGCGCCGCACGGCCGCGGCGGTGACCCGCGGCTGGTCGACCAGCGCGACCACGACGGCGGGGCAGGCGGGCGGCAGCTCGGCCAGCCCGGTGCGCAGCGAGGAGCCCATGCCGGTGCGCCAGCCGGGATTGGGCACCACGACCGCGCCCATGACCTCCAGCTCGGCGGCGCCGGTCACCACGATCACCGGCGAGCAGCCCGCCTCCCGCAACATGTGCACACCCCGGTCGACGAGGCGTTCGCCGCCGATCTCCAGCAGCGCCTTGGGCCGGCCGAGCCGGCTGCCCTCTCCCGCGGCCAGCAGCAAACCGGCCGGAGGCACCTCACCATGCAAGGTCATCTCGAGAGGTTACGGCCTCCTACCCCGTTTCGCCGTGGATCCTGCCACTGGTGTCGGTCAGCGGGCGCCCGGATCCTCCCCACCGCAGCTGGATCAGCTCGGCCGCGATCGAGACGGCCGTCTCCTCGGGCGTCCGGGCGCCCAGGTCGAGCCCGATCGGCGACCTCAGCCGCGCCAGCTCGGCGTCGCCGAGACCGGCCTCGCGGAGCCGTTTCAGCCGATCGTCATGAGTGCGCCGCGACCCCATGGCCCCGATGTAACCCGCCGGGGTGCGCAGGGCGACCTCCAGTAGCGGCACATCGAACTTCGGATCGTGGGTGAGGACGCAGATCGCCGTCCGCGCGTCCACCTCGGTCTCGCCGAGGAACTTGTGCGGCCACTTGACCACGACCTCGTCCGCGTCCGGGAACCGCTTGGGCGTCGCGAACACCCCCCGGGCGTCGCAGACCGTCACGTGGTAGCCGAGGAACTTGCCGATCCGCGCCACCGCCGCGGCGAAGTCGATCGCGCCGAAGACCAGCAGGTGCGGTGGCGGCGCGAAGCTGTGCACGAACACCGTGAGCTCGTCGAGCCGCCGCTCCCCTGCCCGCCCGTAGTGCCGCTGCCCCGTCAGGCCCTGCGCGAGCATGCCGCGCGCGTCGTCGTCGACCGCGTCGTCCAGCCGGTCGGCGTACGAGGCGCCCGGCGCCAGCGACCCGGCGGCGCGATCGGGCCACACGATCCGGCGCGCGCCGATCTTGCCCGGCCCGGCGACCACGGTCGCGACGGCGACGGGCTCGCGCGCCGCGATGGACGCGGCGACCGCCCCGAACTCCGGGAAGGACGCGGGCCCGACCGGCTCGACGAGGATGTCCAGAATGCCGCCGCAGGTGAGGCCCACCGCGAACGCGTCGTCGTCGCTCACGCCGTACCGCCGCAGCACAGGCTCGCCGGATCCGATCACCGACTGGGCCAGGTCGTACACGGCGCCCTCGACGCACCCGCCGGACACGCTGCCCGCCACCTCGCCGGAGGCCGACACGGCCATCGCCGCGCCCGGCGGCCGCGGCGCGCTGCGGAAGGTGTTGACGACCGTGGCCAGGCCGAACGTCTCGCCGGTCTCGTACCAGCGCACGATGTCATCGAGCACGTCGCGCATTGCGGTCCCCTATCAGCCGAGCCAGATCCTCCAGGGCGCCGAGGCTGTGCCCGGAGGTGAAGTCGTCAATGTACGGGAGAGCCGCCGCCATCCCGGCGGTCAGCGGCTCATAGCCGGGCCGGGCCTTGTGCGGGTTGGCCCACACCACGCGGTGGGCGAGCCGGTGCAGCCGTGCCATCTGGGCGCCCAGCAGCCCGGCATCGCCGCGTTCCCAGCCGTCCGAGGCGATGACCACGACCGCGCCCCGGGCCAGGCCGCGCTGCCCGAACCG
Organism: Actinomadura sp. 6N118; assembly: GCF_044326415.1. Lineage (NCBI taxonomy): Bacteria > Bacillati > Actinomycetota > Actinomycetes > Streptosporangiales > Thermomonosporaceae > Actinomadura > Actinomadura sp. 6N118. The sequence goes on along the minus strand of NZ_JBIRAZ010000002.1, from coordinate 565,468 downwards.
GTCGAGGAACTCCTTGAGCTCCTCCCCCAGCCGCGTGCCGCCGCTCCAGTCGGGGATCGCGGCGGACGCGGCCGTCATCGCGGTGTCTGGGTCGCGGTGCCGCAACTCCCGGGTGAGGCGGGTCAGGCGCGTTCCGGCGCTGAACACCTCGACACCCCGGCCTCCGGCGCGTGCGGCGGCGTGCGCGAAACGCAGCAACGCGTCGGCGTACGGGCTCATCGAGCCGCTGACATCGATGAGGAGCACCACGCGGCGCGGCCTCGTCCGGTGGGCCCGGTGGCGCAGCGCCGAGATCTCCCCGCCCCGGCGCAACACCTCGCGGATGGTCCGGCCGGGATCGAGGCGGCCACCACTCGCCGGTTCGAAGCGCCGGGACCGGCGCTGCTCGGCCGCGGCGGCCAGGAGCGCGATGAGCCGGTTGACCTCGGCGCGCTCGGCGGCGCTGAGCTTCGCGACGTCGCGGTTGCGCAGCACCTCCACGCCGCTGGCCGTGGCCAGGCGCACGTCCGTCGCCCGTTCCTCCCCGGCGGGCGTCCGCGGGCTCGGGACCAGCGTGTAGCGCCGGACGGCGGGCGGCGGAACGCGGCGTCCGGAACGGGCCGTGCGACCGCCGAAGTAGGCGGCGAAGCAACGGTCGTAGCGGGCGATGTCATCGGGGTCGGCGCACAGCGTGAACCGGCCCGCCCAGTAGACGTCGGCCGGATCGAGCACGTCCAGATGGTCGAGCGCGCCCAGCATCGCCTGGACCCGTTCGGTGTCGGCGGGGCCGCCCGCCGCGCGCACCGTACGGGCGAAGCCGATGATCGTCTCAGTGCCGTCCCGCATGCGTGCCGCCCCTCACCCGTCGTCGAAGAGGGCGGCCAGGCCGTTCTTGACGACGCGTTCCTGGTCCTCGCGGTACTTCAGCACCGCGCCCAGCGTGACCGCCGCCGTCCCGGGGTCGAGCTCGCGGGCGCCGAGCGCGACCAGGGCCTCGGTCCAGTCCAGGCTCTCGGCGACGCCGGGCGGCTTGAGCAGATCCTCGGCACGCAGCCGCTGCGCCGCCTGGGCGACCTGGCGGGCCAGCCGGCCGGCGGCACCGGGCAGGCGCCGCCGGATGATCGCGACCTCGCGCTCGTAGGAGGGATGCTCCAGCCAGTGGTAGAGGCAGCGGCGCTTGAGGGCGTCGTGCACCTCACGGGTGCGGTTGGACGTGACGACCACCACCGGCGGCACCTCGGCCCGCACGGTCCCGAGTTCGGGAACGGAGATGGTGAAGTCGCTCAGCACCTCCAGCAGGAACGCCTCGAACTCGTCGTCGGCACGGTCGATCTCATCGACGAGCAGCACGCTCGGCACGGTCTCGAGCGCCTGCAGCAGCGGCCGCGCGAGCAGGAAGCGCCGGTCGTAGAGCTCGCCCTCCAGCCGGTCGACGTCGGCGACTCCTGCGGCCTCGGCGGCGCGCAGATGGAGCAGCTGGCGCGGGAAGTCCCAGTCGTACAACGCCTGCGCCGCGTCGAGGCCCTCATAACACTGGAGGCGGATCAGCGGCGCGCCGAGGACCGCTGCAAGCGCCTTGGCCAGGGCGGTCTTACCGACCCCGGCCTCCCCCTCCAGGAACAGCGGCCGCCGCATCCGGAGCGCGAGGAAGCCCGCGGTCGCAAGGCCCTCGTCGGCCAGGTAGGCCTGCCCGTCCAGAAGCCGTTGGAGGTCGCCGGGAGATTCGATGCCGGATTCAGCCTCGGGCGCGCCGTTCGCCGCGATTCGCGTCACGCCCTCAGGCTACCCACCGCCGACCAGGTGCGTTTTAGCGACTTTTCCTACATGAACAGTTGACTTTATGAGGACGTGTCACCCACGATCGGTCCATGGACCATGACCTCACCGACGAGGCCACCTACGAACGAATGCGCGCCGAGCAATGGAGCCGGATCTCACGCCGTGGGATGTTGCGAGCCACCGCGGGTGTGAGCCTCGGCGCCGCGTTCGCCGGAACCGGCATGGCGCACGCGGCCACCCCCTCAGGCGGCCCCATCGTCAAGCCCTTGCCGCCCGAGCTGTTCATCGCGCACGGGACGAACGCCGAGACCCGCTGGGAGGCGCTCAAGGGCACCGGGCAGCACACGCCGGTCGACCGGTTCTTCGTCCGCAACCACGTCGCCACGCCGCTCATCGACGCGCGGACGTGGCGGCTCAAGCTCTGGGGCAGCGGCCTGCGCGGGGCACCGGACGCCGATCACCCGGTCGAGTTGTCGTACGAGGATCTGCTCGGCCTGCGCGCGGAGACCATCACCGCGTTCATCGAGTGCACGGGCAACGGCCGCAGCTTCTACACCTCGCAGCAAGGGCAGCAGGTCTCCGGCACACCGTGGAAACTCGGCGCCGTCGGCGTCGCGCGCTGGCGCGGCGTCCCGCTCTCGACCGTGCTGGAACGCGCGGGACTGACCCGGCAGGCTGTGGACGTCCTCCCCCGCGGCCTCGACGCCGAATTCGTCGACAAGGGCGAGAACCTCGGCCGCGTGCGCCGTCCCCTGCCGATCGCCAAGGCCCTCAAGGACGTGCTGCTCGCGTACGAGATGAACGGCGCGCCGCTCGCCCCCGATCACGGCTACCCGGTCCGCCTCGTCGTGCCGTCGTGGGTGGGGATCGCCTCCATCAAGTGGCTCGGCGACATCGAGGTGTCGGACAAGCCGCTCTTCTCGCCATGGAACACCCGCTTCTACCGGCTGTTCGGGCCGGATCACCCCGCCGAGGGCAGCGCGCCGCTCACCCGGATGAACGTGAAGAGCGCGTTCGAGCTCCCCTGGGACGCTCAGCTCACCCGCCACCGCACGCACGTGCTGACCGGGCGCTCCTGGTCGGCCAACGGGCGGATCCGCTACGTCGAGGTGAGCGTCGACGGCGGCACCACCTGGCGGCGAGCCCGGACGCTGGGCCCGCGCCCCTTGCGGGGCTGGGTGCGCTGGGAGTTCCCCTGGCGACCCAAGGCACAGGGGAGGTACGAGTTGCTCGCGCGCGCCGTGGACGAGACCAGTTCTGGACAGCCCATGACCGCCCCTTACAACACTCTTGGCTACCTCTTTAACGCCGTAGTGCGTCATCCCATAACCATCTCCTAGCGCCCCCTTGCCAATGTCTCGGCGAGGGATAATAGACATGCAGGAGACACAGGGAGGAACCATGGCACTTTGGAAGCCGGATCCCACCTTCTACGCCTCGCCGCGCGACGCCGTCTCCGCACCCCCCGAGAGGCTCGCCTACGTCGCCGCGTTCGACCGTGCCGCGGCCAAGTCCGACGCGATCGCGGTCCTCGACGTCGACCCCGGCTCGGACTCCTACGGCGATGTCGTCGGCTGGGCCGACATGCCCGGCACGGGGGACGAACTGCACCACTTCGGCTGGAACGCGTGCAGCAGCGCATTGTGCCCCTACGCGCCGCATCCGCACGTCGAACGCCGCTACCTCATCGTTCCGGGACTGCGGTCGTCGCGGATCCACGTCTTCGACACCAAGGACGACCCGCTCAAGCCCCAGCTGGTGAAGACCCTGGAGGCGAGCGAGCTCGCCAAGCGCGCCGGTTACTCGCGCCCGCACACCGTCCACTGCGGCCCGGCCGGGCTCTACGTGACGGCGCTCGGCGGCGCCGACGGCGAGGACGGGCCCGGCGGGATCGCGCTGCTCGACCACACCTCGTTCGAGGTGCTGGGCCGGTGGGAGGTCGACCGCGGCCCGCAGTACTTCGCCTACGACGCCTGGTGGCACATCGCGCACGACGTGCTGGTGACCTCCGAGTGGGGCACGCCCTCGATGATCGAGGACGGGGTGGTCCCCGAGTTGCTGGTCGGCCGCAAGTACGGCCACGCCCTGCACTTCTGGGACCTGCGCAAGCGCACGCACGTCCAGACCGTGGACCTCGGCGACCAGCACCAGCTGGTGCTCGAACTGCGCCCGGCCCACGACCCGACCAAGCTGTACGGCTTCGCCGGCGTGGCTGTGAGCGTCGAGGACCTGTCGGCCTCGGTCTGGATCTGGCACCGCGACGGCGACGCCTGGGCGGCGAAGAAGGTCATCTCGATCCCGGCCGAGCCCGTGGCGGACGCCGGGACGCTGCCGCCGGTCATCCAGCCGTTCGGCGCGGTGCCGCCGCTGGTCACCGACATTGACCTGTCGGTGGACGACCAGTGGCTGTACGTGTCGTGCTGGGGCACCGGCGAGCTCAAGCGCTATGACGTGAGCGACCCGTTCAACCCGGTCGAGGCCGGCTCGGTGCGCATCGGCGGCATCGCGGGCCGGACCGCGCACCCCGTCGCACCGGACCTGCCGCTCGCGGGGGGCCCGCAGATGGTCGAGGTCAGCCGCGACGGCAAGCGGGTCTACGTGACCAACTCGCTGTACGGGGCGTGGGACGACCAGTTCTTCCCGGACGGCGTGGGCGCCTGGATGGCCAAGCTCGACTCGACGCCGGAGGGCTTCACCTTCGACGAACGGTTCTTCCCGCACGGCGACGACTTCCGCGGCCTCCGCCCGCACCAGACGCGGTTGCAGGGCGGCGACGCGTCCTCCGACTCCTACTGCTATCCGTGACCCAAGGATCGCTCGCCGCCCTGCTCGCCCTGGGCGCGTTCCACGGGCTCAACCCCGGCATGGGCTGGCTCTTCGCGGTCGCCCGCGGACTGCAGGAACGGAGCCGCGCGCTGGTCCTGCAGTCGCTGCCCGCCATCGCCGCCGGGCACGCGGCCTCCGTCGGCGTGGTGGCCGTGCTGGTGTCGGTGACCCGGTCGGTCGTCGCGACGCAGGTGGTGGCGATCACCGGAGGCGTGCTCCTGGTGGGCTTCGGGTTGTGGCGCTTGCTGTCCCAGCGGCATTTCCGCTGGGTCGGCATGCGCCTCTCGCTCTGGCAGCTCGCGGGCTGGTCGTTCCTCATGTCCTCGGTGCACGGCGCCGGGCTCATGCTCCTGCCGGTGCTGACCACCGGCCCGGCGTCCGGGCACCGGCACAGCGCGGCCGACGGCCTGTCCGCGGGCGTCTTCGTCACCGGCGTGCACACCCTCGCCATGTTCGCCGTCGCCGGGGTGGTAGCGCTGGCGGTGTACGAGATCGTCGGCCTGGCGATCCTGCGCCGGGCCTGGTTCAATCTCGACCGGGTGTGGGCGGTCGCGCTCGTGGGCGCCGGGGCCGCGACCCTCCTCACCGCCTGACCGCGACCCGCCAATTTGATCATTCCCCTGCGGCCGCGGCTTCCCGGCTGGCAATCTCCTTGTGCCACTAACGGGGCCTATGTGGGCAATGTGAACGGGGAGCATCATGGGGTCGACAATGCGCTGGACGACGCGTGCCGCGGTCGCGGTGGTGGTGACCGTGCCGATGGTCACGATCCCGGTCTCAGCGGAAGCCACGCCGTCAACCACGGCTGAGCCGTCCGCCTCGGCCGCCGCCGGGCCGCGTGGCGTCGCCGCCAAGTCGGCCTACCTCTTCGACAGCGGCGCCCGGAAGACCCGCTGGTCCCGCGCCGCCGACACCCGCCGCCCCATCGCCAGCATCACCAAGATGATGACCGCCATGGTCGTCATCCGTGCCGGCAAGCTCGACCGGAAGCTCACCGTCAAGAAGAAGCACATCGACTACGTCAACAAGAACGGCGCGAGCCGGGCCTGGCTGCGGGTAGGCGACAAGCTCACCGTGCGCCAGCTCCTGAACGCGATGTTGCTGCCGTCCGGATGCGACGCCGCCTACGTCCTCGCCGACGCCTACGGCCCTGGCTGGAAGGGCTTCGTCACGAAGATGAACAAGACGGCCCGCCAGCTCAAGATGACCCGGACGAAGTACGCCAACTTCGACGGGCTTCCCTGGCCGTCCGGGACCGCGACCAGCTCCACCGCGCGCGACCAGGTCAAGCTGGCCGACTACGCGATGAAGAACAAGGAGTTCCGTGCGATCGCCGCCCGGAAGACCTACCCGCTCAAGGCGGGCGGCGGGCACGGCACGTACCGCTGGACCAACACCAACCGGTTGCTCAACTCCTACCGCGGCGCCATCGGGATCAAGACGGGCACGACCGACCTGGCGGGCTACTCCCTGATGTTCGCCGCCCGCCGCGGCAAGCGCACCCTCATCGGCGTGGTCCTCAACAGCTCGAAGACCAAGGAGCAGGTCCGCTTCACCGACGCCATGAAGATGCTCAACTGGGGCTTCGGCGTCCGTGCGACCGGCGTCCTCACCGTCGCGCCCGTGGTGCCCGGCGCCAACGTCGACTGATCAGCCCTCGCTTCGGTACACGACCTGGGCTTTCTGGTTGGCCGCGATGTAGCCGCCGCTTTCATAGGCACCCGACAGATAGAACATCATGACGGGCTTGTCGCGGTAGAACGTCCAGGCCGGGTCCACGATGATGTAGCGGCTGACCGGCTTGACGGGCTTGAGTCTCTTTTCCGCAGACCGGAACAGTGCCGGGACGGCGTCCCACTTGAACGTCTTGAGGTCGACAAGGCCGTCGTCCGAGTCGATTTTGCCGCCCTCACGCTGCCGTGCCGCCCGCCCGTTCCGGTACTCGTACTCGTCGTAGAACCTCTTGTTGCCGCGCAAGGGCGCCTTGGCGAACGCGTACTCGGGATACACCTTGAGGTCCAGGAACTGCTTGCTCCCGGTGACCTTCTCGAACTCCGCGATCACTTTCCGGATGCCGGCCGGCGTCAGCAGATTGACCTTCCCGGAGGCCGTCCCCGGCTCAGCGCTGCGAGTCAAGGGGCCGTCGCCCCCCTCGTTGGCCCCCGGACTCTGCCGTTCGCCTTCGATGAACTCGGTGAAGACCACGAACACCACGACCAGCAGCACTCCCACGAGTGCGACCGCGCCGACGGGAAGGACGATCAAGACCGCCTTGAGGCCCCGCGACGACCGACGGGGCTGAGGCGCGAACCCCGCCCCGCCGGGGTGACCAAGCCCCGGCCCCGTGGGCTGCGCGAGACCCGGCCCAGTGGGACGCCCGCCGAAACCAGGCCCAGTCCCATGCGGGAACTGCGGCTCGGTGGGCGGAGCGGGCACCGGAGGAGGCGGCGGGAACGCGACCGGCTCGGGAGTGACCGTCGCGCGGCCGATCGCGGCCTCGGCGAGCATACGGTCCAGTTGCTCCGCCGTGGGCCGGGCCGCCGGGTCTGGCACCAGCACGGCCTGCAGTACACCGGTCAATGCCCCCGCACGCGCCGGCGGCGGAACCTGCGCACGCAGAACGGCGGCGAGCGTGGCGGCCGTGGAGGGACGGCGCATGGGGCTGTGCCCCTCGACCGCGACGTACAGCAACATGCCGAGCGACCACAGATCGGACGCCGGGTTGCCCTCCTGACCATGCAGGCGCTCGGGCGCGATGTATTCGGGAGACCCGGCCAGCCCGCCGGTCATGGTGAGCCGGGATGCCTCGTCGATCGCCGCGATGCCGAAGTCTGTCAGGACCGGGCTGCCGTCCGTTCGGAGGAGCACGTTGGCGGGCTTGACGTCGCGATGGCAGATCCCCGCCTCATGCGCGGCCCGCAGCGCCCCGAGAACACCCCGTCCAACGACAGCCGCCTCCGCAGGCGACAGATCCCCCTCGGCCAGCCGCCCACTCAACGAGCCGCCCCGCACCAGCTCCATGACGAGCCACGGATAGTCCATGTCGGGCTCGTCGATGATGTGATGGATGCGGACCACGTTGGGGTGGTCGATCCGGGCCAGCGCCCGGGCCTCGCGCAGCACTCGCTCGCGCATCTTCCGCGCCAGCTCGGGGTCTTCCCGGGCGGGATCCGACCCGGCGGGCCGCACTTCCTTCAGCGCCACCTCGCGATGCAAGGCCAGGTCGCGAGCACGCCAGACCGTGCCCATGCCCCCGCTGCCCAGCCGGTCGACCAGTTCGAACCGGCCGTCGACCACCCTCTGTCCGGACGTCACGGCGCTGATCCTAGAGCCCCCGACCGACACACACCCGCCCGAACCGACCTTTCCCAAGATTCAGGACAGACCAGCCACCTCACCGCGCCGCCGAACGAGCGACAAGAACGCATTGACCGCCGTGCGCCCGGTCATTGCGGGTCGGGGGCCTCGCCGCGTTGGTGGATCAGGGCTTGGAGCTCGGCCAGCTGGCGGGCGGCCAGGGTCTTTTCGGTGCCGTTGATGCCCATGGCGCCCAGGGAGGTGCCGTCGGCCAGGTCGAGGGTCGGCCAGGGCTCGCCTACCGACATGCTCACGTCGAGGACCTCGGGCCACTCCAGGCGGCGGGTGCGGAAGGCGTTGACGACCGTGAGGCCGGACTCGTCGGCCGTCACGTGGCAGCGGGCGAGCATGTGCAGGACCCAGGCGACGCACACGCCGAACATGATGATGAGGACGCGGTCGAACAGCTTGAACTGGGGTGCCACCACCACGGCGAGCACGATCATGCCGAGCACGATCGCGCCCGCCGTGAGGTAGGCGACGAGCCGGGTGGTGCGGGGGCGCCACACGGTCGGGAGAGCCGGTGCGTCAGTCAACGATCTTGGAGATCGGGATCTCGAGGATGTCGTGGGCGCCGGCGGCCTTCAGCGCCGGGATGAGCGTGTTGACGCCGCGCTTGGCGACCACGCCCTCCACCGCGCTGGACGCGCCGCCGGCGAGCGAGGTGATCGTGGGCGAGGACATCGACGGCATGATGTCGAGCACTGCCTGCAGGTCGGTCGCCGCGACGTTGAGCTTGAGCAGCACGTTGCCCCGGGCGCGGATCGCCCCCTGCAGGAGCAGGGCGATGTCCTCCATCGCGGCGCGCTTGTCGGCGTCCTCGTAGGCCTCGCGGTTGGCGACCAGCTCGGTGTAGCTGGTGAGGAGGGTGTCGAGGATGCGCAGGCCGTTCTTGCGCAGCGACGAGCCGGTCTCGGTCAGGTCGACGATCGCGTCGACGATGTCGGGCACCTTGGCCTCGGTGGCGCCGTACGAGGGAACGACCTTGGCCTTGACGCCGTGCTGCTCCAGGAAGCGCTTGGTCATCGCCGGGAACTCGGTGGAGATCCGTACGCCCTCGGGCAGGTCGGAGACCGACTGCCACGGCGCGTCGTGGGGGACCGCCATGATCACGCGGACCGGGTTGGAGGTGGCCTTGGAGTACTTCAGCTCGCCGAGGCTCACGACGTCGGAGTCGGTCTCGGTGATCCAGTCGCGCCCGGTGATGCCGAGGTCGAACAGGCCCTGCTCCAGATAGGTCGGGATCTCCTGCGGGCGCAGTACGCGCACCCGGTCGATGCGCGGATCGTCGATCTGGGCGCGGTAGTCGCGGTCCGAGGACCGGCGGATGGTCAGGTCGGCGGCGTCGAACAGCTCAAGGGTCGCCTTTTCGAGTGAGCCCTTGGGCAGGACGAGAGACAGCACGGTGAAGCCTTTCGGTGGGATGTCGTACGGGAATCCGGGATGGTCAGGAGCTCAGATGCTCCGCGTCATGCCCGGCGTGACCGTGATGCCGCAGACCTCGCAGGGTCAGAGCCGTATCGAGTGCGGCCACAGTCGCCTCCCATCCCTTGTCTTCATGGCTGTCGGGCAGCCCGCTGCGATCCAGTGCCTGCTCAATGGTGTCACATGTGAGCACCCCGTTGCCCACCGGAGTCGCCTCATCGAGCGCGACGCGGGTCACACCGGCCGTGACCGAGTCGCACACATAGTCGAAATGGGCGGTCTCGCCCCGGATCACGGCGCCGAGGACGACCACCGCGTCGAGATCGCGGGCCAGCTGCTGGGCCACGACCGGAAGCTCCAGCGCACCCGCGACGCGTACCGCGACGGGCTCGGCGACGCCGCAGGCCTTGGCGGCGTCGAGGGCGCGTTCGAGCAGGCGGTCGGTGATCTGCCCGTGCCAGCGGGTGCAGGCGATGCCGAGGGACAGGCCCCCGGCGTCGACGGTACGGTCCTCAGGACGTCCTGCTCCACTCATCACAGGCCCTCGATCTTGTGTCCGAGACGGTCCCTCTTGACCGTCAGGTAACGGCGGTTGTGCTCGGTCACCACGACCGGCATGGGTTCCCGGCCACGGACCTCCAAGCCGAAGCCCGTCAGCCCGTGAAGCTTGGCCGGGTTGTTGGTGAGCACCCGGATCGAGCGTACGCCGAGGTCGAGCAGCATCTGGGCAGCATTGGAGTACTCGCGCGCGTCGGCGGGCAGGCCGAGCTCCAGGTTGGCGTCCACGGTGTCGGACCCGTTGTCCTGCAGCGCGTACGCCCGCAGCTTGGACAGCAGGCCGATCCCCCGGCCCTCGTGCCCGCGCAGGTAGAGGACGACGCCGCGGCCCTCCGCGCTGATGCGTTCCATGGCCGCGTCCAGCTGGGTGCCGCAGTCGCAGCGCTCGGAGTGCAGGACGTCGCCGGTGAGGCACTCGGAGTGGGCCCGGATCAGCACGTCCTCGCCGTCACTCAGGTCGCCGTAGACCATGGCGACGTGCTCGCCGCCGTCGATGGCGCTGGAGAAGCCCACCGCGCGCCACATGCCGAAGCGGTTGGGCAGCCGGGTCTCGACGACCCGCCGGACCATCGACTCGGTGCGCTTGCGGTATTCGACGAGCTGCTCGATCGAGATCAGCTTGAGGCCGTGCTCCTTGGCGAACACCTGGAGCTCGGGCAGGCGGGACATGGTGCCGTCGTCGTTGACCACCTCGGCCAGGACGCCGGACGGATGCAGGCCGGCCATCCGGGCCAGGTCGACCGACGCCTCGGTGTGACCGCGGCGGCGCAGCACGCCGCCCGGGTGGTAGCGCAGCGGGAAGATGTGGCCGGGCCGCACCAGCTCGTACGGTTCCGTCGCCGAGTCGCACAGCGTACGGATCGTCTTGGCGCGGTCGGCCGCCGAGATCCCCGTGGCGACCCCGTCGCGGGCGTCGACGCTGACCGTGTAGGCGGTGCGCATGCGCTCGTTGTTCTGCGCGGTCATCAGCGGGATCTGCAGCCGGTCGAGGTCGGCGCCCTCCATCGGCACGCAGATCACGCCGCTGGTGTAGCGGATGGTGAACGCGAGGAGCTCGGGCGTCGACTTGGCCGCCGCGAAGATGATGTCACCCTCGTTCTCGCGGTCCTCGTCGTCGACCACCACGACCGGCTTGCCGGCCGCGATGTCGGCGATCGCGTCCTCGATCGAGTCGAAGATCCCGTTGTCGCCGACCATGTCGCCGCCGATCGTGTCGTCGCTGATCGTGTCGTCGCTGATCGTGTCGTCGCTGATCGTGCCGTCGCTGATCGTGCTGTCACTGATCGTGCTGTCGTTGCCGCTCATGCGGTCACCGCCTTGTTCCGTGGGCTCGTCTGCCTCTGGTCCCCGGACTCCCGGAGCCAGTTGCGGAACCCGGCCATCACCATGACGAAGAAGATCCCGTAGACCGCCGCCGAGACGTACAGACCGGACTTGAGCGCCAGCGGCACCCCGACCAGGTCCACGAGCACCCAGATGATCCAGAAGTCGACCAGGGCGCGGCTCTGCGCGAACGTCGCGACCGCGCTGCCGACGAAGATGTAGGCGTTCGCCCACGGAGACCAGGCCACCTTGAGCCAGTCGAGGTGGATGAACAGCTGCGCCACGACCGCGGTGCCGATCGCCAGCGCGGCCAGCAGCACGAGGCGTTCACGAAGCGTCGCCTGGCGTACCAGCAGGCCGTGGTCCGAACGCTTGCCGCGCGACCAGCTCCACCAGCCGAACAGCGCCAGCCCGATGAAGAGCCCCTGCTTGAGCGCGTTGCCGGGGGCCGCCGCGTGCCAGGAGGCGGCCAGCAGCAGGAGGGCGCCGGTGAGCTGCACCGGCCAGGTCCAGATGGTCTTGCGCATGGCGAACCACACGACGGCGAGCGAGAGCACGTTGCCGATGAGATCGGTCCAGAGGATGTGCTCGCCGAAGAGCGTGAAGCTCGCGTTCAGCCAGTTCACGCGGCACCACCGGCAGAGAGGTGCTCACCGCTGTGCCCGTTGCGCGCATCCGGCGCGAGCATCCGCTCCACGTACTTGGCCACCACGTCGACCTCGAGGTTGACCGGGTCGCCGGGCTTCTTGTGGCCGAGCGTGGTGAGGGAGAGCGTGGTGGGGATGAGCGCCACGCTGAAGCGGTCGGCGCCCGCCTCGACCACGGTGAGGCTGATGCCGTCGATGGTGATCGAGCCCTTGTCGACCAGGTAGCGGCTCAGCTGGGCCGGGAGCGAGAACGTGACGACGTCCCAGCGCTCCCCCGGCTCGCGGGAGATGATCTCGCCGACACCGTCCACGTGGCCCTGGACCAGGTGACCGCCGAGGCGGTCGGCCAGGCGTACGGGACGTTCGAGGTTGACGCGCGAGCCGGGCTCCAGCGCGCCGAGGCTGGACTTGTCGAGGGTCTCCTGGATGACGTCCGCGGTGAAGGTCTCGTCTTTGACGTCCACGACCGTGAGGCAGACGCCGTTGACCGCGATCGAGGCGCCGTGCACGGCGTCCTGGGTGACGAGCGGACCGCGGATCGTCAGCTTGACCGAGTCCGCTGCGGACTCGATGGCTTCGATCTCGCCGAGCTCTTCGACGATGCCGGTGAACATCTCCCGGGCCTCCTCATATGCGTGTGCATAGGGGCTCCGGGGACGTACGACGAAACACAGCGCCCCTGAAGTCAGGGGCGTACAGCGCGCTGCCTCCCATCCGGACTTTAACCGTCGGTCCCGGAGTTTCACCGGGTCAACCGGCCGATGGCTTCGGCCGGGTCGCGGACTGTCACCGCCGGTTCGGAATTTCACCGACCCCGGAGCACGCGTTTCACTGCTTGCCAACCAGTGTGCCATGGCTTGCATTCCCGGCTGTATGTGAGGATGCCCACGGCCACATTTGGCCAACCAAGCGCTCGTTAGGTTGTATCATCCATCGTTCAATCTTCAACTGCCGGAGTTAGCGATCTCAAAGCGTGGGTAAAAGGGGCACACGATGATCCTCCGGGAGGAATCATGGATGTCATCGCACTGATCGGCCGCATCGTCTTCACGGTCGTCTTCCTCGGCGCCACCATGGGACACCTGACCTCGACCGATGCCATGGCGGGTTACGCGGCCAGCAAGAAACTCCCCCAGCCCAAGCTCGCCGTGCAGGTCTCCGGTGCCTACGTCGGCGTGGCGTCGGTCCTGCTCATCTTGGGCATCTGGCCGGACCTCGCCGCCCTGGCGTTCGTCCCGTTCCTGGCGCTGACGGCGGTCCTCTTCCACGACTTCTGGAAGCAGGACGACCCCGAGGCGCGCCAGATGGAGCAGATCCAGTTCAGCAAGGACGTGTCACTGGCGGGCGGCGCGCTCGGATTCTTCGCCCTGTACGCGTCGGACGCCCACCCCGGACTCAACCTCGTCGGCCCGCTCTTCTGACCTTGACGTGGCCCCTCACGCCGGCGGCGATGAAACCGCCGCCGGCGTCACACGTTTACTCGGAGCTTGCCCGCGTACGCCAGAAGCCGGGAATGAGGACTGCGCCGACCACCAGATGGAGCAGGGCGAGCGTGACCTTCGTACCGTCGGTGGCCTCGACCTGCAGGACCGGCATGAACGAGAGCACCAGGATGACGGCGGCCACGACCGTCCACACGACTCGGGCCAAGGCCGGGACGAACCGTTCCAGCACGGCGAGGAACGCCCAGCCCAGCAAAGCCGGAACGAGCGAGAAGAACACGACCTGCGCGGCTCCGAGCTCCATCGCCTCCTGGCCCGACTGCTGGACGACGAGATCGTCCTGCCCGAACGCGAATGCGGCGACCGCCCATACCGCCACGGTGGCGAGCACCGTCGCCACCACCGTGATCCCCCGGGCGCGCACGCGTGCCCCGGTGCCCTGCCGTGTCTCCGTGACCATGCGCACTCCTTGAGTTCGAACATTGTTGAGAAGCTCAACCTTTGAAGAGCATAAGGGAAATACTTGAGGACCTCAACATTCGACTGCCCCAACGGCTGCATATGATCGGAGACATGCACGCCGAGAGCAGCCCGACCAGCAGTGAGCTCCTGGAGCTCGTCTTCCAGGTCGCCGGGCGGCTGCGCGAGGGTTTCACCCGCACCGCCGCCGAGCTGGGCCTGCCGCCCACGCAGGCGCAGGCGCTCGCCTCGCTGGACGGTTCCGCACGTATGCGCGACCTGGCGGAGGTCCTCGCCTGTGATGCCTCGAACGTCACCGGCATCGTGGACGGCCTGGAGCAACGCGGCCTGGTCACGCGCCAGCCCGACCCCGCCGACAGGCGCGTCAAGCACCTCGTGCTGACCGAGGAAGGCGAGCGCAGGCGAGCCGCCCTCCTCGCCCAGAGTGCCCGCAGCGCAGACGAGGTCTTCGATCTCCCCGAACGCGACCGGCTGGCCCTACGCGACCTGCTCAAGTCCCTCGTGCCAGCCGACTGGCACGCAGACTGCGGCCCACGCCAGTAAGCCCAGCAGACCAGGCCCGGGCGGCCAGGCCCGGGCGGCTGCGGCCCGCGATCCTGACGTTTGGCGGGGTAGGTCAGTCGCTCCCGGGGAGGTCAGTTGCTCTCGGGGAGGAGCAGGCCGGCCTTGGTGGCTCTGACCGAGGTCAGGTCGGGCAGGATCAGGTCGGCCTCGGCTAGTTCGCCCGGTGGGTGGCTGGTGGTGACGGCGATGACTGTGGCGCCGGCTGCCTTTCCGGCGCGGATGCCTGCGGGGGCGTCCTCGATGACAACGCACTCCGCTGGTGGTACGCCCAGGCGGCGGGCGGCCAGCAGGTAGCCCTCGGGGTCCGGCTTGCCGTGCGTGACATCGTCGGCGGTCACGATGACCTCGGGCAGCGGCACACGCGCCACCTGTGTGCGTGCTCGCAGCTGGCCGGTGTCCATCGACGTCACGATGGCCCAGGGCAGGCCGTTCATCGCGCTCAGCAGGTCCAGCACGCCCGGCAGCGCCACCACGCCGCCCTCTGTGAGGAGCTCGGCCTCCAGGGCGTCCAGGCGTTCGGTGGCCGCGCGGACTTCCCCATGCGGGAGGAACTCGGCGATCCGGTCGCTGGTACGGCGGCCGTGTGAGCCCGCCAGGAACTCCTCCGCATCGATGCCGTAGCCGCCCGCCCAGGCGTGCGCGGCGCGTTCGATCAGCGGAGTCGAGTCGACGAGCGTTCCGTCGGTGTCGAACAGGACCGCTGTGCAGGGGAACGTGGTCACTGCGCCCAATCCGCGCTGGACGTGGCCTGATGGGCCTTGCCGCGGAGTGCCCGCACCGCCTCGGCGGGGTCGCCGGCACCGAAGACGGCGTTGCCCGCGACGAAGACGTCCGCGCCCGCCTCGGCGCACCGCTCGATCGTCTCGGCGCTCACGCCGCCGTCGACCTGCAACCACAGGTCGCGGCCCTTGATCATCTCGCGGGCCCGGCGCACCTTGGGCAGCACCACGTCGAGGAACTTCTGCCCGCCGAAGCCCGGCTCGACCGTCATGAGAAGGAGCATGTCGATCTCGCCGAGGAGATCCTCGTACGGCTCGACCGGGGTGGCCGGGTTGATGCCCAGCCCGGCGCGCGCGCCGGCTGCCCGGATCGTCCGCAACGTGCGGACCGGTGCCTTGGCGGCCTCGGCGTGGATGGTGACGCTGCGGGCGCCGGCCTCGGCGTACTGCGGCGCCCAGCGGTCCGGATCCTCGATCATCAGATGGCAGTCGAGCGGCAGGGCGCTGTGCTTGAGCAGCGCCTCCACCACGGGCAGGCCGATGGTCAGGTTGGGCACGAAGTGGTTGTCCATCACGTCGACGTGCACCCAGTCGGCGACGCCTGCGATGAGCGCGACGTCGTCGGCGAGCTTGGCGAAGTCGGCGGACAGGATGCTGGGTGAGATCTGCGGAGCCATGATGCCCCGAGTCTATTGCCGCACTTCTGAAAGCTCCTCACCCGGCGGGGTGAGAGCGCGGGGGGTGGCACGGGTGGCCAACCCGAGCCGGACGAACACCTCGGGTGCGCCGGCCGTCACCCACAGGCTCAGCAGCGCCGGGATCACGAATCCGGGCACCGGGTCGGCGGTGCCGAACGGGATCCCGAGCCCATAGATCACCAAGACTCCGAGGACGCCGACCGGGATCCGGGCCAGCCGCCGCCAGGTCTCCCCTCCCGTCTCGAACCAGCCGCGCGCGTTCAGCCAGGAGAGCCCGGCGAGGACACCGAAGAGCGCGCCCGCCGCGGCGGCCCCCGCATACTGGCTCACCGGCTCGGGACTGCCGCCCGCGTCCACGATCGCCCGAGCCCAGGGCTCGGGCCACCGCCATCCGTCCAGAGAACGCACGGCGGTCCAGGAGGCCGCCAGGCACAGCCCCGACACCGCCAGGCTGAGCGCGAACTGGAGCATGAGCGGCTGCCGCGCCCACAGCGGCACCAGCCGCGGCACACCCCACAGGGCCAGCACCGCCAGCGTCAGCCCGATGGCCCAGCCCGCCAGAACCTGGCCGGCCGAGTGCACGCCCAGGTAGACCCGCGAGACGCCGATCATCAGCACCATCACGGTCGCGACCGCCCAGACGGTCCAGCGGACCGAACGGAGTGCCAGGTACCCGTAGAGCGCCCCCGCGCTCTGCGCATGGCCCGAGGGCATGCCGAACGAGTCCCGCGCCTCGTGCCCAGTGACGGACGGGTCGGTCCAGAACGGCCGGGGCTCATTGAAGCTGAGTTTGAGAACGTTGTTGAGCACCCCGCTCACCGACATGAGCACCGCCAGCCGGGCGCCCAGCCTGGTGTCCACGCACCAGAAGACGACCACCAGCAGTGGCACGAAGAGCGCCGCGCTGCCGATGAACGAGATCAGCTGCATGAATCCGGTGAGCACGAAGGTCCCCCAAGGTCCGCGTCCGTCGAATCAAACGTCGAACCAACGAGGCTACCCAGCGGCAGCGCTATGAGTCGCCCACGCGAGCCTTCTCGGTGTCGAGGTCGAAGTCCCCTGGAGGCCAGTGCGGGTCGAGCCCCTCGCAGGCCTCCATGAGCAACTTCATGATCGCGTAGTTGCGGTACCACTTGCGGTCGGACGGGATCACGTACCAGGGGGCCGCCTCGGTGTTGCACTTCTCCAGCGCGGTCGCGTACGCCTGCTGGTAGTCATCCCAAAGCAGGCGTTCCTCGACGTCCTGCGGGTTGTACTTCCAGTGCTTCGCCGGATCCTCAAGCCGCGCCATGAGGCGATCCTTCTGCTTCTCCGAAGAGATGTGGAGGAAGCACTTCACTATGGTGCAGTCATCCGAGGCCAGCCGTTCCTCAAACCGGTTGATGGTCCCGTAGCGCCGCGCCCACACGCGGCGCGGCACAAGGTCCCGCACGCGGGCGATCAGCACGTCCTCGTAGTGCGAACGGTCGAAGACGCCTAGATGCCCGGGCTGGGGCAAGGCCCTCCGGATACGCCACAGGAAATCGTGGCGGAGCTCCTCCTTGGTCGGGGCCTTGAACGACTTGACCTGGCAGCCGTACGGGTTGAGCTCGCCTACGACGTGCTTGACCACGCCCCCTTTGCCCGAGGTGTCCATGCCCTGCAGAACGAGCAGCACCCTGCGCTCGTCGCCTTCGGCCTGGGCGCACGCGTACAGCTGCTCCTGGAGTTCGGCGACGCGCTCCCCGAGCCCGGCCATGGCCTTGCGGGTGGTGGACTTGCCGCCGGGCGCACCGGGCGTCGCCGCCGTGTCGAACCCGCTCAGGTCCACCGGTCCCGGCGGGCAGCGCAGCAGTTCCCTGAACGGCGTGCCCTTGGCGGCATCCTTCGCCGCGCCCTTTTTGCCCTTTTTCTTGGCACCCATCTAGCAGTGATCGCCCACGGCGGGGCGGCGAAACGTCACGTCGGACGCAGTCTCAGATTCGGCGCAGGAGGGCCACGAACATGGCGTCGGTGCCGTGCCGGTGCGGCCAGAACTGAGCGTACGGCCCCTCGCCGACGTCTTCGAGCCCGGGCGCCACCTCGCGGAGCACCGCCGGCGTGTCCAGCCGTTCCACGCCGTCACGGCCGCGCAGGACGTCGTCCACGACGACGCGGGTCTCGGCCAGGTGCGGCGAGCAGGTCACGTACGCGACCACCCCGCCCGGCCGGACGGCCTCCAGCGCACTCTCCAGGAGCTTGCGCTGGAGCGGGCCGAGCTGGGCCACCGACTCGGGGCCGCGCCGCCAGCGAGCCTCCGGGCGTCGCCGCAGCGCGCCCAGGCCGGTGCACGGCACGTCGAGGAGGACCCGGTCGAACGAGCCGGGCCGCCACGCCGGGACGGTCCCGTCGGCCACGATCACGGTGGCGCGGTCGGTCACCGCCCCCTGCACGAGCCCGGCCCGGTGTGGCTGGACGTCGGCGGCGAGCAGCCGGGCGTCGCGGCCGTCGGCGACGGCCGACAGCAGGCCCGCCTTGCCGCCGGGACCGGCGCACAGATCGGCCCACCGGGAATCGGAGCCGTCCAAGGGCGCGGCGGTCAGTGCGAGCGCGACGAGCTGGCTGGCCTCGTCCTGGACGGCCGCCCTGCCTTCACGCACGGCGGCGACGGCGGCCGGGTCACCCTCGGGCAGCAGGGCCGCGTAGGGCGAGTAGGGAGCGGGCTCCGCGCCCGCCTCGTACAGCTCCTCCAGCGTGGCGCGGCCGGGCCGGGCGACGAGGGTCACCCGGGGCCGTTCGTTGTCGGCGGCGAGCAGCGCGTCGATCTCATCCCTGTCCGGGCCGAGCGCGTCGCGGAGCGCGGACACGATCCAGCGCGGATGGCTGTGGGCGATCGACAGCCGTTCGGTCTGGTTGCCGCCCTCGGGCACGACGATCGTCAGCCAGCCGCCGAGGTCGCGGGTGGCCACCTTGCGCAGCACCGCGTTGGCGAACTTGGCCTGTCCCGGCCCGGAGACCGACCGCGCCAGCTCGACGGCCGTGGCCACGGCCGCGTGCGCCGGGATCCTGGTCGCGAGCAGCTGATGGGCGCCCAGCCGGAGCACGTCGAGCAGCGGGCCGTCGACGCGGCGCAGCTCACGGTCGCTGCAGAGTGCCAGCACGGCGTCGTAGGTGCCGCGGCCGCGCAGCGTGCCGTACGTCAGCTCGGTCGCCAGCGCGGCGTCGCGGCCGGTGAGCCCGCGTTCGCGCAGCCGGTTCGGCAGGAGCAGGTTGGCGTACGCGTCGCGGGTCTCGACGGCCCGGATGACGTCGAACGCGGTGCGGCGGACGAGGTCCTCGGGCCGGCCGGTGCGGCGCGGCGTACCGGGCCTGCGGTTCCGGTCGCGGTCGCCGCGTCGGTTTCGGGTGGGCGGCATCAGCTGAAACGATCCTCATCGGTGAGCGGGTGGCCGCGGGTCCAGTCCACGGCGTTCATGCGGCGCTTGCCGGGCGGCTGCAGCTCGCCGAGGACCACCGGGTAGGTGCCGGTGCCGACGAGGACCTCCTTCTTGCCCGCGCGCAGCTCGCCGGGCGCCAGCGCCCCGGCATCCGGCGCGGCCTCGGGTGCGGGCCGGACCGGGCCGAGCTTGACGCGCTCGCCGCGCAGCGTGGTCCAGGCGCCCGGTGCGGGCGTGCAGGCGCGGATGAGCCGGTCGACGCGCATCGCGGGCGCGGTCCAGTCGACCCGGGAGTCGTCGGGGGTGAGCTTGGCGGCGTACGAGACGCCCTCATCCGGCTGCGGCCGCGCTTCCAGGACGCCCTCCTCGATGCCGTTCATGGTGTCGAGGAGCAGCTTGGCGCCCGCGACCGCCAGCCGGCCGAGCAGGTCGCCGGTGGTGTCCGCGGGCAGGATCGGCTCGGTCAGCACGCCGTAGACCGGCCCGGTGTCCAGGCCCTCTTCGATCTGGAACGTGGCCGCGCCGGTCACGTCGTCGCCGTGCAGGATCGCGTGCTGGACGGGCGCCGCGCCGCGCCACGCCGGCAGCAGCGAGAAGTGCAGGTTGACCCAGCCGTGCCGCGGGATCTCCAGCGCGGCGGGCCGCAGCAGCGCCCCGTACGCCACGACCGGGCAGCAGTCGGGCGCGATGGCCCGCAGCCGGTCGAGGAACTCCGGGGCGCTCGCCTTGGCGGGCTTGAGGACCTCGATCCCGGCCTCGTGGGCGCGCTGCGCCACCGGGCTGGCGACCAGCTTGCGCCCCCGCCCGGACGGC
Source organism: Actinomadura sp. 6N118 (assembly GCF_044326415.1). Lineage (NCBI taxonomy): Bacteria > Bacillati > Actinomycetota > Actinomycetes > Streptosporangiales > Thermomonosporaceae > Actinomadura > Actinomadura sp. 6N118. Next base: position 545,463 of record NZ_JBIRAZ010000002.1, on the reverse strand, counting down.
GCGTCGGGCCGGGTGACCACGGCGGCCACCTCGTGCCCGGACGCCAGCAGCGCCTCCAGCGACGGCACGGCGGTCTCTGGTGTACCAGCGAAAACGAGACGCATCAGGTTCGCGCCCCGTTTCGGGCGTACCAGCGCTGCGCTGATTCATTGGCCAGCTTCAAAGTCAGAGTGCCTTCCCGAAGGTGCGGTGCGGGGACTCCTTGACGACCGGCGCCGGGTCGCCGAACCACTCGGCCTCGCGGATGGCCTTCATCGCGGCCTTGCGCTGCTCGGGGTCCATGCGGTCGATGAAGATGATCCCGTCCAGGTGGTCGGTCTCGTGCTGGACGCAGCGGGCCAGCAGGTCGGTGCCCTCAAGCATGATCGGCTCGCCGTGCATGTTGAAGCCCTTGGCGACCGCGCGGTAGGCGCGGGGTGTGGGGAAGCTCAGCCCGGGGAGGGAGAGGCAGCCCTCCTCCCCGTCCTGCTGCTCCTCCGACAGGTCCAGCGTGGGGTTGACCACGTGACCGAGGCGGTCGTCGACGTAGTAGGTGAAGACCCGCAGGCTCACGCCGAGCTGCGGCGCGGCCAAGCCCGCCCCGGGAGCGTCGATCATCGTGTCGGTGAGGTCCTTTACGAGCTGGCGCAGCTCCTTGTCGAAGTCCTTCACCGGCTCGGCCGGGGTGCGAAGCACAGGGTCACCGAAGAGGCGGATGGGCTTGACGGCCAACGGGGACTCCGTTTCCTGCAGGTGCGTTCAGAGCGAGGTCGTGGTGCGAGTGAATTGAGACCTACCCATCAGTCTACGGAGATCTCAGGTGGCACCCTTACCGGAGCGGGCCTTGTAGGCCGCCTTACGGGCCGCCTTGGCGACGCCCTTGTCCGGGACGTGGTCGCCCAGGGCGGTGAGCACGGCGGCGATGTCGGGGTGTTCGCAGCGCCACATATCGTCGATCATGGCGCCCAGCTCGACCTCGGCGGGGGCGTCGGCCAGGGCCGCGGCCACCGCCTCCGCGGGCTCGGCGGTCTCCAGCATGCCCGCGACCGTGTCGACGAACATCCAGACGAACTCCCGGCGCTCCAGCTCGATCGGCGCGCCGGTCTTCTGGTTGAGCCACAGCGCCGCGTACGGGCGCACGAGCGGGTGATCCCCGGCGCCCCGCAGCTGCGGGGCGATCTCCGGGCCCATCCGGTGCAGCACGGCCGCCGCGAGGTTGCGGGCGCCGGGCCCGCCGTTGCGCATGACCTCCAGGAGCTCGGCCGCGGCGGGCTCGGCGTCCCGCCCCGCCAGCCAGCCGGCGATCTCCTCGTCGGCGGTGTCCTGCCGGTGCCAGGTCAGCCCGGCCACCAGGTCCATGGCGGTCGAGTCGGCGAGATCGCCGACCACCGGGGCGACGAAGCCGTCGGAGAGCAGCAGCTCGCGGACGCCCCAGACGCCGAGCGGGGTGAGGGCGTAGCCGTCACCGGCGGCTTCGAGGGCGCCCCACCGGACGAGGTCGGCGAGCTCGAGGTCGAGGGCCTGCCGGGCGGCGGCGGCCACCGCGTGGCCGTCGGAGAGCTCGTACGCCGCCATGACGTGTTCGATCAGGACGTCGGCCAGCACCTTGGCGGACGACGGCGACTCCTGCTCGTACAGGTGGATGAGGACCCCGGTGAGCTCGTTCTGCACCAGCTCGATCGCGTCGAGGCCGTCCTCGCCCTCGTGCTCGGGCACGGCGACGGCGTCGAACAACCGCAGCCAGGCGCCGAGGATCGTCTCGTCGTCTCCCGCCACGAGATCCGGCAGCGAGGGGCCCGCGACCGCCGTGCCACCGGTCGTCCGGAGCACCTCGGACTCGATCGCGGCCCACCAGAGACGGTCGAGCTCAGGCAGGTCGGACTGGTCCTGGACCGGCACGCCGGCGGCCTGCCGCGGGGTCTCCAGGCCGAGCTCGGCCACGGCCGCCGCCGCGTCGTCGCCGCCGAGGTCGCCGAACTCGGTGACGAGACGGTCCACCGCCCACTCGGCGAGCGCGCGGACCTGGGTGGTCAGCGCGGACGTGCGGGCGGCGGAGGCCAGCTCGGCCTCCGGTGCCAGCCGTACGGGCGGGACGATGAGCTCCTCCGCCTGGCGCAGGTATTCCTCGGTCCGGGCGTACCGTTCGTCCTCGGGCAGCGCCTCGAAGGCCCGCACCCATTCCTCGACCGCGTCCTGGTCGTCGAGCGCGACCCCGTCGGCCGTCATCATCGCGGTGATCACCTCCGCGGCGGCCTGCCGCTCGGCGGTGTCGTTCTCCGCGACGAGCTCGGCGAACCCCGGCGCCAGCCGGTCCAGCTCGGCGCGCAGCGCGACGGCCTGCTCGGCCGGGACCGCGCCGCTCGCACCGAGGAACTCCAGCAGCGTGTCCGCGGTCGCCAGGATCGCGGGGACCTCGTCGGCCCCGGCGACCACCTCGTCGGGGAAGACCTTGAGCAGCAGATCCCCGAGCCGCGCCGGGGTCAGGTCCGCCGCGGCGGCGAGCCCCAGCTCCTCCCTGGCCAGGTCCAGGAGCAGCAACGCGCCCTGCACGTCGACCGGCTGCTCGTCTGCCTGCATGCCATCCGCGTCGGCGCGGCCGTCCGCCCAGCGCTGAAGATCATCGCTGAGGCTCTCCACCCAGTTGTCTGCCACGCGGAAACCCTAATGCTCAGAGCAGTTCCAGGGGGTCGATCTGGACTCGTACGTACTCGTCGGCCTTGCGGGCGCTGCGCACGCCCTGTGCGTCCTTCAGCGCCTTGGCCAACCGGGCACCGGCCGCGCGCGGCACCCGGATGAGGGCGCGCTCCTTCTCCTGGTCGTCGTGGGCCGCCTGGACAGGCCCCGAGGCCGGCGCCGAGATCGGGACCGGGCCGAGGACCTCGGCCTCCGCGGGCAGCCTGGCATCGGCCAGCAGCCCGCGGATCGCCGCCGGGGAGGCGGTCAGCGAGGCCATCCGGACGGCGGGCGGGAACCCGACCTCGCGCCGTTCCGCCAGCTCGCGTTCGGCGAAGGTGACCGGGTCCCAGCGGATGAGCGCCTGCACGGCCGGGAGCGACCCGTCCGCCGAGACGACGACCGTCCCGGCCGGGCGGACGAGGGCGACGGCGTTCATCCAGCGGCGGAGCGCCTCCTCGCCCGCACGGAGATCGGCTCTGCCGAGCAGGGCCCAGCCGTCCAGGAGCAGGGCGGCGGTGTAGCCCTCCTCGGCCGGCGGCTCGGCGCCCGGGGTGGCCACCACCAGCGCGCGCTGCGGCCCGACCTTGTCGAGGATCGCCTCCCGGCCGGAGGTCTTCACCGGTACGCCGGGAAAGGCCCGCCCGAGCTCCTCGGCGGTGCGCTTGGCTCCGACCACGATGGCGCGGATGTGGATGTGCCCGCATTCGGGGCAGCGCCAGTCTCCGGCTATGCGACCGCACCAGCGGCAGTACGGCGTGGCGTGTGAGGAACGCAGGGCGAGCGGACCCTGGCAGGCGGTGCAGCGCGCCTGCGTACGGCACCGGCCGCAGGCCAGCGCTGGGAGGTAGCCGCGCCGCGGTACCTGCACGAGCACCGGACCCTCCTCCAGTGCGCGGCGGGCCGCCTGGAACGCCACGTTGGGCAGCCGGGCGCTCCGGGCGGCGGCGTCCTTGGGCAGCTCCGCGTCGTCACCGACCGGGCCGATGCGGGGCATGACCTCCCTGATCCGTACGCGGTCGGCGGCGAGCGCGTGCGCCCATCCCGACTCGACCAGCTGCGTCGCGTCGGTCGTCCGGGTGAACCCGCCGATAAGGGCGCCCGCGCCGGCGCGATGCGCCCGCAGCGCCAGGACCTCGCGTGGATGGGGGTACGGGGCGTGCGGGTCGGGATGCACGTCGTCGCCGTCGTCCCAGAGGACGACGAGGCCCAGATCGTGGACGGGGGCGAACATCGCGGCGCGGGTGCCGACCACCACCCGGACGGTGCCGCGCAGGATCGCCAGCCAGCGGCGATAGCGCTCGGACGGCTTCAGGTCCGCCGTCAGGGCGACGTGCCGCCCGTCCCCCAGCTCGGCCTTGAGTGCCTCGTCCACCCGCGCCACGTCCCGCCAGTCAGCCACCACGATGAGCGCGCCGCGGCCGCCCGCGAGGGTGACCGCCGCCGCCCGCGCCATCGCGGCGGGCCAGCCAGGGCCGGGCAGCGCGCTCCACACCGCGCGCGGTGCCCGCTGCTCGCCGAGGGCGGTGAGGAACGAGGGACCGGCCGGATAGTCCCCCCAGGGGCCCGGGCCGTCCGGAGCCTCGAACTCCAGCCGCTCGCCCGGCGGCTCGGCCTCGACCCGGGCGTGCCGAGGGGGGATGGCCAGCCGCAGCACGTCGTAGAGCGAGCCCGCGTAGCGGTCGGCGACCTCGCGGGCCAGCGCGGCGATCTCCGGCGCGAGCACGGGCTCCGGGGAGGTGATGCGTTCGAGGAAGAGCAGCGTGCCCTCATGATCGCTCTCCTCCGCCCGTTCGAGCAGGAAGCCGTCGACGAGCTGCCCCGCGAACCGCACCCGGACACGGCATCCCGGGACGGCCTTGTCGGCCAGCTCGGCCGGCACCAGGTAGTCGAAGGGACGGTCCAGGTGAGGCAGGGTCACGTCCACCGCGATCCGCGCGACCGGCAGGTCCTCGGCGGGCCGCCGGGCGCCCTTCTTAGGCTCGCGCTTAGCCGCTTTTCCTGCCTTTCCCGCTTTTACCCCCCTGGTGGATCTAGGGTGCTGGGAGGGTTTGACCGGCTTCGCGGCGGGCACCGGGACGATGTCGTCCAGGCCCGGGATGAGCTCCGCAGCGCCGCCGTCGTTCGTCACTCCACCGTCCTACCAGATGAGCCTGACGTGCTTCGTCCATGGCTCTTCCCCCTGACGTTCAGGCCTACCGGTTTGAACTACCACCTAGATGACGGGATTATTGCCCGATGCCCCCGGCTCCCCTTATGTCCACCCCATCGGTTCCGGCTCCGTGACCACCGCGGAGACCCCGGAGAGGGTGGACGGCCGAGTCCTCGCCGCGCCTCCTCAGCGGCGCGTCAGCCTGCCGTCCCCGCCGGGCGGCGGGCGGCGCTGGCGAGAATGGCTCGACCCGCGCCGCCCGGTGATGGCGGCCACGCTGACGGCCGGGATCCTGCACCTGGTGTGGGGCTTCTACCTGGCGAACAACGGCGGCGACCTCGCCGCGCAGGCCGCGTGGACGACCTTCGCGCGTAAGAATCCTGAGGCGTCGTACAACCTGGCCTGGTACGGCGGCATGCACCCGGCCTCCTACAGCGTGCTCTCGCCCTACCTCATGGGGTGGTTCGGGATCCGCACGGTCGCGGTGGTCACCGGCACGCTGTCGGCCACGCTGACGGCGCTGCTGCTGGTCCGCTTCAAGGCCCCGATGGCGATGGCGGCGGCGGTGTGGGCCGCGTTCGCCATCTCGTGCAACTCCGCGTCCGGGCGGGTGACCTTCGGGCTGGGCCTGCTCTTCGCCTTGGCCGCGGTGTTCCCGGCCTTCTCGCCGCGCGGCACCCCGCCGCTCCGGGCCGCCGGGATGTTGCTCCTCGGCGTGCTGGCCACCCTCGCGAGCCCCGTCGCCGGGCTGTTCGTGCTGGTGCTGGCGGCGGCGCTCTTCCTGACCGGACGGCGCCGGGCCGGGCTCATGCTGGCGCTGGGGCCGCCGCTGGTCGTGGCCACGACGTCGGCGCTGTTCCCGTTCTACGGCAAGCAGCCGATCTCCACGACCGCCATCGTGCTGCCGACGCTCGCCAGCGTGGTCGCGGTGACGCTGTGCGCACCGCGTTCCTGGCGGGTCATCCGCGTCGGCGCGGGGGTCTACCTCCTCGGGATCCTCCTGACCTGGGCGATCCCGTCCCCCATCGGCAGCAACGTCGAGCGGCTCGCGCTGATGTTCGGCGGGATGTTCCTGATCATGGCGGTGGCGCGCACCACCGACCGGCGCCGGCTGGCCGTGTTGTGCCTGGCGTTCATGGTCACCGCCGTCTGGCAGGTGGTGAAGCCGGTCGACGACCTGATCCACACCCGCCCGGCCGGCGCGACCGCGCGGTACTCCAAGGGCCTGATCACCGCGCTCGGGCAGCTCGGTGCGGCCCAGGGCCGGATCGAAGTCGTCCCGCTGCGTTCCCACTGGGAGGCGTACGGGCTGAGCCGGCACTTCATCCTCGCCCGCGGCTGGAACCGGCAGATCGACGCCCACCGCAACGCGCTCTTCTACGACAAGACCCTGAACCCCGCCACCTATCGCGACTGGCTTCACAAGTGGGCCGTGCAGTACGTGGTCCTGCCGGAGCGAGAGGTCGACTGGGCCGCCCGCCAGGAGGCAGCCCTCGTCCGCAGCCCCCAGCCGTACCTGACCGAGGTCTGGCACGACCGGCACTGGCGCGTCTACCGGGTCGCCGACCCCAAGCCTCTCGCCGACGCACCCGCCACGGTCGAACGGATCAGCCCCGACCGCATGGTGGTGAAGGTGCCCGCCAAGGGCTCGGTGCTGCTGCGGATCTCCTGGTCGCCATGGCTGAGCGTGCGCGGGCCTCACAAGGGCTGCCTGGCGCGCTCCGGTGACTTCGTCCGGCTCGACGTGCCCGGGCCCGGCCGTTACCACGTGGGGGCCCGCTACGAGCTGCCGCGCGGCACCCCCTGCCCGGACTGACCGGCAATGCCTGAGCATCCGTCAGCCGAGACCATCCGTCAGAAGGTAAGGCGCGGAACGAACGCGGTCTTCCAGGTGACCGACCCCTTCGCCGCCGTGGCACGCCTGAATCCGCCGCTCGATGCGGACGACATCCACACTTTCGTATCGGGCCCGTCGACCATCACTGCGATGCGGCTCGTGAGCCGGGCGGAGGCCGAGGGTGTCCGCGCCGAGCTCGACACGCTCGTCGCAGACTTCCGCCGCCTCGCCCAACGCCTGGCCTCGGACGAGCCCGACGCTGCGGTATGGCATGCCGATCCGCACGGAGAGCATTGCAGGTACGAGAACGTGGCAACCGGCGTGGTGGTCGAGGTGAACGTCGAGCAGCCGGACGCTCTCGACCCGTACTTCCTCCTGGAATTCGCCGAGACGTCCGACGGCTACCCGGGCGTTCTGGCCGCGTGCGTTCACGGCGATCACGACATGTGCCGGCTCCTTGAACTCGCCGGACACGCTCTCTGACAGAGGCAAAGGCCCCGGGAAATCCCGGGGCCTTTTCGGTTCGGCTCGTACGTCAGAGACCGGCGGCCTGGGCGAGGGCCTCGGCGCGGTCGGTGCGCTCCCAGGAGAAGTCAGGCTCGGGGCGTCCGAAGTGGCCGTACGCGGCGGTCTGGGAGTAGATCGGGCGGAGCAGGTCCAGGTCGCGGACGATGGCGGCCGGACGGAGGTCGAAGACCTGCTGCACGGCCTCCTGGATCTTGGCGGCCGGGACCTTCTCGGTGCCGAAGGTCTCCACGAACACGCCGACCGGGTGGGCCTTGCCGATCGCGTAGGCGACCTGTACCTCGGCGCGGTCGGCCAGCTGCGCGGCGACGATGTTCTTGGCGACCCAGCGCATGGCGTAGGCGGCGGACCGGTCGACCTTGGACGGGTCCTTGCCGGAGAACGCGCCGCCGCCGTGCCGGGCCATGCCGCCGTAGGTGTCGACGATGATCTTGCGGCCGGTGAGGCCGGCGTCGCCCATCGGGCCGCCGATCTCGAAGCGCCCGGTCGGGTTGACCAGCAGCCGGTAGTCCTTGGTGTCCAGGTCGAACTGGGCGAGCACGGGGTCGACCACGTGCTCCTTGATGTCGGGGGTCAGCAGCTCCTTGAGGTCGATGTCGGGAGCGTGCTGGCTGGAGACGACGACGGTGTCGAGGCGCAGCGCCTTGTCGCCGTCGTACTCGATGGTGACCTGGGTCTTGCCGTCGGGCCGCAGGTAGGGCACCTGGCCGGACTTGCGGACCGCGGACAGGCGGTGGGCCAGCTTGTGCGCGATGGTGATCGGCAGCGGCATGAGGTCGGGCGTCTCGTTGGTCGCGTAGCCGAACATCAGGCCCTGGTCGCCGGCGCCCTGGCGGTCGAGGTCGTCGACGCCCTCGCCCTCACGGGTCTCGTACGCGTCGTCGACGCCCTGCGCGATGTCGGGCGACTGCGCCCCGATGGACACCGACACGCCGCAGGAGTGGCCGTCGAAGCCCTTCTTGGACGAGTCGTAGCCGATCTCGAGGATCTTCTCCCGGATGACGCCGGGGATGTCCACGTAGGTCTCGGTGGTCACCTCACCGGCGACGTGCACCTGGCCGGTGGTGATCATGGTCTCGACGGCGACCCGGCTCTTGGGGTCGTCCTTGAGCATCGAATCCAGGATCGCGTCACTGATCTGATCCGCGATCTTGTCAGGATGTCCTTCGGTGACGGACTCGGAGGTGAACAGGCGGCGAGACACGTACGTGAACTCCTTGCAGCGGCTGCTGACTGATGTCGCAGTGCGGACGGACTTGGTCGAGGGCGGCAGGCCACCGCCGGTCTATTGAGCTTGTCGCGGCGAAGTCTATCGGGCCCTGCCAGAGGGCCACTCAATCCTCACCGAGGTGGTAGGTATATCACTTGAGACGCGCCGCGACGAGGTCCCAGACCACGTCTGCCAGGGCTTCCTTGGCTCCGCGGGGCACGACCGTGGGTTCGCCGTCCGCCGCGAGGATCGTCGCGGCGTTGTCCGCCTGACCGAAGGTGAGACCGTCCCCCACCTGGTTGACGACGAGCAGGTCACAGCGCTTGCGGGCGAGCTTTTCCCGCCCGTTGGCGAGCACGTCGTCGGTCTCGGCCGCGAAGCCGACGATCACCTGGCCGGCGCGCCGCCGCTGGCCTAGCTCGGCCAGAATGTCCGCGTTCTTGGTCAAGTGGATCGGCTCGGGCTCGGCGCCCGGCGCCTTTTTGATCTTCGAGCCCCGATAGTCGGCGGGCCGGAAATCGGCCACCGCCGCAGCCATCACGACCGCGTCAGCGCCGCCGGCGGCCTCCAGGACCGCCTTGCGCATCTCCTCCGCCGATCCCACTGGCACGAGGTCGACACCGGCCGGATCAGGCAGGGCCACGTTGGCGGCCACGAGGGTGACCCTGGCACCGCGCGCCACGGCCGTACGGGCCAGCGCGTAGCCCTGGAGCCCGGACGAGCGGTTGCCGATGAAGCGGACCGGGTCGATGGGCTCCCGCGTGCCTCCGGCGGAGACGACCACATGCCGCCCTGCCAGATCCTCGTCCATGCCCCCGCGCGCCAGCACGCGCCGCGCCACCTCGAACAGCTCGGCCGGATCGGGGAGCCGCCCCTTGCCTGTGTCCTTGCCCGTGAGCCGCCCGGAGGCGGGCTCGACCACGATGGCGCCCCGGGCGCGCAGCGTCGCCACGTTGGCCTGGGTGGCGGGGTGCTCCCACATCTCGGTGTGCATCGCGGGCGCGAACACGACCGGGCAGCGTGCCGTCAGCAGCGTGTTGGTCAGCAGGTCGTCGGCCAGGCCGTGCGCGGCCTTGGCGAGCAGGTCGGCCGTCGAGGGGGCGACGAAGACGAGATCGGCCTCCTGCCCCAGCCGTACGTGCGGAACCTCGTCGACCCCATGCCACACCTCGGTGCTCACGGGGTTGCCAGACAGCGCCGCCCAGGTGGGTTCGCCGACGAAGCGCAGCGCGTCCCGCGTCGGCACGACGCGGACGTCATGCCCCGACTCAGTGAGGCGCCGCAGCAGCTCGCACACCTTGTAAGCGGCGATCCCCGCACTGACGCCCAGCACGACGCGCGGCTTATGTGAGGTCATGTTCGATGGTTCCCAAGAGCCCGGCGACCCCCATACGGGAATCCATCGGGGGTTCCAGGGGGTCGTCCCCCTGGGCAGACATAAGGGGTGACGAGAGCTGGGGAAGGTGCCCGGAGGGCTCCGACCACACTCGTCCCCTCGTCAGCCCTCTCAGCCCTCGATGGGCTCGGCGTTGAGGAGGCCTTCGCGCGTCTCGCGGAGTGCGATCGACAGCGGCTTTTCCTGGACCTGGGTCTCGACGAGCGGGCCGACGTACTCCAGCAGGCCCTCGCCCAGCTGGGCGTAGTAGGCGTTGATCTGCCGCGCGCGCTTGGCCGCGATGCTCACAAGGCCGTACTTGGTGTCGACGACCTCGAGGAGCTCGTCGATCGACGGGTTGGTGATGCCTTCGGTGCTGGCTGCCACACCGTCGCCTTCCGCTAGTGGTTATTCAACAGACATCAACGTTACCAGCTCACGGCACACGTCCCCGACGGCCGTGTTGATCAGGGTGACGTCGAACTCCTTCTCGGCCGCCAGCTCGACGCGGGCCGCCTCCAGGCGCCGTTCGATCACGTCGGGGGGCTCGGTGCCGCGGCCCACCAGGCGGCGGACCAGCTCTTCCCAGGAGGGAGGGGCGAGGAAGACGAGCAGGGCCTCCGGCATGCTGTGCCGGACCTGCCGGGCCCCCTGAAGATCGATCTCCAGGAGGACGGCCTCGCCGCGTTCGAGGCGCTCGGTCACCGGGCGCCGCGGAGTGCCGTAGCGGTTGCCCGCGAACTCGGCCCACTCGAGCAACTCCCCTTCGGCGACGAGCCGGTCGAAACCGGCGTCGTCGACGAAGAAGTACTGCACGCCGTGGGTCTCACCCGGCCGCGGTGGCCGGGTGGTCACCGAGACCGACAGCCACACCTGCGGGTGTGCTCGCCGGATCTCGGCGACGACCGTGCTCTTGCCGACGCCTGACGGGCCGGAGAGGACCGTCAGCCGCCGCACGAGCCAGTCTTGCGTTTGGGAGCCGTCCGGCACAGGAATGGGTGTGCCGGAGGTGGACGGGATGGGGCCGGAGGCGGGCATGCCCATGGGTATACCCGAGCCGGCCGCGGCGTCCGAACCGCCGCGCCCGTCCGTGAGTCGCATCAGCGGTTGCCGCCGCCGAACTCACGCTCCAGGGAGGCGCGCTGGTTGGCACCGAGGCCGCGCACGCGGCGCGACTCGGCGATCCCCAAACGCTCCATGATCTGCTTCGCACGCACCTTGCCCACACCGGGCAGGGATTCGAGGAGGGCCGACACCTTCATCTTTCCGATGACGTCGTCGGTCTGCCCCTCCTTGAGGACCTCGGCAAGCGAGGTTCCCCCGTGCTTGAGCTTGTTCTTCACCTCGGCCCGCTCCTTGCGAGCCTTGGCAGCCTTCTCAAGGGCTGCGGCGCGCTGTTCGGGGGTTAGGGGCGGAAGAGCCACGCCGGGTCACCTCAGGTTTCCACTCGACGGAGTCGGACGGGTTGGGAAACTAGCGAGTTCAGACCCCATAAGGCAACGTGAAGTGCCGTTTAGCACGCCACAAAATCGCGAAAATCACTCTTTGGAGTGTCCTGAATACGGCCTGTGGGCAACTTCGGCCCTCCAGCGCCGAATCCCCCACCACCCTGGGGCTTTCGCAAGATCGCAAAAAACCACCCACCGAGGCCTTAAATGTGTCACCTCTCACCTCCAGCAGGCCCCGCCCCTGAGCACTCTCCGTGATCCCCATCACATTCCAGCCACATCACTGAGATCGCACACCATTTGACCCAATGTGTCCATTTCTCTGCAACGTGAGTAAAGAAATGGCAAAGGGCGACCCGCGTCCCCCGCCCGGCCCAACAAGCCCGACCCACGCGCGAGCGCGCTAACGGGTCGTGAAGCGAGCCGAAGGCGAAGCTTCACGAGAGATCGCGAAGCGATGCCGCGCTCCCTCCCGCTACACCCCCCACCCAGCCGCCCTTTCAACGGACAAGCTTCGCTTGGCGCACGCTTTCGCGTTCGACCCGCGAGCCGCTAGGCGAGCGGGTCGAGGCGCGGAAGCCTTCTCAATACAGCGGCGATTCCGGCTGCGGCGGCGCCCGGGTCGGGGGCGCCGGTGATGGGGCGGCCGATCACGAGGAGGTCGGCGCCGGCGGCCAGGGCGTCCTCGGGGGTCGCCACGCGGGCCTGATCCTGTGTGGCGGCGCCTGCGGGGCGGACGCCCGGGGTGATGAGCGTGATGCCGGGACCGACCTCTGTGCGGACCGCAGCGGCCTCCTGAGGCGAGCAGACGAGCGCTTGGGCACCGGCACCGACCGCTAGGGCCGCAAGGCGTCGTACGGCGTCTGAGGCGGGCCCTGCGAGGCCGATGGCGGTCAGGTCGGCGTCGTGGAGGGACGTGAGGACGGTGACGGCGGCGATCTTCGTGTCGGGGGCGGCCTCGACGGCGGCGCGGATCATCGCCTGCCCGCCCCCGGCGTGGACGGTGAGGAAGGCCGGCTTGAGGCGGGCCACGGCACGGGTGGCGCCGGCCACGGTGGCAGGGATGTCGTGCAGCTTGAGATCCAGGAAGACCTGGACGCGGCTGGCGCCGCGGACGCTCGCCACGACGTCCGGGCCGTAGCGGAGGTAGAGCTCCAGGCCGACCTTGACGGTGCTGACGTGAGGGGTGACGAGGCTGGCCCAGCGCGCGGCCGTCTCCAGGTCGGGCGCGTCCAGCGCGACGGCGATGGGGGCGGGATTCACGGAAGCTTCTCCTTCAGCTCCCCCGGCTCGTCGACCTTCGGTTCAGGACGGACCTGGGGCGGTACGTATCCGGCGGGTTTGTGGGCGAGGCCGACGGCGTCGGCGAGGCGCATGCGGCGGGCCGCAAGGGCGTCCTCAAGCTCGCGCAGGATGCGGGGACCGGCCGAAGGGTCGTGGAACAGGGTCGTGCCGACCGCGACGGCCGAGGCCCCCGCCAGGATGAACTCCAGGGCGTCGAGGCCGGTCGCGATCCCGCCGACGCCGACGATCGGCGTGCTGGGGAGGGCGGCGTGGACCTGGTAGACACAGCGGAGCGCGATGGGGCGGATGGCCGGGCCCGAGAGCCCGCCCGACACGCCGGTGAGCGCGGGGCGGAGGGTCTGGGCGTCGATCGCCATGCCCTCCATGGTGTTGATGAGGGTCAGGCCGTCGGCACCCGCGTCGGCGCAGGCCAGCGCGATGGTGACGATGTCGGTGACGTCGGGCGCCAGCTTGGCCAGGACGGGGACACGGGCATTGGACTTGACGGCCCGCACGACGGCGCCCGCCGCCGTGGGGTGCCAGGCGAACATGCGCCCGCGGTCCTCGATGTTGGGGCACGCGACGTTCACCTCGATGGCGGCGATACCGGACACGTTGCGGAGGCGCCCGGCGAGTTCGGCGAACTCCTCCACGCTGTTGCCCGCCACTGAGACGATGATGCGTGCGTCCTGTTCCTGCAGCCAGGGCAGGTCTCGTTCGAGGAACGACTCGATGCCTGGGCCGGGCAACCCCATGGCGGTGAGCAGGCCGCTCGGTGTCTCGGCCATACGCGGAGTGGGTCGGCCCGCACGCGGCTGGGGCATGACGGATGCCGTGACGAACGCACCGAGCTTGGCCAGATCGAAGAACTGGGCGAGCTCGCGGCCCGTACCGCCACACCCGGCAGCCGTCATGACGGGGTTGGGCAACTCCAGGGAGCCGAGTGCCGTCTGCATGCGCGCTGTGCTCATGAGTTCGCTCCGCTCACCGTGCTTCCGCTCGCCGCCGCACTCACTTGGCACCTCCGCTCAGCGTGCGCGGGGCACCCAGCGCGTCGAACGGGATCGTGCCCAGGTCGTTCCAGCGGACCCGGTCGCCGCGCAGCACCGGACCATCGGCGCAGGCCCGCACCATGTGGGCCATGCCGTCCTCCCCGTGGATGGGCAGGACGCACGTCATGCAGACCCCGATGCCGCACGCACCGGTCTCCTGGAGGAACTCCTCCACCGAGACCTGGGACGGCAGCCCGTGCTCGGCGGCGGTGCCGGTGACGGTGCGCAGGAGACGGGTGGGACCGCAGCCGTAGACGACGTCGGCGCCCGTCTCCTGGATGGCCTTGGGCAGGACGTCCCGGACGGTGCCGCGTTCGCCCAGAGAACCGTCCTCGGTCGTGATGACGGCGGTGTCGCCGATGCGCTGCGCCATCCGTGAGCCGAACACCTGCCGCGCGGTGGGGCCGCCGAGCACGAAGTGCACCTGGCAACCGCGCCGGTGCAGCGTGTCGGCGAGTGCGAACAGCGCCGCGCCGCCGGGCCCGGCGCCGACCAGCAGGCAGCTGACCGGATCTCGCGGGAGCCGGAACGGGCGGCCGAGAGGGCCGACGACGTCCACCTGGTCCCGGGCCCGGCGGCCCGCCAGCCACGCGGTGCCCAGATCACGGTCGGCGAACACGACCTCGACGGTGCCGCCATAGTCCGACTTCACCTCGTACACCCCGAAACACCGGCGGACCAGCCGGCTGGTGTGCTCGCCGCCCACCGCGACCGCGACGAACTGGCCGGGCCGGAACCGCTCGGCGATCGCCGGGGCCACCAGCGTCATCGCGTGGTAGTCCTGCACCTGGCGGACCGTCAGAACGGTTGCCGACGTCTGCACCGGTGTGTCGGACACCCATCTCCCTCTCGTCGTGTGCGGCCGCGGCACCCTCGCCGGGGGCCTACCCCGTCAGAGGCGGCCCCGCCCAGGTCACCCCCGGCCGTGCGCGCCACGCAGCCGTTCGGCGTGCTCCTGCAGCGAGCGCACGCCGACGTGGCCGCCTGCGACGGCCTCGATGCCCTGCACCGCCGCCGCGAGGCCCTGGACGGTGGTCACGCACGGCACACCGCGCAGCACCGCGGCGGTCCGGATCTCGTAACCGTCGAGACGCGGCCCCGACTGGCCGGGGCTTCCGAAGGGAGTATTGACGATGAGGTCCACCTCGCCGTCGAGGACGCGCCGCACGATGGTCGGCTCGCCATCCGATCCGGGGCCTTCGCTGTGCTTGCGCACGATCTTGGCACGGACCCCGTTCCGGCGCAGGACCTCCGCGGTGCCCTCGGTGGCCAGGATCTCGAACCCCAGGTCGGCCAGCCGCTTCACCGGGAAGATCATGTGGCGCTTGTCCCGGTTGGCGACCGACACGAACGCGCGGCCCTTGGTCGGCAGCGCGCCGTACGCGGCCTGCTGCGACTTGGCGTAGGCGGTGCCGAAGACCTCGTCGATGCCCATGACCTCGCCGGTCGAGCGCATCTCCGGCCCGAGCACGGTGTCGACGCCCTGGCCCTGGGCGTTGCGGAACCGGTCGAACGGCAGCACCGCCTCCTTGACCGCGATCGGCGCGTCCAGCGGCAGCGAGCCGCCGTCGCCGGCCTCCGGAAGCAGCCCCTCGCCGCGCAGCTGGGCGACGGTGGCGCCCATCATGACGCGGGCGGCCGCCTTGGCCAGCGGCACCGCGGTCGCCTTGGAGACGAACGGGACTGTCCGGGAGGCACGCGGGTTGGCCTCCAGGACGTAGAGCACACCGGCCGACAGCGCGTACTGCACGTTCATGAGGCCGCGCACGCCGATGCCGCGCGCGAGCGCCTCGGTGGACTCGCGGATGCGCCGGATGTCGTCGTGCCCGAGCGTGATCGGCGGCAGCGCGCACGCCGAGTCGCCGGAGTGGATGCCGGCCTCCTCGATGTGCTCCATGACGCCGCCGAGGTAGAGCTCCTCGCCGTCGTACAGCGCGTCCACGTCGATCTCGATGGCCTCGTCCAGGAACCGGTCGACCAGCACCGGGTGCTCGGGGCTGGCGTCGGTCGCCTTGGTCATGTACGTGTCCAGCGTGGCGTCGTCGTAGACGATCTCCATGCCGCGCCCGCCCAGCACGTACGAGGGCCGCACCAGGACCGGGTAGCCGATCTCGTCGGCGATCTCGCGCGCCTCCTCGAACGAGGTGGCGGTGCCGTGCTTGGGCGCGGCCAGCCCGGCGCGGTGCAGGACGCGGCCGAACGCGCCGCGCTCCTCGGCGAGGTGGATGCTCTCCGGCGAGGTGCCGACGATCGGCACGCCCGCGTCCTTGAGCTTCTGCGCCAGGCCCAGCGGCGTCTGCCCGCCGAGCTGGACGATCACGCCTGCGACCTCGCCGGACTTCTGCTCCGCGTGCACGACCTCCAGGACGTCCTCCAGCGTGAGCGGCTCGAAGTAGAGCCGGTCGGAGGTGTCGTAGTCGGTCGAGACGGTCTCGGGGTTGCAGTTGACCATGACGGTCTCGTAGCCCGCCTCGGCCAGCGTGAACGAGGCGTGCACGCAGCTGTAGTCAAACTCAACGCCCTGGCCGATGCGGTTGGGCCCGCTGCCGAGGATGAGCACCTTGGGCTTGGTGCCCGGCGGGACCTCGGTCTCCTCGTCGTAGGCCGAGTAGAGGTAGGGGGTCTGCGCCGCGAACTCGGCCGCGCACGTGTCGACCGTCAGGTAGACCGGCCGGATGCCGAGGGCGTGCCTCAGCTCGCGGACGACCTCCTCCGACAGCGCTCGCAGCTGCCCGATCTGGGCGTCGGAGAAGCCGTGCCGCTTGGCGCGCAGGAGCTTGTCCTTGGTGAGCGCGTCCTCGGCGGTGCGGATCTCGTCGGCGATCTCGTTGATCCCGGCGATCTGGTCGAGGAACCAGGGGTCGATGCCCGTCGCCTCGTACAGCTGCTGGAGCGTGGCGCCCGCGTGCAGCGCCTGCTGCACCTTGCGCAGCCGCCCGTCGTGCGGCCGCCTCGTCTCCTCGATGAGCGCGTCCAGGTCGGTGACCGGCCCAGTGGCCGGTGCGGTGGCCGGCCCAGGCCAGGAGAAGGACGAGCCCTTCTGCTCCAGCGAGCGCAGCGCCTTTTGCAGGGCCTCGGTGAAGTTGCGGCCGATGGCCATGGCCTCGCCCACCGACTTCATGTGGGTGGTGAGGGTGCCGTCGGCGCCGGGGAACTTCTCGAACGCGAACCGCGGGACCTTGACCACGATGTAGTCGAGGCTCGGCTCGAAGCTTGCCGGGGTCTCGCGGGTGATGTCGTTCGGGATCTCGTCGAGCGTGTAGCCGACCGCCAGCCGGGCCGCGATCTTGGCGATCGGGAAGCCGGTGGCCTTGGACGCCAGGGCCGACGACCGCGACACCCGCGGGTTCATCTCGATGACGATCATGCGCCCGGTGCCCGGGTGCACGGCGAACTGGATGTTGCAGCCGCCGGTGTCGACGCCGACCTCGCGGATGACCGCGATCGCGACGTCCCGCATGTTCTGGTACTCGCGGTCGGTGAGGGTCAGCGCGGGCGCCACGGTGATCGAGTCGCCGGTGTGCACGCCCATCGGGTCGAGGTTCTCGATCGAGCAGACGATCACGACGTTGTCGTGCTTGTCGCGCATGACCTCCAGTTCGTACTCCTTCCAGCCGAGGATCGACTCCTCCAGGAGCACCTCGCTGGTCGGGGACGCGTCGAGGCCGGCGCCGGCGATGCGGCGCAGGTCGTCCTCGGTGTGCGCGAAGCCTGAGCCCGCCCCGCCCATGGTGAACGAGGGCCGCACCACGAGCGGGTAGCCGAGCTCGCCCGCAGCCGTCATGACCTCGTCCATGGTGTGGCAGATGATCGAGTGCGCGGACTCGGCGTTCAGGCCCTGCTCGCGGGCGACCTTGGCGACGACCTCCTTGAAGCGCTCGCGGTTCTCCCCCGCCTGGATGGCGTCCACGTCGGCGCCGATCAGCTCGACGCCGTACCGCTCCAGCGCGCCGCTCTCGTACAGCGAGATGGCGGTGTTGAGGGCGGTCTGGCCGCCCAGCGTGGGCAGCAGCGCGTCCGGGCGCTCCTTGGCGATGATCTTCTCGACGACCTCGGGGGTGATCGGCTCGACGTACGTCGCGTCGGCGAACTCCGGGTCGGTCATGATCGTCGCCGGGTTGCTGTTGACCAGCACGACCCGCAGGCCCTCGGCCTTGAGCACCCGGCACGCCTGCGTCCCGGAGTAGTCGAACTCGCAGGCCTGGCCGATGACGATCGGGCCGGACCCGATGACCAGGACGGATTTCAGATCTTCACGGCGCGGCATTACTTCGGCCCTTCCATGATCTGGCAGAACTGGTCGAAGAGGCCGGTCGCGTCGTGCGGGCCCGCCGCCGCCTCAGGGTGGTATTGGACGCTGAACGCCGGGCGGTCGAGGAGCCGGAGGCCCTCCACGCAGTTGTCGTTGAGGTTGACGTGGCTGACCTCGGCGCGGCCGTAGGCGGTGTCGAACGGGCCGTCGGTCGGCGCGTCCACCGCGAAGCCGTGGTTGTGCGCGGAGACGTCGACCTTGCCGGTGCGCTTGTCCTGCACCGGCTGGTTGACGCCGCGGTGGCCGAACCGCAGCTTGTACGTGCCGAGGCCCAGCGCACGCCCGAAGATCTGGTTGCCGAAGCAGATGCCGAAGAACGGCTTGCCCGCGTCCAGCACCCCGCGCAGCGCTGCGACCTGGTGGTCGGCGGTGGCGGGGTCGCCCGGACCGTTGCTGAAAAAGACCCCGTCCGGGTTGAGGGCGAGGATGTCGTCGGCCGTCACGGTGGCGGGCAGCACATGCACTTCGCAGCCACGCTCGGCCATCCGGTGCGGCGTCATCGACTTGATGCCGAGGTCGACCGCCGCCACGGTGAAGCGCTTCTCTCCGATGGCGGGGACGACGTAGGGCTCGGTCGTGGCGACCTCGGCCGCCAGGTCGGCGCCCTCCATCCTGGGCGACGCCAGGACCTTCTCCAGCAGCTCGCCCTCGGCGGTCTCGGCCGCCGCGCCGCTGAAGATCCCGGCGCGCATGGCGCCGCGGTCACGCAGGTGCCGGGTGAGCGCGCGCGTGCCGGGCATCGCGATGCCCACCACGCCTTGGTCGCGCAGCGCGGAACCCAGCGAACCCGTGGCCCGCCAGTTGGAGGCGACCCGGGCGGGCTCACGCACCACGTATCCGGCCACCTGGATGCGCTGCGACTCGGGGTCCTCGGCGTTGACTCCGGTGTTGCCGATGTGCGGCGCGGTCATCGCCACGATCTGACGGGCGTACGAGGGATCGGTGAGGGTCTCCTGGTAACCGGTCATGCCGGTGTTGAAGACCATCTCGCCGAAGGTCTCTCCCTCCGCCCCGTACGCGACCCCGTGGAAAGTCCGGCCATCTTCAAGGATGAGCAAGGCAGGCGGTTGGGTCACTGGAGTTTCCCCTCAAGCACGGTCGGACGGCCTCGCAGGAACGTGGCGACGACCCGGCCGGGCAGCTCCAGCCCCTCGAACGGGGTGTTGCGGCTCTTGGAGGTCATCGCCGACGGGTCCACGGCGCGGCGCGGCGACGGGTCGTACAGCGTGATGTTGGCCGGCGAACCGGTCTCCAGCGGACGGCCCTGGCCGCTGAGGCGCCCGATGCGGGCGGGGCGGTAGGACATGCGGTCGGCGACGCCGGTCCAGTCGAGCAGGCCGGTCTCCACCATGGCCTCCTGGACCACCGGAAGCGCGGTCTCCAGGCCGATCATGCCCATGGCCGCCACGGCCCACTCGGTCTCCTTGGCCTCGACCGGATGCGGGGCGTGGTCGGTGGCGACGCAGTCGATGGTGCCGTCAGCGAGGGCGTGCCGGAGCGCGGTGACGTCGTCGGCGGTGCGCAGCGGCGGGTTGACCTTGAAGATCGGGTCGTACGTCTCGGCCTTGGTGTCGTTCAGCAGCAGGTGGTGCGGCGTGACCTCGGCGGTGACCTGGACGCCCTTGCTCTTGGCCCAGCGGATGAGCTCGACCGAGCCCGCGGTGGAGACATGGCAGACGTGCAGGCGCGAGCCGACGTGCTCGGCGAGCAGCACGTCGCGGGCGATGATGGCCTCCTCGGCGACCGCGGGCCAGCCGCGCATGCCGAGCGCCGCCGACATGACGCCCTCGTTCATCTGGGCGCCCTCGGTGAGCCGCGGCTCCTGCGCGTGCTGGGCGACGACGCCGTCGAACGCCTTCACGTACTCCAGCGCGCGCCGCATGATGACCGCGTCCGACACGCAGTGGCCGTCGTCGGAGAACACGCGTACCCGCGCAGCCGAGTCGGCCATCGCGCCCAGCTCGGCGAGCTGCTCGCCCGCGATGCTGCGGGTGACGGCGCCGACCGGCTGGACGTCGCAGTAGCCCGCCTCGCGGCCTAGGCGCCAGACCTGCTCGACCACGCCCGCAGTGTCGGCGACCGGGTCGGTGTTGGCCATGGCGTGCACGGCGGTGAACCCGCCCACCGCGGCGGCCCTGGTGCCCGACTCGACCGTCTCGGCGTCCTCGCGGCCCGGCTCGCGCAGGTGGGTGTGCAGGTCGACCAGACCGGGCAGCGCGACGAGGCCGTCGGCCTGGACGACCTCGGCGCCGGCGGCGTCCAGCCCCTGCCCGACCTCGGCGATCGCGCCGTCGCGGATCAGGATGTCGGCGGCGTCCCCGCCCAGGATGCGGGCGTTCTTGATGATGTAGGTGTGACTCACTCGGAGACCTCCTTGCCGATGGCGGGATCGGACACTGTCGCCGAGGAGCAGGACGACCTGGTCATTCGGAGACCTCCTTGCCAATCGCCGGCTCCGAGCCGCCGAGGAGCAGATAGAGCACGGCCATGCGGGCGCTGACGCCGTTCGCGACCTGCTCGACGATGGTGGAACGGACGGAGTCGGCCACGTCGGCTGCGATCTCGACGCCGCGGTTCATCGGGCCGGGGTGCATGACGATGGCGTGCTCGGGCAGCGCGGCCATCCGGTCACCGTCGAGGCCGTAGCGCCGGCTGTACTCCCGGACGGTCGGGAAGTACGAGGCGTTCATGCGCTCGTGCTGGACCCGCAGCATCATGACGACGTCGCTCTTAGGGAGCACCGCGTCCAGGTCGTACGACACCTCGCAGGGCCAGGTGCCGATCGCGACTGGGAAGAGCGTCGGCGGCGCGACCAGCGTGACCTCGGCGCCGAGGGTGTTGAGCAGCAGCGTGTTGGAGCGTGCCACCCGGCTGTGCAGGACGTCGCCGACGATCGTGACCTTGCGGCCGTCCAGGCTGCCGAGCCGCTTGCGCATGGTGAGCGCGTCCAGCAGCGCCTGGGTCGGGTGCTCATGGGTGCCGTCGCCGGCGTTGATGACGCTGCCCTGGACCCAGTTGGCCAGCCGGTGCGGCGCGCCGGAGGCCATGTGCCGGATGACGACGCCGTCGGCGCCCATCGCCTCCAGCGTCAGCGCGGTGTCCTTGAGGCTCTCGCCCTTGGAGACGCTGGAGCCCTTGGCCGAGAAGTTGATCACGTCCGCCGACAGCCGCTTGGCGGCCGCCTCGAACGAGATCCGGGTACGGGTGGAGTCCTCGAAGAAGAGGTTGACCACGGTGCGGCCGCGCAGTGTCGGCAGCTTCTTGATGGAGCGGTCGGCCACCTGGGCCAGTTCCTCGGCCGTGTCCAGGACGAGCAGCGCGTCGTCCTTGGTCAGGTCCGCGGCGGAGATGAGATGGCGCTTCACTTGCTGCTCCCTTTCCGGCCCGTTCCCGTCGCGGGTCCTAGCAGGACGGCGTCCCGCGCGTCGTTCTCGGCCAGCAGGACCTTCACGGTCTCGCGCGTCGACGTCGGCAGGTTCTTGCCCACGTAGTCGGCGCGGATCGGCAGCTCACGGTGGCCGCGGTCGACCAGGACCGCGAGCTGGACGGCACGCGGGCGGCCGAGGTCGTTCAGCGCGTCGAGGGCGGCGCGCACGGTGCGGCCCGAGAAGAGCACGTCGTCGACCAGGACCACGATGCGGTCGTCGACGCCGGCGGCGGGCAGTTCGGTGCGGCCGAGGGCCCGGGCGGGCTTCATGCGCAGGTCGTCGCGGTACATCGTCACGTCGAGCGAGCCCCAGGGCACGGGGCGGCCCTCGACCTCGCGGAGCAGGTCGGCGAGCCGCTCGGCGAGCGTGACGCCGCGGGTCTGGATGCCGAGGAGGACGACGTCGCCGCCGCCCTTGGTGCGTTCGAGGATCTCGTGTGCGATCCGGGTGAGCGCGCGTCGGATGTCAGGTCCTTCGAGAACAGCCTTGTGACCGTCTGCCACGCGCGCCTCGACCGGCCCGTCCGGCCGGGAGGCAGCATTCACCACCGAAACCTCCTTTCCCGCCTCACAGGACGGGTCTTAAAGGACGCCTTGTCCCCCTCACCGTAGCAGTCATGCGTGCCTGCCCAGTACCTGGTCTCGGCACTGTCTTGCCTGGTGAGGGCGGTCACACTCGGGGGTGAACGACCCCGTTCCGGGCCTTGTGGAAACGCCTGGCAAGCCATGCCTGCGGGGCTTCGCGCCGATCCGGACGGCCCGGATCGAGACCTACGTATTCGACCCCTTTTTTCCAATCAGCTTGACCTAGAGCCGTCACCGTTTTACCGTCACTGTCCGTAACCATCCCTGGAGATGGACCCATAGGGTGAATAGACCCACCGGATCCTGATCTTCCCCAGGGCCCCGACAACGACGACGAAAGTGAGCCTGGGGGGCCGCAACATGCCGTCTGAATACGCTAAGGCTCTCGGCGCGCGCCTGCGCGCCATCCGTACCCAGCAGGGACTTTCCCTGCATGGGGTGGAGGAGAAGTCACGTGGCCGCTGGAAGGCCGTCGTCGTGGGTTCGTACGAGCGGGGCGACCGCGCCGTCACCGTTCAGAAGCTGGCCGAGCTCGCCGATTTCTATGGCGTGCCGGTATCCGAGTTGCTGCCCGGCGGAGCCGCGCCGAGCCCGCTCGGGCCAACACCGAAGCTCGTGATCGATCTCGAGCGTCTGCAGCAGCTTCCGAAGGATAAGGCCGGTCCACTCGCCCGTTACGCCGCGACGATTCAAAGCCAGCGGGGCGACTACAACGGAAAGGTCCTGTCCATCAGGCAGGAGGACCTGCGATCGCTCGCAGTGATCTATGACAAGTCCCCGACCGAGTTGACCGAAGAACTCATCACCTGGGGCGTCCTCGACCCGGAGGCGCGGCGCGCCGTCGAGTCGTTCTGACGCTCACCGGGCAGGACGCCCCCGCGTCCCGCCCACCCGGCCCGGTAGCCGCCGGGCCATCCTTCGGTGTCCGGGGCGTGACCGTGAGGCCACGCCCCGGATGTCTTTTCCGTGCCCCTCAGTGACCGCAGCCGTCATGCCCGTCGGGGCTGTGGCCGGTCTCCCTGGCCGCCATCACGGCCCGCTCCGCGGCCATGGCCGGGTCCATCGAGACGCCATAGCCGGGCGCGTGCCGCTGCCAGGGCAGGGCCGCCTCCAGCTGCGCAGCCAGGCCGAGCAGCAGCGACTCCTTGCCGGGGGCTGCGACGAGCTGTACCGACAGCGGCAGGCCCGAGTCGCCCACTCCCATCGGCACGGTCGCAGCGGGAAAGCCCGCCAGGTTCCAGGCGGCCGTCATCGGCGCGTAGGTCATCGCGGAGCCCACGCTGTGGAGCCACGAGCCTGATCCCCATTGCCGGGCCTTGGGCGCCCGCTGGGCGAGCGTGGGCATCACCAGTACGTCGCGCCGTTCGAACAGCGGCGCCACGGCCTCCTTGAAGCGCTCACGGTCCTCGGCGTGCGGCGCCCGCACCTTCGAAATGAGCCGTCCGGCCCGAACGTGACGCCGCGTACGCCGCTCGAGCCGCGGGTCCGACAGCAGGGGCCCGGCGTCCAGCTCCGGGAGCGCGAGCCACCGCGAGAGCACCGCCGGCCCTGCCCACAGCGGGTACGCCGGATCGTCGCGGACCACATGGTGACCGAGCCCCACGAAGGCCTTGCCCGCCGTCCGCACGGCCGCCTTGAGGTCCGGCCGGATCCGGACACCGGGCGCGGGCGGCTTGATCGACAACGCGACGCGCAGCCCGCTCGGCTCACCCACCTCAGCGAGCGCGGGCATCCCGGCCATCACCGCCAGCATCAGGGCCGCATCGCCGACCGTGGTCGCGAGCGGGCCGTTCTCCGACATCGCGTCCCAGGCGTCGGTGCCGATCTCGGCCGGAACCACGCCCAGGCCCGGTTTGATGCCGAACAGCCCGCAGTTGGCCGCCGGGATCCGGATCGACCCCGCGCCGTCGTTCCCGTGCGCGACCGGCACCATCCCGGCCGCCACCGCGGCGGCCGCGCCGCCCGACGAACCACCCGGCGTCCGGCTCGGATCCCATGGATTCCGCGCCACCCCGAACGCGTTGTCGGTGAACGGATAGATCCCCAGCTCGGGCAGGTTGGTCAGCCCGACCACCACCGCGCCCGCGGCCCGCAGCCGTGCCACCACCGGATGGTCGGCCTCCTGCGGCGTGTCCGGCGTCGCGGCCGACCCGCTGCGCATCGGCTCACCCGCCACCGGCACGTTGTCCTTGATCGCCACCGGCACACCCGCCAGCGGAAGCCCGCCCCGGTCGCTCCGCCCGTCCACCGCCGCGGCCTCCGCCAGGGCCCGCTCGCGGCGCACCCGGACGAACGCGCCCAGCTCACCGTCCAGCGCGGCGATCGTGTCCAGATGGTCGCGGACGACCTCGGCCGCCGTGACCCTGCCATCCCGTACGGCCGCCGCGATCTCCGTCGCGGTCCGCCCCACCCAGTCGCTCATGGGGTCAGAGTCTGCCATTCCGGAAGCACCACCTGGCCTGTCACGAACTCGCTCCACAGGCCGAAGCCGAGCTTCCCGCCCCTCGTCGTCTCCACGAAGCCGACCGGACGGCCCCGGTCGCGGGTGGTGGCGCCGAACGACAACCGGAACCTCGACGTGCCCGCGCGCTGCTCCGGCGGGGCCGGGGTGGGCGGCACGATCTCGTCCAGCGCCCAGCGGTACCGGTCACGGTAGGGGCCTGAGACCCGTTCGAAGGTCTGTTCCAGGACCACCCCGGACTCCGGGAGCACCACGAGGAGACCTCGCAGTGCACCCACCCAGGTGTTGAACGCGAGGACCGGCGACTCCCGTCCGTCGTACGCCGTCCCGATCCCGCCGCCGATCCGCGACCCCGCGGGGCAGGCGTCCGGGCCCGAGGTCTCGATCACCGAACGGGCGCAGGTCGGGAAGGCCTCCGGGTGGAACGTGAGCGAACGGTCGAAGAGGAACACGAACCGCCGGGGCGCCGCCGGCATCACCCCGCTCGCCGTACGGCTGCGCCGGTCGAAGCCCACGGTGACCGAGCGCCCGGCGTGCCGGGTGACCGACACCGAGAGCGTGTCGAGGTTCTGCGGGCCGTTCACGTCGGGCTCGTACGGGCGCTGGGGCCCGCCGGGCGCGGGATCGGGCGGCGTGGTGCCCGCCCCCGCGGGGACTGCCGCTGGGAGCGCGGTCGTGATCGTGGCGGCCGTGACGAGAAGAAGTGCCCGAAGCCTCATGTGTTCCCTCCAGTGGTCGTCGGCATCACTTGATCAACGCCCTGGGAAAAGCGGGATAAAGGTCATGCATGCGTGGACGCGGACACCGCGGCCTGCTTCTCCACGGCCTCGCAACCGGCCTTCCCACGCCGTGGCGCGATCAGCGCGAACACCAGCACGCCCGCCATCAGCACCCCGCTGACCGCGAACCCCAGCGTGAAACCCCGCTCGGCCGGAAAGCCCGTGCTGGTCACCGACGCCGCCACGATCACCGCGCTGACCTGTGTGCCCAGCGACGCCCCCACGGTCCGGATCAGGGTGTTGATCCCGGTCGCGACTCCGGTCTCGCTCAACGGAACCGCGGCCAGCACCAGATTGGCCACCGCCGCGTACGCGAAGCCGAGGCCGATCCCCCGCACGGTCCCGCCCAGATACAGCTGCCACATGGCTTCGTGCTCGAACGCCAGGAACCCGTATCCCAAGCCGGTCAGCACGGCCCCGGCCAGCAGGACCGCCCGCGAGCCGACTCGCCGGTCAAGCAGCCCCGCCGTCATCCCCGCCACGGTCATCCCGATGCTCGCGGGAATCTGTAGCAACGCCGCCTGCGTGGCCGTCCCGCCGAACCCGAACCCGGAACGTTCCGGAAGCTGAACCAGCAGCGGGAAGAGCACGCCTCCCGCCATCAGCGCGTACCCCGACAACAACGACGCCGCGTTGGCCGTCCAGACGCCCCGCTTGCGCATCAGCTTCAGATCGACCAGCGGATCGGCCACTCGCCGCTCCACCACCAGCCAGCAGACGCCCAACAGGACAGCCAGCGCCAGCAGCCCGATCACCCCGGGTGAGGCCCAGCCCCAGTCCATGCCCTGCGTCAGCGCCGTCAACGCCGCGACGAGCCACCCCGCGAACAACACCGCGCCCCACCAGTCGACGCCCGCGCCTTCCTGCGGCGCGGCCGATGGAACGATCCACCACGCCGCCACCAGTCCGGGCACCAACCCCAGCACCGGCACCCACAACAACCATCGCCAGCCCATGTGGTCGATGATCGGCCCGGCGATGCACCACGACACCGCCCCGCCGAGCCCCAGCATCGAGGACATCAGCCCGATCGCCGACGCCGTCCGCTCGGGCGGGAAGACCTCCCGGATGATCGTGTAGGCCAGCGGGAAGACACCCCCGCCCACCCCCGCCAGCACTCGCCCGGCCACCATCACCGGCATCGACCAGGCCGCCGCCGCAATGACCATTCCCACCGTCGCGATCACCACGACGCACAGCAGCACCCGCCGTGGCCCATACAGATCCCCCAGCCGCCCGATCACCGGCGTCGCCACGGCGGCCGACAACGTCATCGCCGTCAGCGCCCAGGCCGCGCCCGCCGCCGTCGTGTGCAAGCCCTCCTGCAACAGCGGCAGGGCAGGCGTCACCACCGCCATCGACAGCGAGTAGGCCATCACCCCCAGAAACGCGAGCAGCGGGACCAGCCCCCGACCGCTCACGCTCCCGCCTCCTCGCATACCCGCCCCAACCCTCTCACGACGGACGAAACGAATCCGGGCCCCCGCCAGGGCCCAACGGCCCTAGGAACGCCGCCTACGGGCTTCCTACGGTCGATGGCATGTCTCGATGCGCCGCGGGCGGTTGCCTGCATCTCCTGTCGTCGTTCGTCTGCCACGTCGACGGCGGCGAGGTGCGGCTTCCCACGTACCCGCGCCGGCTGGTGATCCTGCTGGCGCTCGGCGAGCGCCGGAGAGCACGCCAGCGGGCCGCCGAGGAACTGTGGCCCAACGTCGAGGTCTGCACCGCCAGCCGCAGGTTCCGTTACGCGCTGTGGCAGATCCGCCGGCTGACCGGGGAGGCGATCGTCCGGGCCGGGCAGGACTCGGTGATGCTCGCCGAGGGGGTGCACATCGATGTCACAGCAGCACGAGGGCTCGCCCAGCAGGTGCTGGCCGGCTGCCATATCGACGACTGGGGACCGCTCGGGCTGCCCCTGCTC
Source organism: Actinomadura sp. 6N118 (assembly GCF_044326415.1). Classification (NCBI taxonomy): domain Bacteria; kingdom Bacillati; phylum Actinomycetota; class Actinomycetes; order Streptosporangiales; family Thermomonosporaceae; genus Actinomadura; species Actinomadura sp. 6N118. The sequence continues at coordinate 518,443 of NZ_JBIRAZ010000002.1, read as the reverse complement.
CCCGAGTCGGACGACGACGAGGTCCACGCCGAACGGCAGCGCTGGGACCGCCTCCGCCTCTTGGCGCTGGAGCGGCTCGCGGTCACGCTCCTCGCCCGGGGAGACGTTCCGGGAGCGATCGCAGTGGCCGACTGCGGGGTGCGGGTCGATCCGCTGAACGAGGGTCCACACCGCATCCTCGCCGAGGCCAACCTGGCCCGGCACGACATGGCGACGGCACGGCGCGTCTATGACGACTACCGTGCCGACCTTCACCATGAGCTCGGCGTCGAGCCGAGTCTTGAGTTCCGCCGCCTCCTCAAGCGGTAGCCGGGCGGGCCCGCAGGCCCGCCCGGCGCGCGTTCAGCTACAGCGGATGCGGATCGGCCTGCTCCAGGTGTGCAGGAGGCTCCCACCCTGCTTGGACAGGATGTGGGTCTTGTAGGTGTACGTGGTCCTCCTGTCACAAGGGATGTTCACGGTCCTGAACTTCCCGCCGACCCAGCGCTGCTGGCCGCCGAGGCGCTGCCATCCCCAGGCGCGGTGCCGCCAGAGGGACGCCGTGTGCACCCAGGTCGCGTTGCACCCGGTCGATTTCACGTTGGCCTTGATACGCCGCCCGGCCTTGAACGGAGCGCCCGCGACGATGTTGCACCGCCGCGCGGCCTGTGCCTCCTCAGCGGCGACGGCCGACGCGACGACCCCGGCTACGGGCACCGCCCGCTCACTCGCCCGTGCCGCGGCGTTCACCGGCTGGGCGATCCCGACGGCGGCCACCGCCGCCATGCCCACCGACGCCAGCTTGTAAAGCTTCATCGAGCCTCCCGTATGGGTTGTTGCTTGGGACAAGCCCGATAAGACAACCCACACGTCCACAGAACGTTTGCGGAGCGTTTGCGGCGAGGACCGCGCCGACGGGGCCGCCTCGGGGGGTTACGGCCACCATCGGCGCGGTCGCGCAGGCTGGAACCGCCCCTCGACGGAGGATGTTGACCAGGCGGCCCCAGCGACCCAGGCGCCGGGGCCGCCGCCCGCCGGTGAGGAATGGCGGACGACGGCCCCGGCCTTTCCGGCGCGGCCGCTCAGGGGGAGGGCGGCCGACCCCTCAACCAGGATTTGGAGCCAACCCCGGAAGAGGCGGGTAGTCGCTTAGCTTGCCCAGGTGTCAGGTATCGGCAGCGTCGGCTGGCTGGGGATGCCGAGGGAGTCTTCGACCAGGGATACGAAGATCTCGGCGTCGTGGAGGAGTTCGTCGGCCTCGCGCGGGGTGACCGCTCGGGGGAGGCCTGCTTCGGCGGCGGCGCGCTTGTCGGCGCCGGCGGCGAAGAAGGCTGCCCATTCACGGAGTGCGGGGTCGGCCTCGGGGAGGAGGACCCAGACGCTGCGCGGACGGCCGCGGCGGTGGGTCTCCAGGGGTTCCTTGGACGCCAGGACCGCCGCGGCGGCGCGCAGGGCGGCAAGGTGGGCACAGACGTAGCGGACGGCGGCCGAGGTCGCCTCGGCCGCTTCGGCCAGGCCCATCCTGGCGGCCTGGAGCTGCCCGACTGCGGTGTGCGCGGGCCTGGGGGCAGGAAGCGGTCGGGGGCGAGGGCCCGGTGGCTGGCTGATCTGGGCGGACGAGTGAACGCCGTGGGCGGTCATCGTTGCGGACATGCCTGTCTCCTTCCGGCTCGGGCCGGTCGGGCGGAGAGCTTCCCCTCACTCCGCCCGACCGTCCGTCCCGTGGACAACCTCCACGGGGACGTCGCCCTGGCGCGGGCCGCGAGTCCCGCACCACGTCGAACATAAGTTCGACGCACTCACAGTAAATCGCCCTGACGGCGATTCGTCAATGCGTTCGAACGCGTGTCGCCGACCTGCACGATTGCACTGGTCAGCGGCACGAGTTCAGTAGAACAGGAGGGTCGGACAATTCGTCATCGCGGGCGGCGGAGGTGGACGGCGACGCCTGTCCCCACCAGCTTCGGGAAGTACTCGGCGACGTGCATCGGCATCCGCACGCAGCCGTGCGAGGCCGGGTACCGGGGCACGTCGAGGGCGCCGTGGAAGGCGATGCCGCCGTTGAAGTAGATCGGGTTGTAGAGCTGTCCGAGCGGCGAGATCTCCCAGCCGGAGGCGCGCCGGCCGGTCTGGAAGTCGCCGGTGCTGGTGGTGGCGTACCGGCAGCGCGCGACGGTGGCGCCGCGGTCCTTGGCGCAGTAGTACTCGCCGGAGCCGGACGAGATGTGCGTGATGAGGGCGGGCTTGCCGTCCTTGTAGACGACCAGGTATTGGCGGCGCAGGTCGACGTCCACGCGGTCGGCCTCGCGGCGCTTGGCCATGGGCTGAGGCGCCTTGGGAGCGTCCAGGGCCGCCCAGAAGGCCTTGCCCACGGTGCTGGTCACCTTGAGCCGGTTGACCTTCTGGAACGCCCAGACGGCCATCTGCGTGCCGATCCCGTACTTGCCGTCCACCCGGCCCGGGTCGTAGTCGAGCTGTTTCAGGCGCTGCTGCAGCTCGCGCACGGCGGCTCCCTTGGCACCCGGCTTCAGTTTGGGGTGTTGGGGTGGGGCTTTCGTCGTCGGCGCGGGGCTGGTCGGCGTGGGGGTGGTCGGTGCCGGCGCGGAGGCGCCGGTGGTCGATCCGTCGGCGGAACAGCCGGCCAGCACGATCACGCCGGCGATCACGATGGTTCGCACGTTCATCGGTCTCCCTCACTCAACCCATGCCCCAGGCCTCCCCTTGGATGCGCGGTCCGGCGGTGAGGTTCGGACACTTTAAGGTTCTGGCCATGCATCCCAACGCCGAACGTGTGACCTCGGCCCTGCGTGCGAGCGGGGCGACGGGCGAGGTCATCGAACTTCCCGAGTCCGCCCCCACCGCCCAGGCGGCCGCCGACCAGCTGGGTTGTGAGATCGGAGCCATCGCCAACAGCCTGATCTTCAACGCGGACGGGGCGCCGCTGCTGGTGCTGACGAGCGGCGCGCACCGGGTCGACACCGCCAGGGTCGCCGCGCTGGTCGGGGCGGAGAAGGTCAAGCGAGCGACGCCCGAGTTCGTCCGGGAGGCCACCGGGCAGCCGATCGGCGGCGTCGCGCCCGTGGGCCACCCCGCCCCGGTCCGCACGCTCGTGGACGTCTGGCTGCAGAAGTACGACCAGGTCTGGGCTGCGGGCGGGCACCCGCACACCGTCTTCCCGACCACGTTCGACGAACTGCTGCGCATCACCGGGGGCGACCCCGCTGAAGTGGGAGACTGACCACGTGAGCACCGAGATCTGGCATAACCCGCGCTGCTCGAAGAGCCGCACCGCCAAGGCCGCGCTCGACGAGGCGGGCGTCGAGTACGTCGAGCGCCGGTACCTGGACGAGCCGCCGACGGCGCAGGAGTTCGCGGCGGTCCTCGACCGGATCGGCGCGGAGCCGTGGGAGGTGGCGCGGCTGACCGAGCCGGTCGCCAAGGAGCTCGGCCTGCGTGACCTCGAACACGACCGGGCGCGGTGGATCGAGATCATGGTCGCCAACCCGGTGCTCATCCAGCGGCCGATCGTGCTGACCGACGGCGGCGCCGTGGTCGCCCGCGACCCGCAATCCGTCCGCAAGGCACTCGACAGCGTGTGATGTCGGTGTGATTCTGGGGAACCGACGGCTGGTTGGGAGGGGCGATGACCGCGGAGATGCGCACCGGCCCGGGCGCGCGCCACTCGGACTTCCGGGGGATCGACCCCGCGGCGCTCAACCAGCTCATCAAGCAGGTCAAGGACGCCGACAACGCGATCAAGAGCTGGCTGAACGGTCACCGGCCGCCATCCGGTGTGTCGGCGGCCGGGTATCGCCAGGCCGACCAGGTCGCCCAGTGGGCCGCCGACCAACTGGGCATGCTGACCCGCCGCTACAACTACGCGATCACGCATCCGGACCAGGGCGGCGGTGTGGACACGCCGCCGGTGCCGCCGTCGCCCGGTACGGGTACGCCCAGCCCCGGTACGCCCGGAGGCGGCGGCACACCCGCGCCGGCCCCTCCGCCGCGCCGCAAGAACACCGTCCCGCGGGGAGCGGGCGACCTCGGCGGCTTCCCGAACCGGCAGGCGGCCCTCAAGGCCGCCAAGGCCGACGCGCTCTCGGTGGCCGGCGCCCTCCAGGACCGCAGGCCGATCCCGGACTCGGTGTGGAGACATCTCAAGGCCAACGCCGACGACCCTGACTACACCGAGAAGCTGTACGAACGGCTCGGCCCGGCCGGGGTGGCCAGCCTGATCGAGGCGGCGAACGGCGACAAGGCGAAGCTCAAGGCGATCCAGGAGGCGCTGGGAATGGCCAGCCACCACATGGCGATGGACGTCAAGTGGTTGCGCGCGCTGCTGGCGGAGGCGGACCGCACAGGGACCCGCCCGCTGGTCGTGCAACTCCTCACCGGTGCCGACGTGACCCAGAAGACCCGTGACGCCATGGCCAAGCTCGGCCTGCACCCGCGTACCCAATCGACATAGCCACCCCAATCGGCATAGGCCACCCCAATCGGCACAGTCACCAATCGGCAAGTGAGGACCTGATGGCCGCTCCGCCGCCCCCTGGCAGCCTCCCGCCGCCCCTGGACGAGGCGGCGGCGGTGAGCCTGCCGCCCACCGAACAGCCCAACCCCCTCTACCGGCAGCTCTACCAGTCGTACGTCGACGCGTACGGCAGCATCGGACAGCTCCGCAAAGCCCTCGACCCTGCGCTGAAGACCCTGCGCGGCACGGACGCGTGGCTCGGCCCGGAGGCCCGGGAGTGGGGTGGCCAGCTCGACGCACGGCGCGGCCATCTGCAGAAGGCCGCCGACCGCATCCTCTGGGACATCTACGACCGCCTGTCCGCCACCCAACGCGTCATCGCCCGCATCTGAACGCCACGGGGCGGTGGGGGCCTAGATAACGCCAAGCGGAGCTTGTCGATGTATTGGGGGGTGGGTGGGGGCTGGCGGGGGTCTACTGTTCTGATCCGTGAGGGAGCCGAAGCTGCGCGAGATCGACGAGCGGGTCTTCCTGCGCCGTCTTAACCCGATTCTCGGCGTCTACGCCGCCGCGATGCGGCCGCCGGCCGAGCAGCTGCCGGGCCGGCACACGATCATGGAACGGCACGCGGCGTACCCCGGGTTCCGGGCCTTCGTGGCCGAACGGCGTGGATCGTTCCTCGCCCCCACCGAGGTCGCCGGCTTCGCGTACGGCTTCCACGGCGCGCGCGGCCAGTGGTGGCACGACGTGGTCCATCAGGCCCTCACCGAGCTCGGCGGCCCGGATCACGCGGCGGAGTGGCTCGACGACCCGTTCGAGGTCGCGGAGCTGCACGTCCATCCGGCGCATCAGGGCCACGGCCTCGGCCGGGCACTGCTGACCTCGCTCTGCCAGGGGCGCCGTGAGCGGACCGTGGTGCTGTCGACGCTGGACCTCAAGCCCGATTCGCCCGCGCGGCGCCTCTATCGGTCGGTGGGCATGGTCGACCTGCTCACGGACTTCGAGTTCCCCGGCGGCGGGCCGCGCTACGCGGTCATGGGGGCGGCGTTCCCGCTGGTGCCGTACGCGGCGGCGTCGAGCAGCCCGTAGACCTCGCGGGTCGCCGTCGACTTGTTGAACGTGATGAAGTGGATGCCGGGGGCGTCCTGCTCCAGCAACTCCTGGCAGAGCTCGGCGGCGTGCTCGATGCCCAGCCGCCGGACGGCCTCCGGGTCGTCCGCGACGGCCTCGAAGCGGGCCCGCACCTCCGGCGGGAACGGCGCGCCGGACAGCTGCTCGGACCGTTCGATCGTGCTCATCTGCGTGACCGGCATGATGCCCGGCAGGATCGGCACGTCACAGCCCTGCGCCACGACCCGGTCGCGGAGCCCGAAGTAGTCCTCGGCGCGGAAGAACATCTGCGTGATCGCGTAGTCGGCGCCCGCCCGGCACTTCTCCACGAAGTAGCGCGTGTCGCTCTCGATGTCGCGTGACCGGGGGTGCTTGTAGGGGAACGCCGCGACACCGACGCTGAAGTCGCCGTACGAACGGATCATCTTGACCAGCTCGGCCGCGTACTCGACGCCGTCGGGGTGCTTGATCCACTCCCCCATCGGGTCGCCCGGCGGGTCGCCGCGCAGGGCCAGGATGTTACGGACGCCCACGGCGGCGAACCGGCCGATGAGGTGGCGCAGCTCGGCCTGGGAGTGGTTGACCGCGGTGAAGTGGGCCACCGGCGTCAGGGTGGTGTCGGTGGCGATCCGCTCGACGATGTCGACGGTCGTGTCGCGGGTGCCGCCGCCGGCCCCGTACGTCACCGATACGAACGTCGGGTGCAGCGACTCCAGCTCGCGGATCGTACGCCAGAGGCTCCGGGCGCCCTTGTCGGTCTTGGGCGGGAAGAACTCGAACGAGAAGGACCGGCCGCCCTCCGCGAGCAGCTCGCGGATGGTCGGTGCTCGGTCCGGGCGTACGCGTCGCATCCCCCCAGACTAGTGGAGGCCCGGCGGCCCCCCGGCGTCGCGGGCGGTGGCCAGATGGATACGATCACGGACATGTCCACCCGGCTCATACGCAAAGAGGTCGATGAGGCCCTTCTGGCCTTCGTTGACCGGCAGCGCCCTGGCCTCCTGGCCATCAGCGACGAGCTGGGTCCCATGTTGTCGGCGCTCGACGCCCTGCTGGCCGGGGGCAAGCGGCTGCGCCCGGCCTTCTGCTACTGGGGCTGGCGCGGCGCCGGCGGGGGCGAGGCGCCCGGCGTCGTGAACGCCGCCGCGTCCCTGGAGCTTCTGCAGGCCAGCGCGCTGATCCACGACGATGTCATGGACTCCAGCGACACCCGCCGGGGCCAGCCGTCCGCGCACCGCCGGTTCGAGGCCATGCACCGTGAGCAGGGCTGGCCGGGTGCGGCCGCGCCGTTCGGCGCGGGCGCCGCGATCCTGCTGGGTGATCTGTGTCTCGCGTGGTCGGGCGAGATGTACGAGTCGAGCGCGCTGGACGCCGACCGCCTGAGCCGGGGCCGTGCCTTCTATGACTTGATGCGCACCGAGGTCATGGCCGGCCAGTATCTCGACATGCTGGAGGGCACCCGCGACACCGGCACGGTCGACACGGCGCTGCGGGTGGTGGAGTACAAGAGCGCGAAGTACACCATCGAGCGGCCGCTGCACATGGGCGCGGCGCTGGCCGGAGCGTCACCCGAGGTCATCGAGGCGCTGAGCGCCTACGGGCGGCCGCTGGGCATCGCGTTCCAGCTCCGGGACGATGTGCTCGGGGTGTTCGGCGACCCGGCCGAGACCGGCAAGCCGGCCGGTGACGATCTTCGTGAGGGCAAGCGCACCGTGCTGGTCGCGCTGACCCTCGAACGGGCGGACGCCGCGGCGGCCGAGGTCGTCCGGCGGCGGCTGGGCGATCCCGCGCTGGACGACGCCGGGGTGGCCGGGCTGCGCGCGATCATCGAGGAGACGGGCGGCCTGGCCGCGTGCGAGGCCATGATCGACCGGTACGCGGCGGAGGCAGGGGCCGCGCTGGACGCCGCCCCGCTGACCGCCGAGGCCCGGGAGGCGCTGGGCGAGCTCACGATCGCCGCCACCGCCCGCCGCGTCTGACCGGCGACCACGCGTCTGACCGGCGGCCCACGCATCTGGCGGGCGACCGCACGCCTCACCGCGATCACATCTCGGGCGCGGGTTTACGCGCACCCAGGAATTGACATGATGTGGCCACTTAGGCCGCTCGGGTAGCACTGTCCCACCATTTGGTGGCAGAAATGTCGCCATGCCCGCCGAAACGCCCCGGATCGGTCCGCTCCCCCAGGACGAATGGAGCGACCTGCTCAAGGTCGTGACCGAGACGACTGGCCCGCTCAACATCTTCACCACGCTCGGCCGCCACCCCGCCTTGTTCGAGTCGTGGATCGGCCTCGGCTCGATGTTGCTCATGAAGGGCACGCTGAGCGCGCGCGACCGCGAGCTGGCCATCCTGCGCACGGCCCACCACCGGTCCTGCGCGTACGAGTGGCACCATCACCACCGGCTGGGCCTGGAGGCGGGGCTGACCGAGGCCGAGATCGCCGCGCTGCGGCTCGACCTCGACGGCCACAGCTGGAGCGCGGACGACCTCATGGTCCTGGCAACCGCCGACGAACTCCACGCACGCGGCACTGTGAGCGACGCCACATGGGCCGACCTGGCAGGCCGGTTCGACGAACGCGAGCTGATCGAGCTCGTGATGCTCATCGGGCACTACCACATGGTGGCGTTCGCGCTGAACGCGCTGCGAGTCCAACCAGAGAAGCCGGATGAGCTGGAAGAGCCGGAAGAAGGCGACTGATGGGCTCCGCCAGAAGACTTTTCGCCGCGGCAGGCACGCTGGCCTCCGTTCTCGCCCTGGTGGCCGTGCCCTCTCCGGCGGAAGCGGCCGGACGGTGTGGCGACCCGGCGCAGCGACCGTGGTGTGACACCTCGCTCGGCCCCGACCAGCGGGCGGGGCTGTTGCTGGCCACGATGACGGTGGACGAGAAGATCGCGCTGATGGCCTCGGACGACCCGATGGGCGGGCCGCTCGGCGGGTTCAGCGAGAACGCGCACGCCGACACCAACGCCGGGATCCCACGCCTGGGCATACCTCCGCTCTACATGGCCGACGGCCCGGCCGGAGTACGGCAGGGCAAGGCCACCCAGCTGCCCGCGCCGATCTCCGTCGCCGCCGGATTCGACCCTGGGGTGGCCCGCCGGTACGGGGCCACGGTGGGCTGGGAGGCCAGGCACCGCGGCAACGACGTGATCTTCGGCCCGACCGTCGACGTCCTGCGGACACCATGGAACGGCCGCACCTTCGAGGCGTTCGGCGAGGACCCGTATCTCTCCGCGACGACCGCCGCGTCCTGGGTCCGCGGCGTGCAGGAGCAGGGCGTGGCCGCCTCGGTCAAGCACCTGGCCGTCTACACCCAGGAGACCGACCGCCTCAGCCTGAACATGAAGGTCGCGCAGCGCACGCTCCGCGAGATCTACCTGCCGCCGTTCGAGGCGGCCGTGAAGGACGGCAAGTCCGGCACTGTGATGTGCGGGTTCGGCCAGCTGAACGGGCGGTGGGCCTGCGAGGACGGGTCGGTCCTCAACAAGATCCTGCGCACCGAGTGGGGCTTCAAGGGATTCGTGCCGTCCGACCACACGGCCGCGCACGACGCCGTGACCGCCGCCAACGGCGGCCTCGACCTGGAGCTGCCGATCGGGCTCAAATTCAACGCCTGGAACCTCAAGTCGGCGATCAGCCAGAAGAAGGTCCCGCAGGCCACGATCGACGGCGCCGCCCGCAACATCCTCCGCACGATGTTCGCGTTCGGGGTCTTCGACCGTGCCGCGTACCCCAACGACCTCACCAGGATCGACCGGACCGCGAGCGAGACCGCCGCGCGACAGGTCGCCGAGGCCGGGATCACCCTGCTCAAGAACGCCGGCGGCACACTGCCGCTGAAGGCACCCAGGTCGGTCGCGCTGATCGGCAAGTCCGCCGACGAGAACCCCAGCGGCTTCGGCTCGGCGCAGGTGCAGCCGTTCGGCGGCGTCACCACGCGCCAGGGGATCACGCGGCGCGCAGGCACGGGCACCAAGGTCACCTACCACGACGGCGCGGACCGGGGCCGGGCTGCCGCGGCGGCCAGGGAGGCCGAGGTCGCGATCGTCTTCGCCGCCGACGGCCAAGGCGAGTTCTTCGACAAGTCATGCCTGACGCTGACCTGCAGCGGCCTGTTCGCGCGCGACCACGACGCGCTGATCTCCGAGGTCGCCAAGGCCAATCCCAACACGATCGTGGTGCTGGAGACCGGCGGTCCCGTGACGGCCCCGTGGGCGGACCAGGTCAAGGGCATCATCGAGGCCTGGTATCCCGGCCAGCAGGGCGGCGACGCGATCGCTCGCGTGCTCTACGGGGACGTCGATCCCGGCGGCCGGCTCCCGGTGAGCTTCCCCGTCCGCGAAAGCGACGCACCGGCTGCGGGCAACCCTGCCCAGTTCCCGGGTGTGAACAAGACCGCGACGTTCTCCGAGGGTGTCTTCGTCGGTTACCGGCACTACGACGCCAAGGGGATCGCGCCGCGCTTCCCGTTCGGGCACGGCCTTTCCTACACCGGCTTCCGCTACAGCAACCTCTCCGTGAGCCCTACCGGCGTACAGGTCACCGTGACCAACACCGGCTCGCGCTCTGGCATCGCCGTACCGCAGCTCTACCTCGGCTTGCCGTCCCCTGGCGTGGACGTCCCACAGCCGCCTCGGCAGCTCAAGGGCTATCACAAGCTCTCCTTGGCGCCTGGCGCGAGCGCACGTGTCACTTTCCCGCTGACCTCGCGTTCCCTGGCCTATTGGAACGACTCGGCGAACGCGTGGAAGGTCGCCCCGGGCTGCTACAAGGCCATGGTCGGCAACTCCTCACGCGACATAGCGCTGACAAGCAGATTCGCCCAGGGGGGAGCTAGCTGCTAGGGAAGATCGGAGATACCCTCACGGCTGTCGGCTGCACGCGGTACAAATGACCCAATCAGGCAATCCATAACTCGTCCCCGCCGAGCCGGAGCCCCCAGTGCCGCAAGATTCCCTTCAAGGGCGGACGCTTCCGCGTCCGTCCCACCCCGACCGGCCGCTGGGGCCGGACGATCCGCGTCGCGTCGGCGACTACGAGCTGCTCGGCCGCCTCGGTGAGGGCGGCCAGGGCGTGGTCTATCTGGGCCGCGCCGAGGACGGCGACCTGGTGACCGTCAAGCTGCTGCGCGGCGGCACGGCCGCCGGCCAGCGGGCGCGCAGCCGGTTCGCCAAGGAGGCCGAGGCCGCCCTGCAGGTGGCCAACCGGCACACGGCCCGGATGCTGGACGCCGACGTGACCGGCGACCGCCCCTACATCGTCAGCGAGTTCGTCGAGGGCCCGTCGCTGCAGCACGTCGTCGAGGAGGACGGCCCCCTGCCGGAGCCGCAGCTCCGGCGGCTGGCGCTGCGCACGGCGGGTGCGCTGGCGGCCATCCACCGGGCGGGCGTCGTGCACCGGCGACTTCAAGCCCGGCAACGTGATGCTCGGGCCCGACGGCGCCAAGGTCATCGACTTCGGCATCGCCCGGATCCCCGACGCGACGCCGATCACCACCGGCCCGGTCGGCACGCCCGCGTACATGGCGCCCGAGCAGATCGAGGACGAGCCCGTCGGGCCGCCGGCGGACGTCTTCTCCTGGGGCGCCACGATGGTGTTCGCCGCCACCGGACGGCCTCCGTTCGGCACGGGGGCGAGCGCGGCGGTCATGCGCCGGGTCACCACGCGCCAGCCCGATCTGGGTGATCTGGATGGCCCGCTCCGTGATCTGGTCGCCCGCTGCCTCGACAAGAACCCTGCCGCCCGGCCTAAGGCCGGGCAGCTCGTCCGGGCGCTGCGCGACAACGAGATGCCCAAGCCCAAGCCGAAGCCCAAGCGCATTCCCGCCTATCGCTGGCGGATGATGGTGGCCCTGGCAGCCGTGATGGCGGCGGGATTCCTCATCGGGATCGTGGGGCTCTAGCCGTTCACCAGTGCGGCGGGCGCTCCTCCAGCAGGCGGTCGTCGTCGCTCCCGCCGCCGCCGCGCCACTCACCCCAGCCGGTGTCGGTGTCGTCAGACGTCTGGTCCGGCAGGATCTCCAGGTCTTCGTCGGCCAGATCGACCGGCCGGTCGTCGTCGGGTCCCAAGGTCATGCACCCATTCTGGTGCATGCCGCGACCTGGTTTCGGCGAACCCCTGCCGTCCGCCGGGTGAACGGATCAGTCCACGGGCGGGAGACGCCGCGCGAACTCGGCCGCCGCGGCGCCGGGGTCGGCGGCCTCGGTCAGCGCGCGGACGACCACGACGCGGCGCGCCCCGGTGGCCAGGACCTGGTCGAGGTTGCCGAGGTCGATCCCGCCGATCGCGAACCAGGGCCGCCCCTCCCGCTGAGCCGCCACGTACTCCAGCAGCTTGGGCCCCGGTGCCTCGCGGCCGGGCTTGGTCGGGGTCGGCCATACCGGCCCGGCACAGAAGTAGTCGACGCCCGGCTCCGTGGCGGCGGCCGTGGCCTGCTCATCGGAGTGGGTGGAACGGCCGATCAGGATGTCCTCGCCCACCATGGCGCGGGCCGCCGGGACGGGCAGGTCGTCCTGGCCTAGGTGCAGCACGTCGGCGTGCACGGTATGCGCGATGTCAGCGCGGTCGTTGACGGCCAGCAGGGCGCCGTGCCGTTCGCAAGCGGCCCGGAACACCCGCAAGTATCCGATCTCCTGCCGCGCCTCCATGCCCTTCTGGCGGAGCTGGACGATGTCCACGCCGTTCGCGAGGACGGCGTCGAGGAACTCCGGCAGATCCCCCTGCCGCTCCCGGGCGTCCATGCAGAGGTAGAGGCGCGCGCGGCTCAGCCGGGCTCGCAATGCGACCGCGCGATCGGAGAGCAGGTGCCTGGACACGGTGCGGGCCGGTTCCTTTCCGGGACGTGGACGCGGGGCCACGCGGACGTCTCCCGCGTGACCCCGCAATCTTGTCACGTCAGACTTCTTCCATGTTTTTAGGACATTTCGGGCGAACGGCGGTCGCGTCCTCGCCAGAGCCCGTCAGAACGCGAGCGCCTGAGCGCGTCTGCGCACCTCGGTGCCCCGGTTCTCGCTGAGCGCCTCGACCGGGGTGCCCGGCAGCGTGTCGTCCGCGGTGAACAACCACCGCAGCGTCGCCACGTCGTCGAAGCCGGCGTCGGAGAGCAACGTCAGCGTGCCGGACAGACCCTTGATGACCTGGCCGTCCTTGATGAACGCCGCGGGGATCGCAGGGCTCCCCTCCCGCCTCACGGCCAGGAGCCTGCGTTCGCTGAGGAGCTGCTTGGTGCGGTTGACCTTGATGCCGAGGCGATCGGTCGCCTCCACGAGGGTGAGCCACTCGCCCACGAGGGCATCGGTCTGGGGATCGAGAGCGTTGTCGACGGTTGCGTGCATCTGCGTCACGCCACCTGCCTACCACGCACGCCGATCCGTCAAACCATCAGACTTTCACCGCCTGGCGAACGGGCACGTCGGGGTCGGCGACGGCCCCGGAGTCGACCGGCGTCCCGGCCGCGATGATCCGCCGGGCCTGTACCAGGTCACGCGGCCTGTCCACGGTCAGGATCGCGTCCAGGCGGTCGCCGGTGAGCCAGCACACGGCCCACTTGTCCGCCGCCGGATCACCTCGGAAGACCATGCGTTCGGCCACCGGGTGGTACCCCGCGTACTGCACCATCTTGCCGAACTGCTCAGACCAGAAGTACGGCGCCGCGTCGTAGCCCGCCTCCTGCCCGAGCAAGCTCGCGGCGGCGACTTCGGGGGCGTTGAGGGCCGTGTCCCAGTGCTCGACGAGCAGTCTCCGGCCGTACCGTCGCGACCACCAGGCGGCACAGTCGCCGACCGCGACGATCTCGGGACGGGCGGTGCGCAGGGACGCGTCCGTGACGACCCCGCCCTCGATCTCCAGCCCGGAACCCGCCAGCCAGCCCACCTCGGGCCGGACGCCGACGCCCACGACGACCTCGTCGGCCGCCACATGATCGCCGTCGGCCAGGAGGAGCCCTCCGTGCTCGATGGCCGCCACCTTGACGCCGGTGCGGAGGTCGATCCCCGCCTCGGCGTACCAGCGCGCGGTCAGGCCGCCCACCTCCGGGCCGACCGCGTTCGCCAGCGGCGTGTCCGCGGCCTCTACCACGGTGACCTCGCAGCCCTTCTTCGCGGCGGTGGTCGCGACCTCGGCGCCGATCCAGCCCGCACCGACGATGACGACGCGGGCGCCCGGGGTCAGTCCGGCGCGCAGGCGGCGGGAGTCGTCGAGGGTGCGCAGCACATGCTGGGGTCCGTCGCCGGGCAAGGTGATCGGGGTCGCGCCGGTGGCGATGACGAGCCCGTCGAACGGCAGGTCGCCCGCGGTGGTCTCCACGGTCCCGCCGCGTCCGGCGTCCAGCCGCAGCGCCGTGGCCCGCTCGCCGAGCAGCAACTCGCAGCGGAGCCCGTCCCAGTCGGCGTCGACGGTGGTGTCGTCGACGTCCCCGGCGAGGACGGCCTTCGACAGTGGAGGCCGGTCGTACGGCTTGTGCCGTTCGGCTGAGATGAGGGTCAGCTCGCCCTCGTACCCCTTGCTCCGCAGGGCCTCCACGGCCCGAACGCCTGCCAGCCCGCCGCCTGCGACGATCACCCTGTCCATGAAGGCAAACCTTAGTCGGCGCACCACGAGGGCAAATGGACGGGTGTCCAGACATATGCGTACATGCAGGAAGACGTACCCTGGAAGGGATCGCGGGAGTCCGGTTCGACCGGGCTGAGAGGGTGGCTGAGGCCGGTGGCGAGACACCGGCCGCATGGGCCGCCGACCGCCAGGACCTGATCCGGATCATGCCGGCGAAGGGAGCGCGAATGGATGTTGTGATCATTGGTGCCGGGGTCATCGGCCTGGCCACCGCGTGGCGTGCCGCCGCCCGCGGCGCCGCCGTCACCCTGGTCGACCCCGACCCGGCGAGCGGATCCTCCTCCGTCGCCGCCGGGATGCTGACACCCGTCAGCGAGCTCACCTACGGCGAGGAACCGCTGCTGCGCCTCGGGCTGGCCTCCAGGGAACGGTACGCGGCGTTCGTCGCCGAACTGGAGGAGCAGACGGGCCACGACACCGGCTATCGCACCGACGGCATCCTCGAGGTGGCCTTCGACTCCGACGATCTCGGCTACCTCGACGATCTGCGGCGTTTCCAGGAGTCGCTCGGCATCCCCATCGAAGCGCTCACCGGCCGCGAGTGCCGCAAGGCCGAGCCGATGCTCGCGCCGGGCGTGCGCGGCGGGCTGCTGGCGCCCGCAGACGGCTCGATCGACCCGCGGCGTCTCACTCCGGCCCTGCGCGCCGCAGGCGAGAAGCTGGGCGTACGGCTCGTACGGCAGCGCGCCACCAGTGTCCTCGTCGAGAACGACACGGCCGTAGGCGTGCGCCTGGAGGACGGCTCGGAGGTCCGGGCCGCCAAGGTGCTGCTGGCCGCCGGGCCGTGGTCGGGCGACATCGAGGGCCTGCCCGCCGGGATCGTTCCAGCCGTACGGCCGGTCAAGGGGCAGGTGATCCGGCTCCGCACCCGCGTGCCGTTCCTGCGGCGTTCCACCCGCGGCCTGGTCAAGGGCTCGTCGATCTACCTCGTGCCGCGCGCGGACGGGGAGATCGTGATCGGCGCCACCCAGGAGGAGATGGGCTTCGACACCCGCGTCACCGCCGGCGGCCTGTGGGAGCTGCTCCGCGACGCCCGCGAGCTGCTGCCCGGCATCACCGAGCTGGAGTTCGCCGAGGTCACCGCCGGCCTGCGGCCCGGCTCGCCGGACAACGCCCCGGTGATGGGCCCGACCGCGCTGCCCGGCTTCTTCGTCGGCACCGGTCACTTCCGCAACGGAATCCTGCTCACCCCGGTCAGCGCCGACATCCTCACCGAAGTGCTGCTGGACGGCACGGTGCCGGACGTCGGCACGCCGTTCACTCCGGATCGTTTCGAGGTGGTCCCATCGTGAAGGTCATCGTCAACGGCGAGGCGCGCGAGCTGCCGGAGGGCGCAAGCGTCGCCGAGGTGGTCGCCACCGTCACCACGGCCGCGTCCGGGGTGGCCGCGGCGCTCAACGACGAGGTCGTCCGCCGGTCCGAGTGGGACGCGACGACGGTACGGGACGCGGATCGGCTTGAGGTGCTGACCGCCGTGCAGGGAGGTTGACATGAGCGGAACCGCAGTGAACGAGAGCGACCGGTTGGTCATCGGGGGCGCGGAGTTCGGCTCCCGCCTGATCATGGGGACCGGCGGGGCGCCGAGCATGCACGTGCTCCGGGAGGCGCTCACGGCGTCCGGCACGGAGCTCACCACGGTCGCGATGCGCCGGGTCGACCCGGCGGCGCGCGGGTCGGTGCTGGACGTGCTGCGCGAGTGCGGCATCACGGTGCTGCCCAACACCGCCGGATGCTTCACGGCGGGCGAGGCCGTGCTCACCGCCAAGCTGGCCCGCGAGGCGCTGGAGACCGATCTGGTCAAGCTGGAGGTCATC
Organism: Actinomadura sp. 6N118; assembly: GCF_044326415.1. Lineage (NCBI taxonomy): Bacteria > Bacillati > Actinomycetota > Actinomycetes > Streptosporangiales > Thermomonosporaceae > Actinomadura > Actinomadura sp. 6N118. The sequence goes on along the minus strand of NZ_JBIRAZ010000002.1, from coordinate 502,456 downwards.
GCGGACGAGCACACCCTCCTCCCCGACCCGATCGAGCTGGTCGAGGCCGCCGAGCAGCTGGTCGACGACGGCTTCGTGGTCATGGCCTACACCAACGACGACCCGGTGCTCGCCCGCCGGCTGGAGCAGCTGGGCTGCGCCGCGGTCATGCCGCTGGGCTCGCCGATCGGGTCCGGCCTCGGCATCCGCAACCCGCACAACATCGAGCTGATCGTGGAACGGGCGAACGTGCCGATCATTCTGGACGCCGGGCTCGGCACCGCCAGCGACGCCGCCCTGGCGATGGAGCTCGGCTGCGACGCCGTCCTCCTCGCCACCGCCGTCACCCGGGCCAAGTCTCCCGTCATGATGGCCGCCGCCATGCGGCACGCCGTCGAGGGCGGCCGCCTCGCCCGGCTGGCGGGCCGCATCCCCAAGCGCCGCTACGCCCAGGCGTCGTCGCCCTGGGAGGGGATGAGCCGTCCAGAGTGAAGCAACGCTAATGGCCAATTTGAAGAAATAATCATTAGACCTGAACGGTCGCGCCCCACAAAACTGATCTCACCAGCACCGCAACCACCGGGCACCCTTCGGTGTTCGTGGAAGTGTCCCCAACTTAAGGTGCAGCGCATGGATCAGTTGAAGGCGGCCTCGCCGCGTGCGGAACGCCTGGCCATCGCGGCCGCTACCGTCACTGTGGTTCTGTGGGCCTCGGCCTTCGTCTCCATCCGCAGCGCCGGGCAGGACTACAGCCCAGGGGCTCTCGCCCTCGGGCGCCTCCTGTCCGGCTCGATCGCGCTGGGCGCCATCTGCCTGGTGCGGCGGGAGGGCTGGCCATCGCGCGCCGCCTGGCCCGGGATCCTCGCCTCCGGGCTCCTCTGGTTCGGCCTCTACATGGTCGCGCTGAACTGGGGCGAGCAGCAGGTGGACGCGGGCACCGCGGCCCTCCTGGTCAACGTCGGCCCGATCCTGATCGCGCTCCTGGGCGGCTGGCTGCTCAAGGAGGGCTTCCCGCCGCGGTTGCTGGCCGGCATGGCGGTCTCGTTCGCCGGCGCCGCCGTCGTGGGCGTCTCGATGTCCGACGGCGGGCGCTCCTCGCTCCTCGGCGTCGGGCTGTGCCTCCTCGCCGCCGTGACGTACGCGGCGGGGGTCGTCAGCCAGAAGCCCGCCCTCCGGCATGGCTCGGCGCTGCAGGTCACCGCGTTCGGCTGCGCCGTCGGCACGATCGCCTGCCTGCCGTTCTCCGGCCAGTTGATCTCCGAGGTGCCCGACGCCTCGCTGACCGCCACCCTGAACGTCATCTACCTGGGCGTTTTCCCGACCGCCCTGGCGTTCACCACCTGGGCCTACGCCCTGGCCCGGACCTCCGCAGGGAAAATGGGTGCCACGACCTACGCCGCCCCCGCCCTGGTGGTCCTCATGTCGTGGTTGTTCCTCGGCGAGGTCCCCGGCTGGCTGACCCTCCTGGGCGGCCTGCTCTGCCTGGCGGGCGTCGCCGTCTCACGCGGCGGCAAGAAGCCGACCGCAGCCCCCTCACCCGCCGTCGAGCCCGAGCCCGCAGCGGAGCACGAGCCCGCCATGGAGCCTGAGCCTTCCGCCGGGCCCGCACTGGGGCACGCTCAGGGCTCGATGACGCGCGCGACGAAGTAGACCGCGCCGGTCTGCTGGTGCCGGACGATGACGAGGAACGGACGGTCTACCAGGAACGGCACCGGCGTGCTGAGGTCGAGCGACATCGGCATCATGACGACAGCCGTCGCGGCGGCGCCCTCGAAACCCCGTTCGTCGACCGTCAGGACGGCCTTGTGCACCACCTGGTCGATCCAGATGCGCATCTCCTCGGTGATCGCGGAGAAGTCCGCCTCGCGTGTGAACGCCTCGTTCACGCCAAGGGCTTGGAGCGGCTCGTTGAGGATGGCTGCGCCCTCAATCCGGAACCTGGGCAAAGCCAGGTCGAGCTTGGCTTCCCCGCGATCGGCGTACAAGGAGCCGAGCACGTCCGCGGTCAGGGCGCGTTCCGCAGCGGCCAGATCGCCGTCCGGCAGCAGCACGTCGACCATGGCGTCGCCTTCGGTGGGCAGAGTCGCCATCCGCCAACCATGGCCCTCCGTGTAGCCGAAATGCTCCGACTGCCGCATCATCGGCACCTGACGGGTCCCGGAGGGGGCATGGAACGATGCGGGCTTGGTGATCGTGCGCTCGAACACGTTCAGCCAGGCCACCTTCATATAGAGCGCGTTGACGATGACGGCCGCCACATCCCGGTGGATCGTCCCGTCGGCGAGAAGATCCTTGATCAGCCCCCTCGTCGTCCGTTCCACGTCACGGTTGATCTCCTGCCGCGCCCCGTCGGGATCACCCGCGAAGTCGGCCGTGTGCAGCGCGCCGCCCGGCCATGAGAGCACGGTCTTCTGAAACTCCTCGCTGAAAGCGAGCCCGCCCTGCATCCACAGGTCGTTAGCGACGGCCATCTCCGCCCCGTCCCCGCCAGGCGGCCCGTCGATCCGGGCAGAGCGCGCCAGCACCGCCGCGACCTCGCCCAGGTCACCGTTCGGCGCGATGGCCGATGCCAGCTCGTCGTACGTCCGCCCCCGCGCGCCTGCGGACGCGATGCCGAGCGCCGCCGCCACCGAATATGGCGACCACGCGAAGTTCCGTCCGGCCGGCAACTCACGGAGTAGGGACAGCGTGAATTCAAGGTGAGGGACGTCCATACGGCCGACCCTAGGCGAGGCCGCAGGGGAATCCAGTCCCCTGGCGTGATTCATGCTCATACTCCCGAGTGATGAGAACACCGTGATTCCGCCCTTAAACTCGCTCTGATGGACGCGACGGTTGCAGACCCACTCGTCGGGCAGGTGCTCGACGGGCGCTACCGCATTGAGTCCCGGATCGCCCGTGGCGGCATGGCCACGGTCTATGTGGCCCGAGACATCCGGCTCGACCGTGAGATCGCCCTGAAGGTGATGCACTCCCATCTGGCGGCTGACGACGACTTCGTCAGGCGTTTCATCGGGGAGGCCAAGGCGGCCGCGGCGTTGTCGCACCCCAACGTGGTCGCGGTCTATGACCAGCGGACCGACGGCGAGCACGTGTTCCTGGTGATGGAGTACGTGCCCGGCCGGACCTTGCGCGACCTGCTGGACGAGCGCGGACGGCTCGGACCGCGCGAGGCGCTGGAGATCTTGCAGCCCGTGCTGGCCGCGCTGGGCGCCGCGCACCGCAGCGGGCTGGTGCACCGCGACGTCAAGCCCGAGAACGTGCTGATCACCGACGACGGCCAGATCAAGGTCGCCGACTTCGGGCTGGCGCGGGCCGAGTCCGCCAGCAAGATGACCCAGACCGGCCTCATCATCGGAACGGTCGGCTACTTGTCGCCCGAGCAGGTGCTCAAGGGCAGCGCCGACGTGCGTTCGGACGTGTACGCGGCCGGTGTGCTGCTGTTCGAGCTGATCACCGGCTTCCTGCCGCACCAGGGCGACTCGCCCCTCGCGGTGGCCTACAAGCACGTGAACGAGAGCGTGCCCGCGCCGTCCACGGTCGTGCCTGGGCTGACGCCGGAGATCGACCTGCTGGTCACCCGGTCCACCTCGCACGATCCCGCCCGGCGCCCCCAGGACGCCAACCAGTTCCTGGCCGCCACAGCCGAGGTCCACGGCGGGCTGCGGCGTGACTTCGACGAGCGCGTCGCGGCGGCCTCCCACTCCCAGACGGCCGTGTTCGAGGCGGGGCCGGCGGTCTCCGGGCACACCGCCGTCTACGGCGCCGAGCCGACCGTGCCCCCCGGCTACACGGCGTCCCCCGGCTACGAGGCCTATCCGCCCCAGCGCACCGCCGGCGACCGTGCGATCGGCGCCATCACCGGCAAGTACGTGCTCATCGCGATCGGCGCTGTCGCGGCCGTGATCCTCGGCTGGGCCGTCTGGTACCAGGTCTCCGGCCAGTACGACCACGTCCCCGACAAGATCGTCGGGATGGAGCTGAACGCCGCCAAGCAGCAGCTCCAGGACGACGGGCTGCAGGTGCAGATCGCCTCGGCGGTCTACTCCGACCGGGTCAAGAAGGGCCAGGTCGTCAAGTCCGATCCGCCGGCCGGCGCGCGCGTCTCCAGCGGCTCGCTGGTCACGCTCACCCCGTCCAGGGGCCGCACCCCCAAGGAAGTTCCGGACGTGGAGGGCAAATCCCTCAACGAGGCCCGGGACATCCTTCAGGACAAGGGCTTCACTCCCGGCGACGTCTTGAAGGAGTCGAGCACCTCCGTCGAAAAGGACGACGTCGTCCGCACCGACCCGGCGGCGGGCGAACGGCAGTCCCCCGACCAGCCGGTCAACATCGTGGTGAGCACCGGCATGTCCATGCCGCCGCTGGTCGGGCGCAACGCCGAAGAAGCCGAGAACCAGCTGCGCTCGATGGGCCTGGACGTCAACGTCGACAAGCAGGAGGACGGCGACAAGCCGCCCAACACGGTCCTCAGCCAGAAACCGGATCCCGGCACCGGCGTCTCCAGAGGCGACTCGGTGACGATCGTCGTCAACAAGAAGGACTGCCTCTTCGGCGACTTCTTCTGCCGGGACGGCGACGGGGGCGACGGGGAGAGGATCCCCGTCCCGAACGTGACGGGCCGCACGGTCGACGATGCCCGCCAGGCCCTGGAGAACTCGGGCTTCCGGGTCAACGTCGTCGGGATCACGGGCAACATCGTCAGGATCCAGACGCCCAACGGCGGCGAGGCCCCCCGCAACTCGACCGTCACCCTCGTCCGCGGCCCCTGACCAGCCCTCCCGCCACTAGGCTGGGAGGCCTATGACCTCTACGAAGAGCCCTGTGGGAGGGCATATCCCCGTCGCCGGCGGGATGGCCACCAAGGGACTGAAATACGCCGCCGAGATCGGCGCCGAGGCCGTCCAGGTGTTCGTGTCCAACCCGCGCGGCTGGGCGCAGGCGGCAGGCAAGCCCGATGAGGACGCCAAGATGCTCGAGAGCGGCGTCCCCACCTACGTGCACGCCCCCTACCTGGTCAACTTCGGCTCCCCCAACCCGGAAACGCTCGAAAAGTCGATCGCGTCGGTCCGGCACTCCCTCCAGCGCGGCGCCGCCATCGGCGCACTCGGCGTCGTGGTGCACACGGGCTCGGCCGTCACCCAGCCGTTCGACGACGCGATGCGGCAGGTGCGCGAGCACGTGCTGCCCCTGCTCGACGAGCTGCCGGACGACGGCCCCGATCTCCTCCTGGAACCGATGGCGGGCCAGGGCGCGATGCTCTGCGCGACCGTCGACCAGCTGGGGCCGTTCTTCGAACAGCTGGACGGTCACCCCAAGCTCGGCGTCTGCCTCGACACATGCCACGCCTACTGCGCCGGGCATGACCTGGCCGCCCCCGACGGCGTCCAGAAGACCCTCGGCCTGCTCGTGGAGACGGTCGGCACGGGCCGCCTCAAGCTCGTCCACGCCAACGACTCCAAGGACCCGTGCGGCTCGTTCAAGGACAGGCACGAGAACATCGGCGCCGGCCAGATCGGCGAGCAGGCGTTCGCCGATCTCTTCCGCCACCCGGAGGTCGCGGGCGTCCCCTTCATCATCGAGACCCCGGGCCGCGCCGCCGAGCCCCACCGCAAAGATGTGGAAACCCTGAAACGCCTCCGCGACGACGCGTAACCGTCTCAGCGCAACAACCCCGACCTGCACGCGAGCGCGCTAACGGGTCGTGAAGCGAGCCGAAGGCGAAGCTTCACGAGAGATCGCGAAGCGATGTCGCGCTCGCCGCTTTTGCGGTTCGGGTGCGAGCCGCCAGGCGAGCACCCGAGGCCGTAAAAGCAATAAATGCAGCTCGGGCGCTGCTGAACAACCCCCCGACTGTTCAGCAGCGCCCGAGCCGACCGCCATCGGATCCCACCCCCCCGGTACGGGATCCGACAGCTCCTGATCCGGCGTTCGACGTGCGTTCGCCGGATCTCCAGTGTCGTTCTGGCCGGGGTCTCGCGGGCCGTCTCCGGTCCCGCCCGCTTCCCCGTTGCGGTACTGAGAACACTAGAGGGGTCGTGCTGCCGATCGTGGGCTGGACGGGCGCACCCTCGATGAGCGGTGGGTAGTCATCGTTGTACGTAGAGTAGTCGCGCGATGAGCGGTCGGTTGAGAGCGTCCAACGGTTCCGTTCGCGTGTTGGGAACGATCCACGGGGAGCACCTGCCCGTTCACGGACGCGGAACGGTGCACTTCAGCGGATGAAAATCTCTTCGGGAAGGTGCAGGCGCGCGATCGCGCGGTCGGCGCGGCGCGGGATGTGACGCGGTGTGAGCAGCGACACGGTGATCGTCACCGCGACGCCGATCGGCACGATCGCCATCGCCGGCTGGGCGAGCACCGCGGCCGTCCAGCCGGACCACGGGCCGCCGAGGATCCAGGCGACGCCCGCCGCCACGGCGAGCCCGCCGCCGACCACCAGGCCGGCGCCCGCGCCGACCGGCGTCAGGCGGCGCCACCAGATGCCGAGCACCAGCAACGGGCACAGGGAACACGCGGAGACGGTCAGCGCGAGCGTCACCAGGCTTGCCGCGCCGAGCGGCCCGATCCGGGTCACGAGGGTGAGCGGTACCGCCAGGGCGAGGAGCGCGCCCACCCGGAACGCGGAGACGCCGCCGCGCCACAGGCATTGCGAGAACGTGCCCGCGATCGCCACCACGATCCCGCAGGACGTCGAGATGAACGCGGCGAACGCCCCTGCCGCCACGAGGGCGGTGAGCAAGGCCCCCACGGCGCCCGGTGCGAGCCTTTGCGGCAACATCAGGATCGTCGCGTCGGTGTCCCCGGTCATGAGGAGTTCCGGGGTGTAGAGGCGCCCCAGCGCGCCGTACAGCGCCGGGAAGACATAGAAGAGCGACAGGAGCACGGGGACGACCGCGGCGGTGCGGCGGGCGGCACGGCCGCAGCGGTCGGTGTAGAAGCGCATCAGGATGTGCGGCAGGCCCATCGTGCCCAGCAGCACACCGAGGAGCGCCGAGTAGGTCGCGAACAGCGGATGGCCCTCGCTGCGCCCGAACGGCATCGCCCAGGTGTGCCCGTCCTGCAGGGGCAGGCGTTCGGCATGCGGAACGGGTGCTCCCGCCCGGAAGACAACCGTGCTCCCCTCCCCCAAGATGTGCCGTCCGGCGGGGAGCGGGACTTCGGCCCCGTCGTAGTGCGTCCCGTCCAGCTCACCGCGTACGGTCACGACGGTGTCGCTCGTGACCACGCGAACGGCCACCTCGGCCTGTACCCGCACGGTCGTGGCACGGTCGAACGCGGGCAGCCGATCCGCGGTCGGGTCGTCACCGCCGTCCAGGTGCCAGAGCGACAGGAGCGCCACTGCGGGTACCGCCACCGCGACCAGCTTCACCCAGTACTGAACACCCTGCACGACGGTGATGCTGCGCATCCCGCCTGACAGGACGATGGCCAGGACCACCGCCACCACGACGGCCCAGCCGACCCAGACCGGCGCCCCGGTCAGCACGCGCAGCGTGACGCCCGCTCCCTGGAACTGCGGGAGCAGGTAGAACCAGCCGATGAAGCACACGCACACGCTGACGATGTGCCGTACGGCCCGTGAGCCGAGACGCCACTCGGCGAAGTCGGAGATCGTGTAGGCGCCGGACCGCCGCAGCGGGGCCGTCACGAACGCCTGCAGCAGCACGTAACCCGCAGCCGCCCCGATCGGCAGCCACAGCACGTCGGCGCCGTAGGCCAGCACCATCCCGGCCGTTCCCAGGAAGGCCGCAGCCGAGATGTACTCGCTGCTGATCGCCGACGCGTTCCAGGTCGGCGTGACGCCGCGGGAGGCGACGAGGAAGTCCGAGGTGGTGGGGGTGCGGCGCCGCCCGTACGAGCCGAGGACCGCGACCATGCCCAGGACGGCGACCAGCGCGGTGAGCGCGGCCGCCACGGCCATCACGATCATGACCGGTCCACCAGCCTGGCGAAGTCCCGCTCGATCCGCTCGGCCTGGCGCAGGTGCCGGGCGGCGGCGGCGATCCAGATCGGCTGGATGCACAGCGCGAGACCCAGCCACGAGACCGGGATGCCGTACACCCGCGACCGGCTCAGCGCAGGCAGGAGGACGAGCAGCAGCGGCAACCCGATGATCACCACCGCGACGACCGTGAGGGTGGCCAGCGCGGCGCGCAGCTGGGCTCGGATGAGCGTGCGCACGTACACGGCGCCGAGCTCGGTCTGCTCGTCGAGGTCGTGAGCGAGGCTCCAGCTCCGTTCGCTGACGGTGCCTCCGAGCCGGCGCGCCCGGTGTGTGCGCGGGCTCGCCACCACGACCCGCCGCTGGTCAGACATCCTCGGCCCGTTCCCGAGTCGCCATGCCCTCCGCGCTCCGCTCCTCTGCGCCCCGCTCCTCTGCGCCCCGCTCCTCCGCGCTCCGGCTGTCAAGCACGCCCCGGGCCGCGCGGACGGCGCGGGTGTGGCGGGTGTCGCGGATGTCGCTGTTGTCGTGGGCGTCGCTGTTGTCGTCGGGCTCGGTGTGGCGGAAACGGCGGACGAGGAGGTCGCGCACCTCGCGGGTGTGGCGCCGGCTCACCGGGAGCAGTTCCGCGCCGACCTGCACGGCCGCCCGCCCGCCGTCGAAACGCAGCTCGCTGATGTGGGCGGACGCGACGAGCGTGCTGCGGTGGATGCGGATGAACCCGGCGGCCTCCCACCGCCGGGCCAGCGAGGCCAGCGGCATGCGCACCAGGTAGCTGCCGTCGCCGGTGTGCAGCCGCACGTAGTCGCCCTGCGCCTCGACGTGCGTCACCGAACGGCGGGAGACCAGGCGGGTGCGTCCGCCGAGCTCGACGGGCACCATCTCGTCCGCGGCGGGCTGCTCCGGCGCCCCGTCCTCGCGCGACTGCCGGTGCACGGCCTCGTCGACGCGGCGGACCGCCTCGGCGAGCCGCTCCGGCCGTACCGGTTTGAGGAGATAGTCCAGCGCGCCGAGCTCGTACGCGGTGACCGCGCAATCGTCGTGCGCGGTCACGAAGACCACCTCGGGCGGCGACGCGAACCCCGTCAGCAGCCGGGTGAAATCCAGGCCGTCCAGACCCGGCATGCGGATGTCGAGAAAGACCGCGTCGAGGCGTTCACCGGCGACGAGCATCCGGCTGAGGTCGCGCAGCGCCGCCGCCGCGTCGCCGGCGCCGGTGACCTGCTCGATGCGCGGATCCTCGCGCAGCAGGTAGAGCAGCTCCTCCAGTGCGGGAACCTCGTCGTCAACGGTCAGGACACGCAGCATAAGAGGACCTTGCCGTGATTACTCTGCGTCCGCAATCGATTTCGCTATGCGAGGTCAATGTCTTTCTCAAATTGGCCGAGGCCGTGCCGGGGATCAGTCCGGAAAGACGCCCGGACGGTACTTCGGCACCCGAAGGTTGACCTTGGCCCCGGCGCCGAGCGCCGTCTCCACCGTCATCCCGTACTCGTCGCCGTAGACCTGCCGCATGCGCTCGTCCACGTTCGCCAGGCCGATTCCGGCGCCCGCGCCCGACCGACGTTCCCGTCCCGCCGGGCCGGCGCCCGCGGAGAGGACCTCCCGCAGCCGGTCGGGGTCCATGCCGACGCCGTCGTCCTCGACGCTGATGGCCGCCTCGGCGCCCGCGTCGCGCGCCACGATCCGGATGTGGAACGACTCGCGGCTGCCCTCCATGCCGTGCCGGATGGCGTTCTCCACCAGCGGCTGCAGTGACAGGAACGGCATCGCCACAGGCAGCACCTCGGGCGCGACCTCCACGCTGAACTGCAGCCGGTCGCCGAACCGCGCCCGTTCCAGCAGCAGGTAGCGGTCGATCGAACGCAGCTCGTCAGCGAGCGTGGTGAAGTCGCGCGGATTGCGGAACGAGTAGCGAGCGAAGTCGGCGAAGTCGAGCAGCAGCTCTCTGGCCCGTTCAGGATCGGTCCGGACGAACGAGGCGATCGTGGTGAGGGAGTTGTAAACGAAGTGCGGGGAGATCTGCGCACGGAGCGCCCGCATCTCCGCCTCGGCGAGACGGGCCCTGGACGAGTCGAGCTCCGCCAGCTCCAGCTGACTCGAGACCCAACGCGCCACTTCTCCCACCGCACGGACGCGGGCGGCGGAGGCACTCGGGCCGTACGCGGCGATCGCACCCTCGACGCGCCCCTCGACCGACAGCGGGGCGATCATCGCCACCCGGATCCGGCACAGCGGGTCGTCACAGCCGTTGAGCTCAGGGGCCACCACGCGCGGCCGTCCCGAGGCGAGCACCGGCTGGGCGTGCAGCAATGCCTGGCAGGCGTGCACATCACCGCCGGGACCTTCCCAGACCAGCAGCCGCCCACGCTCGCCGTCTGTGTCTTCATCTGTGTCCGCAGCCGTAGCCGTGTCCGTGGCGTGGCCGTCGCAGTCGTCAATGTCGGCCTCGGCGTCGGCGTCGGCGTCGGGCGGCTGGACGGCGACGAGCGCGACCGCCTCGGCCCCCAGCAGGATGCGCAGGTGCTTGGCGGCCTTGCGCGCAGACTCCCGGTTCAGCCCGGCTCGCAGCGAGGGTGAGGCACGGGAGATGGTGTGAAGGGTCGCGAACGTCGCCTCGTCAGCGAGGGTGCCGAATCCACGCCGCCGGGCCCGCAGCCAGCGGCGGACGGCGCTCACGAACAGCGCCGTCCCGGTGACGACGATGCACGCCGCCACGTCCAGCACAGAGGGTGAGATCACGACGACCCAAGGTAACGCTCTGCAGGCCCCCGCGTGGCGAGTCCCGTACATCGGCGGTCAGGGCCGGCCGACGGTCAGAGCGGCGGGGTCTCGCCCTCGTCCTCCTGGTAGGAGTAGCGCTGCTCGCTCCAGGGGTCGGCCACGTTGTGGTAGCCGCGTTCCTCCCAGAACCCGCGCCGGTCCTTGACCAGGTACTCGACCCCTCGGACCCACTTGACGCTCTTCCACGCGTACAGGTGCGGCACGACGATCCGGATGGGGAACCCGTGGTCGGGGCTGATCCGCTCACCGTTCCGGTGGGTGGCGAAGAGCGTGCCGTCGGCCAGGAAGTCACTCATCCTGATGTTGGCGCTGTAGCCGTACTCGGCCCACACCATCACATGCGTGACGTCCGGGGCGGGCGGCGCGAGCTCGACGATCGCCGAGCCGGAGATGCCCTCCCACTCGTTGTCCGGGATCGTGAACTTGGTGACGCAATGGAAGTCGGAGACCGCCTTGGTCCGCGGCAGCGCGTCGAACTCGTCCCATGTCCAGCGGTGCTGCTCGCCGGACTCGGTCGCGCCGAAGACCCGGAAGTCCCAGTCTTCGGGACGGAACTTGGGCACCGGACCGTAGTGCAGGACCGGCCAGCCCCGGGGGATGTACTGCCCGGGCGGCAGTGGCTTTTCGGGTGGCGACATGACGCGGCCATACTGCCATCCGGGGTGAGGTGAGCCATATTCGCCCCCTCCTCGCCGGTTCACCCACCCCCATGGGCTACGCTGTCGGGCATGCGCAACGTGATCTATTTCTTTTGGTACGACCAGCCCGGGAGGCTGGTCTGCCAGACGCTGCGCTGACAGACCACAAGGTGAGAGCCCCGGGCCGTGATGGCCCGGGGCTTTCGTCGTTTCAGGGATGAGGGAGAGGCAGCAACCATGGTCGTCGTCATGGCCCCGGAGGCCAGCGAAGCAGATATCAAGGCCGTCGTCTCACTAGTCGAGACGGCGGGCGGTGACGCGTTCGTGAGCCGCGGGGTTCAACGCACCATCGTGGGGCTGGTCGGCGACGTCCAGCAGTTCGGGTCGCTCAACATGCGCGGCATGCGCGGCGTGACCGACGTGATACGGATTTCGGCCCCGTACAAGCTGGTCAGCCGCGAGAACCACGCCGAGCGCACGGTCGTCCGCGTCGGTGGCGTCCCGATCGGGCCGGGCACCATGACGCTCATCGCCGGGCCGTGCGCCGTGGAGACCCCGGAGCAGACCCTGGCGGCGGCGCAGATGGCCCAGGCGGCCGGCGCCACGCTGCTGCGCGGCGGCGCGTTCAAGCCGCGCACCTCGCCGTACGCCTTCCAGGGCTTGGGCGAGGCCGGGCTCCGCATCCTCGCCGACGTCCGCGAGGAGACCGGCATGCCGGTCGTCACCGAGGTCGTGGACGCCCACGACGTCGAGCTCGTCGCCTCGTACGCCGACATGCTGCAGATCGGCACCCGCAACGCGCAGAACTTCGCGCTCCTGCAGGCGGCCGGCGAGTGCGGCAAGCCGGTCATGCTCAAGCGCGGCATGAGCGGCACCATCGAGGAGTGGCTGATGGCCGCCGAGTACGTCGCGCAGCGCGGCAACCTCGACATCGTGCTGTGCGAGCGCGGCATCCGCACGTTCGAGAGGGCCACCCGCAACACCCTGGACATCTCCGCGGTCCCGGTCGCGCAGCGCCTCTCCCACCTGCCGGTGATCGTGGACCCGTCGCACTCCGGCGGCAGCCGCGACCTCGTCCTGCCGCTCACCCGGGCCGCGATCGCGATCGGCGCGGACGGCGTGATCATCGACGTGCACCCGCATCCGGAGACCGCCCTGTGCGACGGCCCCCAGGCCCTGGTGGACGGTGACCTGAGGGAGCTCGCCAAGGTCGTGCGCGATCTGCCCCCCATGGTCGACCGCGAACTGACCCAGGCCGCCGACGGCGTACCCGCCTGAGCACCCTCTCCTCATCCCCGTCACGCCGTGATCATGCAGCCGGAGATCCCGCACCAGTCATGATCACGGCGGATGGTAGGGTCTCGCCCATGGCGTACTGGACCCCCAATCTCGGACCGCCCCGCTCCTGACCGGGGCGTGGCGACTCTTCTCACCCTGAGAATGCTGCGAGACCGGCGCTGACGCGCGTCCGGTCTTGATCTTCTGCGCCCCGGATTCGAACCACGCTCTCCCGGTTTCGAGTTCAGGAGCAATTCTTCGTGTCCGTACGCACTTTCTCCCAACGCGCCTTCTCCCAACGCGCTCTTTCCCGGCGCACTCCTTCCCGTCCTGCGCCCGTGCGCATGGGAGGCACCGCCGACATCCTCGTGGCCGCCTGCCTGTGGGGCACCACCGGGACGGTCCGCACGTTCGTCGACGGGGCCTCCAACGTCTCGATCGCGGCGTCCCGCATCGTCCTCGGCGGCAGCTTGCTGCTGGCGCTCGCCCTGGTGACCGCCCGCGGCGGCATGGTCCGGCTGCTGAGCACACGCCGCGACCGGGCGCTGGTCGGCCTCGGCGCGGTCGCGATCGCCGTCTACCAGGCGGCCTTCTTCGTCGCCGCGGCCCGTACCGGCGTGGCGGTCGGCACCGTCGTCACGATCGGCAGCGCACCCGCGTTCGCGGGCCTGCTCGGCGCGATCACCCGGCAGGCCACGCTGACACCCCGGTGGCTCGCGGCGACCGCCGGGGCGGTGTTCGGCTGCGCTGCCCTCGTCGGCGGCGGTGAGTCGGCCGGGGTCGAGCCGGTCGGCGTGGGGCTTGCCCTGCTGTCGGGACTGGCGTACGCGGTGTACGCCAGCGTCGCGTCCGCGTTCATCTCCCGGGGCGAGGACGACCGGGCCGTGGTGGGCACGCTGTTCGGGGTTGCGGCGATCGTGCTGCTGCCCGTACTGGCGATGTCCGGACCCGGCTGGATGACCACCTCCTCGGGGGCACTGATCATCCTCTATCTGGGCGGGATCACGACGGCCGGCGGGTACATGTTGTTCGCCCGCGGGCTGCGCACCACCCCGGCGACCACGGCGACGACGCTGACGCTCGCCGAACCGGCCGTCGCCGCCGTGCTGGGGGTCGTGGTGCTGGACGAGCAACTCGGCGGCCTCGCCCTGGCGGGGCTGGCCCTGCTGGCAGTGAGCCTCTTGCTGCTGATCCTGCCGTCCCGCAAGTAATCCGCAACTGATCTTGCCTGCCCGCAGCTGAACGGGTGGTCCCGCCCGCTGGGGCCACCCGTTCAAATCGGAACGAAAATGTGCCGTGAACCTCTCGCCAGCAAGGGCTTTGGCGAGGATGATGCTGCGCATGACAACGGGCGATGGGGACGCCGGTGGGCGGTTGTTCCCCGAAGACCTGGACGGGGTGGACCCTGTCGCCGCCGTGAAGCTGGCGGATGCCTGCCGCTCCATCGCCGCCTATCCGGAGCTGGTGGTGGCCGGCGCGCTGTTCACCGCCGCCGAACGGGTGTCCGGGGGTTGGCAGATGGTCTGTCCCTGCGACCCGATCCCCCAAGGGGCCCGGGAGCTGCTCGCCGAGCATCTCATCGACCGGGCGGCCCTGGCCGACTGGATCGCCGGCCGCGACATGCGGGCGGCCGCCCGGAGCCTGGAGAGCGAACCCCGTGACGAGGTGCGCGTGGCCGGCTCGCACTTCCGGATCGTGCGGATCGAGCAGGTGGTGCGCACGGGCCCGGACGGCCCTGAGCCGCCCCGGCCGACGGACTTCGACCCCGCGCCGGGCGACCTGCGCCTGCCGCCGTCCCGCCCGTACGACCTGATGCCCAACGGGCAGACGACCCCGGACATCGCCACCGCCGAGCTGCTGTGCCAGCTGCTGGACGCGACGAGTTCGGGGAGCGCGAGCGAGCCCGGTGCGTTCCTGACTCCGGTGCTGCTCTCGCCCGCGTTCACGGTCGCGGAACGTGCCAGTGGACGTTGGCGCCCCGGTGGGAGGATGCACGAGACGCCGCAACAGGCCCGCGACTCGCTCGCCACCTACTTCCGCCACGTGGTGCCGGCGGTCGAGCATCCCGGCACCGAAGAGCTCGACGAGTACGCCGAGGCCGCGGCACTGCTGACGGACCGTTCCCGCCCCAACGGGCTGGAGGTGGCCGGGCGCCGCTTCAGGATCGTCCGGATCGAACGCATCGCGCTGATGGGCGCCGAAGGCCCAGAACCCCCACGCCCGAGGGACTAGGCGTACGGCCCGGGATCAGGAGTCGCCGTAGACCGGGCGGTGCTCCTGCACCGACTCGGCCAGCTGGTCGGCGAGCTCGGCGACGTCCAGGCGCTTCTCGATCTGGCGCAGGTCTTCGATCTTGGCCCGCGTCTCGGCCCGCCGCGGCGCCAGCAGCGTGCAGCAGTCCTCGTCGGGCAGCTCCGAGATCGACAACGTCCGGATCCGGCGCGCCTGGTCCATGATCTCGATCTTGTCCATGCCGATCAGCGGGCGCAGGATGGGCAGCTCCACCGCGTCGTCCAGCGCCGTGATGTTGGTCAGCGTCTGGCTGCTGACCTGGCCCAGCGCGTCCCCGGTGATCAGGGTGCCGCCGCCCAGCCGGTGCGCCACCACCTCGCCGGTCTTGAGCATCAGCCGACGCTGCGCGATCACCGCGAGCTTGTCCGCGCCGGACGACTTGATCTGCTGCTGCGCCTTGCCGAACGGCACGACGAACAGCCGCGAGCCGCCCTGGAACTTGTCCAGCTCGCGCACCAACGCGTACGCCTTGTAGATCGACTCCGGCCCGGTGAACGGCATGCCGGAGAAGTGCAGATAGTCCACCCGCAGCCCGCGCCGCATCATCCGGTACGCGGCGACCGGCGAGTCGATGCCTCCGGACATCAGGACCAGGCCCCGCCCGCTCATGCCGACCGGCAGCCCGCCCTGCCCGGGCAGCCCGCCGGAGAAGACGAACGCCTCGTCCCGGTCGATCTCGATCGAGAGCGTGTGGTCGGGCCCCTTCAGCTTGACCGGCAGCCCGTACACATCGTTGATCTTGCCGCCGACCTGGCGGTCCAGCTCGGTCGAGGTCAGCGGGAAACGCTTGTCCCGGCGCTTGGTCCGCACCGCGAACGTCCCGGTGCGGCCCGCCATGAGCTCCAGCGCGGCCCGCTCGACGCTCTCGACGTCCTTGCCGACCCGCCACGCCCGGTGCGCCCACACGATGCCCATGACATCGGAGATCCGCTCGGCCAGCGCGTCGATCTTCTCGACGGTGGCGTCCTTGGTCCGGACGATGAACACCCCATGCCGCCGGATCACGTCCACCCGGGCGATCCCCCGGGTGGCGGACCGCACGTTGTCGGCCAGCCGCCGCTCGAACAGCTCACGGTTCTTGCCCTTGAGCACGACCTCGCCAAGTTTGATCAACACGCACGGCTCCCCGTCGACCGTTGTCTGCGCCTGGACGGCTTCGGTCGCGGTGTCGAGCGTGGGCATGCGGGATCCTCCTGGAGAGCGGAAAAGGGGCCGTACTCCAAGTGTGGCCCAGCCAACCCAACACCGCGACTTACTAACCTGTTCCCGCCCTTCACCAAGATCGCCGCACTTGCGTCAGCTGGCCGTGGCGTACTCCGGCAGTCTCCCGGGCTTGGCCTGTACGAGGCGTTCCACGGTTCCGAGCACCCGCATCAGCGGCGAGCGGGCGACGGCGTCGCGCAGTTTCCTCCCGGCGGTGGTCTTGGGGATCATGAGGCGGACGTTGGGGCCGATCTTCTGCTTGTTGCCCACCAGGTCGCGGTGGGCGGCGTGGTAGCGGGGGAAGGCGACCTGATGGTCTCCGCGGGCGGCGGCCAGTTCGCCGGCGAGCCGGTAGGCGCCGACCAGTGCCAGCTCGGCACCCGCCCCGGAGGCAGGGGACGCGCACCAGGCGGCGTCGCCGGCCAGCGCCACTCGGCCGGTGGACCAGGAGTCCATCCGCACCTGGCCGAGCGCGTCGAAGTAGAAATCAGGATCGGCGAGCGCTGAGCTGAGCAGCTCCTTGATCCGCCAGATCGAGTCGTCCGCGAACACCTCACTGATCAGGCGCTTGTGCTGGGCTATGTCGCGGTGGTCGTAGTGCAGCGGCGCGGACCGGAACATGAAGTACGCCTTGGCCTGAGCGTGGTTGCCCGAGCGGTAGATCCCGGTCATCTTGCCCGGGGTGTTGTGCATCGTCACCCAGCGGTCCTCGCCTAGCGAGGCGTCGGTGTTGGCGAAGGCGAAGTAGTGCCCCTTGAACTTGACGAACTGCTCTTCGGTGCCGAAGGCCAGCCTGCGGACGTTGGAGTGCATGCCGTCGGCGCCGATGACCAGGTCGAAGCGGCGGGCGGGCGCGTGCTCGAAGGTGACCGTGACGCCGGTGCCGTCCTGGTCGAGGCGGCGGATGGAGTCGCCGAACAGATACTCGGTGTCGGCCGTTTCGCGCAGCAGCGCCACCAGGTCGCCACGCATGATCTCAACCGCGCCGGGATCCCAGAAGCCGATGCGTGCGACGGCGCGGTCGGCGGCGTCGACGAACTTCATGCCCTGGACATCGGTGGCCGCTGCGCGGACGCTCGCCATGATTCCCATGCGCTCGGCCACCTCAATGGCCTGATCTCGCACGTCGACGCCGTTGCCCCCGGCACGCAGCGCGGAGGCGCGCTCGACCACGGTGGGCTGGAAGCCGTAGCGGGCCAGCCAGTGCGCCAGGGTCAGCCCGGCGATGCTCGCGCCCGAGATCAGTATCCGCTCGTTCACAGGTGTCTCCTCGCGCTACGATAACTGAAATGCACATTCCAGTTGAGTATGTGGAAGGAGCATTCCAGTTGTCAATGTCCGGAAGCCCCCGCAGGGCCGACGCCGTGCGCAACCGTGGGCTCGCCCTGGAAGCGGCCACCGCCCTGCTGGCCGAACCGGGCGCTGCCCTCACCGTCGAGGCCATCGCCAAAGAAGCCGGTCTGGGGGCGGCGACCGTCGTGCGCGCGTTCGGCAGCAAAGACGCCCTCCTGGACGCCGCGGTCGCCGGCCTGATGCGACCGGTGGTTCAGCGCGCCAGGGACCTGCTGGCCGAGACCTCGCCGGAGCAGGCCCTGCGTACCTTCTTGGCCGAGCTGATCGCCTTCCAGTCGGCGCACCACGCCATCAACGACCAGTTGGACGGCCTGGCCCTGCCCGCCGTCACGGCCCTGCGCGCCGATCTCGTCCACGCCGTGGAAGAGATGCTCGACCGAGCGCGGCAGGACGGCGCGATCCGTACCGACCTCGACCCCGCCCTCACCACCGTCCTGGTAGGCCAGGCCACCTACGGGATCGCACGTTCGGAAGCAGCGTCCCCTCAGCTCGCCGACGCCTTCATCACCGTCCTCATGGACGGCCTCCGCCCGCCCTCGCCCACCGAGCGTTTTCCGGGACGGGCTTAATCTGGAAGTCTGTGCGATATGCGTCCTTCGCGGGTCCATGCCCGCGGGCTGCCCCTGCCCGTTCTGCTTCTCGAATTGCTGGCCGCGAGAGATTGGCCGCCCTCTGATGACGCTGCGCTGAGCGGCGTCATGCCATGGCTCGAAGACCCGGTGGACCTCCTGGCGAACATCGACCAGATCCGCCGTGAGTCACGGGCATTGGACTCGCTGAGCGAGGATCCGGCCACCGCCGATCTCTTCCGGCTGGCAAGCGGCGGCCGGTCCACCGAGCTGGTCGAGCTCCCTTGGCTCGACACCGATCTGGCTGTGCTCATCGCGGTCAACCGCAATCTCGGGGACGACGTCGCCATCGCCCTTGACTACCGCAGTGGGAGCGACGACCCCGCCGTCGTGGCCTCCGATTGGTGGACCGACGCGCAGCGATGCGCCTGGCGGGTGGTCGCGCCGACCTTCTCGGCCTTCGCCGCGGCCTTGGGCGTCCACGGGCAGCGCCGCTACCGGTACGTCGGCCCCGACGAGATCCGCGCGCAAGTGCGGTCGGAAGGGATGGGGCATCCGATCACCTCACGCGATGACCTGGCCACCTGGATCGCCCGGCAGGACGGTCAAGAGCAGGAGGAGCCGTTCACCTTTGTCATCGACGAGACCGCGGCCCTCCGCCTCGCCGCGCAGCGCAGCGAGCACGTCGTCTGCGCGGGTGGCGAGCCCGTGCTGAGCGCCGGCGAGATCACCTTCGCGCGGACCGGTGACGGCTGGCGGGTGAGCGAGATCAGCAACCAGTCGACCGGCTACTGTCCGGATGTCTCCTCGTGGAACGCCGTCCAGGCCGCCCTCGACAACGCCGGCCTCGATCATCCTGGGGCCTTCACTGTGCCGATTGTCTTCCGTCGCTGCCTCCACTGTGGGCAGCTCAACATCGTGAAAGACGACCACTTCTACTGCGCGGTGTGCGACGAGCCTCTGCCCGCAGCCTGGAACGCGGACTTGCCCGGCGAACCTGAGTCGCCCTCGGTGGTCGTCTCGGGGACGGTCGTGGAGCACGAACGGCCGTTCGGGCCGCGGATACGGCTCGACGGCGACCTCAGCGCGACGCCCGCGTACATCAGGGACTATCCCTGGCGTGGGAGGCGCGCAGATACGGTCGCCGTGGGGCAGCGCGTCAGGGCTGAAGTGGTCTCCGTCGATACGGCCGCCGGGCGGATCTGGCTGTCCCTGGCGGCGACCGAACACCCAGAGCTCTGGACGTTCTTGAAGGGGCTGAGTGCCGGAGACGTGCTCACCGGCCGGGTCGCCGACATCCAGAACTTCGGTGTGTTCGTCGCGCTGGACGAAGGCCCACCGCACCCCACCTACGCCGGCGTCGGGTTCGTGACGATCCCCGAGTTGTCCTGGACGCACTTCGAGAGGGCGACCGACATCGTCCGCATCGGGCAACGAGTCCGCGGTGAAGTTCTCACCTTCGACACCACCAACGGCGAAGCCAGGCTCTCCCTACGCGCCCTGCGCCCGGACCCGTTCCAGTCCTTCGCCGACAATGCCGCCGTGGGACAGCGGCTCTCGGGCACCGTCACCAAAATCATTCCGTTCGGGGTGTTCGTCGAAGTCGCGGACAGTGTCGAAGGCCTTATCCACAAGGACGAGCTCGCCGAGCAGATCGTCCAGCCAGGCGAGAGCGTCCAGGTCTCCATCATCGATCTGGACCGTGACCGGCGCCGCCTGCTCCTGTCACACGACACGAGCGGCAGCGCTTTATCGACATGTATACGGGCACGTCCTCAGGTATGGCTGGACTTCCCGAAATCACCTGGACGGCCTTGACCCGGCGCACGTGGGCCGACTTCGAGCAGGTCATGGGGGCGAATGGAGGCGCGCGGGGCTGCTGGTGCATGCACTGGCGAGCATCCTTCGCGGAGTGGGAGAAGGGCCGAGGGGACGGCAACCGATCCCAGATGCACCAGCGTGCCCTCGCTGATCCGCCGCCGGGACTGGTGTGCTACCTCAATGAGGAACCCGTCGGCTGGGTCGCCGTCGGCGACCGCTCGGAGTATCCGCGAATGCAGCGATCTGCGGTGATGCGCCCCGGTCGACGACACCGCCGCCTGGGTGATCAGCTGCCTGTACGTGTCCGCACCCCACCGCAGGAGCCGGCTGCACATCCCCATGATCCACGCGGCCTGCGACTTCGCGGCCGGCTACGATCTCCGCGCTGTCGACGCCTATCCCGTCGACCCTCCAGAGGGCAAGCATGTCGGCGCCGACAACGCCATGACCGGCATCGCTTCCGCCTTTCGCGCCGCGGGTTTCACCGAACTCGCTCGCCCGAAACCTGACCGGCCCATGATGCGCCGCGAGTTCGGCTCCACCGCCAACAAAACTCTCAAGTAAAAAGGCGCCGCCAGGTTTCGGCGGCGCCTTTCAAAGCTCGGTGAGAACGGTCGGTTCAGGCGCGTCGGATGCGCTGGAGAGCCATGAGGATGAGGATTCCGCTGACCGCCAGATAGAGCCCGGTCTCGGTCAGCTGGAACTGCCAATAGCGGCTGCCCGGGTGGTACTTGATGTCGACGTGCAGGTTGAGTTTGGACAGGCACGCCGCGGTGTCGCCGAACGTGCCGCCGGTGCCGGTCTTCGGTGGGGTGTCGAGGCACTCGTTGAACTGGCTCTCGCCGAGAGTCCGCCCGTCCGCGGTGCGCAGGGGGCTGGTCTCACTGATCCAAGCGTCAGGTGCGCCGGGCACCCGCAGGCCGCCGATGACGGGTGCGCCAGTGATGCTGCCCAGGCTCCTGGCCTCGTTGATGTTCTGCGCGGTCATCGGCAGGGCCGTCTTCTCAGGCGGCATCAGATGCGGCCGCACCAGGTTCGGCACCGAGAACTGGAGTACGAGGAAGACGACGCCCGTGATGGCCATCGCCGGGAGCGTCCGGCGCACGAGCAGGCCGACGATGGTGCCGAGGGTGAAGGCGAGGAAGGCGTAGCCGATCGGGGCAATGTTGCGGGCGCCGAACTCCACCGCGCCGAACCTGTCCGCAGCGACCTGGTCGTACGGGGAGGCCGCCCAGGTGAGCAGCAAGCCGGCCAGGCCTGTGAGGATCATCGCGGCCAGACCCACGAACGCCATCCTGCTGATCAGCCAGCGGCGGCGTGTCACGCTCTGGTTCCACACCAGCCGGTGGGTGCTGATCTCCAATTCCCGGGCGATCAGCGGCGCCCCCCAGAACGCGCCGATGATGACGGGGATCAGCCCGAGTCCGGCGGCCAGGAAGAGCAGCGTGTTCTGGTAGGCGCTCTGGAAGTGGCTCTTGGCCTGCGCGCAGTCGCCGGGGTCGGCACACCGGGACTGGTAGGCGTCGTAGGCATCCCGGATCTCCGTACCCAGGTACAGCAGGTAAAGGGCGATCAGAGCGAGCCCGACGGCGGCGGCGAGCGCCTGGAGGCGGAACTGCCGCCAGTTCAACCAGATCATCGTGCTCCCTCCCCGACGGCGGACGCGCGGGACATGTAGCCGAGCACCAGTTCCTCGAGCGTGACGGGTTCGACCCGGTACGGGATCGACGGCGGTGGCACGTCGGTGCGCACCAGGGCCCGGCTGTACTGGCCGTTGTGCTCCATCCGGACGACTTCGACGCTGGCGGGCAGCCGGTCGAGTTCGCCTCTGGGCGCGACAAGCCGATGGTGGCCAGTCAGCAGATCCTGGACCTTGCCGGCGACCTGGACCTGTGCCTCACATAGCACGATGAGGTGGTCACAGACCCGTTCGATGTCGCTGAGCAGGTGGGACGACAGCACGGCGCTGGCTCCGAGTTCCGCGACGAACTCCACCAGGTTCTCCAGGAACCCCCGGCGGGCCAGCGGGTCGAGCGCGGCCGCGGGCTCGTCGAAGATCAGTAGTTCGGGGCGTTTGGCGGCGGCGATCATCATCGCCAGCTGCGCGCGCTGGCCGCCGGACAGCCGTCCCGCCTTCTGTCCCGGATTCAGGCCGACCTGCCCGACGCGCCGCTCGGCCAGTTCCTGATCCCAGGACGGGTTCAGCCGCGCGCCCAGGCGCAGATGGTCGGCCACGCTGAACGACGGGTACACCGGGGTGTCCTGTGCCACGAACCCCACCCGGGCCAAGTGCGCGGCGCTCTCGGCCGGCCGGGACCCTAGAACGCGCAGCGAGCCCGACGTCGGTTCGAGCAGACCGCAGGCGAGGTTCAGCAACGTCGACTTGCCAGCCCCGTTCGGACCGACAAGGCCGACGACGCGACCGGCCGGAATGGTCAGGTTGACATCATTCAAAGCCACCCTGCGGCCATATCTTTTCGTCAATCCCTCGGCCCGCAGAACGGGGACGGAATCCTCATTTGGCATACGCCCATCCTGGAATCAGCGCCACTTTCGGGCATCAGTCCAAAGCACAGTCCGGGCCGTCAGCGATCGTACTTTTGACCGGTTCGGCTCCGGCCTGTGCAATGGGTTGACTACCTGGTGTCGATGAGGCGGTTCTCCCAGGCCCATGCGGCGATGCCCACTCGGTTGCGGACTCCCAGTTTGGTCTGGATGCCTGACAGGTGGCTCTTGACGGTGCTCAGCGAGATGAAGAGCTCTGAGGCGATCTCCTGGTTGGTGCGGCCGCGCGCGAGGGCACGGACGACCTCGAGCTCGCGGTCCGACAGCGGCGGGGACTGCGCCGGGGCAGAGGCCTCAGTCAGGTGCCGGAGCAGGCGGACGGTCACTGACGGCGAGACCAGCGCCTCGCCGTTGTGGGCGGCGCGGACCGCCTCGACGAGCAGGGCGGGCCCGGCGTCCTTCAGAACGAACCCCACCGCACCGCCGCGCAGCGCCCCGTACACGTACTCGTCGAGGTCGAACGTGGTGACCACGATGACCCTCATCGGGTCGGGCACCCCCGGGCCCGCCAGCACGCGGGTCACCTCGATGCCGTCGAGGCGGGGCATCCTGATGTCCACGAGGCACACGTCGGGGCGCAACCGCCGGGCCATGGCGACCGCCTCGGCCCCGTCGGGCGCCTCCCCGACGACGCTGATGTCGGGCTGGTCCTCCAGGATCAGCCGTAGCCCACGGCGGATCATCGCCTGGTCGTCGGCGAGCAAGACCGAGATGGTCATCGGGGCTCCCTGGTGGGGACGGGCAGGGTCGCCCGCACGGACCAGCCGCCATCGGGACGTGGTCCGGCACGCAGCGAGCCGCCGAGCGTCTCGACACGTTCGCGCATGCCGATCAGACCGTATCCGCCGCGGTGGTGTGGCCGGCCCGGGGCCGCTGGGGCGTCGTCGGTGACCTCGACGGTGACATCCTGCGGACCCTGCTCGACGGTGACCACGACGGAGCCGGCCTTGGGCGCGTGCCGCAGCACGTTCGTCAACGCTTCCTGGACGACGCGGTACACCGTGCTGGTCACCTCCGGCGGCCAATCCCCGTCCCGCATGTTCAACCGCACCGCCGGGCCCTGCCGGCGGAAGCGCTCCACCAGCTCGCCGAGCCCCTCCGGCCCTGGGGACGCCGGTGCCACGTCCGCCTCGTCGCGCAGCAGCCCGACGACCCGCCGCATCGCTGCCAGAGCGTCGGTGCCGGCCGCCTCCATCTCGCTGAGGTACTCGGTCACCTGCTCCGGATTTCGCCTCGCGACCACTTGGGCGCCCTGTGCCTGGATGACCATCCCCGTGATGTGGTGGGCCACGACGTCGTGCAGTTCCCGTGCCAGCTCCAACCGTTCAGCCTGGCGCGCCCGTTCGGCGGTGGCGCTCGCCCGGGCGTCCAGCAACCGCAGCGACAGCCCGGCGCCGACGGCGGCCAGCCAGATCATGCCCGTCAGGGCCGTTATGCCGGACGAGGGTTTGGTGGCGAGGTGACCGGCGGCGACCACCACCGGGCCTGCACCCGCGATGGCACCGGCCTGCACAGGCGGCAGCACCCGGAGCGCGGAGCCGACCAGCATCGCCAGGCCCAGGGCCATGGCCGGGCTGGGCTCGGCCGGAAGTTCACGAGGATCAGCCAGACGGGTCACCAGGATCGCCAGCGCTGCGACGCCGAGCCCCGAGATGGCGGGCCAGGGCGACCGGCCTCGCCCCAGCAGCGTCAACAGTGCCAGCAGGCACACCGCCACGGCCGAGAGGCTGCCCGGCACCCAGTACCAGGCGCCCCAGCTCTGCGCGATGGCGAGGGCCTGCATTGCGATCGCCGTGAGGAACGCGGCGCCGACCGCGGTCACGCAGGCGCCCCTGGCCCATCGCTCTGGAACGATCACGCCGGCCACGCTACTGACTCGTACGCCATGCCTGCCGCCCTCGTGATCCGACGGCGACGGCCGTCACCACCAAACCCGCGACCGCCGTCCACAGCCTCTGCCGCTCGCGCAACAGTGCGAGCGTGGACACCGCCACGGAATACCACGCCCAGACCGGCATTGACCAGAATTCCGCCCGGCCCGGCAGGCCGTTCCACGCTATTCATGGGGTTGAGGCTAGGAAGCGGCAGCGCCCGCGTAACCAGCCGAAAGTACGGTAATGGGCGCCTTTCCCCGAACGGTCTCCGCGACGAAATCGGCACACAGAGTAACTTGTCGTTTTGCTGTCGCTGCTCTCTCTCTGCGCTGTCCTGGCGTTAAAGCGCTCCCGGTGATGCTCAAAGTGCCCACTCCACCACGGATGGCACAGAAGACGGGATACCAGAATGAAGCAGCCGATATCGGATCGCGCGGCCCTGACCAGCGGCGCCGTCATGCTCGTTGTCGGCGTCGTGGCGGGCGCCGGGATGACGCACGCCGTCGCCGAGCCCGCCAAGACCGAGCGGGCCGCCACGGTCGCCATGCCCGGCAAGCCGGGCACCAAGGAGATCGCCGGTCTGTTCGACGGCTGGCTGGCCGCCGTGCGCACCGGCGACCCGCAGAAGGTGGCCGCGCGGTACGCGTCCGACGCGGTGCTGCTGCCCACGGCGTCGCCGGAGATCCGCACCACCCGCGCAGGGATCGTCGACTACTTCGAGCACTTCCTCAAGCGCGACCCCGACGCGAAGAAGATCCGGACGGTCGTGAACGTCCTGGACCGCGACTCGGCGATCGACGCGGGCCTCTACAGGTTCACGCTCGACGGAGGGAAGACCACCGTCGAGGCCCGTTACACCTACGAGTACGAGAAGCGCGGCGGGAAGTGGCTGATCGTCAACCACCACTCCTCGGTGGTGCCGCCCGCAAGCTGACGCGTACGACCAGTCCGCCCCCGGGAGCGTCGCCCAGCGCGACGCTCCCGCCGTCACCGGTCACCAGCCGCTTGACGATGGCCAGCCCCAGCCCCGATCCGGACCGTCCGGTGAGCCCTTGGCCGCGCCAGAAGCGGTCGAACGCCCGGGATTTCTCGGCGTCCGTCATCCCGGGTCCCTCGTCCAGGACCTCCAGGACGACCTCGCCCCCAGCCTCCGAGACCGTCACCCGGACGGTCGCGCCGTCCGGGGAGACCGCCAGGGCGTTGGACAGGACGTTGTCCAGCACCTGTTCGAGGTGACCCGGGCCGGCCAGCACGCGGAGGCGGCCGTCCACCGGTCCGGAGCTGAACCGGACACCGCGCTCGTCGCCCGCCGTGCGCCACAGTTCGAGCCGGTCAGCGATCACCTCGGCGAGCGGGACCGGCTCGGCGGCGGTGACCTTGGCGTCCTCGTCGGCCAGCACCAGCAGCCCGTTGACCAGGCGGCTCATGCGCACCACCTCCGCGGTCGCCTGCTCGATGTCCTCACGGGCGAACTCGTCGTCCACGCCGTCAGCGATGTTGTCCAGGGACAGCCGGAGCGCGGTGAGCGGGGTGCGCAGCTGGTGGGAGGCGTCGGCGACGAAGATCCGCTGCGCGTCGAGCACAGTCTGCAGCCGTTCGGCGCCGAGGTTGAGCGTGCGGGCCAGCGTTCGCGTCTCCAGCGGTCCCGTCACCGGCGACCGGGCTGTCAGATCCCCGTCGCTGAACTTGCTGGCCATCTCGTTCAGCTGCCGCAACGGCCGGGTCAGCCGCCGGGCCGCCAGCCGTCCCAGCAGGGCGGCCACCATGATCACCCCGGCGGCCAGCGCCGCGCGGAACCACCAGATGCGCCAGAGCCGGCTGTTCAGCTCGGTGGTCGGATACGTGATGCGTATGGCGCCGGTGATCCGGCCATCTGAGGCGCGGGCGGGGGCCGTGACCACGAGGGCCCCCGACCCCCAACGTGCTGAGTCACCCCCCTGCGCGGCCTCCCCAGGGATCACCGCGATCCGGCCGGGGGTCTCGCGCTGGTACGCGGCGACCATGCGGTCGAGGGCCTGCCGGGACTGCACGTCGCCGCCCGCGAGCAGCAACGCCATCGTGGTGGCCTCCCGGCGCACCGACTCCTCGGTGTCGCCGCGCACCTGCGCCGTCAGCGTGAACGCGACCGGCACGGTGAACGCGGCGAGCGCCACGGTGACCAGCAGCACGTAGCTGGTGACGAGCTGCCGGATCATGATTCGGCGGACGGCTCGTCAACGACCAGCCGGAACCCCACGCCCCGCACCGTCTCGATCCTGATCGCCCCGGCGAGCTTGCGGCGCAGCGCCGCCACATGAACGTCGAGCGTCTTGGTCGGCCCGAACCAGTGCGCGTCCCAGACCGCCTCCATGATCTGCTCGCGCGTCATCAGCGCGCCCGGCTCCTCGGTGAGGAACGCCAGCAGGTCGTACTCCTTCGGCGTGAACTGCAGCTCTTTGCCATCGAGGTGGGCGCGCGCGGCCTTGCGGTCGATGGTGAGCCGCCCGTACCGGTCGGGCCCGGCGGCGTCCCCCTGCGGTGGCCGCGCCCGCCGCATCACCGCCCGGATGCGCGCGATCACTTCCCGCACCCCGAACGGCTTGGAGACGTAGTCGTCGGCCCCGATCTCCAGCCCGACCACCCGATCGGTCTCGTCGCTGCGAGCGCTGATCACGATGATCGGCACGTCCGTGCGTTTGCGCAGCTCCCGGCACACGTCCAGCCCGTCCCCATCGGGCAGCCCGAGATCGAGCAACACCAGATCGACGGGCGATGCCTCCAACGCCTCGCGGCCGGTCATCACCCAGTCCACCTCGAAGCCATACCGGACCAGCCCCCGCCGCAGCGACTGGGCCACCGGCTCGTCATCCTCTACCAGAAGTACGCGCACGAGAGCACTCTAAGCCGCCTGACCTGCACACCCGCCCCGAACGCACCGAGGGCCGGGACCCGAGCGCGCGCCCGGCCCTCAGGATGCTCAGCCGAAGAAGACCTCGGCCTCGGCGTAGCGCTCGGTGGGGACGGTCTTGAGCTCGGACGTGGCCTCGGCCAGGTCGACGCGGGCGATGTCGGTGCCGCGGAGGGCGACCATCTTGCCGTAGTCGCCGTCGCGGACGGCGTCGATGGCCTGGAGACCGAAGCGGGTGGCCAGGACGCGGTCGAACGCGCTGGGCGTGCCGCCGCGCTGGATGTGGCCGAGGACGGTCGCGCGGGCCTCCTTGCCCGTGCGCTTTTCGATCTCGTTGGCGAGGCGCTGCCCGATGCCGCCGAGCCGGACGTGGCCGAACGCGTCGAGCTCGCCGGTCTGGATCTGCATCTGGCCGTCGATCGGATGGGCGCCCTCGGACACCACGATGATCGGCGCGTAGCGGGTCTTGAACCGGCTCTCGACGTACTCGACGACCTTGTCCATGTCGAACGGCCGCTCGGGGATCAGGATGACGTTGGCGCCCGCGGCCATGCCGGCGTGCAGCGCGATCCAGCCCGCGTGCCGGCCCATGACCTCGCAGATCAGCGCGCGGTGGTGGCTCTCGGCCGTGGTGTGCAGCCGGTCGATGGCCTCCATCGCGATGTTGACCGCGGTGTCGAAACCGAACGTGTAGTCGGTCGCGTTGAGGTCGTTGTCGATGGTCTTGGGAACCCCGACGACGTTGACGCCGTTCTCGTACAGTTCGCGGGCGACGCCGAGGGTGTCCTCGCCGCCGATGGCGATGAGCGCGTCGACGCCCAGCCCGGCCAGATTGTCCTTGATCTTCTCGATACCGCCCTCGACCTTGATCGGGTTGGTCCGCGAGGAGCCGAGGATCGTCCCGCCGCGCGGCAGGATGCCGCGCACCGCCTGGACGTCGAGCGCGATCGTGTCGCCCTCCAGCGGCCCGCGCCAGCCGGCCCGGAAGCCCACGAACTCGTAGCCGAAGACCTGGACGCCCTTGCGCACCACCGCGCGGATCACGGCGTTCAGGCCGGGACAGTCACCTCCGCCGGTCAGCACTCCGACGCGCATGCCCTCTTGCTCGGTCAACAGGCCCTCCCTGGTCGTTCGGCGTTTCAGCCTAGTCTTGCGTACATGACGGCACACGGTATTCGCCGACTGTGTCGGCATGATTCGCCGACTTTGTCGGCATGCCCATATTGGTCTAGACCATACCGGGTGGCAGCATGGAGATCATGAACTTCCGGGAACGGCCGGTGCTGGTGTACGACGGTGACTGCGGATTCTGCACGACGTCCGTCCGGTTCGTCGAACGGCGCATCCCGACATCGGCGGAGATCGTGGCGTTCCAGTTCGCCGACCTCGCCGCCCTGGGCACCGATGTGAAACAGGCCTCGCACGAAGTGGTGTGGGTCTCCCGGGACGGCCGGACGTACGGCGGCGCCCAGGGGGTCGCGCGGCTCCTGGTCGACGCCGGTGGCGTCTGGCGACCGCTCGGGATGATCGCCATGATCCCCCCGTTCCGCTGGCTGGCCCATGGCGTCTACCGGCTGGTGGCCGCCAACCGCGATCGGCTCCCTGGTGGCACACCCGCCTGCGCCCTCCCACCAGACCGCCGCCCCGGCTCCACCTCCTGACCCCACAACACCCCCACAGGCCAGGGCAGCCCGACCCACCCAGACCGTCCGGGGTGTGCCCTCAGCGGCGGCTGATCAGGCGGGCGCGGCCGTTCAGCTGGAAGGCGACTCCGCCGGGAACGCGGCGGACGGCTAGCCGGCGGGGGCGTGGGGGCGATTCGCCGTCGTAGTGGAAGCGGGTTTCGGTGAGGGCCAACTCCAGCGCGGCGGCTGCGTCGAGCGAGTCCTTGTGGGCGCGGGCGAAGTCCCAGGCGTCCCGTATAGAGCCGTTGGTCGGGCGTTCGGCTGCCCAACGGGCGAACGTCTCGGGCCAGTCCTGGCCGTACGAGGCGGCCAGCGCCGGCCAGGCCCGCGCCACCTCCCCGGCGCGCTTGCGCAGGATGGCTCGCGCCGCGACCCGTACGCCGGCCTCGTCGAAGCCGGGCGGCAGCTGCCCGCCCGCCGTCATCGCCCGGACGAGCGCTTCCTGCGCCGCCGCCAACTCCGCGTTCATGTGATGGGTGTTCAGGTGATGGGTGTTCAAGTGATGCGTTCCATCTCGGCAGCGCCCGCGATGGCGTCCAGTTCGGCGCGCAACTCGGCTGCGGGCGGGTAGCGGCCGTCACGTTCCAGGAGGAGGCCTGGTGGGCGTTGGCGTGCGCAGAGCTCCTTGACCAGCGCTAGAACGTCGTCGGGCACCGGTGCCGTGTGGGTGTCGTGGTAACGCCCTGCGTGCTCGTCGCCCCCGGCTATATGGCAGTACGCGACGCGTTCCAGCGGCAGCCGGTCCAGCAGCGCTGTGGGGTCCTCGCCGCGGTTGCGGGCGTTGGCATAGACGTTGGCGATATCGAGCAGCAACAGCACGCCGGTGCGTTCCACCAGCTCGGTGAGGAAGTCACCCTCCTCGTAGTCGTTGTCAGGCCAGTCGAAGAGCGCGGCGATCGGCTCCACTGCCAGCGGCACCGGGAGCTCCGCCTGCGTCCGGCGGATGTTGGCGGTGAGCGCGTCGAGCGAGGCGCGGGTGCGCGGCACCGGAAGCAGGTGCCCGGCCTCGATTCCGCCGGCCCGGACGAACGCCACGTGCTCGCTGACCAAGGGCGCGTTCAGGAACTCCGCGCACCACGCCAGGTGTGCGATCCGTTCCGCAGAGACCGGTTCTGCGCCGCCCAGCGACAACTTCACGCCGTGCGGTACGACCCGGACGCCGCGGTCGCACAGTGCCAGCAGGTCGGCAGGCGGGTGGCCCTCGTGCACCGACTCCGCGACCACCTCGGTGAAGCGAAGACCAGGCAGTTCCTTCACGAATCCGGCGATCTCGGGCCGCCAGCCGATCCCCACACCCAGATCGTCGCTCATCCGCCGCACCCGCCTCCGCAACCACCGCCACCGCAGCTGCTGCCACCTCCGCAGCCGCCACCGCCGCCACCGCCGCTGTCACCAGAGGTGCCGCCGGACGTGGTCATGTAGTGCCTGAGCTGGGCCTCTTCGGCGAACGCCGGGTCGAAGCTCATGAGGGCCGCGGTGCCGAAGAGAGCGACGCCGAAGGCCGCGCCGCTGGGACCGTACGTCGCCCACGCCGGGTTCGCCGACGGGTTGAGGTGGCCGAGACGATCGCGCGTCGCCTCCAGCGCGGTCCGTCCCGCGCGGGTCTTGTTGCCGACGACCATGAAGCCCAGGCACACGAGGGTGAAGAGGATCACCGCGACGATCAGGAAGCCCACCGGCCTGCCGTTGGAGATCCCCGACGCGAGCCGCGCGACTCCGACGGCCAGCAGGCCCCAGAGCAACAGCGAGGCCATCCGGATGGCGGTCTTGTCGCCGCCGCCCAGCGCCAGGCCCTCGCGTTCGAGGGACGCCTTCAGGGCCTCCATCTCGTTGCGCACCCGCAGGTCGTCCGGCACGTCCCGGATCTTGATCTCGCGCGCTTCGCGGATCACCTCGTGGACGGCGACCTCGACGGGCGCGGCGTCCGGGATCGGGGTCTCGGTGACGCGGACCTGGCCGCCACCGGCGGATTCGATCGCGCCCTGCGCGCGCAACGCGGCGAGGACCGTCCCGAGGACGCGGGTGCGTCCGCCGGTGAGATAGGCGGCCTCGTACGGGTGGAGCTCACGCTTGGTCTCCTGACCCGCGGCGATCGACCTGCGGATCAGCACGACGATGACGATCAGCACGAGGGCGGCCGGGACGAAGATCCCCCAAAGGAAGACCGGCCCTGCGATTCCCCACGTGTCCCCTGCTGCGGCAAGAGGCATCTGGCTCTCCCTGTCGCCTCGGTACCGGTACTCCCGGTTCCTCCTACCTCATAGATGCGGGAAGAGCCGCTTCGGTTTCGCGTCGTATGACGCAGCCAGGGCAGAAACGTTCACTCCTGGTCGAGGCCCTTTTCGATGGCGTAGCGGACCAGTTCGACACGGTTGTGCAGCTGGAGCTTGTTGAGGGTGTTCTGGACGTGGTTCTGCACGGTGCGGTGGGAGAGCACCAGACGCTGTGCGATCTGCTTGTACGTGAGTCCCTTGGCGACCAGGCGCAGCACCTCGGTCTCGCGCTCGGTGAGCCGGGGGGCGTCATCCTCCTCGCGGCGCGGCGCCGCTGCGAGCCTGCGGTATTCGCCCAGTACCAGCCCGGCCAAGCCCGGCGTGAACACGGCGTCCCCGGCCCCGGTGCGCTGGACCGCGTCGAGGAACTCCTCCCGCGCGGCCGACTTGAGCAGATAGCCGGTGGCGCCCGCCTTGACCGCGTCGAGCACGTCCTGCTGCTCGCCGCTGGCCGACAACACCAGGACCCGTACCGGCGGATCTGCGGCGGCCAGGTGGCGGGTCACCTCGACGCCGCTGATGTCGGGCAGCTGGAGATCGACGACCGCGACCTGGGGGCGGGCGGCGGGCGCGATGCGCACCGCGGTCCGTCCCTCCCCGGCGGTCGCCACCACCTCGTGCCCGGCCTCGGCCAGGTCGCGCGCGACCGACTCGCGCCACATCGGGTGGTCGTCGACGACCATCACCTTGAGGGGAACGTTGCTCACTCTGCCTCCCGTTCAGGACGACCCCGGTGGGAGCCCCAAGCCCCTGCCACCTTAGGCCAGCCGCCGCCACCGATATATTCACGTGATCGAAACGGGATATGGGTGTAATACGCGATTCGGGGCATAGATAGTTGGAGATACCTTTCCGTTTCTCCCCGCGGAGGCCCCATGGCGCGAGGAGTGGCGCACGCGTACCCGCAGGGACTGCTGGCCGCCGCATCAGTGATCGCCCTGGTCATGTCCCTGGCAGCGTGCGGATCATCCGATTACACCTATGTTAAGAATTCCTCGGAGAAGACCTACTTCAAGGTGCCCGCGGAATGGATCAAGATCGAACAAAAGACGCTCGAGGCCGCCATCCACTCCGACGACCC
The DNA here is from genome assembly GCF_044326415.1 of Actinomadura sp. 6N118. Lineage (NCBI taxonomy): Bacteria > Bacillati > Actinomycetota > Actinomycetes > Streptosporangiales > Thermomonosporaceae > Actinomadura > Actinomadura sp. 6N118. The sequence continues at coordinate 470,229 of NZ_JBIRAZ010000002.1, read as the reverse complement.
CGACTCCGCCGCCGCCCAGCTGCGTCCCAAGCTGTCGTGGTCGGTGGCCTACGACGCGAAGAGCCCGCCCGATCCCGATCACCTCTACGGGCTCGGCACGGACCAGCCGTTCGTTTACGCCATCGTCCGCCCGCTCACCCAGGAGGAGCGGGGCTCGATCTCGCTCGACCGCCTCCGGGACGCCTTCCTGCCGGTGACCGAGCAGAGCCGGCAGACCCTCGCCCAGCAGAACTCCCCGCTCAGCGGCTTCGAGTTGCTGCGCGACGAGGAGCTCAAGCCCAAGGGCGGCGTCCGCGGCGTGCGCACCACCTACAACTACCGGCTCCCGCCAATGCCGCTACTGCAGACCTTCGACGTGACGTCCTACGCCAGTGACGAGGGCCGCCTCTACGTGATGGTCATCCGCTGTTCGGCGCGCTGCTTCCTGGATCGCAAGGGCGAGCTGGACGCCATCGCGCGATCCTTCACGGTGAGGACGTGAAATGATCTTTCGGCGCGGGCGCGGTGGCGCCTCCCAGCCCAAGGTGTCACTGCTCAAGGAACGTTCCGAGGCCGAATCCGAGCCTGGGGGCGAGGGCGAGGGCGAGGGACTCCGGCCACCCGATGACACCCCGCACGGGGACATGGCGGCGACCCGCAAAAAGCAGTCGCTGTGGGATCGGGTGCGCTACCTCCTCCTGCTGACGCTGCTGTGGTTCGTTCTCGTGTGGGCGGCCATGGCGGACAACCCGCTGCTGCCGTTCGTCGACGCGATGCGGGAGCAGGCCACCGCGGCGTCCTGGGTGTTCGTGCTCCTTGGCCTTGAGCTGGTCCGCCAGGTGCACTTCTTCGTCAGCGAACGGTGGGCGCGCTACCACCGCTTCTGGACGCACCGGGTCTTCGGCGGGTTCGAACGCTTCACACACCGCAGGTTCAAGCCGTGGACCCGTTTCCGCGTGTGGCGGGCCATGATCTGGCTGTTCTGGATCGCGGTCTTCGCGCTGGTGGCCGGCAAGATCCTGGACACCTCGCCGGTGCTGGCGCTGTTCGAGGCCCCAGCGCTGCTCTGGAAGGCGCTGCCGTTCCTGCTCCAGATCATCTTCCTGTTCTTCGTGATCATCATCCAGTTCGTCGGGCTCTTCTGGTTCCTGTCCCGCGGCGGCATCGACACCTACATGCCCGACGACATCAAGACGCGCTTCCGGGACGTGTGGGGCCAGGACCACGTCGTCGAACGCGTCAAGGAGAACATCGTCTTCCTGGAGAAGCCGCAGGAGATCGAGGCCATGGGCGGCTACGTACCGGGAGGCATCCTGCTCTGGGGACCGCCCGGCACCGGCAAGACCCTGATGGCCGAGGCCGTCGCAGGCGAGACCGGCCATCCGTACGTCTTCGTCGACCCGGGCGCGTTCATCCAGATGTTCATGGGCATCGGCGTGCTCAAGGTGAAGTCGCTGTTCCGCAAGCTGCGCAAACTCGCGCTGCGGTACGGCGGCGTGATCGTCTTCTTTGACGAGGCCGACTCACTGGGCCGCCGCGGCGCGCTCGCCCAGGTCGGCCCGGGCGGAGGCCGCCCGGCCGGAGCCTTCCAGTCGGGCTGCCACGGCATGTCCTACCTGTCCCCCGACACCCGATGGCAACTGGCCCGCGACACGCTGGCCGATGCCGCACGGACCGACGGCGCATCGGCGGTCAGCGTGAACGGGCCAAGGCCGGGCCGCAACGGTTTCTTCATGGGCGGCGGCATGAACGGCGGCGGTGGTGGTGACACGGGCACCCTGCAGGCCCTGCTCACCGAGCTGTCGGGGTTGAAGAAGCCGCGCGGGTTCGTCAACCGGTACGTCCGGCGGCTGCTCGGCATGAAGCCCAAGCCCCCGCCGAAGTACCGGATCCTGGTCATGATGGCGACCAACATGCCCGAGGCCCTCGACGAGGCGCTCCTGCGGCCGGGCCGCATCGACCGCATCTACAAGGTCGGGTATCCGTCCAAGGCCGGCCGGGTCCGCACGTACGAGGGGTACTTCTCCAAGGTCCGCCACGACCTGACCGGCGAGGACGTCGACAAGCTCGCCACCATCACCCCGTACGCGACGGGCGCGAGCATCAAGGATCTGGTCAACGAGGCGCTCATCACCGCCATCCGGGACGGCCGCGAGGTCATCACCTGGGCCGACGTCATGAAGGCCAAGCAGCTCAAGAGCCTCGGGCCGCCGGAGGGCGTGGAGTACCACGACCGCGAACGGCACGCGACGGCCGTGCACGAGGCCTGCCACGCGGTCGTGGCCATCCGCGCCCGCCGCCATCTGGAGATCGACATCGCGACGATCGAGAAGGGCGCCGAGTATCTCGGCATGGTCGCGAGCATCCCGGTGGAGGACCAGTTCACCCAGTGGCGCAGCGAATACCAGTCCGACATCCTCGTCTCGCTGGCCTCCCTCGCCGGTGAACGGATGTTCTTCGGCGGGGACAGCTCGTCGGGCGTCTCCGGCGACCTGGAGTCCGCGACCCGGGTGGCGTCCCTGATGGAGGGCTATTGGGGCATGGGCTCCACGATCTCCTCGCACGCGATCTCCAACCAGCTCGGCATGGGGACGCCCGGCGCCGGCGGCAAGGGCGCCAAGGAGGCGGAGAAGGAGATGCGCCGAGCCCTCGCCGACCGCATCGAGGACCAGCTCACCGCCCTCCTCAAGCAGGTGGAACGGATGCTGGAAGAGGACCGCGCCGCAGTCCTCGCGGTGGCGCACGCCCTGGAGACCCACAAGACCCTGCAAGGCGAGGACGTCCTGGCGGTCATCGAGGGCCAGGAAGGACCGCTCGTCGACGGGCGGATCTACACCGATCCCGCGTTCCGCAGGGCTCTGGAGGCCTACCATCAGGCGGCGCTGGCAGCGCACCGAGGCCGCACCCCAGTCCAGCTGACGCTCCCCGCCAGCCCAGAACCCCCCGTACGCGACAGCGCCCGTACCCCCTCCTCTTCCCGGACCCCCTCCCCCTAAAGGGCGGGGATGGTCATCTCTATCTCGGTGCCTTCGCCGGGGGCGGAGATGATCGAGACGGTGCCGCCCAGGTCGCGGACTCGGCCCTGGATGGATTGGGCGACGCCCAGGCGGCCGTCGGCGGCGGCTTGGCCCAGGCGGCCGGGCTCCATGCCGGGGCCATCGTCGCGGACGCTCACGGTGACCTCGCCCGGGCCCGGTCCGTCCTCCAGGAAGACCCAGGCGCGGGTCGCCTCGCCGCCGTGCTGCCGCACGTTGTCCAGGGCTGCGGCCACCGCCGAGCTGAGCTCGCCGGCGGTGTGTTCGGGGAGGAGGACGGGGGTCGCCGGGGTCGACACGGTCACGGTGGTGGACGAGTGGCCGGTGAGCACCGGCCGCAGATCGACGGGCTCGCCCGCCGGGGTCCCCGGCCGGGATCCCGCCCAGGAGCCCGGCCGGGCGAGAACGGGCGGCGGCGCGCCCAGCCCGGTGCCGATCAGGGCCCGGAGCTCAACCTCCTGCTGCCCCGCCAGGCGGCCCAGCTCGGCGGCCTCGCCGCCGATCTCGTTGCCGCGTTTCTGCACCATGGCCAGCACCTGGAGCACCGAGTCGTGGATCCGGCGGGCCAGCCGTTCCCGTTCGCGGGTCGCCGACTCCAGCTCGACCGCCCGGGCCAGCCGGGCCTCGGCGTCCCGGGCGAGCGTGACCACGTGCCCGACGACCAGACCGGCCATGAACAGCAGCACGATGCCGTTCAGCGTGCTGCCCGGGAGCTTGCTCGTCGATTCGACGAGGACGTGCACCACGACGCCCATCGAGCCGAGCATCAAGGCGGCGGCCATCCCGAGGCGCTTACCGCCGACGACGGCCCAGGCGAGGACCACCGCGGCCACCCAGGAGACCGGGATGGTGGGCTCGCCGGCCCACAGCCTCCTCTCCTCCTCCACCAAGGCGGTGGCGAGCACGCAGCCCGCCGCGACCATCAGATCGGCGGCCAGGAGCGGCCATCTGCGCCGGTGCTCATCGGAGTAGGCGTAGGTGGCGTAGCCGGTCCAGACGGCCATCACGACCAGGACGACCCAGCCGCCCGCCGGATGCCGGTACTCGTCGTGGTTCTTGAAGATCATCGCCCCGGCATAGAGCAACGAGATGAACCGGTAGACCGCGACTGCGCGCCAGAGCGCGGTTTCAAGCCCCATGCCGACGGCCCTGGTCACTTGGTCAGTCGGGTCAGTCGTCGTCTTCGGACGGGCGGGGCTCCTTGCCCGCCAGCTCGGCCTTGACGTCCGCGGCGTACCGGTCGACGTACTCCTGGCCGGACAGCTCCTGGATCGCCTGCATGATCTCGTCGGTGATCTTGCGCAGCACCTCGTGGTCCTCCTCGCTGCCGTAGTAGCGCGAGAAGTCCAGCGGCTCGCCGAACCGCACCCCGGGACGGACGCCGAGCCTGGGGTAGGTCTGGCCGGGCGGCATCAGCTCGAACGTGTTGATCATCGCCATCGGGATCACCGGCACGCGCGACTTCAGGGCCAGCCGGGCCGCGCCGGTCTTGCCCCGGTAGAGCCGGTTGTCGGGGGCGCGGGTGCCCTCCGGGTAGATCCCCAGCAGCTTGCCCTCGTTCAGGATCCGCAGGCCGGTCTGCAGGGCCGCCTCGGCCGCGCTGCCGCCGGTGCGGTCGACGGGCACGACCCCCACCCCGGTCATGAAGGCCTTGCTGATCAGGCCCTTGATCCCCTTGCCGGTGAAGTAGTCGGCCTTGCCGATGAAGAAGATCGGGCGCATCAGCGGCAGCGGGCCGAAGAAGTGGTCGGCGAACGAGAGGTGATTGCCCACCAGCAGCGCCGGGCCCTTTTTCGGGACGTGCTTCATGCCCGAGTTCTGCGGCCGCCACACGATGTACATGATCGGCGAGAGAATGATCCTCAGCAGGATCCAGAACCAGAGCATGCCGACACCCTTCCTCTGCCCGCGTGTGCCATGCGACGCGCGAGCCCTCACTTCCGGACAGCAAGTCTCCGACGAACCGGGGATGGCACATCTTCCCATCTCGTCGCCGTACTGCCCACACCCGGATGCCCTGCGTTCTCGCCCCCGTGGCCTCCGGCGAGTTCCCCCGTGGCGCCCGGCGGTGTCCCCCTTTCGCGGCTGGCGGTCTTTCCCCGCAGCGCCCGGCAGGCGCGGCCCCATGGTGTCCGGCACGGCTCGGGGAACGTAGGCTCTGCGGAGGAAATCGCAATCGAGTGCGTCCGAGGGCTTGTTACGGGCGGCGCAGCGAATACCGTGGGACACACGTTTCGGGGTGTCCGGGAGTGGTCGGCGCGCGTCGCGGGCGGGCCAACCCGGGCACAGAGGTCGTAGGGGGGCGGAGGCCGACATGCCGGTGCTGCCGGTCACGCCGGAGTCGACGAAGGAGCCGGCCCCGTGAATCGCCGTGGCAATGGACTCTCAGCGGACACCTACGCCCCGCTGGTCGACCTCGCCCCGCATCTGGCCGACGCCATGCTCACGGCGTTGCGCGAGGCGGGAGTCGCCGCGTACGCGGCGGCGCCGGACGGGCTGGCCGAGCTCGCTCCGCCGGTGGAGGATCCCGCGGCCGACGACGTGCTCGACCGGCTGTACGTCGACGTCGACATGAAGCCGACCGCCGAGGGCATCCTGCGCGCCCACCTGACCAGGCTGCGCGACGCCCGGGGCGCCGACTCGGATCTGCTGGACGATCGTCCCGACGACCATCTGGACGTCGAGCCGCGCGGCTCCGGTGACCCGCAGGCCCAGCACGGCGCGGCCGACACGGAGGGCGCCGACAAGGCCGATCGGGCCGACAGGCCCACCGCCGGTCACCCGGCCGACGCCTCGGCGGACACGCCCCCGTCCACCCCGGCCGAACGCGACGAGGACGCCATCTGGGCCGAGATCGTCGCCGGGTTCGACACCACCCACGAGGGCGACCGGGTGCCCTGGCCCGACCAGGAGAACCTGCAGGACGAGCCGGAGCCGGCGGACGAGGGCGACGACCGCACCGGCCGCCTCCCCCGCGCCCGCGTGATCAAATCGGCGGACGAGGAGGAGGAGTTCCCCGAGGCCGACGACGACGGCCACTACGTACCGCCGCCTCCCCCGCCGCTGCCCAGCGCCGACCCGCTCACCAAGGGCGCCTGGATCGCGCTCATCGGCGGCCCGGTCTATCTGCTGATCACCGTGGTCCTCAACTGGGAGGTGCCCGGCTGGGCGGCGTTCCTCGCGGTCGCCGCGTTCATCGGCGGGTTCGTGACGCTGGTGCTGCGGATGGGCGACGAGCCCCGCGATCCCGACGACGGCGCGGTCGTCTGACCTCCCGCCACGCCCCTCTCGCCACGCCCCTCCCGCCATGCCGCTCACGCCATGCGCGGGCAGCCGCAGGCGCCGATCCTCCCGCTATGCCGCGGGCAGTCGCAGTTCGGCCAGGAGCGGCCGGTGGTCGGTGGCCAGCGGGTAGTCGGCGGCGATCGCCGGATCGGCCGGGACGCCGCAGCCGACGACCTCGATGCCTTGCTCGGCGAACACCCCGTCGATGCGCCGCTGCGGGTCGCGGGCGGAGAACGTCAACTCCTCCCCCATCGGCGCGACCGCCCAGCCGTCCTGCAAGCCCGTGCACAACATCGTCCAGCAGTCGCCCCCGGGCTGCTCGTTGATGTCGCCGGTCACCACCACGGGCGCCCCGTACCGCCGCCGTGCCCGGTCGAGGTGCGCGATCAGCTCGCCGGTATGGGCCCGGCGCGGCTCGTCGTAGAGATCCAGATGCGTGCTCGCCGCGATCAGCCGCCGCGCCTCGTTCCCCTGGCCGATCTCCAGTACCGCGACGGCCAGCGCGCGCCGGTGGATGCCGGGGACGCGCGTCAGCAGATGGAACTCCCGGCCCACCCGCCGGACGCCCGGTGCGGTGAACACGGCGAGGCCGCAGGCGCGCCTGCCCGCGGCGATCCGGAGTCCGCACGCCCGCGCCAGGCGCCGTCGCTGCCACCGCCAGAACCAGAACCGCGGCACCTCCTGCAGGCACAGCACGTCCGGCTTCAGCGCGCGCACGACCCGCGCCACCGCGGCGGGGTCGTCGCGCAACGACCGGATGTTGTAGCTGACGACCCGAAGGGTGGTGGTCACCTACCCCACCTCCCCACCGGGAGCCGGCTCACCGCTCCCGACCAGGTGATCACTCCGGAAGGGATCAGGTCCGGGCGAGGTCGGCGGCGCCGACGATGCCCGCCGCCGAGCCGAGCTCGGCGATCCTGATGTCGGCCACCGGGCGGTGCCCGCGGCCGGTGAGCGCGTCCCCGAACGCGGCCCGCACCGGGTCGAGCAGCAGATCGCCCGCGTCCGAGAGGCCACCGCCGATGATGAACGCGCCGGGGTCGAGGATGGCGGCCAGGTCGGCGAGCCCTTGACCGGTCCATTGAGCGACCGTGCGAAAGCACTCCAGGGCGGCCTTGTCGCCCTCCCTGGCGGCCTCGGTGATCTCCGGGCCGCTGATGCCCTCCGGCCGGCCGTCGCCGAGCTCCAGGAGCCGTCCCGCCATCGCCGGGGACACCCTGGCCAGCTCGCGGGCCTCGTGCACGAGGGCGTTGCCGCTGGCGTACTGCTCCCAGCAGCCGCGGTTGCCGCAGCCGCAGCGGCGGCCGTCCGGGACGACCCGGAAGTGCCCGGCCTCCGCGCCGATGCCGAACCGGCCGCGGTACAGCTCGCCGTTGATGATGATGCCGCAGCCGATGCCGGTGCCCAGGGTGATCAGGACGATGAAGTCCTCGCCCCGCCCCGCGCCGAACCGGGCCTCGCCCCAGGCCGTGGCGTTGGCGTCGTTCTCCACGACGACCGGCAGCCCGACCTGCTCCTCGACCTTCTGCTTGATCGGTTCGTCGCGCCAGGCGAGGTTGGGCGCGAACAACACGGTGGAACGGGTCTCGTCGACGAACCCGGCCGTGCCGAGACCGACCGCGGAAACATCCTCGAACTTGCCCTTGAGCAGGTCGACGACCTCGGCGATGACCTCGGCGGTCTCCTTGGGGTTGGTGGAGGGGGTGGGACGCCGTACCTTCTCCAGGATCGTGCCGCGGTCGTCCACCACCCCCGCGGCGACCTTCGTCCCCCCGACGTCAACGCCGATGGTCAGGGCCACTACGCTTCCTCCTCTTCACGCGCCCCGGGGTCGGGGCCCGTCATGCACTACCCGATGTCGATGGGTTCGTCACGCGCCGCTGCGGCCCACGGGTCCTCCGCCGACCCGCCCGAACGCTGCGATCGGTCCGACGTCCGCGATCCGCCGGACGGCTGCGATCCGCCGGACGGCCCGGACCCGCTCGAAGGCCTCGATCGGCTTGAGGGCCTGGGGTCGCGGGTGCGTTCGAAGGCTGCCATGACGTCGAACGCCGCCGCCATCAGTGACTGCCCGGCCTGCCGGACGTGCGTCGTGACGTCCGGGCCGGACTCGCGTGCCATCGCGATGGCACGGCAGATGGGGCAGTTGCGGCACTCGGGGGCCCCGGTCGCGATGTGCGGATCCTCGGCCGTGGCCCGGCTCCACACGTCGTCGTCGCCTCCGGCACTGGCATCGCGCGCGCCTCCGGCGCCGCGGTCGCCCGCGTCGTCTCCGCCGATCCGGCGCCACAGAGAGTCGAAGAGCTTGACGGCCTCACTGAGGACATCGCCTGGCTGCTCGGTCATGAGAATATTTTCCATCTGTTGTCGGCGAGAAACCGTACCGCCCCGGACTCGGGAACGAAGATATTGCTCACCGCTCGACGTGTCGCTTCAGGCCCTTGAGGGCCGAGTCGATGATGCGCTTCTCGGCCTTGCGCTTGACCATGCCGATCATCGGGACCCGCACGTCCACCGCCAGCTCGTAGGTGACCTCGGTCTCCGCGTCGCCCTCGGCGAGGGAGTACCTGCCGTGCAGGGCGGTCACGACGTTTCCCTTCTCCACCAGTTCCCAGCGGACGGAGTCGTCATCCTCCCAGTGGTAGGAGAGGCCGACCGTATCGCTGAACGGGCCGCCGTCGAAGGTCAGCTTGGCCCGCGTCGCCCGGCCGTCGGGGCCGGTCTCCTGGACGCTGAACTCGCGGATGCCGCTGGCCCAGTCCGGGTAGGCCTCAAGATCGGCGATCACCGCCATGATCTCGGCCTTGCCCGCCTTGATCGTGGTCGAAGAACTCGTCCGGTCCGCCATGTGCGTTCCCTTCCTCTGGCTCGGCATGCACGCGCCCGCTAAGAGGCTCGGCGTTTCAGCAAGTATTTTTCACACGGACAACACGTAAGGCACCCCGCTGGCCCGGAAATGCCCCACATTCACGCATTCGGTCCGTCCGATGCGCATGCGCCGGGCGAGGGGTTGGTGTACGTGCCCGAAGAGCACGTATTTCGGCTGCGTCCGGTGGATGGCCTCCAAGACGGCCTCGCTGCCCCGCTCGAACCGCCGGGCGACCGTGTCGTACAGCAGCTCGGGCACGGCCGGCGGGATGTGGCAGCACAGCACGTCGACCTCCCCCACTGCGGCGACCTTGGCGGCGTAAACGTCGTCGTCCAGCTCGTACGGCGTGCGGTACTCGGTGCGCAGGCCCCCGCCGACGAACCCGAAGCGGAGGCCGCCCAGTTCGACGACCTCACCGTCCAGGACGGTATGCCCATCCTTCACGTGCGCGGGCCACATGTGAGGGACGTCGACATTGCCGTAGGTGAGGTAGGCCGGAACGGGCATCGCTTCGAACAACTCTTCGTACTGCCTGTGCACAGCACGTTCTATATGCGGCCAGGCGTCCCCGTCGAGCGACTCCCACATGCGCCGGGAGAAGTCCCGGGCCTCGTCGAAGCGCTTCTGGGTCCGTAGTTCGATGAATCGGTCGGCGTTCTCCTGCCCGAACAGGTCGGCGAAGATGCCCTGCCCGTGGTCGGAGTAGTCGATGAACAGGATCAGGTCGCCCAGGCAGATGAACGCGTCCGCCCCGTCGCCCGCGCGCTTGAGGGCCTCCGCGCGGCCGTGGACGTCGCTCACCACATGGATCCGCATGAACCGACTCTAATAGGACAGGAACCGAATGAATGACCCCTGCCTTGCCGGGTGTCAGCGGCACGAGTCCGCAAGGCTGGTCGCCGGTGGCGGCGCGAGTCCGCGGGGCTAGTCGCCGGTGGCGGCGGAGACCAGGGCCCGCCACTCGCGCACCAGGGACGCGTCGACCGGGGCCTCCCAGGCTCCGTCGGGACGCACGGCCGTGCCGACGTGGAACTTGGCGACGCCGGCCGCCCCCAGGATCGCCACGTGCTTGCGGCGCAGCCCGCCCCCGGCCATGATCATGCCGGCGGACGCGGGGCCCTCGGCGGCACGGCGGACCAGCAGGTCCACGCCGCTGTCGACGCCCCGGGACGAACCCGCGGTGAGAACGGTGTCGAGCGTGCCGCCCAGCTCCTTGACCGTCGTCCACGCGGGCACCGGGTCGAGAGCGTGGTCCAGCGCACGGTGGAAGGTCCAGGGCAGCGGAGTGACGACGGCCGCCAGCTTGTTGGTCGCACCGATGTCGATCTGGCTGAACGAGTCGAGGAAGCCCAGCACGAAGCCGTCCACACCCGCCTTCTTGAGGGTCTCGGCGGCGGCGCGGAGCCGGTCGAGCTCATGCGCGGACGTGCGGAACCCGGCGTTGGCCCGCAGCATCACCCGCAGCGGCAGCGACGTGACGTCCCTCATCCTCGCCACCACGTCCGGATCGGGCGTGAGACCGTCGGCGGCCATGTCCGCGACGACCTCGATCCGATCCGCGCCGCCCTCCTGGGCCGCCCTCGCGTCGGCGGCGTCCAGCGCGATCACCTCGAGCAGCGACATGGCCCTCCCCGAATCACATCCGTGAGACTCCCCGCATCGTTCCTGCTCAAGGGTAGGCGAAGGGGCGGCCATGTCCGGGTGGCCAGTGCCGGACTTTGCCTCACCGTTAACCGGGAACCAAATCACGCAGGGGTGAACAGATGCTTTCCTACCGGTGGGTATCCTCTGCATTAAGGAAGCCTGTACCGTCTTGCCCGCCGTTTGCAGCGCCCAAGCAAGGAGTAGGCCGTGCGCGAGTTCAGTGTCCCCGCCATGGTGGAGGTCCCCGAATCCACCAATCTGACCGACGCGCCGTTCGACCGAGCCGCCCAGCAGCCAGGCCAGATCGTCCTTCGCCGCAAGGACGGGAATGCCTGGCGGGCCGTGACCGCGGGCGAGTTCGCCAACGAGGTCACCGCCATCGCCAAGGGCCTGGTCGCCACCGGCATCGAACCCGGCGACCGTGTCGCCATCATGTCCAAGACGCGGTACGAATGGACCGTTCTCGACTACGCCGTGTGGACCGCCGGCGCGGTGGCCGTGCCGATCTACGAGACGTCCTCCGCCGAGCAGGTCCAGTGGATCATCGGAGACTCCGCGACCAAGGCCGTCTTCGCCGAGACCGACAAGCACGAGGCCGTGATCGCCGAGGTCCGGGACGAGCTCCCGGACCTCGATCATGTCTGGGGCATCGACACGGGCGGGCTCGACGCCGTGGTGGCCCAGGGCAAGGACGTCACCGACGAGGTGATCGAGGAGCGGCGCCGCAGCCGCACCGGCCAGGACCTGGCCACGCTCGTCTACACCTCCGGCACCACCGGTCGCCCCAAGGGCTGCGAGCTCACGCACGCGAACTTCGTCCTGACCTCCCGCAACGCCATCCAGGGCGCGATCGCCGAGGTCGCGGTCGACGGCAGTTCGACGCTGCTGTTCCTTCCGCTGGCGCACGTGTTCGCCCGGCTGATCGAGGTCGCCTGCATCGAGGGCGGGATCGTGTTGGGGCACAGCGACATCGCCAGCCTGCTGCCCGACCTCGGCTCGTTCCAGCCGACCTTCCTGCTCGCGGTGCCGAGGGTCTTCGAGAAGGTCTACAACGGCGCCGAGCAGAAGGCCGCGGGCGACGGCAAGGGCAAGATCTTCGCCGCCGCGGCGGACACCGCGATCGCCTACAGCAAGGCCCTCCAGAACGGCGGGCCCGGCCTCGGCCTCAAGCTCAAGCACAAGGTCTTCGACGTGCTGGTGTACGGCAAGCTGCGCGCCGCGGTCGGCGGCCGGGTCCAGTACGCCGTGTCCGGCGGTGCGGCGCTCGGTGAGCGGCTCGGCCACTTCTTCCGCGGCGTCGGGATCACGATCCTGGAGGGCTACGGCCTGACCGAGACCACCGCCCCCGCGACCGTCAACCGGCCCACCGCCATCAAGATCGGCACCGTCGGGCGGCCGATCCCTGGGGTGACGATCCACATCGCCGAGGACGGCGAGGTCCTCGTCCAGGGCGTCAACATCCTGACCGGCTACTGGAACAACGAGACCGCCTCCAAGGAGGCCCTGGAGGACGGCTGGTTCCACACCGGCGACCTCGGCTCCCTGGACGCCGAGGGCTACCTCAAGATCACCGGGCGGAAGAAGGAGATCCTCGTCACCGCGGCGGGCAAGAACGTGGCGCCCGCGCCGCTGGAGGACCGGCTGCGCGCCCATCCGCTGATCAGCCAGTGCCTGGTCGTCGGCGACGGGCGCAAGTTCATCAGCGCCCTGATCACGCTGGACGAGGAGGCGCTCACGCCCTGGAAGGACCAGCACGGCAAGCCCGCCGCCATGACCGTCGAGGACCTGCGCCGCGACCCGGACGTCATCGCCGAGATCGAATCCGCCGTCGCCGGCGCGAACAAGTCGGTCTCGCAGGCCGAGGCGATCAAGAAGTACGAGATCCTCGCCGTCGACTTCACCGAGGACGCCGGTCACATGACGCCCAGCCTCAAGGTGAAGCGCAACGTGGTCATGAAGGACTTCGCCGCCGAGATCGAGGAGATGTACTCCGCCTGACAGACCGGCCGGAGGCGGGACTCAGAGGCTTGGCGGCCGTAGGCAGGCTCAGAGGCTTGCGACCGCGGCCTCGATCGGCGTGTCGCCGTTCACGAGTTCCAGGGTGCGGCGCTCGACTCCGGACGCGTGCAGCAGTGCCACGATGACCGCGGCCACGTCGTCGCGGGTCACCTCGGCCCGGCCCACGTCCGGCTCGGCGAGCGTCACCTTGCCGGTGCCCTCATCGTTGGTGAGGACGCCGGGGCGCAGCACGATCCAGTCGAGGTCACGAGCCCGCAGGTCGTCCTCTGCCTCACCCTTGGCCTTGACATAGGCGGCCCAGACGTCGTCGGTCCTCCCGCGCGGCGGCTTCCCCGCCCCCATCGAGGAGACCTGGACGAACGTGCGCACGCCCGCCCGTTCCGCCGCGTCGGCCAGCAGCACCGAGGCCGCCCGGTCCACGGTGTCCTTGCGGGCGGTGCCGCTCCCGGGTCCCGCTCCTGCCGCGAACACCACGGCGTCCGCGCCGGTCAGCTGGTCGGCGACCTCGTCCACGGTCGCCCGCTCCAGGTCGCACACGACCGGCTCCGCGCCCGTCGCCCGTACGTCGTCGGCGTGGTCCGGATTCCGGATCAGGCTCAGCGCGTCGTCCCCACGGGCGGTCAAGAGCCGGGCCAGCCGCAGCGCGATCTGGCCGTGCCCTCCCGCGATCACTACGTTCATGGGGCCGATCATACGGACGCCCGCCCCCGCCGCCTCGTGGTGAGGCGGCGGGGGCGGGCACCAGCGGGGGGCGGTCAGCAGGTGCGACCGCTGTTGATGCAGTTGACGGCCTGCTGCATGAGCCCTTCGGGCATCACGTTCTCGAAGTCGGCATGGTCGGTGACCGGTGCGTGCCCCTGCTCGGGGAACGAGTCGACGGCGAACGCGACCGGCTGGGCGGGCAGGTTGTAGGAGAGCGTCATCTCCAGTTTCGGAATCGCCTGGGTGCCCTGCTGGCAGTTGCCCTGCTCATCAGGGAACGAGACGTGCGTCCGGTGGTTGGCGCTGTCGGTGTTCTGTCCGTCCCAGCAGCTGGGGAACTCCAGAACGCGTTGCACCTGGCTCCCGCCCGGGCAGAGCGGGTACTTGTCGGTGAGCACGCGGTCCTCGCCACTGCAGGTCCACTGGGCGCGGGCGTTGGCCGTCCCGTTCGTGCCCGCCTTGGCGTCTCCGGTGATCATCCGCAGGAACCGCGGCATCGCGGTCACGTCGCCCTGCGCGTTGCCCTTGAAGGTCATGCTCGCCTGGACGGGCGCGACGATGCGGCCGACGTTGCCGTCCGCGGTGCTCTGCTGTGCCTGGTTGGAGTTGTCCTGCTGGTTGCGCACGCGCATGACGGGCCAGAAGTACGTGGACTGGTCATTTTGGGCGCACGTGGTGCCGGCCGCAGCGAGGCTCTCGTCTGTCGAGAAGCCATCGGTGGACAGGTTGCCCACGTAGTCGTGAATGTGGTGTGCGCCGTTCTGGACGCCGGGAGCCACGATGAAGTTGTCGGGGTTGTGGTGCTCATTCTCGTTCGTGCCGCAGCGCGAGGTGAACGAGCCTGTGGAGGCGTTCTGGCCCTCCTGGGCCTCGGCCTTGGCCTGCCCCTGCTGAATGGGGACGAAGTCGGCCGCGACGGGCCCTTCCTTTACCTCCTGCTGCTGTTCGTCGCCTTGGTTGCCGTTGTTCTGGTCGCCGTTCTGGTCGCCGTTCTGGCCGTTGTTCTGGTCTCCGTTCTGGCCGTTCTGGTCACCGTTCTGGCCGTTCTGGCCGTTCTGGCCTCCGTTCTGACCGCCGTTCTGGTCGCCGCCGTTCTGGCCACCGTTGTTCGGATCGTTGGGATCGACCTGGCCGCCGTTCTGGCCGCCGTTGTTCGGATCGTTGGGATCGACTTGGCCGCCGTTCTGGCCGCCGGTGTTCTGGCCACCGTTCTGGCCGGCGCCGCCGTTCTGGCCTCCGTTCTGGTCACCGCCGCCCTGATCGGGTGGATCGGTCGGATCTGCCGCGACCACGGCGCTCAGCCGTGCCTCGGGGGCCGCACCCGCCTGCGCCTCGGTCGCCGAGGCGAGGAGCAGCAGCGCCGGGATGACGACCGCGATGCCTTTCTTTCTACCCATTTCGATCTCCTTGGAAGCTGGCTTTCAATCCCGTCAGGTATTGAGAGCCTCTCTGGTGGCCAGACCCGTGCTCTCCAGCAACGTCATATGTGTGTTGACGTATTTGAGAGAACGCTCGGAGAACGCCCGTATCTCGGAGTTCTCGGTCTCCGCCCGCACCTTGGCGATGGTGCCGAAGACCTTGCCGTGCGCCGCACGCAGGCGGAGCACGAAGGTCTGGTCGTAGTCCGCGCCGAACTTGCTCGACAGCTCGGCCAGCCAGCGCTTCTGGTCGGCGTTCGGCTCACTGGGCAAGATCACCCCGAGCCGCGCCGAGGTGGCCCGGACGTCCTCGTCGAGCTGCCCGTGCTGCTCCATGATCATGTCCCCCACCTCCTTCACTCTGGCGCTGGAAGCCCGCTGCTGGGCCTGTTGCCCCGCGGGCATCTCCCAGAGACCGGCTCGCCGGACGGCGGCCAGCAACTCGCGGTCCCCCTCGGAGAGCCGTCCCCAGCGGGTCTCTGTCACTCCGCCTCTGGTCTCGCCGTCAGCCGGCGCGCTGGGCGGACTCAGGACGACGACGAGCGCCGCGATGACGGCGGCGGCCGCAGCCGCCACCAAGAGGAACTGACCGCGTCCCAGCCGCCGCATGGTGCGCGAGTCCGCGAGGCCGTACGACTTCCTCAAGGTGACCATGCTCCTTTCCGGGAATGCACCTGATCGACCCCAACAGGGGTTGTCATGGGATACGCAACTCCCGTGGCAGGGGGTTCAGGAGTCAAAGACTTTTTCGCAACATTTTCTGAGGCATTTTCAGGCATGCCAAAAGAAGCCCCGCCACCTGTTTTCACAATGTGTTCAGGAACGGCGCGCCGAGTCCCCCGGGATGCTGCTCGTGATGCGCAGGGCGAGGGCCGGGCACATGGCCACCGCCCGCTGTACGTCGCGTTCCATCCAGCTCGGGACGTCGGAGCCGAGCACGACCGGGAAGCCGTGCCGGTCCAGCTGGATGAGTTCGGGCACGAGATAGGCGCAGAGACCGTGCCCGTCGCACCGGCTCCAGTCGATCGCCACGCGGCCCTCGGCGCCGGTCGGCACCGGCAGCGGCAGCACGCCGAACACCGGCATCCCGCACGAGCCCCCGTACCGGTGCATCTCGATGTCGGGGCCGAAGGCCTCGACGGCCGACAACACGAATTTCGCCGTCCCGTCCGGGTGGCTGCAGGCGCCGCGGCCACGGCCGATCCCCGCCGCGCGGCGCACGTCGTCGATGCTGCCCGACCCGTCGGCCAGCGCGGTCAGCGTGCGCACCACGTCCGGCAGGCCGAGACGGCAGGGCCCGCACTGCCCGGCGGACTGGGCCGCGAGGTACGAGGCGATCCGGGTGACCTCGCCGAGCGGGCAGGTGCCCTGGCCCAGCGGCAGGATGATCCCCGCGCCGACCGTGCCGTTCACCGCCCTCATGCCCTTCCGCGACAACACGGCGCGGGCGACGCCCAGCGGGTCGAGCCACATGCCGTGGTAGCCGCCGACCAGGACACCCTGGCCCGGCGGCACGTCGCAGTGGTCGAGGACCGCCTGCAGCGGCGTGCCGTACGGTGCTTCGACGACCCTGGTGCCGCCGATGGTCAGCAGCGTGGTGCCGGGCTCGTCCTCGGTGCCGGCCGACGCGTACAGGTCGGGGCCGAGCGAGGTCAGCACGGCGAGCTGGGCGAACGTCTCGGTGTTGGACAGCAGCGTGGGGAAGCCGTCGACACCGGACTCGGACGCCCGGACCTTGACGCCGGGCGGGATCGGGGTCTCCCCGTTGATCGCCCGGATGACCGAGCCGCTCTCGCCGGAGATGAAACGTTCGGTCAGCCGGACCACGCGGGCGGGCATGGCCCGTTCGGCGATGGCGGCACGGACCGACCGGGCCGCCTCGTCGTCCTCGACCGCCACGACGATCCGCTGCGTGCCGAGGGCGGTGGCGGCGATGACCGCGCCGTCCAGCACGAGGTGCGGGGCGCGGGTGAGCAGGACCTTGTCCTTGGAACTGCCCGGCTCGCCCTCCGCCCCGTTCACCACCACGACCGCGTCCTCGTGCGACCGCCGCCGGTCCGCCGCCTCACCCGGCAGGAGCTCGGACGCGCCCTCAGGGGAGGTGATCTGCGCGGCGACGGCCATCAGCTTGCGCGCGAACGGGAAGCCCGCTCCGCCGCGGCCGCGCATGTCCACCTGCTCGGCCAGCTTGACCAGGTCGTCGAGCACGGGCGCGTACAGCTTGCCGTGCACGGCCAGGTGCCGGTCGAGGTCGAGCCGTTCGAACCTGTCGAAGCCCAGCGTCAGCCGGGGCCCGCCGATGTTGCTGACGGTGACGGTCGAGCTCATCCAAGCACCTCGGTCTCACGTTCTCCGGACGCGGCGCGCGCGGCGCGCGCTGCGGGTGCCGACGCGGACGCGGGCGCGGCGGCCGACCGGCTGGGTCCCCGCTCGCGGATCGGCTGTGCCAGTGGCGCACCCGCGGTGTCGCCGACGTACCGCACGGTCCGCGGCCGGATCCCGACGATCATCCGGGTGGTCAGCCCGAGCGCCACGGCGCCCGCGCAGAGCAGGTAGCTGAGCGTCACCCAGTTCGCTGCCGGACGGCCCGCGGTCAGCCCGTGCCAGATGGCGACCGGCCAGCTGAGGTAGGCGACCGCGTGCATCGACCGCCACACCCACGGCTTGGAGCCGAACGCGAAGCGGCGGCGCATGAGCCCCGTCACGACGATCAAGATCATCAGATCGAAGGCGACCGTGCCGATCCCGATCGGGCCGGCGGTGGGGATGAAGATCTGGGACGGCGCGGCGAGCCCGCTCAGCACCTTCACCATGATGTGCGCGATCAGGAAGGTCACCGCCAGCAAGGAGGCGGCACGATGCATACCCTGCGCCCAGACGCGGTGCTGGATGCGCAGGATGAGGCGGTCGGTGGCCATCAGCCCGGTGACGACCGACGTGGTCATCGCAAGCAGGGCGAGGACTCCCGCGTAGAACGAGAGGAAGCGCTGCACGTCGCCTGCCACCGCGGCACCGGCCGGGGTCGCCGCGCCGATCAGGACCGCGATCGACGCGACCACCACGATGCGAAGCGCCCAGCTCGGCAGCAGCGGATCATCACTGCTCTTGGTCTGCACTCTTCGAACCCTTCTTCTGCGTACCACCGGCCGGCGGAGTGCCGGGCCGGGCGCCGGGCGGCTCTTCAGCCGTGCCCGGCGGCTCCGTCGGCGGTACCGGCCCGAAATTGGCCATCAGCCCGCCGGGGAGCACCTGGAGAAGACCTCGTTCTGCGAATCCGAGGAGGGGACGGGCCCGCTCCCGGAAGAGCCAGCCCCCGATCTGCGCTCCGTCCAGCGGCACGTTCTCACTCGCGCCGCGGAGCGCGAACTGCACCTGGTCGCGGGGCGCCGGGGTACCGCCGCACGGCAGGTCGCCGCCGATCCGGCCGAGCGGGTCGCCCTGCTTGACCACGCTGCCGTCCCGGAGCTGCACGACGTCGCGCATGCGGTAGTAGGCGCTGGCGAGGCCGCTCGGATGGATCACCATCACGAAGCCGCGGCTCCCCTCCGCGCAGAACCGGTACAGCCGCCCGTCACCGGCGGCCGCCACCTGGCCGTCGCCACCCTGGAAGGCCAGGGTGGACAGCGGCCGCGCACCGGCCGCTTCGCCCGTGCTGAGCGTCCAGACCCCGCCGACCCGCCAGGGCAACATCAGGCCGTCGCCGACGCGCGTGCCGTTGGTGGCGGGGGCGGCCCGCCCGGCCGTGGTGGCGCTGTGCCTGCCGAGCAAGCGCGCCTCGCTGACCGACATCATCGCGGGCGGCATCCGGCCGACGAGCCCGGCGAACGCGGCGGTGCCCGACAGCGCGGGCTGCCATCGGCCCGCCGTCCAGCGCGCCGCGAACAGCGCGACGTGCGGCATCGACGGCTTACCTGCGGGCACGGGCACCGCCGCGGTGCCGAAGGCCCAGGTCCGGTCACGGCTCAACCGGCTGACCACGACCACCGGTGGCTTGTCCGCGGCGACCCCGTACTCCTGCAGCGCCGCCGCACCGCGCTGAGCCGCCGTGAGGTCGCGGACCTGTGAGGTCAGCACCTGGAGGTCGGGCACCGCTGCTCCGGTCCCTCCTCCGCCGCCGCCACCGCTCTGCTGGGGCGGCGCCTGCCTCTGCGGGTTCCGGTTCGGAAGTGCCGCCTTGGAGCTCGGCCTGTCCAGGCGACGCTCGGCCCCGGCCGGACCGGACGCCCCGATCGGCCCGCCTTCGAGCACGCTCCGTTCGACGACCGCCAGCAGCGCGAGACCGGTAACGATCGAGAACACGATGGCCCCCGCGTTCATCCGGTCCGCCCCGAACGACCGGCGCGCCGGCCCCGCCGGGCGCTTGGGACGCCCGACCGGCTCCCGTCCCGGCCGCCGCCCGGACGAACCCGCCCGGCGCGGCCGCCGCTCGGGCTCGGACTCTCCCCATCCCGCGTCCTCGAGCGCCGCCCACCGCTCGGACTCGGTCGCCGGCCGCCGCCGGGGCTCGGGCGAAGCATCCCGCCCGCGCTCGGAGGCACTCCGCCGTCCACGCTCGGGAGTGGCGCGCCGCCCACGTTCGGGAGCGCGCCGCCGCTCATGCTCAGGTGCGGTGGACCGTCCAGACTCGGATGCCGCCCAAGGCTCGGCCTCAGGTGCATCCAATTCCTCAGTCACAGGTGCGGTGGGCCGCTCAGTCTCAGGCAGGACAGGCCGCCCAGACCCGGACGCCGCCCGCTGTCCGGCCTCAGGCGCTCTCCACCCCGCGGCCGTGATGGGCCGCTCAGGCTCAGGCATGGCGGGCCGCCCGGGCGCAGACGCCGCCTGACGTCCAGCATCAGTCGCCCCCCAGCCCTCGGGCCGAGGCGTGGCGGTTTGCCCAGCCTCGCGTGCCGCAGACCATCCAGCCCCGGGCACCTGTCGCTGACCGCGCTCAGGCACCCGCCGCTGTGAGGGGGCAGGTGCGGGCGCAGGCGCAGGTGCGGGGGCCGGCATAGGCGCGGGGGCTGACATAGGCGGGGGAGCTGGTGCGGGGGCCGGCGTAGGTGTGGGCGCAGGTGCCCCCCATCCCTCAGCCCCAGACGCAGCAGGCCGCCCGCGCTCAGGCGCCACCGGGCGTCCAGGCTCAGGCGCCCGCCGCTGCCCAGGCGCAGCCATTCCTCGCGGCACAGACTCGGACGCTGCCCACCCCTGGGGCTGTGCAGCGGGCTGTGCCTCGGGCGGCGACTGCCGCCCGGGCTCGGGTGCAGCCGGGCCCCCGCGTTGTCCGGTTGGCGCCCACCGCTCGGGCCGACGTGTGGCGGACCATCCAGCCCCGGGCACCTGTCGCTGACCGCGCTCAGGCACCCGCCGCTGTGCAGGCGCAGGCGCCCCCAAGCCCTCGGACTCAGGTGTGGCGGGCCGCCCGGACCCGGGTGTGGCCTGGCGACCAGGCGCCGGCGTCCGGCGTCCGGACTCAGGAGCGCCCCGCCGCCCGGCATCAGGGGCCTGGCGACGTCCGGAATCAGTGGCCGGGCGTCGCCCGCGCTCGGGCGGCCTGCGCCCAGGCTCGGCAGTCCCACGCTGCTCGGATCTGGACGCAGCCTGTGGTCCCGGGCCGGGTGCCTGGCGCCCGGTCTCCGGCCCCGTCCGCTGCCCGGTCTCGGGCGCAGGCGGGCGTCCGGACTCCGGCGTCCGGCGTCCGGACTCGGGCGCGCCCCGCACTCCAGAAGCAGGGGCCGGGCGACGTCCACTCTCAGGTGGCCTGCGTTCAGACTCACCCGCACCCCACCGCTCGGTCTGGGGTGCGGGTGGCAGCGCAGAGTCCGGCACCGCCCACTGCTCAGTCTCGGGCGCGGGCCGGCGTCCACGCTCGGGCATCCGGCGTCCGGACTCAGGTGTTGCGCCCCGGTGTCCGGCATCAGCGGCCGGGCGACGCCCGCGCTCGGGCGGCCTGCGCCCGGGCTCGGACGTGCCCCGCCGCTCGGACTCGGATGTGACCGGCCGCCTGGACTCGGGTGCCGCTCGGCGTCCCCGCTCGGGTTTGGCGGGCTCGGGTGCCGCTCGGCGTCCCCGCTCGGGTTTGGCGGGCTCGGGCGCCGATCGGCGTCCTCGCTCGGACGCGCCGCGGCGGGAGTCGGACGTGGCGCGGCGGCGAGATGCCGCCCGCCGTCCGGGTTGCGGTGCCGACTGCCGGTCCATCTCCGGCATCGCCCGCCGCCAGGTCGGCGACATCGCCTGCTCGCCCGCCTCCGCAGGCGATGGCGTGGCCTGTGGCGGCGTGGGCGCAGGCGGCAGCTCAGGCTGCCGCTCGAGCCGCTGCCGTGATGGCTCCGCCTGCTTACGCCGACGGGACCGCTCGTCCCTCGACGTCCGCTGCCGTTGCCGCGGCTGCCACTCCAGGTCGGGACGCTCCCATGGCAGGGGGCGATCCCAGTTGTCGCGTCGCACCATGCCCTCTCCTGTCGAGGAGGCGGAGGTACGGCGAACGACGGCTTGATTCCTTCCGTACGCTCGGGTCCGCTCAAACCCGGGCGTACGTGCTTCCTGAGACGCCGTGGACACTACCGCTAGAGCCCGCTCTGCTCCAAGTAGTGCCCGTGGGCGGTTTACCCGCCCTGGCTTCCCCGGAGCATACGCCCCAGGGACCACTTTGATGAGAGATGGCGCCAAAAAAGCCGCCGGGAAACCCCGAAATCAGGGTCCCCTCTGTCATCGAAGTGCAGGTCACCGCATCTGGTGCAGGTCTTTCGAATCGGTGTCCCGAAGAGCAGTACGTGCGAACGCCATGACATGTTCACGCATCGCCTCGACTGAGGCGGGATCGTCCATCCTGCCGCCGACGAGGAGCTCGGCGAGCTGGGGCATGACCATCGGCATCATGGCCAGGCCCTTGAGGGTCATCAGGGTGCGGCCGACCTCGGGTGAGGGCTCCTGGCCCATGCGCGCGGCGAGCGATGCCACCGCCTTGCGGCAGCGCTCAGCCCGCCACTGTTGCTGCGGTAGGGCTCCCGGCCTGGAGTGCAGGCCCTCCCAGGTGAGCAGCCGCAGCAGCTCGGGATGGTCCTGGTAGTAGTCGAAGAGGTGCCCGACGTACTCGACGGGGTCCTCGCCGGGTTGCGGCGTGATCGCCGCGAACTCGTCCAGGGCGACCTGGATCACCGCGTCGAAGAGCTTCTCCTTGTTGCCGAAGTAGCCGTAAATGCGTTCCTTGTTGACGCCGGCCCGCTGGGCGATGCGGTCGACGCGCGCACCGGCCACGCCGTGCTCGGCGAACTCCTCGCGCGCGGCGGCGAGCAGCGCGTCCTTGGTGGTCAGGCTGTCCTTCTTCGGCATGGCCCACAGCATAGCCGGAACGCTACCAACTAGTTGGTTGACATCCAACCAGTTGGTTGGCTACGTTCCTCCGCATGACCACCGCCATGCGCACCACCACCGGACCGACCCCGGCCGACGCCTCCGAGTACGCGCCGTTCGCCCGCACGCTCGTGGTGTTCTCGATCACCGCGCTGCTGGCCACCGGCCAGCTCTACGGGCTGATCCCGCTGGTGAACGCGATCGCGGACGACTGGCACACCTCCCCCACCACGGTGACCTGGCTGATGACCGTCTACGGGCTCGGCTACGGGGCGGGCTTCCTGCTCTTCGGGCCGCTGTCGGACCGCTACGGGCGCCGCCGCGTGATCGTCACCGGTGTCGCCGCCACCGCGGTCGCCACGGTCCTCGTCGCCGCCGCGCCCGGTCTGGGAGCAGCGGTGGCGCTCCGGATCGTGCAGGGCATGACCATGGGCGCCTTCCCGCCGGTCGCGATGGCCTACGTGGGCGAACGCATCGAACCCCGGCGCCGGCTGGTCACGGTGACCGCGATGACGACCGGATTCCTGGGCGCCGCCGTCATCGGCCAGCTAGCCGCCCAGTGGCTGGCCGGATTCGGATGGCGGGTGTTCTTCCTTGCCGGGGCCGCCGCGTTCGCGGTCGCGGCCGTCGCCCTGCGCTGGGCGATGCTCCCCGACGCACCCGCATCCGGCACCTCGCCTCTCGACGCCTACCGGGTCATGCCGTCGCTACTGCGCTCACCCGACCTGCGCCTGTTGTACGCGGCGGTGCCCACGGTGCTCACCGCGTTCGTCGCGATCTACACGGGGCTCCAGCTCACCGGCACCACCGGCCTGCTGGGGTTGCGCGCCAGCGCGCTCCCCGTCATCCTCGCCATCCCGTTCCTCACGCCAACCCTGGCGCGGATCCCCGGGCCGCGCCGCGCCGCCGTCGCCCTGGCGGGGGCCGCCGCGGGCACCGGGTTCATCGGCCTGCTGACACCCGGCACCGTGGGTCTCGCGCTGCTGCTCATGGTGGTCACCGCCGGGATCGCGGTCGCCGCGCCCAGCCTGGTCGACACCATCGGCTCCCGGGGCGGGGAGGCGCGCGGCCCGGCGATCTCGCTGTTCACCGCGCTGCTGTTCGCCGGGGCGAGCCTCGGTCCGCAGGTCGCCGGGCTCTTCGCGGGTCACGGCATCGCCCCGCTCGCCTTCGTCCTGGCCGTCATGCTCGCCGTGGGCGCCGCCCTGACGGTCGCCGCCAGCCGCTCCTGACGGTCGCTGCCAGCCGTTCCCGACGTTCAGCGGACCTCGCCGAGGAACGAGGCTCAGCGGGCTTGGCGGGCTCGGCGGAGGAACGCCGCAGCGACGGGCACGGCGACCTTGGGCCCGGAGCCGCCGCCCTGCACGAACACCGAAAAGGCCAGGTCCCCGCGGTAGCCGATGAACCAGGCGTGGGACGGCTCCCCCGACCCGACCTCGGCGGTGCCGGTCTTGCCACCCATACCGGGCGGCAGGCGGGCACCGGCGGCGGTCCCCCCGGTCACGACCGCGCGCATCATGGCCCGGAGCGCAGCCGCGTCCGGCACCGCGTGCGACGGCCGGATCGGATCGCCGGCCCTGCGGATGAGCCGGGCCTCCACCATCCGCGGCGAACGCCACGTACCGTCCGCGACCGCCCCGGCGACGACCGCCATCATCAGGGGACTCGCCTGCACCCGCCCTTGCCCGATGGCGGCCTCGGCCAGTTCGGCACCGCCGTCCGGCTCGGGAAAGCTCCCCCGGGACGCGGGCACCCCAGGCGTGATGGGCTCACCGAAGCCGAGGTCGCGCGCACTCGCTGCCAGCTTGTCCGCCTTCAGCCGTTCGACTGCCAGGCGCGCGAACGCGGTGTTGCAGGACTGGGCGAACGCGTCGCGCAGCGAGGCCTGGCCCACCGGCTTCCCGTCGTGGTTGCGGATCGTGCGCTGTGCGGTGACCACCGTGGCGGGGCAGTCGGCCTTGCCCTCCGCGCTCATGCCGTCGCCCAGCAGGGCCGCCGCGGTCACCACCTTGAACGTGGAACCGGGCGCGTAGAGGCCGAGGAACGCGCCGCGGCCCCCCAAGCCGTCGGCCACGGCAAGGACCTCACCGGTGGACGGGCGCAGCGCCACGATCGCGGCCTCGCCCGGGGCGTCCTGGACGGCCCTCTCGGCGGCCGCCTGCACCCGCCGGTCCACCGTGGTGCGGATCTTCCGGCCCTTACCGCCGCCGAACAGCTTGACCCGCTGCACCGGACCGCCGCCGTCCTGCAACTCGATGGCCCAGGGCGTCGGGTCGTCCTCGTCCTCGCCCGCGTCCGGCTCCTCCTCGCCGGTGGCGAGCCGTGCGGCGAGCTCGCCGACGTACGGCTCCAGCGAACCGCCCTCGGGCAGCGCCCTGCCGTCGCGGTCGGTCAGGGTGAGCGCCGGCACCTCGATCTGGCGTATCCGCCATGACCCCATGCCCTTCAAGCCGGGGTAGAGCGTGGCGGGCGACCACAGCACCCGCCATCTGCCATCGACCTTGCCCAGCCGCAGCACGGACCGGAACGACCAGGTGCCGTGCCCGGACAACTCCCGGCTCACCATGAAGTCCAGCTGCGCGTGATCCGGCCCGGTGCGGGTCAGCCGACCTGGCCGCAGGTCGATCGACGTCACCAGGAGCCCGCGGGACAGTGACCGGTGCTGAGAGGCGAAGTTCGCCGGAGCGTTCGCGACCAGCTTCTCCATCCGCGTGAACGAACCTGTGCCCCATGCCGCGAGGTAGTCGGCCGCGACCTTCTCCGGACCGGGCCCACCGCGCCGTGGGACCACCCGCGCCGCCCCGACTCCGGTGGCGAGCACCAGGGCGATCATCCCGGCCAGCACCACGAGGCCACGTGAACGCATCGACGTCCTTCCCCTCAACGACCCGCCACGATCGTTACAGCAATTCCTGGCAATGAGAAGCATCCTGATGCCCATGTTTCGGGTGAGTTGTCATGCTTAGCGCCGTCTCAGTCATGCCTTAAGCGCGCCCTAATAGTGGAGACATGGGGCTTTTGGCGGCATAACTTCGGGAGTGTCATCCGGTCGACGACATGACGGAGGAGGTGCCCCGATGAGCAGAGAACAGACTGGGGCGGCCCACCCTTCTCCGGGGAGTCGCGACCGCATGCCGGGGTCGTGCCCGGCATTCCCGTCCACGCATCCGCGATCCCGCGGGACCGGCATTCCTGCACGGCGCGCCTACCTCCAGGTTCTCCCCCTAAAAAAGGGCGCCCAGCCGGCTCGTATGGATCACACCCCGACCTCGACAGGGGAATCGCGTGGAACTGGTCTCCGGGAATCCCGGCACGACCCCAACCGAACGCCGCCCAGCGGAGCTGCTCCGTTGAAAGGGCGGTCGAGCGGGGGCTAGGGGAAGACGTGAGGTGAGCGCTCCCGCCGGCGGCGCGGTGGCGGGGGCGCTCACCTCACATACTCCTCAGGGCCGGTTGAGTATCCGTACTCATGTCGACGACCCCGCAACGCGAGATCGTCATCTCATGAGCATCTCGCCCCGCTTGGAGTCCCGTGACCTCGGGACGCTCGGCCGCGCCGCCGGCATCGGAGCCCTGATCGGACTCGCCGCGGTCGCCCCCGTCCTGGTGACGGCCGTCGGCCCCCAGGTCCTGGCGGCCCTCCGCCCCGGCGGGCTCATCGGCCCGCACCTGCTGACCGGCCTCCGGCCCGGCGGAACGCTCACCGGCCTGCGTGCCGGCACCGGAGCCCTCACCGGGCTCAAGCCCCTCTCGATGCCCATCCCGGTGGGCCCGGCCGACCGCGTCCGCGTCACACTCCTCAAGGCTTCCTTGCGACGGCGCCTCGACGCCCTCCGAACGACCCGGACGTGACCGCGAGGTGACAATCTGGCACCGGCGCGGAAAATCCGCCGCCGAAGCCGGTCATTCCCTCCGTATGATCTTCCTGGCCCGGACCGCCGATCCGGCGGGGGACGGCGAGAGACCGCGCCAGGGGAGCTCTCATCGTGCGTCGTCGCTTCAGGCATGTCCTCGTGCCCGGAATCGTTCTGGCCATGACCACCGCACCGGGAACACCAGCCCACGCCCAGGCCTCATTCGCGAAGGCCGCGCCCATCAACCGGCCGGTCTACCTGATCCATGGCGTCCAGTGGGACGGCGGCACGGACTGCGAGGCGTCATGGCAGAACGCCAAGGCCGCCCTCCGCCGTGAGGGGTTCCGCGGGCCGCTGATCACCTGGGGCTACTACCGGGGCGACCGGCGCTGCTCGGTCATCTACCGGGGCGACGTCGACACCGGGATCACCGAGCTCGGCCGCCGGCTCGCCTGGGAGATCTACCGCCGCCATTCCCGGCACGGGCGACCGGTCGGACTCCTCGGCCACTCCATGGGCGGTCTCATCGCGGCCGCCGCCCTGGTGGGCGTGCACAAGCACGGCGGCCGGTCCCGGGACTGGCCGCCGTACCTGCGGGTCACGGACGTCGTCACACTCAGCACACCGTTCCAGAGCGTCGCCTGCGTGGCCGATCGGCTGCAGTGCCACGACCTGCGAGGCGGGAGCCCGTTCATGCGCTGGCTGGCGTCCTGCCAGAACGCTCAGGGCCGCGGCGGAACGGACTGGACGCTCGTCGGCGCGTACGACGACAACCGCGTGGTCCCCCGCTCGGCCCTGGGCACCAAGGCGCGACACAAAATCGTCTACCTGCGCGGGCAGCGCGTCACCCATCCCAACGTGCACTACATCGCCAAGGGCTCGCGCTGGAAGTTCCGCTACTCCCACCACTGGGGCAAGCAGGTGCGCCAGACGGCCAAGGGCGCTGCTCCGCTCCGGGTGGCGGCTCTGGCGCTTCGCTCCAAAGCCCAGTAGGCCCGGTCAGCCACCGAGCATGGCGTCAAGGCGGGCGGACTGGATCTTCCAGCGCCACTCGCGTTCGATCCAGGCGCGGCCCTGGTCGCCCATCTTGCGGGCCCTCTCCGGGTCCAGCAGGAGGTCGATCAGGGCCTCCGCGACCGCACGGACCGACCGTCCGGGGACGACCACGCCCGTCTCACCGTTCAGCACGGCGTCGGGCGCGCCGCCGGAGTCGCCCGCCACGACGGGCAGACCGGTGGCGGACGCCTCCAGGTAGACGATCCCCAGGCCCTCGACATCGAGCCCATGGTTGCGCGTCCGGCACGGCATCGCGAACACGTCGCCCGCGTCGTAGTAAGCGGGCAGCTCTTCCCAGGGCACGCTGCCAGTGAAGATCACCGAAGTGCCGCTGGGCGCAGCCAGCTTCTCCAACTCCGTCCGGTACGGGCCGCCGCCGACCAGCAGCAAGGCGGCGTCCGGGACCGCCTTCCGGACGTGCGACCACGCGTGGAGCAGCGCGTCCTGCCCCTTTCGTGGAACGAGCCGCGACACGCACACGACCACCGGCCGGCCCGTCAGCCCGAGCCGCGCCCGTACCTCCGCACCACCCGAGCCCCGGAAGTAGACCGTCTCGTCCACGCCCGGCGCCAGGCGCGCCATCCGTGCCGCCGCAGCCGGACTGAGGGCCCGCGCCATCCGGGACCGGGTGTACTCCCCCAGGTACGTCAGCACGTCCACGCCGTCACCGATCCGGCGCAGCAGGCTCCGCGCCATGGGCAGCGACGCCCACCCGGCCTCGTGCCCGTGGGTGATGCCGACAAGCCGCTCCGCCCCGTACCGCCGCAGCCCGGACGCCAGCAGCCCGAGCGGCGCGGACGCCCCGAAGAGCACCGAGTCACACCCCTCGGACCGGATGATCTCCCCCGCCCGGCGCAGCACGCGCGGCTCGGGCAGCATCAGCGACGTCGGGTGGCGGACCACCGGATACGGCTGCCCCGCGTCGAACTCGGCCGCGCCCTTCCAGGCCGGCGCGTAGACCACGACCGAGCCCGGCGGGCGCCGCAGCACCAGCCCCTGGACGAACGTCTGGATGCCACCCGGGCGCGGCGGGAAGTCGTTGGTCACGACGAGCGTCTTCGTCATCTCAATCCCAGCATCCCATGTCCCCTGACCGCGCCCCGCGCCGCGCCGCGCATTCCCGCACCCCGCGCCGCCCACGCCGCAAATCGCATCCGGCAACCCGCGCCGCGCACTCCGCATCCCGCGCCGCCCACGCCGCAAATAGCACCCCGCGCCCTGCAACCCGCACAACATAAGCAAGACCCGCCCCGGTGTCGGTGGCGGGTCTTGCTGTGGTGTGCCAGTGGTGCCGGGCCTAGCGGCTCAGCTCCTTGGGGCTCTTGCCCTCTTCGAGCTCGTGGCCGTCATGGCCGTCGCCGTGCTCATGCTCCTCGACCGGGATGTCATCGAAGGTCCAGGCGCGCTGGAGCCGCGACCGGAGCACTCCCAGCGGGCCCTTGGTCCCCGGGGCGGGAATGCCGTTGGCGTCCGTCGCCGGCGCCTCGGGCCTGGCGTTCTCCTTGGAGAGGATCGTGGTCCGCTCCTCCTCGCGCGCCGGCTCGTGCCGCTCGCTGAACCTGCCGTCCGGCGAGGCGACGATGATGCCGCTCTCCACGCCGTGGCCGATCGTGTTGGCGTCCGAGCGCTGCAGCCCCAGGCAGATGCGCTTGGTGATGATGTACGCCAGGATCGGGCCGAGGATGACCGTGACCCGGAAGAACCAGGTCGTCGCGAACAGCGAGATGTGGAACCTTTCGGCGATCACGTCGTTCGCGCCGGCCAGCCACAGCAGCCCGTAGAAGGCCACCGCCGCCATGCCCACCCCGGTGCGGACCGGGGCGTTGCGCGGCCGGTCGTTCACGTGGTGGCTGCGGTTGTCGCCGGTCACCCAGCGTTCGAGGAACGGCCAGACCGCGGCACCGGTGAAGATGATGCCGAGCGGCCCCAGCGCCGGGATCAGCACGTTCAGGCTGAGCGTGTGGCCCCAGGCGGTGAACTCCCAGTTGGGCATGATGCGCAGCGAACCTTCGAGGACGCCCATGTACCAGTCGGGCTGCGAGCCCGACGAGATCGCGCCCGGGTCGTACGGCCCGAACTGCCAGATCGGGTTGATCTGGGCGAACGCGCCGAGCAGCGCACACACCCCGAAGGTGAACAGGAAGTAGGCGCCCGTCTTGGCCATGAAGACCGGGTAGAACGGGTAGCCGTACACCTGCTCCTCGGTCTGGTTCTTGACCGGCATCGAGGTGTGCTTCTGGTGCCACATGATCATCATGTGCGCGGTGATCAGGGCCAGGAAGATGCCCGGGATCAGCAGGATGTGCAGCGTGAACAGTCGCGGGATCAGCTCGCCGTTCATGCCCTCGGGGAACTCTCCCCCGAACAGGAACATGTACCCGTACGTGCCGACCAGCGGGAGCGACTCGAGCACGCCCTGGGTGATCCGCAGACCCGTGCCGGACAGCAGGTCGTCCGGCAGCGAGTAGCCGAACAGGCCTTCCAGCATGCCCAGCGTGAACATCACGATGCCGATGAGCCAGTTGATCTCGCGCGGCTTGCGGTAGGCGCCGGTGAAGAACACCCGCAGCATGTGCGCCATGATCGACGCCATGAAGAGGATCGCGGCCCAGTGGTGGATCTGCCGCATGAGCAGTCCACCGCGGACGTCGAAGGTGATGTGCAGCGTCGAGGCGTAGGCCTGGGACATCTTCACGCCGCGCAACGGCTCGTACGAACCCTCGTACACCGTCTCGTGCATGCTCGGCTGGAACCACAGCGTGAGGAACGTTCCGGTCAGCAGCAGGATGATGAACGAGTACAGCGCGATCTCGCCCAGCATGAACGACCAGTGGTCCGGAAAGACCTTCTTCACGTTCCGCTTGAAGAAGCTGGTGGAACCAAGGCGCTCGTCGAGGAAGGTCAGCGGGCCGTCCACTGCCTTCGGTGCGGTCGCTTTCGGGGCGGTTGCCTTCGCGGCGTTCGCCTTCGGGGCGGTTGCCTCGCTCATCCACGCTCCCAGAAGCTCGGGCCGATCGGTTCGGGGAAGTCGGCGGTGGCCACGAGGTAGCCGTCCTCCACGGCGAGCGGCAACTGCGGCAGCGCCCGGGCCGCCGGCCCGAAGACGACCTTGGCCGCGTCGGTCGCGTCGAAGGTCGACTGGTGGCACGGGCACAGGATGTGGTGCGTGGTCTGCTCGTACAGGGCCGCCGGGCAGCCGACGTGCGTGCAGATCTTGGAGTACGCGACGATCCCGTTGACGTGCCAGTTCTCCCGGCCCTTGGCCGGCTTGAACTGGTCGGAGGGCACGTTGATGAGGATGGTCACCGACTTGGCGATCTCGTTGAGCGCGTGGTGGCTCTCCTCCACGCCCTCCGGCAGCACCGTGATCATGCCGCCCGGGCTGGAGAAGTCGCTCACCTTCAGCGGCTTGTTGGTGCCGTCGACGACCAGCCGGACACCCTTCTTGCCCTCGGCCTGCGCCTTCTTGACGGCCTCGCCCCAGAAGGTGTGGCGCAGCCGCTTCTCCGGCAGCGGGCCGAGGTCGCGCAGCAGAATCAGCGGGACCAGGCCCAGCGGCGCCGCGGCCAGCAGCAGCGTGCGGCGCAGCAGTGGCCGCTTGGTGATGCCGCTGTCCTCGGCGCCCTCCAGGAACTCCTGGGTGAACGCCTCGCGGGTCTCCGGGGGCGACACCATCTCGTGCCGTTCCTGGATGATCGGGGCGCTGGTCATCAGGCGCCGCACCCAGATCGTCACACCGATGGCCATCGCCAGGAACGACAGCGCCATCGTGCCGCCGAGCCAGAAGTTGGACTCCCGAGCGCGGAAGATGCCGTGCATGCCGCCGTCGCGGCCGCTCCAGCCGATGTAGTAGGCGATGAACGCCACGCTGCCGGCGAAGGCGAGCAGGAAGAACAGCGCGACGATCCGCTCGGCGCGCTTGGCCGCGTCCTCGTCCAGCTGCGCCCCCGCACCGGCGGGCGCGGGAGCCTCGTCGACGGCCAGTAGCTGCTTCTCCGCCGCCGGTGACGGGGTGCCGACCACGCGGTCGTGCGTGCGGCGCTCCTCCTGCGGTTCCGGCGTGCCGCCGGGTCCCTTGTTGTCGCTCATGACTTCTTCAGCTTCTTCGGCTTCTTGGCGGTGATCCACATGGCTGCCAGCACCAGCAGGCCCATTCCGATCAGCCAGCCGGCCAGGCCCTCCGACACCGGGCCGATGCGGCCCAGGCCGTTGCCGCCGGGGTTCGGCTCCTCACGCGACTGGACGATGTAGGCGATGATCGCCTGCTTGTCCTTCTCGGTGAGGGTGGTGTCGTTGAAGACCGGCATCGCCTGCGGGCCGGTCAGCATGGCCTCGTAGATCTGAGTGGGGGTGACGTCGCTCTTGCTGAGCGGCGGGGCGTACTTGCCACCGGTGAGCGCGCCGCCCTGACCGGTGAAGTTGTGGCACTGGGCGCAGTTGGTGCGGAAGAGCTTGCCGCCGAGCGCGGCGTCGCCCTTCTGCGGGTCGCCGACCTGCTCCTTGGTCGGCACGGCCGGGCCGCCGCCCATGGACGCGACGTACGCACGCAGGTCGGCCAGGTTCTTCTCGGCCTGGGCCTTCTGCTTCTCGGCCTGCGCCCGCTTCTCCGGGTCGTGGTAGTCGGTCTTGATCTCGGTGTTGAACTCGGGGATCGGCTCCTTGCGCGGCATCTGGGCGCCAGGGTTCATCGCGGGCATGCGGCCCGTGGCGACCTGGAAGTCGACCGATGCGGCGCCCACGCCCAGCAGGCTCGGTGCCAGCGAGTTGCCCTTGGCGTCCTTGGTACCCTCGCCGTTCCGACCGTGGCAGCTCCCACAGTTCTTGTTGAACAGCTGCTGACCGTTCTTCAGATCCGCGGCGGCCTGCGTGTTGTTCGCCGCCTCGGCACGGTCAGTCTGCGGCGAGAATCCGGCGTAGATGCCGGCGATCGCCGCCAGGGCCGCCAGCACGACGGCGTAGCCCGCCCAGGGGCGCCGTCGCCATGCGGTGATCCTTTTCACGGATATCCCCGTTCGGGTCATGTCGTCGGTGGAGGTCAAGCTGGTCAGAGGTCGAGCAGGTAGATCGTCGCGAACAGCCCGATCCACACCACGTCGACGAAGTGCCAGTAGTACGAAACGACGATCGCGCTCGTCGCCTGCTCATGGGTCCAGCGCTTCGCGGCGTACGTGCGTCCCAGCACGAAGAGGAACGCGATCAGGCCGCCCGTCACGTGGAGGCCGTGGAAGCCGGTGGTCAGGTAGAAGACCGAGCCGTACGCCGAGGACGACAGCGTGAGGCCGTCGTGGGTGACCAGCTGGTAGTACTCGTAGGCCTGACCGGCGACGAAGTACGTGCCCATGAGGAGCGAGAGCACGTACCACTCGCGCAGACCCCAGCGCCGGAAGTTCAGCAGGCCGCCGTCGCGGCCGACCTTGCCCGCCTCGGCCTTGAACACGCCCATCTGGCACGTCACGGAGGACAGCACCAGGATGGTGGTGTTGAAGGCGGACAGCGGCAGGTCGAGCTCGGCGCCGGGCCACGCCTCCTGCCCCTGCTGACCGATGGTCACGGAGCGGATCGTGAAGTACATCGCGAACAACGCCGCGAAGAACATGAGCTCAGACGACAACCAAACGATCGTCCCCACGCTGACCAGATTGGGCCGATTGGCCCGAGCGTGGGGTGTTGTCTCTATCGCGGATGCTGTTGCCACGGGCAGCATTATTACGTCACCCGACCCAACACTGACGCATGACCCCCCTTCTGGAGTTCCCAAGCCCGTCTCAGCGGCCCGCTGCAGACCCTCAAGGAACGCCCGAAAAGCCCGCGTGACAAGGGCTTAAGGTGGATCCGACGGCGTTCTCCCGATCAAGAGGCCGCGCGACCGGGCCCGGCGCCTCGTGCGCGGAGGGGTGAACCGGTAGCCTTCTCTGCCATGAGCACCACCCCGGAGACTCCGATGAAGGTTCTCGTCTACAGTGACGACGCGAACACTCGCAGCCAGATCCGGCTGGCCCTCGGCCGCCGGCCGGCCGCCGACCTGCCGCTGATCGAGTACGTCGAGGTCGCGACCCAGCCCGCCGTGGTGGCGCGGCTCGACGAGGGCGACATCGACGTCGCGATCGTGGACGGGGAGGCGCAGCCCGCGGGCGGGCTCGGGGTCTGCCGCCAGGCCAAGGACGAGGTGTACGACTGCCCGCCGATGCTCGCCATCATCGCCCGGCGCGACGACGGCTGGCTGGCGACCTGGTCACGCGCCGACGCCGTGCTCAGCCTGCCGCTCGACC
This sequence comes from Actinomadura sp. 6N118, assembly GCF_044326415.1. Lineage (NCBI taxonomy): Bacteria > Bacillati > Actinomycetota > Actinomycetes > Streptosporangiales > Thermomonosporaceae > Actinomadura > Actinomadura sp. 6N118. The sequence continues at coordinate 436,767 of NZ_JBIRAZ010000002.1, read as the reverse complement.
CGATGGCCCTGGCCAACTCCGTCGCCGACCTCATGCGCCGGCGCGCCGAGAACCGCCTCCCGGCACTTTAGAACCACAACACACCGGGTCTGGCGGGGCCCCGTCAGGGGACCGGGCGTCCCCGCGCACCGACCCGATATCTGGGGGAAGCATGGACGCGCGTACGACCTGGCCGGCACTGCTCAACGCCCTGCTCGACGGCGAGTCGCTGTCGAGCAGCGAGACCGCCTGGGCCATGAACCAGATCATGGCCGGGGAGGCCACCGACGCGCAGATCGCGGGCTTCGCCGTGGCCATGCGCGCCAAGGGCGAGACCGTCGCCGAGGTCTCCGGCCTGGCCGACGGCATGTACGCCAACGCCACCCCGATCGAGGTCCCCGGCCAGATCGCGGACCTGGTCGGCACCGGCGGCGACCGCGCCCACACGGTCAACATCTCCACCATGGCCGCCGTGGTCGCGGCCGCGGCGGGCGTGAAGGTCGTCAAGCACGGCAACCGCGCCGCGTCCTCCTCCTGCGGCGCCGCCGACCTGCTGGAGGGCCTCGGTGTGGCGATCGACCTGCCCCCCGAGCGCACCGCCCAGGTGGCCGAAGAGGTGGGCATCACCTTCTGCTTCGCCCCCCTCTTCCACCCGGCCCTCCGCTACGCCGCCAAGACCCGCCGCGAACTGGGAACGCCCACGGTCTTCAACTTCCTAGGTCCCCTGACCAACCCCGCCCGCCCCAAGGCCCAAGCCGTGGGCGTCTTCCACCCCCGCATGGCAGGCATCGTCGCGGGCGTCTTCGCCGAGCGCGGCTGCTCGTCCCTGGTCTTCCGCGGCGACGACGGCCTCGACGAGCTCACCACCACGGGCACCTCCACGGTCTGGGCAGTCCGCGAAGGCACGTCGACCGAAACGACGTTCAACCCCGCCGACCTGGGCATCCCTCCAGCCAAGCCGGAGGATCTGCGCGGCGCCGACGCCGCGTTCAACGGCCGAGTCGCACGCGAGACCTTCGCCGGGACGCCCGGCGCGGTCCGCGATATGGTCCGCCTCAACGCCGCCGCCCTGATCGTGGCCGCCGAGGGCACCCCGCCCGCCGCCCAGCTCACCGAGGCCCTCCGCACCGGCTTCGAACGCGCCGGCGAGGCAATCGACTCCGGCGCCTCCGCCGCCCTCCTCGACCGCTGGATTCAGGTCTCCCAAAGCTTCAAATAAGCCACCACGCCACCAGCTGCGCCAAGCACGGCCCTCACTAACGCTCGCCCTGGTGAGAGCATCGCCCTCGCTCCGCTCGGACAGCCTTATCGGGGCTCCCGCCCCGAGCCCCAAGCTGGGGCAAGCCCCAGACCCCACCCCTTCAGTGGTTCAGCCCCTCCAGCCGATCCCGGCGGCTCCAGCCCCATAGCCGGAAGGGAGACGCTCGGTTGGTCAGGTAAGTGCGTCTCCCGGAACTTCCGCAGCGACGGTCAGTTTGCCGTTCAGCGGTCGATCGGACTGTCCGGCGAGTCAAGCCAGATCACCTGACCGGTTGGAGTCACTGTGATGCCATAGCGTGTGCAGTCTGGCCTTCCTGCCTTGATCCAGCGTTCCTCGGTCTCCTGGAGAACCGCTTGCGGCAGACCCTGGCCGCGCAGGGGCATGAACCATGCCGGGGCTGTGAACCGCCCCTCAGCAGTGGCGTCCGCGTTGACCTTAAGGATGGCGAGTGGCCCGTCCGGGCGAAAAGTGGCCGCCCACGGAACCACGATCAGCCCTCCCGCTTTCGTCTGCTTGACCCAAGCATGGGGAAGAGTGTGCGCCGCCGCGGTGGCGATCACGCGATCGAATGGTCCGTGCGCGGGTGCCCCGACTTCCCCGTTTCCGGTGATCACGACCACATCAGAATGCCCAGCCGCCCGCAGTGAGTCACGGGCGTGGTCTGCCGCCTCCCGGTCAATTTCGACCGACACCACCTCGGCGCCCAGTGCCGCCATGCAGGCGGCGTTGTAGCCGGTACCGGTGCCGATCTCCAGCACGCGCATACCGGCGCTGAGCTCCAGAGCGTCGATCATCTCGGCCATGATCGACGGAGCGGATGAGGACGACACCGGCCACATGCCGTCCTTGATCTGCGTGGCGATCGCGTCGTCCGATGCCACCAACCGCTCCCACTCTCGCGGATCTTCTTCGCGTGATAGCGACACGAACCGGCCGTCGCGCACCACCCAGACGGTCTCGGGGATGAAGAGCCGCCGATCGACAGGCGGAAGCCCGTGGAACGTGCTCACGCTGTCCCAGTCCCGTTACATGAGCCGCAGGTGACCTTCTGTTCCTTGTTGTCGAGGTTGACCTTCACCCACCCCTTTCCACCGCATGCCCCACACGAGTCCTTCTTGTCATGTTTGCCCATGCCGCCATCTCCTTCTAATGTGCTTGCGGAATCTACGAAAGAATGATGAGCGCGAGACACCTCCACACAGGTGCGTCCTACGTGACGCCAGGCCGAGGGGGCCCGCGTTGTTCTGCCCGTCAGATCACTGTGGGCTTTGTCCGCAGCACGACCCGGATGAGTTTCCCGCCCTCAGCGAGGCTCTCGACCGTCCAGTCGTCCACCAACTGATCCACGATGAAGATCCCGCGCCCGTCCGTTGAGGCCAGGTCGGCGCTCTTCATGACGACCGGTTCCGGGGACTGATCCCACACCTCGATGACCGGACACCCGCTGTCACCCAGATAGCAGCGGAAGACGATGAGCTGATCGTCGTTCGACACCTTCACGGCATTTGTGATCAATTCCGACACGACCAGCCGCACGATGTAGTCGTCGCCGAGATCCCAGTAGGACCACGCGAACGCCCCGATGTCACGAGCTTCCTTGATCGCGGTATTCACCGGCTTCAACACCGCGGTGAAAACGATCGGATCCTCGCTGGCATCCTGCGAATCCGTGATCACCTTTGACCCACCTTCGCGTTTTCGGCTATGACTCCACACTGGTCCAGCGACAGGGACGGCCATACGCCATTCGGAGGACGTCTGGGACGTTTTCTCGATACCTTTTGAATGTGTCCGTACTGTCCTAGGCTCAGAGTGGAGCAACGATGCCGAACGACGCACTCCGGCGGGCCATGGACGACGCGCAGCTCACGCAGGCACAGTTGGCCGAACGGTGCGGTGTGGACGCCAAGACCGTCAACCGGTGGATCACCAATGACGGGCGCCTGCCACACCCCAGGCACCGATGGGCAGCGGCGGAGGCGCTGGGAGTTGATGAGTCCATGTTGTGGCCGGACGGAATCCGCCGAAATCTCAAGACCGGGCCTGACCGCGAGATAGTCGCGACATATCCGTACAGGTCAGCCTGTCCGAAGTCGGTATGGCGAAACCTGATCACGAATGCCTCCGAAGAGCTCACCTTCGCCGGCTTCACCAGCTACTTCCTTTGGCTCGAACTCTCCAACCTTCGCGCCGTTCTCCGCCGCAAGGCAGCGCAAGGGTGCCACGTCCGCTTCCTGATCGGTGACCCGGAAAGTGAGACCACGCACCGGCGCGAGCAGGTCGAGGGCGTTCCCCTCACCGTTGGCACCCGCATCCGGATCACGCTCGCCGAACTGAGCAAGCTCGACGGTGTCCCGAATCTCGACGTGAGGTTCGGGGACGATCACATTGCCATGAGCGTGTTCCGCTTCGACGACGACATGCTCGTCACTCCCCATCTGGCGCGGCTCGTCGGCCACGACTCTCCGATGCTTCACCTTCATCGATGTCAGGACGACGGGCTGTTCGACAGGTTCAGTTTCCATCTCTCTGAGTTGTGGGAGATGGGGCGGCCCGTAGACCTCGCCGCCTACTCCAATCCGCCCGAGTGACCACCGAGACCTCGGCTATATCGGTGCGAGCGCACTATCGAGAACTACTCACAGGACCCATAGAACAAGCACCGGTTCGAATGATCAACTGGCGCCAATCCGGCCAGAGCGACACAACGCGAGGCGCAGATTGTGTCGAGTCGACTCGTCTCGCCTCAGCCGTTGGAATGCGAGACAGCAAGCCCCCCGTAGCGGCGCGCCTCAGCCTTTCAGCTCAGACCATCGCTGATCTCATCGCCCGCCTGAAGCGGGACGAACTCAACCCGTAGGGGTCGTAGGTCGTAGTGATGTCGGCGTGGCCGAGCATGCTCATGACGGCCTTGGCGTCCGGACCGCCCACGATGAGTTCGCAGGCGTAGGTGTGGCGAGGGGGTGGAACTTGATCGAGCCGTGCACGCTGGCAGTGTGGCCGGTGGCCTTCACGAAGCCCCCGCAGCTTAGAGCGACGGACGCCGGTTCGTGACTTCAGCGCACGACAATGACGGCCAGGGCCACGTACTTGCTGCCCAATAGGGGGAAACCCCAGGACAGGTCGTTGCCGCTCCGTAGGTCGGCCAGCGCAGAGCCGAACCGGTCATCTCGGCTGATGCCCGTGGCCTGCGAGCAAGCCATCTTCGAAGCGTGTTGGTCAAAGACCTCTTCCAGCCAGTCCACGGCCTTCTCGGGTGTGCTGGCTTTCCGCTGCAACATGCTCTGCGGCTTCTTCAGCCAGTCGCGAGTCATAACCGGTGGCGTGGCCATGCTCAGGTCACCGCACAGCGAGTCGCGCTTGGGGCCTTGGGCTGTGGCGGTGTCCCCATGCCAGAGGTAGCAGCAGAAGGCCATTAAGAAGCATCCTTCGAGAAGCACAGGCCCCGCCTTGCTATCTCCAAGGCGGGGCCTGGTGGTAGTTGGCTGATGTGCGGGGATGTCTAGGCCGCGATAGTGGCCAGGGCCGGGGAGTCTGCGGGCAGATCGAACTCGCCTGCTTTCGCTCCTGCGATGAAGTCGCGCCACTCGAAGTGATCGAACTTGGAGACGTTGCCTTCCTCGTCGGTGACGACGACCGCGTCCCGGACAATCGCGACGTTCACGCAACCACACGTCTCCTGCTGTCCGTCGCATCTGCTGGATTTGATGAACACATGGCCTCCTCGGGCTGTCGGGTGTTGGAAGCTGTTGGGTGTTGGAATCGGCCGACCCCGCGGCTAGAGGTGGCCAACCGGAATCATGGAGTGGAGTCCAAAACTCCGCGTCATCGCTCGACGGCCTGTGAAGGTAGCTGTTGTGGCCCCGGTGCCGGGCCCTCGATGACCTCGACCATCGGGACGGCGTTCGTCCCTCGTGGCGGAGACGTCGCCTGGTGAGGGTTGCAGGCCACCGTTCCGCCAATGTGTTCCCACCAGCCGGGACCGTAAGTGATGGGCTTCCGGCAGTGACGGCAGATCTGCGTCTCAGCCATGGTTAGACCGTCAAGGCCCTCATACCCATGACGCTCGCCACAGAGTGGGCAACTTGCTGAACGGCTCTTACGTGTCCGATGCGCTGGGGCCGCTGCCTGTCCCAGCGCCAGACGAACCACCAACCGGTCACGGCGTCGAAGTCGCACCCGATTTCCTCACGCGCGTCTGACTCGTACCTGGTGACCATGAGGCGAGTCGGCAAGCCGTCGGCCGGACTGAGTCGTTCGGCTCTCAACGCCGGCCAGACGCGGGCAATCTCGCCACCCAACTCGTCCAGGAAGACGACCCGTCGGCTATCCGGCGTCTGCTCGTTTGGCCTGGTCTCTCGGTGTTTGAGTCCGTCGAAGGTCATAGCCACAACGTTGGCTCACCTCGAACGCTGCGGGCCAGAGATTTCACTACCTTTCACACCCAGGGATGGGAGGATGACAGGCACGGGTGTCAATCATCGTGAAACGCTCCTACCTGCAAGAACCTCATGCGCCAGGATCAGCACCGATGCCGTCGTCACATTCGCCCTCATCCAGTGCGCAAGCCGCGCGTCAGCGTCTGGGGGAAAGTCTGCGCCAAATGCGGCAGGAGGCGCGGATCTCAGGTGTACGTTTCGCTGAACTCGCTGGTTGGCGCTCTTCTGCACAAGTCAGCATGGTCGAGCGCGGGCAACGTGGCATCACTCCAGATCACGTACGGCTGTGGTGCAGAATCTGCGCCAAACCTGATCACGTGCTGGCCGAACTGCTTGCCGAGCAACGCGCCGTTGCCGGGATGTGGCAGACCCACCAGGAGAGTAACCGGGCAGGGCTCAAGGGCCGCCAGGAGAAGCTCCGAGACAAGTACTGGACGGTTCGCCTGCACCGCGTCTACCAAACCAAGTACGTCCCCGGCCTACTCCAGACGCGCGGCCTGATGACCCATTACCTGACCACGGCCCGCCTTGAGCAGCATCTCGACCTCGACGATGTGGCCGACGCCGTAGAGGCGCGGCTAGACCGGCAACGCTGCCTGAACCGGCCGGACGCCCGATGGCTGTTCCTACTGGAGGAGGACGTGCTGTGGTATCGGCCAGCAGAACCGGAGATACACGAGAAGCAACTCCGCTTCCTGCTGGAGATCATGAGGCGCCCCACGGTTTCGCTGGGGGTCATCCCGCGCGACATCGACCGGCACGGCGTCAATCCCGAGGAGTCGTTCACCATGTCGGAGCTTCCCGGTCGCTCGGTGGTGGTCACAGTCGAACTGGTCTCCGGCACTCTGACCCTGACGCAGCCCTACGAAACCCGCATGTATGCCGAAGCCTGGGAGCGGTTGTTCGGGTTGGCTGTCCACGGGGACAGGGCGCGGGCGCTGATACGCGCCCCGTTGGCGGTGCTTGGGGAGTCTTGAGGAGAGGTACTAACCGAGTGAGGGTCATACCGTTCCCGGCTGCTGGAGGCTCCAATGCGTGAGATCGACTTCATCGGCTCCGACCCTGGCTCGGAGGACGAGCGCTGTCCGGCAGTGGCCCGCGATCCCAACACTGGCGACTTCTACCAGCAGGGACGTCTCGTGACCGACCCAGAGGTCTTGAAGGCTCTGGGGAAGCATGTGGCGCTCGCTCCTGACGAAGCCGTGATCTGGCAGCCCGCACGCATGGCGGAGCAACTCGCAGAGGCGGCGGCAGGCACCTATGAGAAGGGACGCCAGGGACACGGCATCCCGACCTTCGCGGAGCTCCTGGCCAACACCAAGCAGTCGGCCGTCCATCTGGAGATGCGGGACTTCTACCAGCCGTCTCCAGGCTATGAGGAATGGAAGGCTGGAGGGTCAGGCCGTACGGACCGGTCGAAGTGGGTTGCCCAAGTGGAGGAAGCTGTGGGGCGTGGCGTAAAGATGCGCCGTGCCCGCATCATCAGCGAGCCTGCGTCGGATTATGTGCGCTGGCTCCACTCGGTCACGGACGTGAACATCAAGGCGGGGGAAGAGGTCCGTTGGCTCCCTCGGCGCCAGGCGTGGGACCTGATGCTTCCCGGTGCGGACTTCTGGATGTTCGATCAACGCTTGGTGCGGTTCCATTTCGACGCAGGCGACGGAACGATGCTGGAGGAGTACGAGTTCGTGTCGGACCCTCGCCGGGTCGCTCAAGTCGTTGCAGCGTTTGAGATGGTCTGGGAGCGAGCCGTACCGCACGCCGAATACACGGTGTGAGATTGTCCGTCTGCGTAGGTAACAGCAGTCCCCGGGTACACCAGCCTCGCTGGCCTTGCGGAGGGGTTGGGCCACTGAAGGGGCCCAACCCTCCGCAAGGCCACTAAGGCTTCGTCAGGCGACGTCGATTGGCATCACGCCGAGCACCAGGTCGTTCAGGGCTCCTGGCATGCGGCCGAAGGTGGCGACCCAGGTCTCCAACATCAGGGGGAGGCCGGGACGACAGACCGGAGCCGATCGTCTCGAAGCCATCCGCACCTGGCGAAGGGCAAAGGCCTGGCGGTCAACGACTCGGGCCCACTCCCTCCTGCCATCCTCGCCCAGGACGACGCCGCTCACTAGATGTTGCTGAATCGGACGTCGGTGACGGCAATGATGAGGGATTGGCGCGTTGATCGCGGGTATCAGGCAGCCAACGCGCGCAGTGCGAGTTCGACCTGATGCTCGATCGTGCCCGGCGCCGGCGCGGAGATGAGTTGGACGATCCGGATGAGGCCGAGCAACTGGTAGGCGATGTCGTCTGCGGTTACGTCCGGGGCGAGGGTGCGGTCGGTGGCGGATCGCTCGATGGCTTCGCGGCCGACGGTTCTCAGATGGGCAAGGCACCGGTCGAGATCCGCGTCGGAGGGGGGTCCGCCTGCGAGTAGGTCGATCATGGCCTTGTTGGCGGTGAGTTGAGCCAGCGTCTTGGTGAAGAGCTCTCGGAGTCCGTCGATCGCTGACGCCCCGTCAGGAAGATGGGCGACGGCGAGGTCGGCGAGGTCGGACCCGGTGATGGCCTGCACGAGGTCTTCCCTGGTGGGGAAGTGTCGGTAGAGCGTGCCGATGCCGACTCCGGCCGCTGCCGCGACCGCACGCATGTCGACGGATAGGCCGTGGTGTCGGAACGCCTCTTCTGCGGCGTTCAGGATCCGTTCCTTGTTCGCCACGGCGTCGCGTCGCTGCTTGCGCTCTTCCGTCATGTCCTCAGCATAACGATGCGGAACATGTGTTCCGCATCGGTGCTACGCTTTTCCGGAACATGTGTTCCGGAATGATGGAGGTGTGTCGTGAGGACGATCGTGATCACGGGAGGCACGGACGGGATGGGCGCCGCCCTGGCGCGCCACTACCTCGCAGCAGGAGACCGGGTGGTGGTGATCGGACGTAGCCGCGCCAAGTTCGAGGCGCTGGTTGCGGCCGCGGCGAGCCAGTCCCCTTCGGCGCCATCCAGGGCCGAGTTCATCGCGGCTGACCTCTCCCTCATTGAGGACAGTCGCCGCGTGGTCAACCAGCTGAAGGAGAGCCACGAACGCATCGACGCGCTGGTACTCGCGGCGTCGTTCATCCGGCAGCGCCGACACAGCACCCCCGAAGGGCACGAGGCGTCCTGGTCGCTGTTCTTCCTCAGCAAGTACCTGTTCGTCACGCAACTTGCCGACCTTCTGCGCGACGGCGACAGGCCGGTCATCGTGAACACCGCCGTCCCGGGCGCCCGCCCGGATGCCATCGCGTTCGACGACCTGGAGATGGTCGACGGGTTCACCTTCAAACGATCGAACGCTCAGCAGCGTCGAGCAAACGAACTGCTCGGAATCCTCGCCACTGACCAGAACTCGGATCTCAGCTACGTCACCTGGGGACCCGCCCGGCTAGTTCGCTCCAGCTTCGCCGGCGAAGTGGGGACAGGCATGAAGGTCGCTGCCGCCGTTCTGGGGCCATTGCTGGGCCAACGTCCCGAAGATGCGATCCAGCCGATCATCAACATCATCGACACCCCGACCCCGGGTCGAGCCGCCTACCGCGGCGCCAAGACGCGCCCACTCACCGTCGGCGCCCACGACGAGAAGGACGCTGCACGCCTCGCTTCTGCCGTCGAGGACATCCTCTGATGCCGCACCGGAATGCCCCGCTCCCCCGACTTCCCCGTTTCCGGTAATCACGACCACGTCAGAATGCCCAGCCGTCCGCAGTGAGTCATGGGCGTGGGCTGCCGCCTCCAGGTCGATTTCGACCGACACCACCTCGGCGCTCCTTAAGCAGCGGACGGATCAGCACGCCACGCTGTTGGTGCGCCCGGAAACGCGAGCCAGCCATAGCCGCACCGTGTCTACTCGCCGGCTCCGAGGGGCTGGCAGAAGGGCGTGAGCATGTCGGGATCGCCTGGAAGGATCCCGTCCATGACGCTGCCTCAGCCAAATGATCTGACGTCTCTCGTTCTGCGCACCGACTTCGGCGATGACTCGGAATGGCAGGCGTTGCAAGCAGTGATTGACAGCTATGGTCACGGCGACGCGACCTACGTCGGTGATCTCGCGTATGCAGGTGCGACCGTTCAGGCTCTCGTGGAAGCCAATGCGGCCGCGCAGGAGGATGAGAAGCTGGCTTTCCTCTTCCTTGCTGACTCGGTCACCATGACCGATCCTGAGACCCCGTTGCTGGCGGTCGACCTGTTCGACGAGCCCGGCAGGACGTTCCGGGTGCCTCCCCGGTGGTATGCCGAGATTTCGGCGAACTTGTGCATCGCCAACATGGATTTCGCCGACTACGCCGACGCATCGGGCACGTTCAGCGGCTTCAATGACATGTGAACCACCTGCATGAGGCAAATGGATACGTGTGCCAGGACCGGCTTATGGTCCGGAACGTAGCGCCGGAGGAACGCCCCTTCCGCCGAAGTTTCGCCTCCGGTGGGAAAGACAGCACTCCGGTCGAAATCATCTATTTGCGAGTGGCCATTCTCCGATGCCCTTTCTTCGGGGTTTCTCTTCACTCGTGAGGTGAGGGCGGCGGAAAACGGCCACCCAGGACCCTAGGGCCCTATAGCGCCATCGCCGGCGCCTCAAATGCCAGGCTGCAGGCCGAGTTGGAAGCTGGGCCCGCGGCGCGTGCTGGGACGATCAGTGTTGGACGTTGGTGCGGACCGCCGAGCTGATTGATGAGCGGTTCGGCGTCGAATACACCCTGGCCGGGTAGGCGCCCTGCTGCACCGGATCTGGTGGAGCGTGCAGGTCCTGCCCCGGCGCGCGGCTGAGCGCGACGAGGAAGCCATCTTGCTGTGGAAGGACCAGCAGTGGCCGGTGATAAAAGAACGGCGGCGGACCTTTGAGCCTGGCTCTGCTTCGAGACGAGACGGGCCAGAGCCTGAGGCCGCCCACGAGCCGCACGTGGGGCCTCTGGCCAGGCTCTCCTATAAGGTCACCCACCACGTCCGGTAAGTGCCGAACAAGCGCTCCCGGCAGGGGTCGACAGATGCCCAACAAGACATCGTGTCAGTTTGGGGCCGGGTCAGACCCCGCCGGGAACACCCAACCCCATTCTCACTGTTTGGGGCAGAGCCAGGCTCCCGCCCCAGGCGAGGAACCAGGGTTTCCGGCCTAGTGTCGTCTAGATCATTCTTCCGGAGTATGGCCAGGTAGAGCAGGGTTTCCGGTTCTGGGCAGTTGGAGGGTCTTGACGCGGCTGATCTGTGCCTCACCGGCGCGGACTTTTGGGTGATTGACGGGGCCGTCGTCTACTGGAACCACTTCTCCGGCGACAGCATCCTCACCGAGGTCGAAAAAGACGACCGGGAGGCATCGGCCAAGCTCGCGCGTTCAGCCTTTGAGGCCGCTTGGGCAAGGGGTATCGATCATTCCGAGTTCAGGCCCTGACGGTGGCCCGCTCTCCGACACCGGCAGTTCGGGAGGCGCGGCACGCCATTGCGGTGCGCCTGCGCGATATCCGCCGGGATGCGAACCTCAGCGGGACGGCCCTGGCACGGGCCGCGAATTGGGATCGCACGAAGGTCTACAAGATAGAGGCGACCACAACCGCGCCGTCTGAGCTGGACATCCGCACTTGGTGCGCTGTTTGTGACGCTGAGGAACAGATTCCTGATCTGATCGCGATGGCCCGCGCTGTCGAAACGATGTACGTCGAATGGCGACCGACACCGAGACATCAGCGCGTAACGGCGTCGGGTGTTCCTGTCCGTCCTGGATGAGGAGGTTCGAGAGCACGGCGGTATGTCCTGCAGGGTTGTCAGGCGGGCCGTGCGCCGGTTCTGCACGTCATCGATTCCCGCTGGTACTCGACATCACTCCCGTACGGGCAGGAAGTGGCTCACTGTGCAGAGATGTTCATCTAACGCTCATATTATTGCAAAGAAAAATTAAACTCCGTATCGTGAGCATTAGGTAACAGACAGTCCGCAACGGCAACCGGACAGCCTTCCTGGTCATCGCACTAGCGGGGTGGGGCTGGTGCCAGAGGAGGAGACCTAGAGCGAAGCACCGGGCACGACCTGGGCGCCCGGCTGACGATCTTCATATCGATCCGGCAGCACGCAGGAGGTTATGTGTCTGCAGAGACTCTGGGTTCGTTGGCGTTGGCGCTGCTGCTGCTGATCGCTGGCGCCAACCTGTTCGGACAGCTGGCCGCGATGCTGCGCCAGCCGAGGGTCGTGGGGGAGATCCTGGCCGGCATCCTGCTTGGCCCGTCGTTGTTTGAACTGATGGCGCCCGGTATCGCTGCGCAGGTCTTCGGGGACGGCGACAAGAGCCCATCCGCCGTGGTCCTCGGCTTCTTCTACCATCTCGGGCTGCTGCTGCTCATGTTCGTGTCCGGCGCGAGCGTGCGAAACGTGCTGGGCAAGGAGAATCGGAAGCCCACCGCCTGGATCCTGAGTCTGGGCACGCCGCTGCCGTTCTTCCTCGCGCTGGCCGTCGCCCCGTTGCTGCCCCTGGAGGCGTTCATGGGAGACGCCGGCAGCAAGCCCGCCGTGATCCTGGTGTTCGCCATCGCAGCGGCGGTCACCTCGATCCCCGTCATCACCAAGATCTTCTACGATCTGGGCATCCTGCACACCCGGTTCGCCAGCCTCATGCTGGGCGCCGCCGTGCTGGAGGACATCGTGCTGTGGGGTGTGCTCGCGCTGGCCACCGCGATCGCCACGGCCACCGTCGCTGCCGCTGGAGGCGCGCTGGCCGAAACGGTGTCCGTACACGTGGTCGCCAACGGTCTGTACGTGCTGCTCGCAATGACCGTGCTGCCACTGGTGTTGCGGCGGCTCAGCCGCGCCCGCTGGAACATCATCGCCACGCACACGCCGATAGCCTGGATCATGATTGTCCTCCTCGGCTACGTCAGCGTGGCCGCAGTGTTCGACGTCACGCTGGCCTTCGCCGCCTTCCTCGCCGGATTCGGGATCGTCGGCGGCATGAAGAGCACCGAACACCAGCGCTTCCAAGTCCCGCTGGACTCGATCAGCCACGTCTCCGGGGCGGTGTTCATCCCGATCTACTTCGCCATCGTCGGCTACCGGCTCGACTTCACCAAGGGCTTCTCGCCGCTCATGCTGATCGGCTTCCTGCTCGGCTCCTCAGTGGTGGTCCTGCTCTCGGTCGGCCTGGCGGCCCGGTTGGCCGGATTCCGGCGCCTGGACATCATCAACCTGGCCGTGACGTGCAATGCCCGGGGTGGACCCGGCATCGTGCTGGCCAGCGTCGCGTTCGACGCCGCCATCATCAACGCCCCCTTCTTCACCACGCTGGTCCTCACCGCCGTGCTGACCTCCCAGGCCTGCGGCGTCTGGCTGGCCTTCGTGCTGCGCAGAGGATGGCCGCTTCTGTCCAGTGAGGGCCCCGTGGAGCAACACAAGCCCGCGACAGCCATGGCGGGCGAACTGAACCGGGCTGCGTAGTGACCCGGACTGCCTGTGCTGCATGGCGCTGGGCATCTACCCGATCTTCGGGGCGCTGCCGGCGGGCATCGCCATGGCCGCCCCGGCGTCCGCCGAGTCGCCTGGGCCCGGCCTGCTACCCGGCCACAGGTTCCTGTCATCGGAAGGGATCCGCCGCAGGTGGCGGCCCATCAAGCCGGTGGGGTGCCGCAACCACGTGTAGTAGTCCGCGGCGCAGGGCCGTGATCGGAAGCAGAAGCAGCTACAGGCGAGAACCGAAAGATCTTCATCGAGGAGGAAACCGAGTGAGCCGTACCCACATCGTCGCCACCATCGGACCTGCGACAAACTCCGCAGAGATGCTGATCTCGTTGACCCGGGCGGGCATGAGCGTTGTGCGGCTCAATGCCTCACACAACACCCTGACCTGGCACCGGGACACGATCGCACTGGTCAAACGGGTGCTCCCCGCGACCCCGATCCTTCTGGACGTGCCAGGCCGGAAGATCCGCACCGCCGACCTCTGCCATGAGCCGGTGTTCGGTGTCGGTGAGGTGATCATCCTGACAACCGAGGAAGGTCACGATGGTCAGCGCAAGGTGACGATCGGCTCCCGGCGACTGCACCAGGACGTCTCGCCCGGTGCCACGCTGTTGGCCGATGACGGCAAGTTGCGGTTCACCGTCGTCGAGGTCACCGGCTGCGACCTGCACTGCCGGGCCGAGGTGGCCGGTCGGCTCCGCAGCAGAAAAGGCATCAACGTTCCAGGGGTGGAACTCGGCGGGGAACTGGTCGGTGACCGCGATCGGGACATGCTGGCCTTCGCCCGTGACAACGGTGTTGACTTGGTCGGGATCAGCTTCATCGAGTCGGCCCGGCATGTCAGGCTGGTCCGGCGGGAACTGCCCGGCGGACGGCCCGGCATCGTGGCCAAGGTCGAGACACCGGGCGCCGTGCTGAACCTGGAGGAGATCATCGACAGTTCGGACGCGATCATGATTGACCGCGGTGATCTGTCTGCCGAAACGGACGCCACGCAGATCGGCGTGCTGCAGAAGCAGATTCTGTCTCGAGCCGCCGGATTCACCCAGCCGGTCATCGTGGCGACAGAGATGCTCGACACAATGATCGAGCGGCCCTGTCCCACCAAGGCCGAGATCACCGACATCACCAACGCCGTCCTTGACGGCGCGGCCGCTGTCATGCTCTCCGGTGAGACCGCGATCGGCGCTCATCCCGTCGCGTCGGTGACCACGATGAAGCAGATCGCATCGGTGGCGGAGCAGTATTCGGGGAGGGCGGACATCTCACGCGGCCAGAGCGTTCTCGCCCCCCGGCCTGCCGACGACCGGATGGCAGGCTGACGGTGACGACAGAGCACACCCGGCCGTCTCCGGCACCATCGCGGGCCAGATGATGCGGATCGCCGTCTTCAGCGACCTGCACCTGGAGGACAACCAGTGGTCACCTCCCGCACTGGACACCGCCGTTGACGCCGTGGTCCTGGCCGGAGACATCGCCCCAGGCCTCGACGGCGTGCAATGGGCCGAACGCAACTTCTCATCGCCGGTCATCTACGTGCCCGGCAACCACGAGTACTACGGATGGGACGCGGAACAACTCACGACGCGCTTCGCCGAGTCACAGTCCAAGACCGTGACCGTACTCGATCGCTCCTGCCTGGAAGTCGGGGAAGGCGAGCACAGCGTCCGCTTCCTGGGGTGCACCCTGTGGACGGATTTCCGCGCAGCCGAGGCGCATGGCACCACACAGACTCAGGCGATGCAAGAGGTCGCACGGAAGATGCACGATGTCGACCAGATCATGCTGGGTGGCCGCCCCCTTACTTCCAGCGATGTGGCGGCGTGGCATGCACGCGACCTGGACTGGCTCGGCCGTCGCCTCAGCGAACCGTTCACTGGCACGACGGTAGTCGTAACGCACCACGCTCCCAGTCCGACCTCGCGCCATCCCGCCTACCCACCTGACGCGATCCTGGCGTACTTCCTCAGCGATCTGCGTGATCTGATCCGAACGCACGCGCCGGACCTGTGGATCCACGGGCACACCCACCATTGCGTCGACCACGTCCTTGGCCGAACCCGCATCCTGAGCAACCAACTGGGCCGGCCAAAGCGAACCAGCGCACAAAAGGACGCCTATCTCGCCGACGCTCGGCCCTTCAACCCAGGACTGGTGATCGAAGTCGGCTGACCTGGGCTCCCTGCTCGCTACGGCCTTCCGGCCAGCGAGCAGAGGCGACCAGATGCGGAAGGGGCGTGGAACCATGACGCCCCAAGTCAAGACCGCCGAAGGTGAACCACCCCAGCTGAGATGCCCTTCCGCCCCCATCAGCAGCCGATGCGGGGCGAAGGCTCCGTAACGACCCTGACAAGTCCCCAGCGTTCCCACCGGTGAGTCCAAAGAGGGGACAGCGAGGATGCACCCCTGAGATGTCGGCGGGGAGGACTACGGCGACGAGTGAATCGTCGGCACGGAGGTGGACGATCCCGGCGTGGAGGTAGACGATCCCGGCGTGGAGGTAGACGATCCCGGCGTGGAGGTAGACGATCCCGGCGGCGACGCCGCCCCCGCCGTGTGGGGAGATCACCTGTGGGCGGTGGCCTTGCCGGTGGTGGCGTCCACCCGTAGCTCGCGCTTTCGGCCGTTGCCGGTGGTGATGTCGACCTCCCAGACGTACCTCGTCTGGCGGTATTCGAAGTCCACGGAGACCGCGGTGCCCGGAACGGCCTGCACGGCGGCCCGTACGGCCTGGCGCGCGGTGATCTTCGCCGATCGCAGCGCCTTGGCGTAATCCCTGGGCCTCGATCCGCCGGCGCGGCGGTCGCCCTTGTCCGAGGCGTCGATCTCGTTGGAAAGCACGCGGCCGTTGCCGGCGTCGATGTGCAGTTCCCGCCAGGTGCCGCCGACGGCCAGGACGTCGGCCTCCCAGATCAGGGTCCGGCCGTTGTGGTGCAGTCCCAGATCCGCGATGTGGCCGGGCACCGCCGCCAGCGCGGCGTCGGCGGCCCGTTCGATGTTGAGACGTGCGGTGGCCGGTTGGACGCGGCCGTCGTCCCCAGCGGCGAATTCGGTGGCGGTGGCCCCGGCCAGCACTCCCACCGCGACCGCGATCACCAGGTATGGCCCACATCTCGACAGCGCGTTCTTGGCGGCGAACTTCATGCTTTTCCCTCTCGATTGGGCCAGCGTTCCCCGAAAGGCGGGTGGGCACGAGGCGCAGCCAAGGGCTTTCACGTGACACTGGCGTGCCTTGCCGATCTTGTACCGCCCGGCCGGGGTCCGCGTGGCTGGCGCACCGACCACACGTCATTACACTGCGTGACGAGACTATCACCGATTGCAACGAATGGGCGATATGCGCCTACTGATCGTCGAAGACGAGAAGCGGCTGGCCAGGTCATTGACGCAGAGCTTGGTCGCCGAGGGCTTCGCGGTGCCCTGCTCGACATCATGCTGCCCGGCATGAACGGCTATCGGGCCTGCTCGGCATTGCGCTCCGGCCGCGTGGCCCACATCGATTACTCACCGTTAAAATCTATTTACAGTACGTAGCATAGGGTGGCGTTCCGTGACATCGTGCCGGTGCCAGCAGGTATCGGCCCGGCCCTCGTGGTTGAGGGGTATGCAATCGGCAGGAAAGGCTGCGCTGGTGGGTCCTTCTTTGATCATGGCGGTACGGCACGGCGAGAGCGCCGTCAACGCCGCCTACACCGAGGCCAGTCGCACCAACGCCGCGGTCGCGTTTCCCGGAGGGAACGCCGACGTGCCGCTGACCGAGCTCGGCCGCGCCCAGGCCGCCGCCGTGGGCCGCTGGCTGGGCGGCCTGCCGGCGCAGCGGCGTCCGCAGGTGGTCTGGTGCTCGCCGTACCAGCGGACCATGGAGACCTGGCGGATCGCTGGCGAACAGATCGGGCGGATGGGCGAGCCAGTGCCCGAGACCCGGATGGACCAGCGGCTCATCGACCGGGTCATGGGCGAGCTGGAACTGATGAACCCCCAGGCCATCGGCGAGCGGTTCCCCGAGGAGGCGCGGCGGTGCAAGGAGGTCGGGGAGCACGCCTACCGTCCACCCGGCGGCGAGTCGTTCGGTGATGTGGCGGCTCGGCTGCGGGCCCTTGCGTCCGACCTGAACGGCGACGCGGACGCGTCCCGTGTGCTGATCGTTGCCCACAATGCCGTCGTGACCGTCCTGCGCCACGTCCTCGAGGCCGACGACGACACCGACATGACCGGCATCGCCGCCTTCGGCCCGGTCGCCAACGCCTCCGTCAGCACTTGGGAGCGCCGCCGGCAACGGCTCACCCTCGCCGAGTTCAGCGCGATCGGCCATTTGCGTCACGGAAAGGCGGTCCCCACCTGGTGAGGTCTCAGTGGCCGCTGCCCCCAGGGATGCCACCCGACCTGTGGACCGTCGAAGCCACCACCAAGCACGTCGAAGTCACCACCAAGCAATGGGACACCGACGGGCGACCTCCGCTGGACGCCCACACCATCACGATCGACCACAACGGCACTCACATCCACACACCACCTGTGCCTTGAGGGAGCCAGCGCCCACTGGCCCCGCTGCCGATCACCTGACGGAGGGGTGAACCACTGAAGGGGTGGGGGTCTGGGGGCTTGCCCCCAGCTTGGGGTTCGGGGCGGGAGCCCCGATGGGGCTGTCCGAGCGGAGCGAGTGCGATGCCCTTAACTGGTGGCTACGGGCGGGGCCTGGCGCTTTCAGTCGGCGTCGGGGAGGCCTAGGGAGAAGGCGGCTTCGAGGTCGTGCTTGGAGTAGGTCTCGAAGGCGATGTGGGTCTCGGTTTCGAGGATGCCCGGGACCTTGTTGAGGCGGCCGGGGATCACGTCGTTGAACTCCTCGTGCCGGTGGACGCGGATCATCGCGATCAGGTCGTACTTGCCGGTGATGGAGTAGACCTCGCTGACGCCGTCCAGCGCGGCGATCGTCTCGGCGACCTCGCGGATGCGGGCGACATCGGTCTTGACCAGCACGATCGCGGTATGCACTGACTCCTCCTCGAGTGGCTCGTCCCGAGCCTATCCCCTGGACAGGGCCGCGATGCGGCGGGCAGGACCGGCCCGGCGGGCCAGGACCGCGAACGCCACTCCGGCTACGAAGCCGTAGATGTGCGCCACGTACGCGACGTTGCTCTCCTTGTCGCCGAGGGAGAGCCACTGCAGGACGAACCAGTAGCCGAGGACCACCCAGACCGGCAGCCGGATCACGATGATCGGCGGCACGAAGCTCACGACGCGGCCACGCGGGTTGAGGATCAGGTAGGCGCCCAGCACCCCGGCGATCGCGCCGGAGGCGCCGATGAGGGGCACGCCCGAGTCGGGTGAGGTGTAGGCGAACCCGTAGACGGCGACCAACCCGAAGAACAGGTAGCTGAGCAGATAGCGAAGGCGCCCGAGTCTGTCTTCGACGCCCATGCCGATGACGAACAGCGCCACCAGGTTGCCCAGCAGGTGCAGCCAGTTGGAGTGCAGGAACATCGAGGTGAACGCGGAGATCCAGGGGATCTTGTCGAAGGTCGCCTCCCCGCATTCGCGCACGATCTGGGGCGGAAGGGGCTGCTGCTCGCCGGTCGTGAGCTCCTTGGGGATGGCACCGTGCTCCAGCGTGAACTCGACGGCGTTGCACTCGCGGACCTGGTTGTCGCCGTACCAGGTGGCGAAGTTGGCCATGGGGGTCATCAGGAAGACCACCACGTTGGCCGCCACCAGCAGATACGTCACCCAGGGCACGCGCCGTGCGGGCTGGCTGTCGTAGAGAGGTAGAGCCACGCCAATCCTCGCTGGTTGCCCGGGTTTCCGCTGTTCCGTTCACCTTAGTGGGCGTCCGCCGCCTCGATCCGCCGACTCTGTGCCGGTGTAGGCGTTGTCGATCCACTGGCGCAGGCCCTCGGCGCCGTAGGCGGGACAGCTCCACTCACCGTCCACCTCCGCCAGCCGCGCGCCGGGTGTGTCGAGCCAGCGCAGCACGCACTCCATCTCCTCGGCGGTGGCGCTCCCCGACGGGCCCGGCCCGGGGAAGACCGTCTCGGCGGTCGCGACGAGCGCGTCGAGGTAGGGCCGCGGATGGGCGCGGGGCGGGATCGTCCCGGCGGCGACGAGGCGGCCGTAGCGGACCACCGCCAGTTCCCAGCCTCCGTCGAAGGACGGGCGGGCCGCCACAAGCTGGGCAATGCGAGCCAGCGCGGTCAGCCGCTGGCCGCGCGCTGCCGCCCGGATGAACGCGGCGAGCCGGTCGCGCTGGGCGGCGGCCTCCTCGTACCGCAGCTCCACCGTGAGCCGGTCGATGCGCACCTGCGCGGCCGCCACCACCGGCCGCACGTCGCCCTGCATGATCGAACGGGCCGAGTCGGCGTGCACCGCGTAGGCCGTGGCGGGCTCGCGGCCCTCGCACGGCGCACCGCACCGGCCGATCTCCCCGAGCAGGCAGGTGCGGGCGGCGCCGCGTTCGATGAGGCGGAGCGTCAGCCGCTGGGTGCACTGCCGCAGCGGTACGGCCTCGTGCAGTGCGGCCTGGGCCTCCTCTGCCTGCCGCCGGGATGACAGCGGGCCCAGATAGACGGCGCCGTCGTCCTTGCATTCCCGGACGATCGACAACCTGGGGAACGGCTCGACGGTGAGCTTGAGCCACATTGCCCGCTCGGGGAACTTCGACCGCCGGTTGTAGCGCGGTTTGTGCTCGGCGATCAGGCGCAGCTCGCGAACCTCGGCCTCCAGGCCGGTGGCGCACACGATGGTGCGGACCCTTTCGGCGAGGCCGACCATCTCACGCACCCGGTGCCGGGTCTCAGAGCCGGTGAAGTAGCTGCGCACCCGCGCCCGCAGATCGCCGCTCTTGCCCACGTAAAGCACCTCGCCCCGCTCGTCCTCGAACAGGTAGACACCCGGGGCGCTGGGCACGCCGTCGGCGAGGTAACGCTTCCGGCGCTGCTCGGGCGTGGGCGCCTTGGCGAAGGACTTGAGCTCCTCCAGCGAGGTGACGTTGAACGAGCCGAGCCGTTCGATCAGGCCGTGCAGCACGTCGACGGTGGCGCGGGCGTCGGCCAGTGCGCGGTGGATCGGCTCGGTGGCAGAACGGAAGAAGCGGGCCAGCGTGCCCAGCTTGCAGTTGGGCACCTCGTCCTTGGTGAGCACCCGGCGCGCCAGATCGACGGTGTCGATGACGGTGAACGCCGGCCACGCGTAGCCCTGCGCGGCGCAGGCCGCCTTGAGGAACCCGGTGTCGAACGAGGCGTTGTGCGCGACGAGCACGCACCCGCGGGCGAACTCCAGGAACGCCGGCAGCACCTGCTCCATCCTGGGCGCCGCGTAGACCATCTGCTGGGTGATGCCGGTGAGCGCGGTGATGAACGGCGGGATCTCGCCACCGGGGTCGACCAGCGTGCCGAAGTCGCCGAGCTCCACTCCCCCGCGCACCTTGACGGCCCCGATCTCGGTGATCGCCGACTCGGCCGGGGAGCCGCCGGTCGTCTCCAGGTCGACGACCACGAAGGTGACGTCGGCGAGGGGGGTACCGAGATCGTCCAGGGTGCCCTGAACGCCCTGGGCGCCGGGGCCACCGGGGCCTGGGGCGCGGCTGGCGGGGCGGGCCGGGTGGGTCATGACCGCGACCGTAGAGGGCGCCACCGACAGTTCACCGACCGCTAGGGTTGGAACACGGGCCGGGGGCGACCCGTCAGCTGGGGGCTGCAGCAAGGCGTCAAGCGCAGCTTGTCCGATGCAAGGGCGGGGGCTGCAGCGAGGCGTCAAGCGTCAGCTTGTCCGTTGACAGGGCGGATGGGTGGGGGCTGTGGGATGGCGTCAAGCGCCAGCTTGTCCGTTGAAAGGGCGGATGGGCGGGGGCTGCGGGATGGCATTTGTGCTGGTTAAGGTGCCTTACACCCGGAAATACTAGGCGAACGGCGTCGAAACGGGCACTGGGAGGAGCGGGATCATCGACAGCGGCCCCGGAGCGGAAGCCGAACGCCTGGCCCGTCCTCTTCCCGAGGCGGTCCGCCAAGGCGTGGTGGAGGCCGCCGCCGAGCTGATCGGCACCCTGCCCGCCACCGACGTCCCGCTGCCGTTGCGGCGGTTCGCCCAGTTTGAGCGCCGCAAGCGCGCCAAGCTCGCCGGGCAGCACATCGCCGCACTGCTGGAGAAGGACGCCGACTTCCGGCTCCGGGTGGCCGAGCACCTGCGGGAGGCAGAGCCCGAGCTGGTGGCCGCCGTCGAAGACGGCCAGGTGCCGCCAGCGGCCGATCCGGTGCGGGTCGCGACGGTCGGCTATCTGCTGCGGCCGACCGGCTGGACGGAGCTGGCCGAGGCCGCCCGCGCCGAGCTGGAACGCTCCGCGAGCGCGTCCGAGGGCGAGGCGGCGGAACGTAAGATCGCCGCCCTCCGGGAGGAGCTCGCGGCCGCCCGCGCGTCACGTTCGGCCGAAGTGGAAAAGCTCCGCGGCGAGCTGCGCGAAAGCAAGGCCGAAGTGGCCGAGCTGCGCCGCAAGGTGCACGACGCTCGCCAGAAGGCCAAGGCCGCCGAGGCACGCGCCACTGAGCTGGCCGCCGAGACCGCCCGCGAGCTGAGCACCGCCCGCGAGACCACCGCCGCGGCCGAGAAGGAGGTGCGCAAGCTGCGCGCCCGCCTCGAACAGGCTGAGACCGCCGCCGAGCACGCCCGCCGCGCCGCCCGCGAGGGCCGCAACGTGGAGGACGTCCGGCTGCGGATGTTGCTGGACACGCTCGTGGACGCCGCGCAGGGCGTCCGGCGGGAGCTGGCCCTGCCCACCATGATCGAACGTCCGGCCGACGCCGTCACCGGGGTCCAGCCGGACAAGCTCGTCCACCGCAACCTGCCTGGCCGGGCACTCTCCGACGACGATCCGCAGCTGCTCGACCGGCTGCTGACGCTGCCCCAGGTCCACCTGGTCGTGGACGGCTACAACGTCACCAAGACGGGCTACGGCGAGCTGCCACTCGCCGACCAGCGCAGCCGCCTGCTGTCCGGTCTGGGCGGGCTGGCCGCGCAGACCCGCGCCGAGGTCACGTGCGTCTTCGACGGGGCCGAGCTGGACGCACCGGTGGCGATCGCGGCGCCGCGCGGCGTCCGGGTCCTGTTCAGCCGTCCGGGACAGACCGCCGACGAGCTCATCGCCGAGCTGGTCCGGGCCGAGCCCTCCGGCCGCGCGGTGGTCGTGGTCTCCTCCGACCGCGAGGTGGCCGACGCCGCCCGCCGGGCAGGAGCCCGCCCGGCTGTGTCTACTTTGCTCCTTCGTCGCCTTTCACGGCCTTGACTTCCTCGCCTTGCGGCTCGGAAGTCAAACCGCGAAAGCGGCAAGGGCGACATCGCTTCACGACCCGTCAGCGCGCTTGCGTGCGGGGTTGAAGCTCGCGGTCACGGTTCTGTCACACCCTCCGCGTACCTTCCGTCACAACCGAGGTACGACAACCGAGGTACGGAGGACGACATGCTGATCGAGTGCGACGGCTGCCAGGTGCGCGGCACGGGCTGCGGCGACTGCGTGATCACCACTTTGCTGGCAGCGCCGGCCCAGCCCGGTGCCGGGGACATGGTGGACCTCGACGTGGACGAACGGCGCGCCCTGCAGGTGCTTGCCGATCTTGACATGGTGCCGCCGCTGCGGCTGGCACCGGGTCGCGAGCGCGCGTCGTGACCGAGCAGTCACGGGACGCTGTAAATGCCGAACGAGCTTGACGAATACTGACGATTCGGTTGTGACTGGTGTGACCCCTCGCTAATGTCTCCCGCGAATAGTGGACGAGAGGGGCAATTCCGACCGTGGCCAGTGATCGCAGCTCCCGCCGGCTGATGGCGACCGCATGCCTCGCCGTGACGACCTCCATGGCGCTGCCCGTGGCTCTGCCCACGTCGACGGCGCACGCCGAACCCAAGCCGACCGCCAGCCAGGTTCAGAAGAAGGTGAACAAGCTCAACGAGCAGGTCGAGCAGCTGGTCGAGAAGTACAACCAGGTCGGCGAGGACCTCAAGCGCGCCAAGAAGAAGATGCAGGCGACGCAGAAGGCCAGCCGGGACGAAGAGCTCGCCTTCGCGACGCTCCGCGAGAAGGTCGCGCAGATGGCG
The DNA here is from genome assembly GCF_044326415.1 of Actinomadura sp. 6N118. Taxonomy (NCBI): domain Bacteria; kingdom Bacillati; phylum Actinomycetota; class Actinomycetes; order Streptosporangiales; family Thermomonosporaceae; genus Actinomadura; species Actinomadura sp. 6N118. The sequence goes on along the minus strand of NZ_JBIRAZ010000002.1, from coordinate 413,550 downwards.
GCCACCGCGTACAAGAACGGTGAGACCGGCGACGTCGCGGGCTTCATCGGCGCCGGTGACCCCCAGGCCGTCCTCGACCAGTCGGCGGTCTTCACCCACCTGTCGCGCAACCGCAACTCCGAGCTGGGCCAGTTCCTGGCGGCCGCGCAGCGGGTGCGCCGCGAGAAGGCCCAGGCCCAGAACGCCTACGACGAGGTCGCCGCCAAGGCCAAGGACCTGAAGAAGCAGAAGGCCACGGTCGAAAAGTCGATCAAGGAGCAGCAGAAGCTGCTGAGGAAGCTCGGCATCAAGCCCGACAGGCCCGGCAGCGGTGGCGGTGGCGGCGGCGGCGGCAGCTACAAGGGCCCGGCGAGCGGCTCGGCCCGCGTGGCGTTGAACTTCGCGTACAGCAAGCTCGGCACGCCCTACCTGTACGGCGGCACCGGCCCGCGCTATGACTGCTCCGGCCTGACCATGAGGGCCTGGGAGGCCGCCGGGGTCAACATCACCCGTACCACCAACACTCAGTACGCGGCCACCAAGCGGGTCGCGAAGAGCGACCTGCAGCCCGGCGATCTGGTGTTCTTCAGCGGCCTCGGCCACATGGGAATGTACGTCGGCGGCGGCAAGATGATCCACTCTCCGCGCACCGGTAAGAGCGTCGAGGTCGTGCCCATCACGTCCGGCTACTATGCGTCGAACTACTACGGCGCCGGGCGGCCCTGACGGACCCTAACGGGCTCCCAAAGGGCCCCGTGAGACACGGCACATCGCGAACGGACCAGGTCTGACCTGGTCCGTTCTCTTTTGCGGGGGATTTGCTTTCGCGTGACCTTTTGATACTTTGTGGCGACTCGCGGCGCCCACCAGGCGTCGCATCGCCCCTGACGCCCTCGGGCGTCACGGGAGGCGGGCGCCCTCCAGGTGCCGCCTCCTCGCGCGGCACCCTCCAGGTGCCGCCGCCGGTGCGACGCCCTCCACGCGCCGCACCAGGTCTCCACGGAGACCGGCCGGCCCAACCGCACAGTGCGCACGCTCAGCAAGCTCGAACGAGCATGGCGTGCATGGCGCCAGCGAGCGCGTCACGGCGGTTCGACCATCGGGCACCGGCCATCGAGCGAACGCCCATCTGAGGCCGCTCATCCAAACAAATCAGCGCCGCGCTTTCGCACACGGGACACAGGGTCCCGCTGTACGGGCCTCATCACGCCCAAGGATCGCCGCGGCAGCGCCGAGTCCGCCATCGCGCGGAGCCGGGGACCCATATGCCGGCGGCACGGCCCTTCGCAGGGCATGCCTCCGACCGGGGTGAATCGGCGCGCCCACCCTTCGATCTTCTCGAACGGGGCGCACCGTAGGGCAACTTCCACGCCCGAACCCGTCAGCTAACCCGGTAGGCGTCTGGAAGAAGGAGATGCCCCTGTCCAGCAACGCTTTCAGCACGACCCGTCGCGTCCGCGTCGCCGGTGGCCTCGCGATCGCCACTGCGGTCGTCACTCCCCTCGTGGCGGCAGGCCCTGCCCCTTCTGCTGAGGCGGCCACCAAGGCCGTTCCCGTGGCCAAGGTCGTCAAGCAGGCCAAGCAGAAGTCGTGGGCTGCCCGCCAGAAGACGGCGCAGAAGGCCCTCAAGGCCGCCCACAAGAAGAAGGGCAAGCCGTACCGCTACGGTGCGGCAGGCCCGAACGCCTTTGACTGTTCCGGTCTGGTCCAGTGGTCCTACCGGAAGGCGGGCGTCAAACTGCCGCGCGTCACGACCGCCCAGTACCGCGCCGTGAAGAACAAGGTGTCCTGGAAGAAGCTTGCTCCGGGTGACCTCGTCTTCTTCCACGGCAAGGGCCACGTGGGCATCGTGAGCAAACGCAAGGGGAGCAAGGTGTGGATGATCCACGCCCCTAACTCCGGCAGTCATGTGAAGGTCGTCAGGCTCAACAGCTACCGCAAGAAGACCTTCTCTGGCGCCGTCCGTCCCTACTGATCCAGAACCCGACTGAACCAGAACCACCCCCTAGCGGGCGCGGCCGTCCTTTCCCCCCGGGCGGCCGCGTCCGTCCCTCCCCCTTCCCTCCCTCCCCCTTCCCCTCCCTTCCCTCACACCGAATCTCAGGCCGTCCTCGACGGCCACCGCCGAGTCCATACACACGGAGCCGGGGAACCACTTTCCCCCGGGGTGAATCGGCCTGCCTGCAGGCCGTAGGGCAGCTTCCACGCCCGAACCCGTCAGCTAACCCGGTAGGCGGCATGGAAGCCCAAGGAGAGCCCCACTCGTGGCAGGCAAGCACCGCAAACCCAGCCCGCTGGTCATCAGCCTGCGGACCACCGGCGGCCTCGTCGCCGGCGCGGCCGTCATCGGCGCGGTCGCAGTCACCGCCCAAGCCGCCATAGGCGCGGCCCCCGCCGGAACCGTAACGGCCAAGCCGCCGGTCGCCGGCGCGGCAGCCGAACTGGCGGTCAAGGCCAAGGCCAAGGCCCCCGGCTCGCACAATGTGCCGAAGAAGCTCTCCGGCGACGCGAGCAAGGCGCGCACCACCCCCAAGACCACCGCCGCCGCGAAGGCCCCCGTCAAAGCCGCGCCGAAGACGCCCACCGCCGTCGAGGCCATCAAGCTGGCGACGTCCCAGGTCGGCATCGCTGAGAACAGCAGCGGCGAGACCAAGTTCCAGGACTGGTACATGAGCACCACCCGCGCCAAGGAGACACTGGCGCGCGACGGCGGTGACCTGGAGGGCTACAACGACGCCGCGTGGTGCGACATGTTCGTCTCCTGGATCGGCGAGCAGCTCGCCTTCGGCCACGGTATGGGCAGCGACGCCTGGACGGTCGAGCACGCCAAGTGGTTCCAGAGCCGGAACCGATGGGGCAGCAAACCCCAGCCGGGCGCCATCGTCTTCTTCAGCTGGGGCGGCTCCAAGAACATCGACGACATCGAGCATGTCGGCATGGTGATCAAGGACAACGGCGATGGAACGATCCAGACAGTGGAGGGCAACACCTCGAACGCGGTCAAGACCCAGAACCGTCCGGCCAGCCAGATCGTGGGCTACGGCTACCCCGACTACGCGAAATGACCCGTCTGGCGCGGGCCGCGGCGGCGGCTCAATAGGATCGGCCGCATGGAGGACCAGCGCTCCGGGCCGCCCGACGAGCAGCGCTCCGGCCCGCCCGGCGAGCGGCGCTCCGGCCCGCCCGGCGAGCGGCCTAGCCCGCCACCGGACGAGGAGCCCGGCCCGGCGGACGAGCGCTCCGGCCTGCCGGACGAGCAATCCGGGCCGCCGGACGAGGAGAGCGGCGGGCTCGGCGGCTTGCCACGCCGCCGGGCCGTCGCGCTGATCGGCCTCGGTGCGGCCGCCTGCGCGCTGGTGGCCGGGGTCGGGCTGGCCACGACCGGCGAGGACGCGACCCCTCGGCAGGCCACCGCGACGGCCCCGGTCGCGGGCGTTCCCGACGCCCGCGCCGTCGAGACGGTCCTCGCCAACCGCGCCGCCGCCGTCCGCGAGCACGACCGTGCGCGGTTCCTCGCCACCGTCGCCTCGGCTCCGGCGGCCTACCAGGAGGCGCAGGCCAAGGTCTTCGACAACCTCGCCAGGCTGCCGCTGGAGTCCTGGCGTGAACGGTACGAGGCGATCGAGCCTGCGGGCCTCTCCGGCGCACCGGCCGTCCGCGTCAGCCTCCAATACAAGCTGCGCAGTTTCGATCGCGGCGCGGTGGCACGCACTCGCTACCTCACGTTCGCCGCCCGATCCGGCACCTGGGTGATCATCGGCGATGCCGCGGGCCGTGGGCTGCGCGACGATGTCGAGATCTGGGACGGCGGCCCGATGACCGTCCGGCGTGGCCGCAGCGGGCTGGTCATCGGCGACGCTCCCGGCCTTGACGGGATAGCCCGGCGCCTCGACGCGGCCGTGTCCGTCGTGACCGGCGTGGTCGGCTCCGATTGGCCCAGGCGCGCGGTGGTGCTCGTACCGGCCGATCCCGCCATGGCGGCGGCCCTGGTCGGCGACGCCCAGAATCTCAAGGAGATCGCGGCGCTGGCCACGGTTGCTCCCTCGGCGTCCGGCGGGCGTGGCGAAGACCGCGTCATCGTCTCGCCGGGCACGTTCGGCCGCCTGAACGACCTCGGCCGGAACGTCGTCCTCACCCACGAGCTGACCCACGTGGCCACCGGTGGCGCCAGGGACGGCCGTACTCCGCTCTGGCTCATCGAGGGCTTCGCCGACTATGTCGGCTACCGCAAGGCCAAGGTGAGCGTACGGTCGGCGGCCCGCGAGCTGAGCCGGGAGGTCTCTGCGGGCCGCGTGCCCGCCGCTCTCCCCGGCCGCGCGGCGTTCGAGGGCACCTCGCCGCGCCTCTCCCAGGCGTACCAGGAGGCATGGCTGGCCTGCCGGATGATCGCGGACCGGTACGGTGAACGGGAGCTCGTCCGGTTCTACCGCTCCGCCGGGCGCCGGTCCGAAACGGCCGCCCTGCACGAGGTGCTGGGCGTCACCCCCGCTCGCTTCACCGCCATGTGGCGTGAATACCTGCGCGAGGAGCTGCGTTGACCGAGTTGGAAGAACGGGCGGACGGCCAGGCCGACCCGGACGGCACAGACACCGCAGGCGGCATGCGGCGGCCGAGGATCGCCGCCGCGATCGCCGCCGCTGTGCTCTTCGCGGCCGTCGGGGTGATCCTGGTGGTGACCACGCCGTGGCATCCGATCCCCGAACACGTGCCGGGCGGCCCGGTCGCCGCCGATCCCGCCCTGGACTTCACCCCGGCCGAGATCGCCCGTTCGCGCGCCTTCGACTCCGCGCTGACCCCGCCCGCGTACGCCCGGCTGGTCATCGGCCTGGCCCTGGTCGTGGTCCTCGGCTTCACGCCACTGGGCTCCCGGCTCATCGGCTGGGCGACCGCGCGTGTCCGCCGGTGGCCGCTCCGGGTGATCGGGGCCGCCCTCGTCCTCACCACCGTTCTCCGGCTGGCCGGGCTGCCGTTCGCCATCTGGAGCGAATCGGTCCTGCGCCGGTACGGCCTGTCCACCCAGAGCTGGCCGGAGTGGCTGGTGGACCAGGCGAAGTCGCTCGGCGTCACGTGGGCGATCTGGTCGATCGCGCTCCTGCTGCTCTACTGGCTGCTGCGGCGCTTCCCGCGCTACTGGTGGACGGGAGCGGCGGCGGGCGCGTTCGCCCTCGTGATCGCGGTGTCGTTCATCTACCCGATCGTGGTCGAGCCGGTCTTCAACAAGTTCCACTCGCTGCCCGCGGGGCAGCTCCGGACCGACCTGCTGGCCATGGCCGAACGGGACGGCGTGCCGGTGGAGGACGTGCTCGTCGCGGACGCGTCCCGTCGTACCACCGCGCTCAACGCCTATGTGTCCGGCTTCGGCTCTACCCGGCGCATCGTCGTGTACGACACGCTCCTGAAGTCCCCGCCCAAGCGCATCGAGTCGATCGTGGCGCACGAGCTGGGCCACGCCAAGCGCAATGACGTCCTCCACGGGACCCTGATCGGCGCCCTGGGCGTCGCGGGGGCCGTGTGCCTCCTCCAGCTCCTGCTGACCTCCCCCGCCCTGCGGCGCCGCGCCCAGGCGGGGCAGAGCCTGGCCGATCCCCGTTCCGTGGCGTTGCTCCTGGCTGCCATCACCGTGGCGACCCAGGTGGGCGGCCCCGTTCAGAACCTCATCAGCCGCCACATCGAGGCCCGGGCCGACGCGCACGCCCTCGACGTGACCCGCGACCCCGAGACGTTCGTGACGATGCAGCACGAGCTGTCCGTCCGCAACATCTCCGAGCTCGAACCGGACGCCCTCGAACACGTGCTGTGGTTCAGCCATCCCGCGACGCCTGAACGCATCGCCATGGCACGCGACTGGGCCCGCCAGAACCACGCGCCCGAGCCTCCCCCGCTCACCCGCCGCTAGCGTCCGTCGGCTTCGGGGCGGGCGTGGTGTCCGTCGGCTTCGGTGCGGGCGTGGTGTCCGTCGGCTTGGGTGCGGGCGCCGGTGGGACCGCCTGGGCAGGCGGAGCAGACGCAGCCGGCGGAGCCGGGGTCGCGCCCTGGGGGCCGACGAGGAGGGACTGCTTGAGGGCGCTGCCCTTCACCCAGTCCTCCCAGCCGAGCTGCCAGAAACCCCAGCCGTTCTCGGGCTCCAGCTCCCGCGCGGAGCCTGTGATCTCCAGCGGATCGCCCCGGTAGACCAGGTCGTAGAACCAGGAGGCGTTGCTCGGGCTGATGTTGACGCAGCCATGGCTGACGTTGCTGTTGCCCTGGGAGCCGACCGACCAGGGCGCGCTGTGCACGTACTCGCCACTGTCGGAGATGCGCACGGCCGAGTAGACCGTCTGGCGGTAGTAGCCGGGGCAGCCCGGCCCGCAGCCGACCGTGGAGGAGTCCATGATGACCGGGCTCCCCTTGTCCATGGTCAGGTGGTCGCCGTTGGTCGTGATGTACTTCGTGATGCCGCCCCTCCCCATGCTGACCGGGATGGTGCGCTTGAGCTTGTCGTTCACCTTGACCCACATCTGGTGCGAGTTCTCGCTCGCCTTGATGATGTGCTCGTCACCGATGCTGAAGTCGATGTTCTGGTTGTCGGTGCCGTACACGCCGCCGGCGAAGCGAACCCCGCTGAGGTGAGCGCGGAAGCTGACCTTGGTGTGCCGTGGCCAGTACTTCCTGGTCCGGAACACCACCCGCTGGTCGTTGAACCAGTGCCAGGCCCCCTCGACGGGCTTGGACGAGCGGATCTCCAGCGCCCGTTCCACGGCGGCCCGGTCGCCGACCTCCTTGTCGAAGTTCAGGATGACCGGCATCCCGACCCCGACCGTCTCCTTGGCCGAGGGCGCCTCGACCGTGGTCTCCACCGATCTCTTCACCTTGGCGGTGGTGAACCGGCTCGTCACGGTCTGGGTCTTGCCGTCACGGCCGAGCGCGGTGGCGGTGACGCTGTACTTGGTGGCGGGGTCGAGCGTCCAGCGCGACTGCCATCTGGTCCTGTCGGTGTTGAGGCCGCCCTCGACCTGTTCTCCCTTGGTGGTGACGGTGACGTTCTCGATGGTCCCGTTCTGCGCCTGCACCGCGATGGAGCTGTCCGGGCGCAGCGAGCCCGTGCCGTCTCCCGGCGTGAGCGAGAGCTTGACGGCGTCCCTGCCGTCGGTCAGGCCGCCGTCCGAGCACCCGGCGACCCCGGCCGCCATCGTCATTCCGATCACTGCGGCGGTGGCACGGCGTCCGCGCCGCGCCGATACTGAGACGCCGACCTGCACCGTTGAACCCCCGGTCGTCACTCTATGCATGGCTACGTGTCCGCACGGTGGCGTGCGGAACGCGGACCATTATGAAGGGGCCGGTGTCCGCCTGCACGCGGACACCGGCCCCTCTGGGGATCCTTTGCCAATCAGTGAGAGAAGTGACCCCGGTAGTACTCGAAGACCAGACCGACCGAGGTCATGATCGTCGCCGCGGCGCCCAGGATCACCAGCCACCAGCCGAAGACCACGCCGAGCGCGACCATCGCGGCGGACAGCGCCAGGAACAGCGGCCACCAGCTGTGCGGGCTGAAGAAACCCAGCTCGCCTGCGGCGTCGGCGATGTCACCCTCGGGGTCGTCCTCGTACAGGGGACCGCCGTTGGCGCTCTCCAGCCGCCGGACCGTGAAGTGGATGTAGAACCCGATCAGGCCGGCCAGGCCGACGGCCAGGGCCATCGCCGTGGTGCCGGTCCAGTCCTTGGACCAGAGCCAGTAGACGACATCGGTGGCGAGGAAGAACACCGCACATCCGTAGAACATGAACGCCTGAACGCGCATCGGCTACTCCCCCTTCAGGACGCCGCCGGACCCGGTGCCCGTGCCGGCCGCCGCGGTGAGCTCGCCCTCGGCACCCACGTGCGGGTGATGCAGGTCGAACGCCGGCCGCTCGGAACGGATCTTCGGGATCGAGTTGAAGTTGTGCCGGGGGGGCGGGCAGGTGGTCGCCCATTCGAGCGACGCGCCGTAGCCCCACGGGTCGTCCACGTCGACCTTCTTGCCCTTCTTCGCCGTGATGTAGACGTTGTAGAGGAAGGGCAGCAACGAGACGCCGAGGATGAACGAGAAGATCGTCGAGACCTGGTTCATCCCGGTGAACTCCTTGGCGTAGTCGGAGTACCGGCGCGGCATGCCCGCCGCACCCAGCCAGTGCTGGATGAGGAACGTGCCGTGGAAGCCGATGAAGAGCAGCCAGAAGTGCACCTTGCCGAGCGTGTCGTTCAGCATCTTGCCGGTGAACTTGGGCCACCAGAAGTAGAAGCCGGCGAACATCGCGAACACCACGGTGCCGAACACCACGTAGTGGAAGTGCGCCACCACGAAGTAGGAGTCCGACAGCTGGAAGTCCATCGGCGGCGAAGCCAGGATGACACCAGTCAGGCCGCCGAAGAGGAAGGTCACCAGGAAGCCGAGCGACCACAACATCGGCGACTCGAAGGTCAGTTGCCCTCGCCAGATCGTCCCGACCCAGTTGAAGAACTTCACCCCCGTGGGCACCGCGATCAGGAAGGTCATGAACGAGAAGAACGGCAGCAGCACCTGGCCGGTCACGAACATGTGGTGCGCCCACACGGTGATGGACAGGCCCGCGATGGTGATCGTCGCGAACACCAGGCTGACGTAACCGAAGATCGGCTTGCGGCTGAACACCGGGAGGATCTCGGTCACGATGCCGAAGAAGGGCAACGCGATGATGTAGACCTCCGGATGCCCGAAGAACCAGAAGAGGTGTTGCCACAACAACGCGCCGCCGTGCGCGGCGTCGAAGACGTGGGCGCCGAGCTTGCGGTCGGCCTCCAGGGCGAGCAGCGCGGCGGCCAGGACCGGGAACGCCAGCAGGACCAGGATCGAGGTCAGCAGGATGTTCCAGGTGAAGATCGGCATCCGGAACATCGTCATGCCCGGCGCGCGCATGCACAGGATCGTGGTGATGAAGTTGACGGCGCCCATGATGGTGCCGAAGCCCGACATCGCCAGGCCCATCACCCACATGTCGCCGCCGACGCCCGGCGAGCGCACCGCGTCCGACAGCGGCGCGTAGGCGAACCAGCCGAAGCTGGCGGCGCCGCCCGGGGTGAGGAAGCCCGCCAGCACGATCAGACTGCCGAACAGGAACAGCCAGTAGGCCAGCATGTTCATGCGGGGGAACGCCACGTCCGGCGCGCCGATCTGCAGCGGCATGATGACGTTGGCGAAGCCGGCGAACAGCGGCGTCGCGAACATCAGAAGCATGATCGTGCCGTGCATGGTGAACAGCTGGTTGAACTGCTCGTTGCTCACGACCTGCAGACCCGGCTTGTACAGCTCGGCCCGCATGAGCAGCGCCATCACGCCGCCGATCATGAACATCACGAACGACGTGATCAGGTAGAGATAGCCGATCACCTTGTGGTCGGTGGACGACATCCAGGAGGCGATCAGGCGCCCCTTGCTCGTCCGCGACACGGCGATCGGCGCGCTCGGTGCGTGACCGACCGTCGTCACTGGGCACCCCCCGCTGCCTTGGCCTTGGAATCGGCGATGAACTTGGCGTACTCCGCGGGCGTCACGACCTTGAGCTGGAAGAGCATCCGGCTGTGGTCGACACCGCAGAGCTCGGCGCAGCGGCCCTCATAGGTACCGGTCTTACGCGCGGTGAACTCGAACTCGTTGGTGTAGCCCGGCATGACGTCCTTCTTGTAGAGGAGCGCCGGCACCCAGAACGAGTGGATGACGTCGTTGGCGTGCAACCGCACGCGGACCGTCTGGTCAGCCGGGATCGTCATCACCGGTTTGGCCCCCGCAGGGGGGTTGGGCGCGACCGGAGTGCCGACCACGGAGGCGACCGTCTGCTCCTTGCCGGCGGCGTCCTTCTCCTTGTAGTCGAACTGCCAGCTCCACTGGAAGCCGGTGACGTCGATGGTGACCGCCGGGTTGTCGGTGGTCTTCTCGACGTAGTTCTCGTCGCGCGCGGTGAAGTAGAAGAGCACCGCGATGATGACGAACGGGACCGCCGTATAGAGGATCTCGATCGGCATGTTGTAGCGCACCTGCGGAGGCAGGTCGTCGGAGCGCTTGCGGTGGAACAGCACCGCCCAGATGATCAGTCCCCAGACGACGGCGCCCACGGCGAACGCCGCGATCCAGGAGCCCTGCCAGAGCGTGAGCATGCGCTCGGCCTGGTCACTGATCGGCTCGGGCATGCCCAGGCGGGACACCTCACCGCTGCAGGCGGTGGCGGTCATCGCCAGCAGGCCCAGCGCGGCGGCGCTCCTCAATGCACGGCGACCGCGCACAGGCGTACGCCGCTCCCTAGAGCGGGTCGGACTCACGGAATGCCTTCCCCACGGATGAGAGCCCAGGGAACTCCCGGGCAGAGAGATCAGTTGTTACATGGTTGGGGGACACATTAGCGCGCGGGTCGCCCACACCCTCTGTTGGGTGCCCGGTTAAGGTTTCTTGTGTGGCTGACTCGCAGGGGGTTTCCTCGATGACCGCGTACTTCGACGCCGCATCGACCGAGCCCTTGCATCCCGCGGGCCGCGCCGCTCTCCTCACGGCCCTGGAGACGGGATGGGCCGATCCGGCGCGCCTGTACGGCGTCGCGCGCGGCACCCGGCTGCTCCTCGACCAGGCGCGTGGACGTGTCGCCAAGGTGCTGGGAGTACGGCCCGACGAAGTGTCGTTCACCACGTCCGGCACCCAGGCCGTGCACCTGGGGATGCTCGGCGCGCTGCATGCGCGGCGGCGGGTCGGCCGCCATCTGATCGTCAGCGCTGTGGAGCACTCCAGCGTGCTGCACGCCGCCGGGATGCACGAACGCGACGGCGGCAAGGTGACCACGGTCCCGGTGGACCGGGAGGGCCGGGTGGACGCGGCCGCGTTCGCCGCCGCGCTGCGCCCGGACACCGCGCTGGCCTGTCTCCAGTCGGCCAACCATGAGGTGGGCACGGTGCAGCCGGTCGCGGAGATCGCCGAGCTCTGCCGCGCCGCGCGGGTGCCCCTGTTCGTGGACGCCGCCCAGTCGGCCGGGCGGATGGACGTGCCGTCCGGCTGGTCGCTGCTCGCGGCCAGCGCCCACAAGTGGGGTGGCCCGGCGGGCGTCGGCGTGCTGGTCATCCGCAAGAACACCCGCTGGCGGTCGCCGCTGCCCAGCGACGAGCGCGAGGGACGCCGGATCCCCGGATTCGAGAACGTGCCGGGCGCGGTGGCGGCGGCCGCCGCGCTGGAGGCCTACCGGGCCGAGATGGCGGCCGACGGGCCGCGGCTGTCGGCGCTGGTCGACCAGATCCGCGCCGGGGTGCCACGCATGATCACCGATGTCCAGGTGGTCGGCCACCCGGTCGAACGGCTGCCGCATCTGGTGACGTTCTCGTGCCTGTACGTGGAGGGGGAGGCAATTCTCACCGAATTGGACAGGCTGGGATTCGCGGTTTCCTCGGGAAGTTCCTGTACGGCGGATACGCTGCGTCCCAGTCACGTCCTCGAGGCAATGGGAGTGATTACCCATGGCAACGTCCGGGTATCGCTGCCGCGTGGGGCAAAAGCGACCGACGTCGACCGCTTCATCGCCGTTCTCCCCGAGGCGGTCACCCGGCTCCGCAGAACAGCCGGAGTGACCACACCATGATCTCCACGACCATCTCCCACACCCCGACGACAGGGAGGCGGGTGCGCCCATGAGGTTCCGAAGCCGCGCCAAGACCGGCTCGCGGGACGGTGCCGACGGCGCCGCCCAGCCACCCGTGCCGGGCCCGACCGAGCCACCGCCGACCCTGGTTATCGACGCGCTGGGCCGCAAGTGCCCGATCCCGATCATCATGCTGGCCGAGCGCCTCCGCGAGGTGCCGGTCGGCGACGTCATCGCGGTGCTCGCCGACGACGTGGCCGCCCGCACCGACATCCCCGCGTGGTGCCGGATGAAGTCCCAGGACTTCGTCCAGGAGGAGACCCTCCCCCACGGCGGCTGGGGCTTCCACATCCGTCGGACGTACTAGTCGTACTAAAGGACACGAAACCGCACTAAGAGAAACGAAACGTCAAAGGGCCGCCGGATGAAAATCCGGCGGCCCTTCGCGGTGTCAGGGGTTGGGGGTTTCGAGGTGGGGAGCAATCTCGGCCGCGGCCGTGTCGCCGTAGGCCTCGGTGAAGCGCTCCAGGAAGCGGGCCTTGGACAGGTGGTACTCCTGCGGCCCGGCGACCTCGAGGACGTGCGCGGCGATGAGGTTGCCGACCTGTGCCGCGCGCTCCAGCGACAGTCCCCAGGCGGTCGCGGTCAGGAAGCCGGCGCGGAAGGCGTCGCCGCCGCCGGTCGGGTCGACCACGGCGTCCACGCGGACGGCGGGGACGTGCAGGCCTTCCTCGCCCTTGCGGTCGATCACCACGCCCTTGGCTCCGAGGGTGGTGATGCGGACCCCGGTGCGGTCGAGGATCTCGGCGTCGCTCCAGCCGGTCTTCTCCTCGGAGAGGGCCTTCTCGTACTCGTTGGTGAACAGGTAGGCGGCGCCGTCGATGAGGCGGCGGATCTCGGCGCCGTCCATCCGGGCGAGCTGCTGGGAGGGGTCGGCGGCGAACGGGATGTTCCGGGTGCGGCACTCGTCGGTGTGCCGCAGCATCGCCTCGGGGTCGTTCGGGCTGATCAGCACCAGGTCGAGCCCGCCGACCCGGTCGGCGATCGGCTGCAGCTCGATCAGGCGGGCCTCGCTCATCGCGCCGGCGTAGAACGTGGCGATCTGGTTCTGGTCCTGGTCGGTGGTGCACAGGAACCGGGCGGTGTGGTGCAGCTCGGACACGTGCACCGAGCCGGTGTCGACGCGGTGCCGCTCCAGCCACGACCGGTAGTCGGCGAAGTCGTCGCCCACCGACCCGACGAGGATGGACTCCTTGCCCAGGCACCCCATGGCGAAGCAGATGTTGGGGGCGACGCCACCGCGCCGGATGTCGAGCTGGTCGACCAGGAAGGACAGCGAGACCGTGTCGAGCTGGTCGGGGCGCAGGCTGTCGGTGAACCTGCCCGGGAAGGTCATCAGATGGTCGGTCGCGATGGAGCCAGTCACGGCGATGCGCACGGCGGGTCGCTCTCCTCGTTGGTGTCGTCCGGCTATTTGTCCGGCTTCTCTACAACCCAGGTGGGGAAATTGCGGGGACTCAGCCTACTTGCCATCGCAGCGCCGGACCTACCCGGCGCGTGCCCTCTACCGCTCTAGGGGAACACGAACGAAGCGGCCCGGACAAGGATCATCCAGGCCGCTTCGAGGCCGCTTCGAGAAGCACGTGCGGAACCGGCGCACTCGGCCGGCCCGTTCGGGCTTTAGGGCGTGTCTCAAAGTCGGCGCAGCAGGGCAGCTGGCTTTGAGACGCGCCCTTGGGCGTGTCCTAGTTGAAGGAGTCGCCGCAGGCGCAGGAGCCGGAGGCGTTCGGGTTGTCGATCGTGAAGCCCTGCTTTTCGATCGAGTCGACGAAGTCGATCGTGGCGCCGGTGAGGTAGGGGGCGCTCATCCGGTCGACGCGCACGCTCAGCCCGTCGAAGTCCTGGATCTGGTCGCCGTCCATCTCGCGCTCGTCGAAGAAGAGCTGGTAGATCAGGCCCGAGCAGCCGCCTGGCTGCACGGCGACACGCAGCGCAAGGTCGTCGCGGCCCTCCTGCTCGAGCAGGCCCTTGGCCTTCTCGGCGGCGGCGTCGGTGAGGACGACGCCCTGCTGCGTGGTCTCCTGCGTGCTGGTCTCGCCTGAAACCGTCATGTGTTCAGCTCCCGGGTCTCGCTACGCCGCTCAGGCGGCGAACTGTCGCATGTCCACGAGGGCGTTGCCGCCTTCTTCCACAGGACAACGTACCTCGCTCCTTGACCATTCCTCGTATCGCCAGTGTTTCACCTCGGATGGCCGTCACGCCGGATGTGGGTGCGTTCTATGTCACAGCGACGACCCGGGGAGGGGCACTTGTCCGCTATGTGTGCGAGTATTAGTCGTCAAAGCGACGATAAGCCCCCCATCTCGGGGAGGGAGACTCCAGTGACCACCCCAGTGCGTGATCTTCCTTTGCTCTTCCTCGGTACCGGGTCCGACCCGGCCAGCGAACGCGGCGTCGACTGTCCCGGCGAGCTTCCCGCAGCCTCCGACCCCGGTCTCGTGGAGCGCGCCCGGGCGGCCAAGGCGGCCCTCGGCGACCAGGTGTTCGTCCTGGGGCACCACTACCAGCGGGACGAGGTCATCCAGTTCGCGGACGTGACCGGCGACTCGTTCAAGCTCGCCCAGCAGGCCGCGGGCCGTCCGGACGCCCCGTACATCGTGTTCTGCGGTGTGCATTTCATGGCCGAGTCGGCCGACATCCTCACCGCCGGGCACCAGCAGGTCGTGCTGCCCGACCTGGCGGCGGGCTGCTCGATGGCCGACATGGCGACCTTCGATCAGGTGGAGGAGTGCTGGGAGTCCCTGGAGGACGCCGGGATCGCCGATGACGTGGTCCCCGTCACGTACATGAACTCCTCGGCCGACATCAAGGCCTTCGTCGGCCGCCACGGCGGCGTCGTGTGCACCTCCTCCAACGCCAAGCGCGCGCTGGACTGGGCGTACTCGAAGGGCTCCAAGGTGCTGTTCCTGCCCGACCAGCACTTGGGCCGCAACACCGGCGTGCTGGAGATGGGCTTCTCCCTGGACGACTGTGTCCTCTACAACCCGCACCGCCCCGACGGCGGGCTCACCCACCAGCAGATGCGCGACGCCAAGATGCTCCTCTGGCGCGGCCACTGCTCGGTCCACGGCCGGTTCAGCAAAGAGTCGGTGGACGACGTGCGAGCCCGCGTTCCCGGCGTGAACGTCCTCGTCCACCCCGAGTGCCGCCATGAGGTGGTCCTGAGCGCCGACCAGATCGGCTCCACCGAGTACATCATCAAGACCATCGAGGCCGCGCCGGCCGGCTCGGCCTGGGCCGTGGGGACCGAACTCAACCTGGTCAAGCGCCTGGCCGGTGCCCATCCGGACAAGAACATCATGTTCCTGGACAAGACGGTCTGCTACTGCTCGACCATGAACCGGATCGACCTGCCGCACCTGGTCTGGTCGCTGGAGGCGCTGGCGCGCGGCGAGGTCGTCAACCGGATCGAAGTGGACGCCGAAACCGCCCACTACGCCCGCGTCGCCCTCGACCAGATGCTCGCCCTCCCCTAGGGCGCGTCTCTCGTCCTGGTCGCCAAAGGGGCGTCTCATGTCCTGGTCGCCAAGGGCGCGTCTCACGCCTGACGGTCAGGTGCGTTCGCCGGATGAAGGCCCGGCTGCCCCATCCGGCGAACGATGCCCGTCCTGGCTACGGCGACCAGTCCTGTTTGCCGACCGTCACGATCTCCACCTGCACGTCCTCATTCGCCGCCCTGATCGCCCTCTGCGTCGCACGAGCGCGGTCGAGGCCACGGACGGTCACCTTGACGCGGCCGGTGCCCCGATAGCCGACGACACGGCGCGGCTCTCCCGGCCCGTACTCCGGATGGACGGATATCTGGGTGCCCCACATGTCCCTGGCGGCCACCCCGGAATCGGCCATCGTCTTCTTCAGCTGGGCGGTCGCGCTGGTGACCGCCTGGTAGGCGTCCATCACCCGGTCCCGCCGTACCTCTACGGTTGCCAACACGTAGACGATGTCCGGCGCCGTCGGCGCCCCGCGTTCGACGGCGGCCTCCATCCGGTCTTCCCGGTCCAGGGCCGCCGCTCCGGCGACCGGCGACCCCGCCTGCAGGGCCGCGGTGAGTACGAGCGCCGCCGTGACCGGCACCACCAGTCGTCTGATCATCCTTGCTCCCCCGATCGGTGCACGGCGCCATTCGATCATTGTGGGCGGGCGACGGCGGGGAGCTGCGGATCAAGGTCCGGTCATGACCCGTGCGAACAACTGCAAGGTCAGATGGCGGTGTGCTCGACCCAGCGGATCAGAAGGGCCTCGTCGCCGGAGATCGCCAGGCGCGGGTCGCCGAGTTTCCGGCGGCCCCACAGGAACAGGTAGAGGTCGGAAGCGGCGGCGGCCACCGAGACGTCGGCCTCGCCCTCGGCTCCGGTCTCGCCGGTCTCGTCGGTGAAGCCCTCGGGGGTCAGACTGAACGTCCACCGGCCCCCGGTATCGGTGGCGCCGAAGGCCAGCGTCTCGCCGTTCCCCGCCAATTCCCTGAGCTTGGGGGCGAAGACGGCGACGTACGGCAGGTTCCCCACCAGCTCGTCGACGCCGTCGTCCGCCACCTCGGGCTCGATCACCGGCTCCCGGCCGAGGGCGAACTCGGCGTCGCAGCGGTGCACGGCGGTCTCCTGCACCATCCGCCGCGACCAGAACCGCACGCGCTGGTCGGCACCCCAGGCCCACACGGGCGTGTCCGGATCGGCCGAGCGCAGCACCCGCAGCAGTTCCGCCCCGGCCTCGGCGAACCAAGGCAGGTGGTCGGCGTGCTCCTCGGGGAACTTCACGCCGAGGTCACGCAGGCCGAGGCGGCGCTCGGACCTGGCCGCCACCA
The DNA here is from genome assembly GCF_044326415.1 of Actinomadura sp. 6N118. NCBI lineage: Bacteria > Bacillati > Actinomycetota > Actinomycetes > Streptosporangiales > Thermomonosporaceae > Actinomadura > Actinomadura sp. 6N118. Next base: position 397,101 of record NZ_JBIRAZ010000002.1, on the reverse strand, counting down.
TGCCCGCCGCCCACCGGTGCACGCCGCCGATGTGCCGGATCAGCGCGGCCACGTCCCAGCCCGGGCACGTCGGCACCGGCGCGCCGAGATCAGCCTGACGGGCGGCGGCGGTGAGCCGCGAGATCTCCAACTCGACCGCGTCGCAATACCGGTCGTGGGTCCAGGGCGTGCCCACAGATCCTCCCTCGCTCCAGGCTTCAGGCAGGCTTGGCAAGATCGAGCCTGTCACACCCGGCGAGGACCGGCCAGGAGCGTCAGATCGCGGGGGCGTCCCACAGCGGGAACCACCTGGCACGGTCCCGCTCGAACGGCAGGTCGGCCCCGACGGCCTCGCTCGCCTGGTCCTCCAGGGCGTCGTCACGGCCACCGCCCGCCGCCGGTGCGAACGGGTAGAACGTTCCGCTGACGTGCGTGTAGACGAGGGCGAGACGGCGTCCGTCGGGCCGGGCGAAACCGGTCAGCGAGCACAGCAGGTACGGCCCGAAGCCCCCGTCCTCGAACGCCGCGTTGACGACGTGCAGGTCGTTCACGACACGTTCCAGCGCCCCCTGCGGATGCCGCGTCAGCACCCAGCCGCAGCCGTACGCGTCGGTGCTGTACTCGGCGGTGGCGTCGGGCTCGGTCGCGACCAGGCGCCGGAGCTCCCGCTGGACCTGGGCGAACGCGTCGAAGACCCCGCCGTCGACCGTGCGGAAGCACACCGAGCCCAACCCCGAGGGGACGAAGCCGGTCATGGCCTCCAGCGCGGCGGCGGCCGGCACCAGGCCGAAGATCCGGTCCAGGTCCGGGTCGGCGGGCCTCGCGCGGCCGAGCAGGACATCTCCGAACGACGGCATGGTCACCTTCTTCCGCTCGCGAGCCGCTGGGAGACCTCGGTGAGCCGGCGGACCCGTACTTCCACCCGGGGATGGGTCGACACCAGGTCGGCGACCGCGCGCCCCGTCGCCCGCGCGGGCACGGTGAGGAGGCCGTTCAGCGGGCGCAGTTCCCGGAGCTCGCCCGCGGGCGCAGACTCGATCTCGGCGCAGATCTTGGTCAGGGCGGCGGACGAGGCAGCCGGCCGGCCGGTCAGCAGGGCACCGGTACGGTCGGCGCACAACTCGCGCTGCCGCGAGATCGCCAGGTTCAGCAGCAGGCTCACCGGGAAGAGCAGCGCGGCCAGCGGCACCATGGGCAGCAGGACCACGCCGGCGAGCCGGGCGGCCGGGCGGCCCTCGCCCAGCAGCAGCCCGCTCACGGTCGTGATGATCAGTCCGCCGCAGAACGCGGGGAACCCGGCGATCGTGGCCACCACCACGTCGCGGTGCGCGAGATGCGCCATCTCGTGGGCCAGCACGCTTTCGAGCTCGGCCATGTCGAGCCGTTCACGCAGGCCGGTGGTGACGCAGACCACCCCGCGATCCCGGCGGCAGCCGGCGGCGAAGGCGTTGGGGATGTCGGTATCGGCGATGGCAACGCGTGGCTTGGGAAGCCCCGACGACATGCACAGGCGCTCGACCAGCCCATGCAACTCGGGCTCCTCGGCCGCGGAGACCTCCCGCGCGTCCATCGTCCACAGCGCGACATGGTCGGCGTAGCGGAACTGGGCCGTGAGCAGGACGGCGACGGCGGCGACCGCCACCAGGCCCCAGAGCGTCGAGATCTGGAAGAAGGGCATCACCAGCAGGCCGTACAGGACCGCCAGCAACACCATGGTCAGCGCCATCCGCGCGGTGAGGCGTCGCTCGCGTGAATAGCGCGCAGGCACCATCGTTCCCCCTGCTCTCCAGGTACGGAACGAAAGTAAGGCGCGCTCGGGGGAGATTAAGTGCCGTGTGACACAAAAACGCCGTGGCTCAGTCCGGGATGAGGCCCTCGTCCCCCAGCATCGCCTTGACCTCGTCCATCGTGGCGTCGGACGGCGGCAGGATCAGCTCGGACGGCTCCAGGTCGTCATCCGGGAGCGGCTTGCCGATCTTGCGGGCCTGGTCCAGCAGCGCGTGCAGCGCGGTGCGGAAGGCGGTCTCGTCCCCCGACTCGATCGCCTGCTCGACCTTCTCGTCGAGCTCGTTCAGCCCGGCCAGGTCGCCCGGCGCCACGTCGACCTGCCCCTCCCCCATGATCCGGACGATCACTGGTGGCCTCCAGGCTGCTGTGGCCACTGCTGGCCCTGCGGAGCCTGCTGGGGGGTGTCCTGCTGCTGCGGCGCGGCGGTGGGCGTGCCCTGGTTGAGCTCCTTGGGCGCGGGACCCTGGCCCAGCTCCGCCTTCAGGCGTTCGAGCTCCACGTCGACGCCGGGACCGGAGCCCATGCGGTCGAGCTCGGCCTGGATGTCGTCCTTGGGACCGGAGAAGTCCTCCAGGGCGCCGGAGGCCAGCAGCTCGTCGATCGCCCCGGCCCGGGCCTTCATGGTTTCGGTCTTCTCCTCGGCGCGCTGGATCGCCAGGCCGACGTCGCCCATCTCCTCGGAGATGCCGCTGAAGGCCTCGTTGATCTTGGTCTGCGCCTCGGCCGCCGTGTAGGTGGCCTTGATCGTCTCCTTGCGGGTACGGAAGGAGTCGACCTTGGCCTGCAGCCGCTGCGAGGCGAGCGTGAGCTTCTCCTCCTCGCCCTGGAGTTGGTGGTACTGCGCGCGCAGATCGCTCAGCTGGCTGTCCAGCCCGGAACGGCGGGTCAGCGCCTCGCGCGCCAGATCCTCGCGGCCCACCTGGAGCGCCTTCTTGCCCTGGTCGGTCAGCTTGTTCTGCTGGCCCTCAAGCTGGTTGATCTGCAACTCGAGACGCTTGCGCGAGGTTGCGACGTCGGCAACGCCCCGACGAACCTTCTGCAGCATCTCCAGCTGACGCTGGTAGGAGTAGTCGAGGGTCTCCCGAGGATCTTCCATGCGGTCCAGGGCCCTGTTGGCCTTGGACTTGAAGATCATCGACATTCGCTTCATCACGCTCATCGCGCGGCGCCAGTCCCTTCGTGTGCTGTAGCTCAGTCACAAACTGGGCTCTATAACCACTGCTGGGGTTCATATCACCCTACGCGTTAACGCGCGAGGCAGCCACGATGTTCGCAGCCGGTAGGCTGATCTCTGTGTTCCGACGTCGTACCCAGGAAGCCCCCTCAGATCCTCCTCAGGTAGTAAAGCCAGGAGGCAAGGGGCGCCCCACTCCCAAGCGCGCGGAGGCCCAGAAGGCCCGCCGCCAGCCGATCACGGCACCCTCCAACCGCAAAGAGGCCTACAAGAGGGTCCGCGAAAAGCAGGCCGAGCAACGGGTCAAGGCCCGCGAAGGCATGGCCAAGGGTGACGAGAAGTACCTTCTGAAGCGCGACAAGGGCCGGGTCCGCCGGCTCGCCCGCGACTATGTCGACGGGCGCCGCACGATCGGCTCGTACCTCATGTACGGCATGTTCGCGATCGTGGCGCTCAGCCTGCTGCCGATCGCGGCGGCCAAGCTGCTGGTGCTGTTCGCGCCCCCGGTCCTGCTCGCCGCGGTCTTCATCGAGGGCCTGCTCATCAGCCGCCGGATCAAGAAGCTGGCGGCCGAGCAGTATCCCGACGAAGAGACCAAGGGCGTCGGGCTGTACGCGGCGATGCGCGCCATGCAGATCCGCCGCCTCCGGGTGCCCGCTCCTCAGGTCAAGCCCGGTCAGAAGGTGTGAACCACTCCTATCTCCGCCGTTAGGGTCGGGGGCATGGAGTTTCGACGACTGGGCCGTAGCGGCCTGAAGATCAGCGAAATCGCGTACGGCAACTGGCTCACCCACGGTTCGCAGGTCGAGGAGGACGCGGCGTTCGCCTGCGTCCAGGCGGCGCTCGACGAGGGCATCACGACCTTCGACACCGCCGACGTCTACGCCGGGACCCGCGCGGAGGACGTGCTCGGCCGCGCGCTCAAGGGCCAGCGCCGGGAGGGCCTGGAGATCTTCACGAAGGTCTACTGGCCGACCGGTCCCGGGGTGAACGACCGCGGCCTGTCGCGCAAGCACATCTTCGAATCGATCCACGGCTCGCTACGCCGGCTGCAGACCGACTACGTCGACCTCTACCAGGCGCACCGCTTCGACTACGAGACTCCGCTGGAGGAGACGCTCAAGACGTTCGAGGACGTCGTCCGGCAGGGCAAGGCGCTGTACATCGGTGTCTCGGAGTGGCGGGCCGAGGAGATCGCCCGGGCGCTGGAGATCGCCGGCCAGATGGGCTTCGACCGGATCGTGTCGAACCAGCCGCAGTACTCGATGTTGTGGCGGGTGATCGAGAGCGAGGTCGTCCCGCTCTGCGAGAAGGAGGGCATCGGCCAGATCGTCTGGTCGCCGATCGCGCAGGGTGTGCTGAGCGGCAAGTACAAGCCGGGCCAGCCGCTGCCCGCTGGTACGCGCGCCACCGACGAGAAGGGCGGCGCCGACATGGTCCGGCGCTACCTGAACGACGACACGCTGACGCGCGTCCAGAACCTGCAGCCCATCGCCGACGAGCTCGGGCTCACCATGGCGCAGCTCGCCATCACCTGGGTGTTGCAGAACCCGAACGTCTCGGCCGCGATCGTGGGCGCCTCCCGGCCCGAGCAGGTGCGCGACAACGTGAAGGCCGCCGGGGTGAAGCTGGACGCCGAGGTGCTCACGCGCATCGACGACGTGCTCGGCCCGATCGTGGAACGCGACCCGGCGCGCACGGTCAGCCCCCCGCAGCGTCCGTGACGCTCGGCGTCTCCTTTGCCGTGCGGGCGTGCACGGCAAAGGAGACGCTCACTGCGCTTCGTGCAGGCTCATCGGCCCGTACACGACCCTCTCGTCGTCCAGAAGCGTGACCTGGTCGACCTTGTCCTCACGCAGAGCACGCCAGTTTTCGCCCAGCCAGGTCTCCGCGTCGGCCTGGGTGGAGAACGTCTCCTCCGACATGCCGACCGAGCGCCCGTCGGCCTTTTCCAATCGCCAGCTCCACGCCATCGCGCTTGTCCTCCCTCGTTGCCGCGAGAGTAGCCTCTCGATCAGCGACCCGCGTCGTTACCAGGGCGGCGCGCACCTGGCCCGTAGAGTTTTCGATCAATGAACATCGATCTTCAGGGGACCGCCGGCCGGGACGGCTGGCCACTGCCCGACTGCCGCTGTGCCTCCTGTGCCCGCCTGCGCACCGCCGGGATCAGCCATGAGCCCACCCGGATCCTCATCGACGGTGTGCCGCTCGAGAAGTGCTCGCGCTGGAAGGTGCCCGGCGGGTACGACGTGCGGTCCGCCTCCGGGCGGCGGATCCTGGTGGCGGGCGGGCCCGGCGAACGGCCGGAACCGGTCGCCGAGACGGTGTACGACGCGGCCCTGCTGGACCTGGTGGGCTGTCCCGATCATCTCGGCCGGCTGCGGCACGCCGGGGCGGTCACCGCCGCGACCGAGATCATCACGGTGTACGTCGACCATCGCATCTCGTCACCGGAGGAGCTGGAGCGCCGCCAGGGCTTCTGGATGACACAGCGGGAAGGGCCGCACCGCACCCTGCTGCTCGGCGGCTCCCGGTCCGGCAAGTCGGCCGAGGCGGAGATGAGGTTGATCGGCCATCCGTACGTGACGTACGTGGCGACCGCGGTGCGCGGCGACGACCCCGAATGGGCGGCCCGGATCGAGGCGCACCAGCGCCGCCGCCCCGCCTGGTGGAAGACGGTCGAGGCGACGCGCGACCTGGCGCACCTGCTGGCCTCGACCTCCGGCGCGGTCCTGGTGGACGGCATCGGCACCTGGGTGGCCGCCATCATGAGCGAGACCGGCGCCTGGGAGGACCCGGCCCGGGTGACCCCCTGTCTCGATGAGCTGATCTCTGCCTGGCGCGCCACGACGGCCCGCGTCGTGGCGGTGAGCGACGAGGTCGGGCTCTCGCTGGTCCCCACGACGCGGGCGGGGCGGGCGTTCCGCGACGTCCTCGGGGACCTCAACCAGCGGCTGGCCGCCGAGTCCGAGGAGACGGCCCTCGTCGTGGCCGGGCGTGTGACCGGGTTGCCGTGAACGGGCCGCTGTGAACGGGCTGCGTCTGGCCGTCTCGCTGTTGACCGCCGTCCCGGTACGGGCGCCGCGCGTCGACCGGGACACCGGGGGCCAGGCGATGATGCTCGCTCCGGTCGTCGGACTCGTCGTCGGCGGCGCCGCGGCACTGGTTCTCGTTCTGGGCGAATGGCTGGGCCTGGCACGGTTCCTCCAGGCGGTGCTGGCGGTCGCGGTCATGGCAGTGATGACCCGGGCGTTCCATCTGGACGGCCTGGCCGACCTCGCGGACGGCCTCGGCAGCGGCCGTCCGGCGCAGGACGCACTGGCGATCATGAAGCGCTCGGACATCGGTCCCTTCGGCGTGGTGACGCTGCTCCTCACGCTGCTGCTCCAGGTGGCGGCGCTGGCTTCAGCCCCGTACGCGCCCGTCGCCGTGCTGATCGCCGCCGTGACCGGCCGCCTGGCACTGCCCTGGGCGTGCCGCACCGGCGTCCCCTCCGCCCGCCCGGATGGTCTGGGCGCCCTGGTCTCCAGCACCATCACCACGCGCACCGCCCTGGCCGTCACCGGAGTCTGCCTCCTTGCCGCGTCCGGCGCGGGCCTGGCCATTGGGCGCCCCCTGTACGCGGTCGCCGCAGTCCTCGCAGGTGTGGGGGCGTCGCTCCTGCTTCTCCGGCACGCCACCCGCCGCCTGGGCGGAGTGACGGGAGACGTCTTCGGAGCCCTGGTCGAGACCGCCACCACGGCAGCTTTGATCGTCCTCGCCCTTCACCTCTGACGCGCGAGCACCCCGTGGAGGTGCCGGCTGGTCGCCCGTGGTGGAGGTGTCAGCCGGTCAGGGCACGGCGGGCGTAGGCACGAACATCGGCGTCGGTGTCGTCCTGGGCGGCGGCCAGGGCGTCGGCGACTTCGGGAATGGCCGCCCATCGCCCCAGACTCATGACGGCGGCCTTGCGGACGTCCAGGTGCGGGTCGTCGAGGGCCTTGATCAGCGCACCCGTGGCCGTCTCCGGTTCCGCTCCGGCCAGGCCCCGGGCCGCGCCCGTCCGGACCTGCCAGGCCGGGTCGTGCAGGGCGGCCACGGCGATCTGGGCGAGGGACCGCGGGGTGCCGATCCCGGCGAGGGCTTCGAGGCCCGCGGCGCGGACGAGGTCGTCGGGATCGCGGAGGAGCGCCCCGAGGGGTCCGGCGGAGGTCCGCGCCCCGATCGTGCCAAGGCCGTGGGCCGCGGCGATCCGGACCTCGCGGTTGGCGTCGGCGGCGGCCTGCGCCACCCCGGCCTCGTCGTCTAGGGAGACCAGGCCGCGCACCGCCTGGAGGCGTACGCGGTGGTCCCCGTCCGACAGGGCCCCGGCGAAGAGGGTGCCGTCACCGAGACGGAGAGCGCGGAGGACGTCGAGCGTCACGGCTCGTACGACCGCGTCCTGGTTGGCGAGAACGGGAAGCAAGGCGTCGCGTACGTCCGCGGTGGCGGGAAGGATCTCGACCAGTTCACGCAACGCGGTCGCGGCGGCATGCCGGACCGAACCGTGCTCGTCCGTGAGCGCCTGAGCGAGCGCGATCGTGACACCGGCGGGCACGACCTCGGTGAGGGTGGCCACGGCTGCTCGCCGCACCTTGGGATCGGGGTCCGCCAGGTAGGGAGCGAGTCGTTCCAAGGGCGGCTCGGTCTCGGCGAGTTCGTGCAGTTCGAGGATGCGGGGCGAACGACCGATGGGACGTGCCTCGGCGGGGGCGGCGGCCACCCTGCCGGCGCCCGCCGAGGGGCCGGACCGGGCGGCGAGGAGGACGGGCTCCGGGTCGCGCTCCGGGACGGTGATCCCCTCGACCGGGACGAGGTACGGCGCGACCGGGCGCTTGAGGAACTCCATCGCCCCGTCCGGGCGGCGGCGAAGGTTGAGGTGGAAGAACCAGGCGGCGTCGTCGCGCTCGGGCAGGTCCGCCCGGTCGTGGTAGAGCCCCCAGCGGCTCTCGGTCCGGGTCAGCGACGACCGCGCCGCCATCTCGGCGCAGTCCCGGATGAAGGTCACCTCGGCGCAGCGCATGAGCTCGTGCGGCGTGCGCGCGCCCATCGCCGCGATCTCGGTCTCCATCCGGGTGAACGTCTCGACGGCGATGTCCAGCCGGGTCGCGGTCTTGGGCGGCGCGACGTAGTCGTTCACGAAGCGCCGCAGCTTGTACTCGACCTGCGGCTGCGGCGGGCCGTCGGGGTTGCGCAGCGGGCGGTAGATCAGCTCGTGCGCGGCGGCGATCTGGTCCTCGTCGAGCGGGCCGCGCTCTGTCTGGCCGACGGTGTGCGCGGCGGCGTCCTCCCCGGCGAGGTCGCCGAAGACGAACGCGCCGATCATGTAGTTGTGCGGCACGCAGGCCAGATCGCCCGCCGCGTACAGGCCAGGCACGGTCGTCCGGGCGTTCTCGTCCACCCACACCCCGGAGGCGGAGTGGCCGCCGCACAATCCGATCTCGGAGATGTGCATCTCGACGTCGTGCGTGCGGTAGTCGTGGCCTCGGCCCGCGTGGAACGTGCCGCGGGTCGGGCGTTCGGTGGTGTGCAGGATCCCCTCGAGCGTCGTCAGCGTTTCGTCCTGAAGGTGGCTGAGCTTGAGGTAGATCGGCCCGCGGGCGGAGTCGATCTCCCGCTTGACCTCGGCCATCATCTGCCCGGACCAGTAGTCGCAGTCCACGAACCGGTCGCCCTGCGCGTTGACCTGGTAGCCGCCGAACGGGTTGGCGACGTAGGCGCAGGCCGGGCCGTTGTAGTCCTTGATCAGCGGGTTGATCTGGAAGCACTCGATCCCGCTCAGCTCGGCTCCGGCGTGGTAGGCCATCGCGTAGCCGTCCCCCGCGTTGGTGGGGTTCTCGTACGTGCCGTACAGGTACCCGCTGGCGGGCAAGCCGAGCCGCCCGCAGGCGCCGGTGGCCAGGATGACCGCGCTGGCCGACACCGTCACGAACTCCCCGCTACGGGTGTCGAAGCCGACGGCGCCCACGGCCCGGCCGCCCGAGGTGAGGACCCGCACCGGCATGACGCGATTCTCGATCTGGACCTTCTCGCGGATGGAACGTTGCCGCAGCACCCGGTAGAGGACCTTCTTGACGTCCTTGCCCTCGGGCATCGGCAGCACGTACGAGCCTGACCGATGCACCCGGCGGACCGCGTACTCGCCGTGCTCGTCCTTCTCGAACTTCACGCCGTAGCGTTCGAGCCGCTTCACCATGGCGAACCCGCGGGTGGCCGTCTGGTGGACCGTTCGCTGGTCGACGATGCCGTCGTTGGCCCGCGTGATCTCGGCGACGTACGCCTCGGGGGTCGCCTTGCCGGGGATGACCGCGTTGTTGACGCCGTCCATGCCCATGGCGAGCGCGCCGGAGTGCCGGACGTGCGCCTTCTCCAGCAGCAGCACCGACGCGCCCTTCTCGGCGGCCGTGATGGCGGCCATCGTCCCGGCGGTGCCGCCGCCGATGACCAGCACGTCGCAGCTCAGCTCGCGCCGCCCGGTCAGGGAGGGGATCTCCATCAGGCCGCTTCCTCCTTCAGGATCGCGACGCCGAGCTCGGCGAGGATCAGGTCACGCAGGCCGGGGCTTTCGTCACGCTGGAACCCAGCGGCGGCGCCGTCGGGGCCGAGCACCACGATCCGGTCGCCGAGCAGCAGCGCCTCGTCCACGTCGTGGGTGACGAAGACGACGGTGGCCGGGGCGTCGGCGAGCACGTCGGCGAGGAGCCGCTGCATGGTGGCCCGGGTCTGGGCGTCCAGCGCGCCGAACGGCTCGTCCATGAGGATCACCCGGGGTTCGGCGGCGAAGGTGCGGGCGAGCTGGACCCGTTGCCGCATGCCGCCCGAAAGCTCGCGCGGCAGCCGGTCTTCCTTCCCGCTCAGCCCGACCCGTTCCAGCCAGCTCAGTGCCTCCACACGGCGGCGGGCCCGCGGGACGCCGCGCACCGCGAGCGGGAGTTCGACGTTGCGGCGGGCGCTGCGCCACGGGAGCAGCGCGTCGTCCTGGAAGACCAGCGCCCGGTCACGGGACGGCCCGGTGATCGGGGTGTCGCCGGCCTGGACGCGTCCTGCCTGGACCTTGAGCAGCCCGGCGAACGCGCGGAGCAGGGTGGACTTGCCGCAGCCGGACGGCCCGACGATGACCAGGACCTCCCCCGCCTCCACGTGAAGGTCGAGGCCGGTGACGACCGGCGTGCCGTCGTAGGCGAGCGTGACCCCGCTCGCGTGCAGGGACAGTGCGCTCATTTCTGCTCCCTCGGCAGCCAGCGGGTGGCGCGGTGCCCGGCCAGCTCGACCGCGCCGGAGGTCAGCCAGCCGAGCAGCCCGATGGTGATCATCCCGACCAGCACGCCGGGATAGTCGACGATCGTGTACGCCTGCCAGGTGCGGTAGCCGACCCCGAAGTCGCCCGAGATCATCTCGGCGGAGATGACGCAGATCCACGCGACGCCCATGCCGACCGACAGGCCCCCGAAGACGCCGGGGAGGACGCCGGGCAGCACCACGGTCGCCAGCACGCGCGCCCGGCTCCCGCCCAGCGTGCGCACCGCGTCCTCCCACACCAGCGGAAGCGCCCTCACGGCGTGCCGCGTGCTCACCAGGATCGGGAAGAACGCGGCGACGAACGTGATGAAGACGATCCCCTGCTCGTTCGCCGGGAAGAGCAGGATCGCCACCGGCACGAGCGCGATCGCCGGAATCGGCCTGACCACCTCGAACAGCGGCTGCAGCACGTTCCCCGCCCAGCGGGACCGGGCCACGGCGATCCCGAGCGCGATGCCGAAGACCGCCGCCAGCGCGAATCCGGTGAGGATGCGGACGAGGCTCTGCGCGACGTCCTCGTAGAACTGGGGGTGCTGGATCTGCCGCTGGAGCTCGCGGGCCACGTCCAGCGGGCCCGGGAACCGGTCGAAGCGCACCCACAGCCGCACGTCCGCGGCGGTGAGCAGGTGCCAGGCGAGCAGGGCGGCGGCGAGCGACGCCAGCCTGGTCAGTTTCGCCGTCATGCGCGTTTCACCGCGTCCTGGTAGCTGACGATCTTGCTGCCCGGGTGGCCCGCCAGGTACCTGCGCGCGACCTCGTCGGTGGCGAACGCCTGGAAGCGCTCGGCGCCGACGGCCTCCGGGTCCTCGACCCACACGTCCTTGTCGGCGAACCAGCGCGTGCCGGTGGTGCCATCGGCGACGTAAACGGCCTTGATCCGTCTGCCCTGCTGCTGCGCGTCCCGTACGCCGCGCAGCAGGGCGACCGGGTCGGCGAACTTCCGGGTCGTCGCCTCCCCTGCGAACCAGATCTCGCCCCCGTCCGGGGTGGCCGTCTTGGCGACGTCAGCGTCGTAGGAGGAGCCGTAGGCCTGGCGGATGTAGGTGTCGTTGATGAACGGCTTGAGGTCGAGGGGCGTCTGGAGCACGCCGATCGACTTCAGGAACGGCACATCGTGGGCGAGCACGTCCTGGAGCTGCTTCTTGAGCGTCACGTCGAACGTGGAGACGCCGCCCGAGCCGTTGTAAAGGTAGACGGCCTCGACGGGAAGCCCGGTGGTCGACGCGACCGACTCGGAGGCCTTGACCGGATTGTCGTTGAGGTAGCGGGTCGCGTCGATCTGCGCCTTCAGGAACTCCTGGAGGATCTTGGGCCTGTCACCGGCGAACTTCTTGCGGACGACAACGCCGTGGAACGTGGGCACGTCCAAGTCGCCGCCGTCGTAGAGCAGGCGGGCCCGGCCCTGTGCGACGAGAACGCCCGGCCACGCCACGAACTGCGAGAGCCCGGCGACCTTGCCCGACTCCAGCGCGGTGGCGCCCACCGACGGCTGCTGGTTCTCGACCTTGACGTCCTTCGCGCCGTCGAACCCGTACTTCTTCGCGGCCTGCACGAACGTGCCATGGCCCGCCGAGCCGACGCTCGTGGAAACCGTCGTGCCCTTGAGGTCGCGCAGCGTCGCGGCCTTGGAGTCCTTGGCCACCACGACGCCGTTAAGCGCGCCCTTCAGGTTGTAGCCGGTGACCGAGACCAGTTCGGTATGCGCGTCCCCGCCCTGGGCCTGGGCGCGCGAGCCGTTGATCAGCAGCGGGTAGTCGCCCATCGAGCCGATGTCGATCTTCCCGGCGAGCATCTGGGCGGTGATCGGCGCACCGGTGTCGTAGTCCTGCCAGACCACGGAGTACTTCTTCCCCTCGGCCCCGCCCAGCTCGTTCAGCCGCTTCTCGAAGTAGCCGAGGGAGCGCAGCAGGGTACCCGCGGTGACGGTGTTGATGGTCTTGGACTGGTAGCCGACGACGACCCGTACCGAGCCGCCTTCGCTGGAGGCGTTCCCGGCGACGGTGCAGCCGGCCAGCAGGGACAGGACGGGCAGGCCTGCGACGGCCACCGCGATCTTGCGGTTCATGAGCGTGTCCTTCGAGGGTTCAGCGGAGGAGGTACGGCATGTTCACGGTCACGGCGCCGGTGGGACAGCGGTCGGCGCAGGGGCCGCAGTACCAGCACTCGTCCACGTGCATGTAGGCCTTGCCGGTCTCCGGGTGAACGGCGAGGGCGTCCAGGGGGCAGACATCGACGCAGAGGGTGCAGCCGTCGATGCAGAGGGCCTCGTCGACGGTGACGGGGACGTCGGCGCGGTTCTCGGCCAGGGACATCGCGATGCTCCAAGGGCTGGACGGGCTCGGTGGCAGGACGGGCTCGGTGGCAGGGCGGGTTCGGTGGCAGGGCGGGTTCGCGGGTCAGAAGGGCTCGGTGGGCTGGACGGTCCCAGGGGACTCGCCCCGGCGGAGGGTGCCGCTCATGGTGATGCGGTCGCCGCGGAAGCGGATGAACTCGAGATCGACGGGACGGCCGTCGGCGAGGTGGGTCAGGCGTTCGACCATGAGCAGGGCGGCCCCACGCGGGGCTTGGAGCATCGCGGCGGAGTGCGGGTCGGCGTTGACCGCCTCCACGGTGAGCTCGCCGAGCCCGAGCGGCTGGCCCGAGATGCGTTCCAGCAGGACGAAGATGTCGGTGTGCGTCAGGTCCTCGGCGAGCAGCTGCTCGCCGAGGTCCCGCGCGACATAGGTGAGGTCGAGCGAGAGCGGGAGCCCGTTGAGCCGGCGCAGCCGCTCGATGTAGACCACCGGCTCCCCCGCGGGCAGCCGCAGCCGGGTAGCGATCTCCCGTGGCGGCGTGATCAGGCCGGTCGTGCGCACCTCGTTGGTGACCTCGCCGTGCTCGCGCAGTGTCTCGGCCAGGCCGAGCAGGCGTTCCAGACCGTGCGGGTACTTCTCGGTGGCCACCGTCGTGCCGACGCCGGGACAGCGTTCGATCAGACCCTCCGCCCGGAGCAGGTCGAGTGCGTCCCGGACGGCGTTGCGAGAGGTGGCGAAGTCGCGGACCAGTTCCGCCTCGGTGGGCAGGACGCCCGACCGGAAGTTGCCGTGCAGCACCTGCCGGCGCAGCACGTCCGCGATCTGCCGGGCCCGGTCCGCCCGCAGCCGCCGGGCGTCGGTGAGGGTCAGCGCCCGCGCCTGCGCTCCACCGTTCATGGAGTCTCTGCTGGTCACGGGCAAGAACCTACTAAAACGGTCGGAATAGTGGAATAGTTCGGGGGCTACGCCACCCCGAACGCCCCGAGAATGCCTCCGACCTGCGGAAAGGCGCCGAGCCACGACCATTACGCCACCCGCGCCGGGGACGGCATGTCCGTTCCCGGCACGCCGAGCGGATCGGAGACGGTGCGGGGAGGAACGATTCAGGGGACGAGCGGGAAGGCAATGCTTGATCCAAAAGGGCGAAACCGGTCACCAGGAGGACTAACATCGGACTACGTGACGAGCATCAGCCTTGACAGCGCAACCAACGCCGCCCTGGACGCCGACGCGATCGTGATCGGCGTCGTCCCCGCCGACGCCGGCCCACAGCCGGCTGCGGGCGCCGAGGAGGTCGACCGGGCGCTGGACGGGCGGCTCGCGAGCGCGCTGGCGGCGATGGGCGCGACCGGCAAGGCCGGTGAGGTCACCAAGCTCCCGACGCTCGGCGCCGTGACCGCGTCCGTGATCGTCGCGGTCGGGCTCGGTGATGAGCACGGCACCGAAGAGCTGCGGCGGGCCGCCGGTGCCGCCCTCCGTGCTCTGGCGGGCACCACCAAGGTCGCCGTTGCACTCCCTGCGGCTTCAGCCGAGGAGACGAGCGAAGTCGCCCTCGGCGCGCTGCTCGGCAACTACGACTTCGGTGCCTACCGCACCGGCGAGCAGAAGAACCCCGTCGAGCAGATCACGGTCGTGGGCGAGCGCGGCGTCGAGGGCGGCATCGAGCGCGCCCGCACGCTCGCCGACGCGGTGACGCTGGTGCGCGACCTCGTCAACACCCCGCCGTCCGACCTCAACCCCGAGGTCTTCGCCGAGACCGCCGAGCGGATCGCGGGCGAGTCCGGCCTGGACGTGGAGGTGCTCGACGAGAAGGCGCTCGTCGAGGGCGGCTACGGCGGCATCGCGGGCGTCGGCCAGGGTTCGGTCAACCCGCCGCGGCTCGTCCGCCTCGCCTACCGCCACCCCGAGGCCACCAAGACCCTCGCCCTGGTCGGCAAGGGCATCACCTTCGACTCCGGCGGCCTGTCCCTCAAGCCCTCCGAGGCCATGGACTGGATGAAGTCCGACATGGGCGGCGCCGCCGCGGTGCTCGGCGCGCTCCAGGCCCTCGCGACGCTCCGCCCCAAGGTCAACGTGGTCGGCTACCTGGCGCTGGCGGAGAACATGCCAAGCGGCACGGCGCAGCGTCCGTCCGACGTGATCCGCATCTACGGCGGCAAGACCGTCGAGGTCCTCAACACCGACGCCGAAGGCCGCCTGGTCCTGGCCGACGCGCTCATGCGTTCCGGCGAAGACTCCCCCGACCTGATCGTGGACGTCGCCACCCTGACCGGCGCCCAGCTCGTCGCGCTGGGCACGCGCACCACCGGAGTCATGGCCAACGACGACGGCGTCCGTGAGAAGGTGGTCGCGGCGGCCGAGCGCGCCGGGGAGCCCTCCTGGGGCATGCCGCTGCCGGCCGAGCTGCGCAAGGGGCTCGACTCCTCGGTGGCCGACATCGCCAACATCAGCGGCGAACGCTGGGGCGGCATGCTGGTCGCGGGCGTCTTCCTCAAGGAGTTCGTCCCGGACGGCGTTCGCTGGGCGCACCTGGACATCGCGGGCCCCTCCTTCAACAAGGGCGAGCCCTATGGGTACACCCCCAAGGGCGGGACCGGTGCCGCTACGCGTACTTTGGTGGAAATCGCCGAAGACCTCGCGGCCGGAAACCTGTGAGTTCCCGGTCAGACCAGAATTGAATAGATTTCCTCACGGCTACGGGGCCGCCCGCCTGAGGTGCGCCCCGTACCGCCGTGAGGGTCGGCCCGGCACGCTCGGGACCGGCGAGCCAGACTGAGTACCGGAAGAGGGAGCGTCCAGTGGCCAACAGCGGCCCCTTCGACATCGTCGTCCTAGGTGGTGGCAGCGGCGGATATGCGTGTGCACTCCGAGCTGCCGAGCTCGGGAAGTCCGTGGCGCTCATCGAACGAGACAAGCTGGGCGGGACGTGCCTCAACCGGGGCTGCATCCCGACCAAGGCCCTGCTGCACGCGGCGGAGGTGGCCGACCAGACGCGCGAGGCCGCGACGTTCGGCATCAAGGCCAGCTTCGAGGGCATCGACGTCGCGGGCGTCAACGCGTACAAGGACAAGATCGTCTCGACCACGGTCAAGGGCCTGGCCGGCCTGATCAAGTCCAAGGGCATCACGGTCGTCGAGGGCGACGGCAGGCTCACCGGGCCGGCCACCGTCGAGGTGACCGGCTCCGGCGGCGAGAGCACCACGCTGGAGGGGCGGCACATCGTGCTGGCCACCGGTTCGGTGCCGAAGTCGCTGCCCGGCCTGGACATCGACGGAGAGCGGGTGATCTCCAGCGA
This sequence comes from Actinomadura sp. 6N118, assembly GCF_044326415.1. NCBI lineage: Bacteria > Bacillati > Actinomycetota > Actinomycetes > Streptosporangiales > Thermomonosporaceae > Actinomadura > Actinomadura sp. 6N118. Next base: position 381,254 of record NZ_JBIRAZ010000002.1, on the reverse strand, counting down.
TCACGCCCTGGTGCTGGAGCACGTGCCGGCCTCGGTCGTCGTCCTCGGCGGCGGCGTCATCGGCGTCGAGTTCGCCAGCGTGTGGCGCTCGTTCGGCGCGGAGGTCACCATCGTCGAGGCGCTGCCGCACCTGCTGCCGCTGGAGGAGGAGTCCAGCTCCAAGCGGCTGGAGCGGGCGTTCCGCAAGCGCGGCATCAAGTACGAGCTGGGCGTGAAGTTCCAGGGCGTCAAGCCGACCCCGGGCGGCGTCTCGGTGACGCTGGACAACGGCAAGACGATCGACGCCGAGCTGCTGCTCGTCGCGGTCGGCCGCGGTCCGGTCTCCGAGGGCATCGGGCTGGAGGAGGTCGGCGTCCAGACCGAGCGCGGCTTCGTCAAGGTCGACGAGTTCTGCCAGACCAGTGTCTCCACGATCTCGGCTGTCGGCGACCTGATCCCGACCCCGCAGCTGGCCCACGTGGGATTCGCCGAGGGCATCCTCGTCGCCGAGCGCCTGGGCGGGCTCAACCCGCCGGCGATCGACTACGACGGCGTGCCGCGCATCACCTACTCCGACCCCGAGGTCGCCGCGGTGGGGATCACCACCAAGGTCGCCGCGGAGCGCGGTTACGAGATCAAACAGGTCACCTACGACCTCGCCGGGAACCCCAAGAGCAAGATCCTCGGGACCCAGGGCGAGGTCAAGGTGATCGCGGCCGTGGACGGCCCCGTCCTCGGCATCCACATGGTCGGTGCGCGTGTTGGCGAGCTCATCACGGAGGGGCAGCTGATCTACAACTGGGAGGCCCTCCCCGCGGAGGTCGCCCAGTTGATCCATCCCCACCCGACCCAATCCGAAGCGGTCGGCGAAGCACATCTCGCTCTCGCCGGCAAGCCATTGCACGTGCACGGCTGAACGCCCGCACAGGAAATTCGAAGGAGTCGCGAGAGCCATGCCGGTCTCCGTCACAATGCCCCAGCTCGGCGAGAGCGTCACCGAGGGCACCGTCACCCGCTGGCTGAAGAAGGAGGGTGAGCACGTCGAGACGGACGAGCCGCTCCTGGAGGTGTCGACCGACAAGGTCGACACCGAGATCCCTTCGCCTGCGTCGGGCATCCTGACCAGCATCACCGTCGCCGAAGACGAGACCGTCGAGGTCGGCGCCGAGCTGGCGGTCATCGGGGACGAGGGCGACGCCCCCGCTCCGGCGGCCGAGCCCCAGGAGGAATCCGCGCCGCAGCAGCAGGCCGAGCCGCAGCAGGCCGCCCCGGCCCAGCAGCAGGCGCCCGCCCAGCAGGGCCCGCCGCCCGCCGCGTGGCCGCCGCCCGCCCAGGCCCCGCAGGCCCCGCCTGCGCCGCCGCAGCCCGCCCAGCCGCCCGCGCAGCCGCCGGCCCAGCAGCAGCCCACGCCGCCGCAGCCGGCCCCTGTCGCTGAGGCGCCCTCAGGTGACGGCCCGTACGTGACGCCGCTGGTCCGCAAGCTCGCCGCCGAGCACAACGTCGACCTCACCAAGGTCAACGGCACCGGCGTCGGCGGCCGCATCCGCAAGCAGGACGTGCTGGAGGCCGCCCGCGCCGCCCAGGCCGCCGCACAAGCGGCGCAGGCCCCGGCGCCGCAGGCTCCGGCCGCCCCGGCGCAGGCCCCCGCCGCGCCCGCTCAGGCACGCGCCGCCGCACCGGCTCCGGCCACCCCGACGGCCGAGGCCGCCGCGCTGCGCGGCAAGACCGAGAAGATGTCGCGCATCCGGCAGACCATCGCCCGCCGCATGGTCGAGTCGCTGCAGGTCTCCGCGCAGCTCACCACCGTGGTCGAGGTGGACATCACCAAGATCGCCCGCCTGCGTGACCGCGCCAAGGCCGACTTCCAGGCCCGCGAGGGCGTCAAGCTGTCGTTCCTGCCGTTCTTCGCGCTGGCGACGATCGAGGCCCTCAAGTCCCACCCCAAGGTCAACGCCGTCATCAACAGCGAGACCAACGAGGTCACCTACCACGACGTCGAAAACCTCGGCATGGCGGTCGACGTCCCCGAGCGCGGCCTGATGGTCCCGGTCATCCACAACGCCGGCCAGCTCAACCTGGGCGGCCTGGCCCAGCGGATCGCCGACGTGGCCGAGCGCACCCGCACCAACAAGGTCAGCCCCGACGAGCTGGCCGGCGGCACGTTCACGCTGACCAACACCGGCAGCCGCGGCGCGCTGTTCGACACCCCGATCCTCAACCAGCCGCAGGTCGGCATGCTCGGCACCGGCGCCGTCGTCAAGCGCCCCGCCGTCATCGACGACCCCGACCTGGGCGAGGTCATCGCCGTCCGGTCCATGGTCTACCTGGCCCTGACCTACGACCACCGCCTCATCGACGGCGCCGACGCCGCCCGCTTCCTGGGCACCATCAAGCACCGCCTCGAAGAGGGCAACTTCGAGGCAGAGCTCGGTCTGTAGGCTTCGCCGCCAAACAAGCCCAAGACCCCGCCGTTCCTGCGGGACCGGCGGGGTCTCGGCGTTCTAGGGTGGCGGCATGAAGGTCGCCATCACTGGGTCAAGCGGTCTCATCGGCGGCGCGCTGGTCAAGGATCTGCGCGGGGACGGGCACGAGGTCCTGCGGCTCGTACGGCGTGAGCCCGCGAAGCCGGACGAGGGGCGATGGGATCCGCAGGGAACGGTCGACACCAGGGCCTTGGAGGGCTGCGACGCGGTCGTGCACCTCGCCGGCGCGGGAATCGCCGACCGGCCCTGGACAGACTCGTACAAGCAGAAGATCCGGGACAGCCGTGTGCGCGGCACACAGGTGCTGGCCGAGGCGATCGCAGGGCTGGGCGGCAAACCGAGGGTGCTGGTGTCCGGATCGGCCATCGGGTACTACGGCGACACCGGCGGCCGGGAGGTCGACGAGGAGGCGCCGATGGGCAGCGGTTTCCTGGCCGAGCTGGTCCGGGACTGGGAGGCCGCCGCCAGCCCCGCGGCCGACGCGGGCGTACGGGTCGTGCACGCGCGGACGGGGATCGTCCTGGCGCGGGAGGGCGGCACGCTCGGCAAGACCTTGCCGCTCTTCAAGCTCGGGCTTGGCGGGAAGCTGGGCGACGGGCGGCAGTGGGTCAGCTGGATCTCGATCACCGACCACCTCGCCGCGCTACGCCACCTGATCGACCACGACCTGGCCGGGCCGGTCAACCTGACCGCACCCAAGCCCGTGACGAACGCGACGTACACACAAGCCGTCGGGCAGGCCCTGGGGCGACCGACAGCGCTCACCGTGCCCAAGTTCGCGCTGAGACTGGCGCTCCGCGAGCTGGCGGACGAGGGCCCGCTGATCAGCCAGCGCGTGCTGCCGCGGCGGTTGGAGGCGTCCGGCTTCACTTTTGCCCACTCGGACGTCGATTCGGCCGTCAGTGCGGCCATCAGGTGAACAAGCACCCCAAGAAACAACAAAGTCACGCTGGATTCCAGCCGGTAGCCGTACGGTGACTATCAGACGTGAGCTCCAATCCGGAGGCGAGACCATGAGCACCGAAGGGCAGCCGCACATCGTCGCGATCGGCGGGGGGAGCTTCCTGCCGGACGGCCGGTACGGCGCGACGCCCAGCCCCCTGCTGCGCTACGCCCTCGATCTGACCGGGCAGGACCGGCCCCGGATCTGCTTTCTGACCACGGCCCTGGGCGACGGCGCCGAACACATCGCCAAGGGCTACGCCGCGTTGTCCCAGCTGGACGCGGAGGTCAGCCACGTGGCGTTCTTCCCGATGCCCAACGTGCAGGACATCCGGTCCCACCTGCTGAGCCAGGACCTGGTGTACGTGTTCGGCGGCAGCGTGGCCAACCTCCTGGCCGTGTGGCGGCTGCACGGAGTGGACGAGATCATGCGCGAGGCGTGGAACGAGGGCGTGGTGCTCTCCGGCCAGAGCGCCGGGGCGCTGTGCTGGCACGTCGGCGGCAACACCGACTCGTTCGGGCCCCAGCTGCGGCCGCTGACCGACGGCCTGGGCCTCCTGCCGTACTCCTGCGGCGTGCACTACGACAGCGACGGCCAGCGCCGCCCCCTGCTCCAGCAGCTGGTCGGCGAGGGCACCCTGCCGGGCGGGTACGCCGCGGACGAGACGGTGGCCCTCCATTACGTGGGGACCGAGTTCGTCCAGGCCGTCTCGTACACCAAAGACGCCGGCGCGTACCGCATCGAGCCGGACGGCGGCGCCGCCAAGGAGAGCAGGATCGACCCGAGGCTTCTCGCCGCGATGTGAGGCATAAGCTGAACGACGTGAGCGAACTGGACGTACGCGACGATGTACGCGAGCTGGTCTTCGTCCACGTGGGCTTCGGCACCGCCGCGGTCCCGTACGAGAAGGCCTGGGACCTGCAACGACGCACCCAGGAACGGCGGATCGACGACGAGATCACCGACACCGTCCTGCTGCTGGAGCACGAGCCCGTCTACACCGCGGGCAAGCGCACCGGCGCCCTGGACAGGCCGATCGGGGACCCGGGCGCACCGGTGATCGAAGTCGACCGCGGCGGGAAGATCACCTGGCACGGCCCAGGGCAGCTCACCGGATATCCGATCGTGAAGCTGCCCGACCCGCGCGGCGGCGTCGCGTTCGTCCGCCTGCTCGAGCACATGATGATGGCCGTCTGCGCGGAGTTCGGCCTGGAGACGAAGTTCGTCGAAGACCGCAGTGGCCTCTGGGTGCCCGGCACCCCCGACCGCAAGCTGGGCTCGATCGGCCTCCGCGTCCGGCGCGGCGTGACGATGCACGGCTTCCAGCTCAACTGCGACTGCGACATGTCATGGTTCGACCGGATCATCCCGTGCGGCATCAGCGACGCCGGCTCAACGTCCCTCTCCAAGGAACTGGGCCGCCGGGTCACCGTCGCCGAGGTCACCCCCCTGGTAGAACGCCACCTGACCGACGTGCTGGGCGCCACCGCCCCCCTCCACCGCACCACCGCCCAACTAGACGTCTGACCCCAACCGGCGCCAGTTTCGTTGACCCCACAGGCGCCAGGTTCGTTCAGCCTCTGGGTGAACGACGGCGCGGCGGGCGAGGCTGGGGCCAGACAGCACAAAACACCGGCCCGGGTCATGACTTCGGGGCCGGTTGGTGCTCCAGCGGGTCAGGAGTGGGTCATGACCTTGAAGACGGCCTGACCGTCGGCTGCCGCCTTGGCGAAGAACCCGGTGAGGTTCTCGTAGGCGGGCTTGAGCACGCGGTCACGGGTCTTGGCGTCCAGGGCGGCGGCGTCCTGCACCTCGGCGGCGGCCATCGCGGCCGGGTCGTACCGTTCCGCGATCGCACCGAACGGGGTGTCCGCCAGATGGTCCGCGGCGGGCTTGACCCGGTCCGGAGCCAGGAAGATCACGTCGATGCCGAGCTCGGCCGCGCCGTCCTCGGTCAGCAGCCGCCCGCCGCACACGACGTCGGACTCCGGCTGGCGCCCGTCCCACGGATCTCCCGTGATCAGGTAGTGCAGCGCCTGCCAGTGGCCGCCGAGATCGAGTACCTGTTCGGCGGGCTGGCGGCGCCGCCAGTCGGGCGTGCCGAAGACGAGTCGGGCGACCCGGCCCGGGTCCGGCTCCCCCTCCATCGTCGGCGGCACCCTGAGGTACGACATTGCCAGGCCCACGGTGGTTCCTCCTGCGTATGACATGACGACAGGGAGTCACCTTAGAGAGATCAAATGCTACCGAGGGTGGAAACGCGGGAATCGGCCTATGTCCGGCCGTGTGATCTTCCTAATTCTTGCCTCAGACCCGCTTACGGATCTTCACCGCGGTGCCGTACGCGCACATTTCCTGCCCCATGCCGCCGAGGTCGTTGGCGTCGAAGCGCATCGCCAGGATCGCGTCCGCACCGAGGTCCCGGGCGGCCTCGGTCAGGCGGTTCTGCGCCTCGACCCGGGCCTGCTCAAGCATCTTGGTCATGCCCTTGAGCTCACCGCCGAACGCCGACTTGAGCCCGGCGCCGACCTGCGAGCCGACATGGCGGCTGCGCACGGTCAGCCCGAAGACCTCGCCCACCACCTCGGTGATCTCGTACCCCGGCAGATCGTTCATCGTGCTGATCAACATGGTCGCCCCCTGGGCGATCTCTACCCGCCCTGATGTGCCGAGAAGCCAGGCCGGCACGTAATCTGTGGGGGTGACGACGGTGACCCCTGAGGGGCGCAAGCTCCTGCGCATTGAAGCCCGCAACGCCGAGACCCCCATCGAGCGCAAGCCCGACTGGATCAAAACCCGGCTGAAGATGGGGCCGCAATACCGGGAGCTCACCAAGCTGGTGAAGTCCGAGGGTCTGCACACCGTCTGCCAGGAGGCGGGCTGCCCCAACATCTACGAGTGCTGGGAAGACCGCGAGGCCACGTTCCTCATCGGCGGCGACCAGTGCACCCGCCGCTGCGACTTCTGCCAGATCGACACCGGCAAGCCCGCCGAGTTCGACCGGGACGAGCCGCGCCGCGTCGCCGAGTCCGTCGTCCAGATGGGCCTCAAGTACGCCACGGTCACCGGCGTCGCCCGCGACGACCTGGAGGACGGCGGTGCCTGGCTGTACGCCGAGACCGTACGCCAGATCCACGCGGCGATCCCCGGCTGCGGCGTCGAGCTGCTGATCCCCGACTTCAACGCCGAGCCCGACCTGCTCGCCGAGGTCTTCGGCTCCCGCCCCGAGGTCCTCGCCCACAATGTCGAGACCGTGCCGCGGATCTTCAAGCGGATCCGCCCGGGCTTCCGCTACGAACGTTCCCTCGACGTCATCACCCAGGCACGCGCCGCCGGCCTGGTCACCAAGTCCAACCTCATCCTCGGCATGGGCGAGACCCGCGAGGAGGTCTCCGAGGCCCTGCGCGACCTCCACAAGGCCGGCACCGAGCTGGTGACGATCACCCAGTACCTCCGCCCCAGCCCCCGCCACCACCCGGTGGAACGCTGGGTCAAGCCCGAGGAGTTCGTCGAGCTCTCCGCCGAGGCCGAGGAGATCGGCTTCGCCGGAGTCATGTCCGGCCCGCTGGTCCGCTCCAGCTACCGCGCCGGCCGTCTCTACCAGCAGGCGATCGCGGCGCGCGGTATTTAACGGCCTGTGCGGACCGGCCGCCCGAGGCTCAGGTAGCGCGTTCGCGTGCGGGGCTGGGGTGTCTGTCCAGGGGTGGGACACGACTATCCTTGGGGCCATGTCGAAAAACGCCACGGACGGGGCCCAGGAGCGTCCGGGCCGCCTCAAGCAGATCCGCATGGTCGCCCAGGTGCTCCGCCAGGCGGACCCGAAGGCCCTCCCGATCGTCTTCGCGGCCGCGATCGGCACCCTGGTCCTGGTCATCCTCGTCGGATGGCTCATCGGCCAGCTGTGGTTCTTCATCCCCCTCGGGCTTCTGGCCGCGGTCGCCGTCGGCATGATCATCTTCGGCCAGATGGCCCAGCGCGCCCAGTACAAGGTGATCGCCGGCCAGCCCGGCGCCGCCGCCGCGATCCTGAAGAACATGCGCGGCGGCTGGACGGTCACCGAGGCCGTGAGCGGCAACCGCAACCTCGACATGGTCCACCGCGCGGTGGGCCGGGCCGGCGTGGTCCTGGTGTCCGAGGGCCCGGGCAACCGCGTGGGCCCGCTCCTCGGCGCCGAGAAGAAGCGCATCTCCCGCGCCGCCCAGCAGGTCCCCATCTATGACATCCAGGTGGGCGACGACGAGGGTCAGATTCCGGTCGGCAAGCTCCAACGCCACCTGATGAAGCTCCCGCGCAACCTCACCAAGGCTCAGGTCTCCGAGCTGAACGACCGCCTCCAGGCTCTTCCCCGCTCCATGCAGATGCCCAAGGGCCCCATGCCCAAGGGTTCGCGCATGCCCAAGGGCCCCAAGCCCAAGATGCGCTGAGCACCACTGACAAGCACCAACAAGGAGGAGCGGCCCGCCAAGGCACGCTCCTCCTTCACGTATAAGCCTTCACGTGTAAGCCCGCGAGCCCGTCAGGTGTTGATGACGATGGTGTTGGAGGCGCGGTCGTGCATGCCTCGGTAGTCGCGGTCCCAGATCATGGCGGGGATGATCAGGACGAGCAGGAAGGTGCGCGCGAGAGACCAGCCGAGGCCGACGGGCTTGCCGTCGAGGCGGATCACGCGGATGCCGGTGAGGCGCTTGCCGATGGTCATGCCCAGGGTGGCGGTGAGCAGCCAGGCCTGAAGGGCGAAGATCCCGGTGTTGGCCAGGGAGCGGGTGCCCGGGGACCAGTCGAGGACGTTGGCGAGGAAGGCCCCGATGAGGGCGGCGACCAGGAGATCGATCAGCAGGGCGACGATCCGGCGGCCGTAACCGGCGACGGCTCCGCTGCCCTCTTTGGGAAGACCGAGGCGTTCGCCCGGATAGCCGAGATCAGCACCCGCCGCGCGGGCACCGCCCAGCCAGGTCTGCGTCCAACGGGTGCCCTTGCTCATGGCCCATACGCTATCCGGTTCCGTGAAGAACTCGGATTTGGGGCGTGGCATGTGCCCCGCCGGGCAGTGACCTGCTCCACAATGTGATGCGTAACACAGGCGAAACATATGGGACACGGCCGGGAAACCGCCCGCCCATAGCCTTCCGTAAGCCAAAAGCGCCCCAAGGAGGCTGGATGTTCAGCAGCGCCGATGAGGTCCTGAGCTTCATCAGGAACGAAGGTGTGCGATTCGTCGACTGTCGGTTCGTGGACCTCCCCGGGAAGATGCAGCACTTCACGTTCCCCGTGGAGAGCTTCGGCGAGAGCGTCTTCACCGAGGGGCTCATGTTCGACGGCTCGTCGGTCCGCGGGTTCCAGGAGATCCACGAGTCGGACATGCTCCTGCTCCCGGACCCGAGCACGGCGGTGGTCGACCCCTTCCGTCAGCACAAGACGCTGAACCTCAACTTCTTCGTGCACGACCCGCTGACCGGGGAGCCCTACAGCCGGGACCCGCGCAACGTCGCCAAGAAGGCCCAGGACTACCTGCGCGGCACCAACATCGCCGACACGTGCTACTTCGGCCCCGAGGCCGAGTTCTACATCTTCGACGACGTGCGGTTCGAGACCAAGGAGAACGCGGGCTACTACTACCTCGACTCGGTCGAGGGCGCCTGGAACACCGGGCGTGAGGAGCCGGGCGGCAACCTCGGCGCCAAGCCCCCGTACAAGGGCGGCTACTTCCCCGTTCCGCCGATGGACCACTACACCGACCTGCGGTCGGAGATGGTCGCGCAGCTGCTGGACTCCGGCATCCATGTGGAGATGCAGCACCACGAGGTCGGCACCGCCGGCCAGGCTGAGATCGACTTCCGCTTCGACACGCTGCTGAAGACGGCCGACAACCTGCTGCTCTACAAGTACATCGTCAAGAACGTAGCGCGCGCCGCAGGCAAGACCGTGACGTTCATGCCGAAGCCCATCTTCGGCGACAACGGCTCGGGCATGCACTGCCACCAGTCGCTGTGGAAGGACGGCTCCCCCCTCTTCTACGACGAGGTGGGCTACGCGGGCCTCTCCGACAACGCGCGCTACTACATCGGCGGCCTGCTCAAGCACGCGCCGTCGCTGCTGGCGTTCACCAACCCGACCGTGAACTCCTATCACCGCCTGGTCCCCGGCTTCGAGGCCCCGGTCAACCTGGTCTACTCCCAGCGCAACCGTTCGGCGTGCATCCGCATCCCGATCACGGGCTCCAACCCCAAGGCCAAGCGGGTCGAGTTCCGCGTGCCCGACCCGTCCTGCAACCCCTACCTCGCCTTCTCGGCGATGCTGATGGCGGGCCTGGACGGCATCAAGAACAAGATCGAGCCCGCCGAGCCGGTGGACAAGGACCTCTACGAGCTTCCGCCCGAGGAGGCCCGCGCGATCCCGACGGTGCCCGGCTCGCTGGAGGCGGTCCTCGCCGCACTCGAGGCCGACCACGACTACCTCCTCGAAGGCGGCGTCTTCACGCCCGACCTCATCGAGACGTGGATCGCCATGAAGCGCGAGTTCGAGATCGACCCGATCCGCCTCCGCCCCCACCCGCACGAGTTCGAGCTCTACTACGACATCTAGACCGCCGGAGTGGCTCACTGGAACGCCCCGTCTTGTGACGGGGCGTTCTGGCGTTCTGGCGTTCTCGGGAGTGCGGGCGGGGTGTCGTACCTCGATGGCATCATGTGCTCGGGACGGAGGTGGCGGGCAGGATGGCGCAGGAGGTGCTCAGGGGGCGGTCGCCCGCGGAGTCCAAGGAGCTTCTGCGGAACGCGTACGACCTGCGCGACGCGGCACGGGTCCTGGTCGAGGACCATCGGCGGGCCAGGGCGGCGGTGCAGGAGGCGCTGGGGCCGTTGCGGCGGCGGGCGGCGCGGGAGCAGCTGGCCTCGATGCCGGTGGCGCGGCTCAAGGACGTGACCAGCGGCCGGTTGCAGTTGCCCGCCTTGGAACGGGCCGAGATCGAGACGGTGCTCCAGGTCCTCGACACCACGGCGTACGAGCTGCAGTGCCTGCCCGGCATCGGGCCGCAGACGGCCAACCAGATACAGGCTGCGGCGCATCAGATTGCCGAGGCGGCCGAGCGTGTCGCCACCATCCGCATCGGCCTTGACCGGAGTGATGCCGACATCACCGCGCTGGTGGTGGCGCTGCACCTGCTGGTGAACGCGGGCAGGAATGTGCCCCGGGCGAGCGAGGCGGCGGTCGAGCTGGACGAGCGGCTGTCGCCATTGGTGGCGATGGCGAGGCCGGCGGTGAGCTGGTGGCGCCGGTTGTTCTCAAGCAGGGAACGGCGCGAGGAGGCGATGGGGGCACTGGCCGAGCTCACCCAGGTGGTGCGGGAAGAGCACGCCCGTGGCACACCCGAGTTCCTGGCGCAGGCGTCGGTGGATTTGCTGCGGCCGCGGGTGTCAGCGGATGAGGCGTGGATCGACTTCGAGCTGCGCGCGTCCGATTACTACGCCCTGCTCGCCGAGCTGGCGGCTCTTGATCCGGAACGCGACCCGGGCGAAGGTTTCCTGCCCGACGACATCACGAAACGTGTCAAGGCGCAGCCGCTGGACGAGACGCATCTGCGCGTCTCGCTCCGCGGTTACCAGTCGTTCGGTGCCCGTTTCGCGTTGGCCCAGCGGCGTGTGGTGCTGGGTGACGAGATGGGGCTTGGTAAGACCGTGCAGGCCATCGCGGCGCTTGCCCATCTGGCCGCGGAAGGGGCGACACATTTCTTGGTCGCGTGCCCGGCCAGCGTGCTCATCAACTGGCTGCGTGAGATCGACGCGCGCAGCGCCCTGAAAGCGCATCCGGTGCATGGTTCCGATCGCGCCGGCGCTCTCGATGACTGGATACGCGAGGGCGGCATCGCGGTGACCACGCTGGACGTTCTGCACACCTTGGACGTCCCGCACACCGTCACCATCGGCATGGTCGTTGTGGACGAGGCGCATTTCGTCAAGAACCCCGCGACCCGCCGTTCCCGGGCTGTGGGCGCTTGGTGCGCGCGTTCCGAACGGGTGCTCTTCCTCACCGGGACTCCGATGGAAAACCGCGTTGAGGAGTTCCGCAACCTGGTCGCCCATCTGCAGCCCGTCCTCGTCCCCGACATCCGGCGGAGCGACGCGGCGATGGGTCCGCGCGCGTTCCGCGCCGCCGTGGCCCCGGCCTACCTGCGCCGCAACCAGCTCGACGTCCTCGTGGAGCTGCCCGAGGTGGTGCACGTCGACGAATGGGAACAATTCAGTCATGCCGACGCCGCGGCCTACCGCCGGGCGGTCGCCTCCGGCAACTTCATGGCCATGCGGAACGCGGCGTACGCGGTCCCCCGCAAGTCGGCCAAGCTCAAGCGTGTGGTCGAGCTGGTCGAGGAGGCCGCCGCCAACGAGCTGAAGGTCGTCGTCTTCTCGTTCTTCCGCGACGTGCTCTCCAGCGTCGGGGCCGCCCTCGGCGAACGCGCGCACGGCCCCATCTCCGGTTCCGTCCCGCCCGCCGGCCGCCAGGCGATGGTCGACGCGTTCACCGCCGACCCGGGCCACGCCGTCCTGCTGAGCCAGATCCAGGCGGGCGGCACCGGCCTCAACCTTCAGGCCGCCTCCGTCGTCATCATCTGCGAGCCTCAGGTCAAACCCACCCTGGAGAGCCAGGCCGTGGCGCGCGCCCACCGGATGGGCCAGGTCCGTCCCGTTCAGGTGCACCGCATCCTCTCGACGGACAGCGTCGACCAGCGCATGCTCGACCTGCTGCAGGGCAAGAACGCCCTGTTCGACGCCTACGCCCGCCGCAGCGACATCGCCGAAGCCTCACCCGACGCCGTCGACATCTCCGAGCAGGCCCTCGCCCGCCAGATCGTCGAAGAAGAACAACTCCGCCTCGAAACGCCCCGCACCGCCTGACGCCGCCCCCGGGGAAGATCCAGGGGGGCCGCCGTGTTTCGATGGGGCGTCATTGGAACGATCGAAGGGGAGCTCATGGCCACGGTGAAGGTGGAGCGGACCGAAGACGGCTACCAGGCCACCAACGACCGCGGAGCGCGCGTCGCGATCAGCGACTCCAGCGACATCGAGGGCGCGTTCACTCCGGTCGAGCTGCTGCTGGCGGCGCTGGGCGGCTGCGAGATCGTGACCGTGGAACCGCTCACGGCCCAGCGCGGCCACCGGATGGTCAAGCTCGCCGCGACCGTCTCCGCCGACAAGGTCGCCACCAGCAAGCTCGGCACGATCACCATCAACTACGAGGTGGAGCTCCCCGAGGGCGACGACAAGGCCGCGGAAGTCCTGGCCAAGGTCGCCAAGCGCGTCCACAACAGCTACTGCACGGTCGGCAACGCCCTCAAGGAGCAGATGAAGGTCGAGCAGGTCATCTCCACCTGACGCCCCGCCTGTGTGCTAGCGCTACGGGCAGGTCTTCTTGGTGGGCCGCTTGCCGCCCAGTAGGTAGGCGTCCACTGTGCGTCGGATGCAGCGGTCTCCAGTGTCGTAGGCGCCGTGGCCCTCACCCTTAAGGGTGACCAGGGTCGCGGAGCGGCCTAGCTCTTTGGTCAAGCGGGGCGCCCAGGCGTATGGCGTGGCGGGGTCACCGGTGTTCCCCACGACCATGATGGGTGCCGCGCCTGGGGCGCTGACCTCCTTGCCCGCGTTATCGCCTTTCACCGGCCAGCCGGTGCATTGCAGCAGGCCCCAGGCCATCGTCGGTCCGAAGGTGGGCGACGCTTTGCGATAGCGGGGCAGCGTCTCTCGCACGTCTGCCCAGGTGTAGCGGTCGGTCGTGTCGGCGCAGCTGATGGCGGTGTTGGCTGCTGCAAGGTTGTTGTAGTGGCCTGTCTTGTCGCGGCCCGTCTGCAGGTCTGCCAGGTTTAGCAGGATGTCGCCCTTGCCCTGTCGCGCTTCTGTGAGGCCTTGCGTGAGAATCGGCCAGAGCTCTTTGGAGTAGAGGGCGGTAAGAACGCCAATGGTTCCCAGGCTCTGGGTGAGTTTGCGGTCGCTACTGGTCGGGAGCGGTTTGGCGTCAAGGCGCGTCAGGAGTTTCTGAACGGACGCCACGACATCCTTGCCCAACGGACATGGCGTTGCGCAGGCGGCCCCGTAGTTGCCCAGCGCCCGTTGGAAAGCCGCAGCCTGCTGGAGGCCGCGGTTCTTTGTGCTCACCTTGGGATCGACGGCGCCGTCGAGGACGGCTCGTCCTACCTGCTTGGGGAACTGGTGGGCGTAGTTGCCGCCCAGCTCCGTCCCGTACGAGATCCCGAAGTAGTGCAGCCGCTTGTCCCCCAGCGCCTTCCGGATCATGTCCAGGTCCCGGGCAGCGTTGACGGTGCCCACGTGCGGCAGGAGCTTGCCGGAGCGCGCTATGCAGCCCTCCTCGTACGAGAGGGACATCCTGCGGAGGGCCTTTTCCTCGGCGGCGTTGTCCGGCGAGCCGTCCATCGCCATGAACCGGTCCATCTGCGTGTCGTCTACGCATGTCACAGGGGCGCTCTTGCCCACGCCGCGTGGGTCGAAGCTGACGAGGTCGTAGCGTGTGTTGAGGTTCTTATAGCCAGGCGCGGCCCGGGTGAAGATGTCCACGCCAGAGCCACCGGGCCCGCCGAAGTTGAACACCAGGGAGCCGATGCGGCGGGTCGGCTGCGTCGCTTTCGCCCTGATCAGCTCAAGTTCGATTGTCCCGCCGCCGGGTTTTGCGTAGTCGAGCGGTACCTTGACCGTGGCGCACTCGAACTTCTGGCAGGGCCGCCAGGAGAGCGCCGGGTTCTTCTGCGAGTCACCGCCGCAGGCCACCAGACCGAAAGCGGCCACAAGGACGACGCTAACCGCCCCTGTGTCGGGTATTGAGACCCTCCATACCATTCGTCCCCTCCGTTCTCTCACGGGGGGCGGTGCTGACCTACCCACGTCCTCCTATGCTGACTCCTGATCAAGAGCCACCCTCCCCCAAAGGTCCGGAGGGGACATCAGGGTCGTACTACTCAAGGCTGAGATGAAGACCATTCGTCGCGGTGATCTCAAATAGGTGGCCGCACCGCAAAGATAGGGAGCATGGCCCAAATCGCCCCACCCGCTCCTCGTGGCCAGACCGAACAGGCCCGCCCCGCCCCCGCGCGGCGGGCCGTCAGCGTGCCGGAGGTCAAGCGGATCTCCGTGCCGCCGGTATGGCGTGAGCTGCTGCTGATCGCGCTCTTCTATGCCGGTTATACGTTGACGCGCATGGTTCTGGTTCAGGACGGGACGGGACCTGCATTCGCGAACGCGGATCAGATCCTGGCCACCGAGCGGTTCCTGGGGATCGACGTCGAGCTCGGTCTCAACCAGATGTTGCTGCAGGTGCCGTGGCTGGCCCGTACCGCCAACATCTTCTACGCCACCGCCCATTTCGCGGTGACGCTGGCGATCGTGGTGTGGCTGTACCGCCGCAGACCGCAGGACTACCGCTGGGCGCGCACGGGGATCATGATCGCCACGGGCGTGGCGTTGCTCGGCTTCTGGCTCTACCCGCTGGCGCCGCCGCGGTTCCTGCACTCCGAGGGGTTCGTCGACCCGGTCACCGCACTGCACTCGCTGGGCCTGTACGCGAGTGACGCCTCCGGGACCCTCACCAACCAGTACGCGGCGATGCCCTCGATGCACGCGGGCTGGGCGATGTGGTGCGGCTTCCTGCTGGTCCGGCTGGCCGCGCGGCGCTGGGCCAAGGTGCTCGGCGCGATCTATCCGGCCACCACGGTCTTCGTGATCCTCTCCACCGCGAACCACTACATCCTGGACGCGGTGGCCGGGATCGCACTGATCGGCGGAGCGATGGGCCTGTCATGGTTCCTTTATCACCGGTGTCCGGAACCGGTTCTGGTCTTGCGGGACCGTACGACATCACTGCTGGTACAGCGGTTGCGGGCACGGCCGAGACCCGTCACGGCCGATTCCGGCGCGGTCCGGGGTGCGCAGAAAACCAGCATTTGAGATCCTTGACTGCATGGCCAGGCTGGCCGGTGAACCGAGCATCGACCGTCACCCCGTGGTGGCGGTCCGGCCGCGGCTGCGGACCGAACTGCTGCTCCTGCTGATCTGCTACGGCGCGTACGAGATCGTCCGCAACCTCGTTCCGACCGACCACGCGATGGCCGCGCACCGCGCCTACCTGATCCTCGATCTCGAATACGCCGCGAATCTGGACGTCGAGTACTCCCTCAACCGGCTCTTCGCCGACCACACCTGGGTCGCGGTCCCGGCCAACTACTTCTACGCGACGATGCACTTCGTCGTGACGATCGGCGTGATGGTGTGGCTGTACGTGTGGCATCCGGGCCGCTATCCGCTGTACCGGTCCCTGCTCTTCGCGACCACGCTCGTCGGGCTCGCCGGATTCTGGTTGTTCCCGCTGGCCCCGCCGCGCATGTTGCCCGGCTTCACCGACACGGTGATCAGCTTCGGTACGTGGGGCATCTACGACTCCGGGCCGACCGCCTCGGTGTCCAACCAGTACGCCGCCATGCCCTCGATGCACGTCGCCTGGGCGCTCTGGTCCACCGTCGCGATCATCACCGTCGCCCGGCGGCGCTGGGTCGTGGCGCTCGCGGTGGTCTACCCCGCGCTGACCGTGCTGATCATCATGGGTACGGCCAACCACTACCTTCTCGACGCCGTCGGCGGCGCCGTGGCCCTCGTCCTCGGCTACGCCCTCGCGCGCGGTGCGTTCCGGGCCACACGCTCGCCCTCCTGTCCCGCGGTCACCCCCTCGTCCAGCCGGGGGTCATTCAACTAGCCGGTGATCATTCTGCGCCGTAGAACACCCGGTCCACCACGGCCCGGGCCCGGCGGGCGTGGCGGCGGTAGTCCTCGATGAGGTCACCGGTGCCGGGGTAGCCGAGGACGCGGGTCACGGCGCTGCGTTCGCGGTGGTGGTCGGTCGGGAGGAGGTCGGAGGCCCGGCCGCGCACCAGCATGATCACGCCGCGGATCCGGGTCGCCAGCTGCCAGGCCTCGCACAGCACCCGGGCGTCGTCCCGGTCGAGCAGGCCGGCCTCGACGGCGGCGTCCAGGGTGGCGAGGGTACGGGTCGTGCGCAGCGCGGGGACGTCGTGGGCGTGGCGGAGCTGGAGCAGCTGGGCGACCCATTCCACGTCCGACAGCCCGCCGGGCCCGAGCTTGATGTGCTGGCGCCGGTCGACCCCCCGGGGCAGGCGTTCGGACTCCATCCGGGCCTTCAGCCGCCGGATCTCCCGGACGGTGTCGTCGCCGATGCCGCCCTCCGGCCACCGCACGGGATCGATGAGGGCCCGGAAACGTTCGCACAGGTCGCGGTCGCCGATGATCGGGTCTGCGCGGAGCAGCGCCTGGCTCTCCCAGGACGCGGACCAGCGGGCGTAGTACGCGGCGTACGAGGCGAGCGTGCGGACCAGCGGGCCCTGCCGCCCCTCGGGCCGCAGGTTCGGGTCGATCTCCAGCGCCGGGTCGGGGGCGGGCAGCGCCAAGAGCCTGCGGAGTTCCTCGGCGACCGCGTGGGCGGCGCGGCTGGCGCCGCGCTCGTCGGCGCCGGGCAGCGGATCGTGGACGAACATCACGTCGGCGTCGCTGCCGTAACCGAGTTCGTGGCCGCCGAAGCGGCCCATCGCCACGACCGCCATCCGCGTCGGCAGCGGCTCCCGCCGCTCGATCTCGATCTTGTTGATGGCGGCCTGCAGCGCGGCCTCGACCGTGACGGTCGCGATGTCGGTGAGCGCCTCCCCGACCGTACGGACGTCGGCGAAACCGAGCAGGTCGGCGACCGCCACCCGGAACAGCTCGCGGCGGCGCAGCCCCCGCACCACCGCGACCGCGGCCTCGCTGTTGTTGACCGGATCGCCCTCGACTCTGCCCTTACTGGGATCGCCTTCGGCTCTGCGCTTACTCAGGTCGCCTTCGGCTCTGCGCTTACTCAGGTCGCCTTCGGCTCTGCGCTTACTCAGGTCGCCTTCGGCTCTGCGGCGCACGGCGGCCATCGCCTCCACGCGCAGCGTCTCGTACCGCCGCGGCGCGAGGTCGGCCTCGCTGCCGAGCATCGCGACCGCCTCCGGCGCACGCAGCAGCAGGTCGGTGGCGTAACGGCTGGACGCGAGAACGCGTGCCATCCGTTCGGCGACCGTCACCTCGTCGCGCAGCAGCCGCAGGTACCACGGCGTCGTGCCGAGCGCGTCGCTCACCTGCCGGAACCCGAGCAGCCCGGCGTCGGGATCGGGGGCGTCGGCGAACCACCCGAGCATCACCGGCAACAACGTCCGCTGGATGGACGCGCGCCGCGACACCCCCGAGGTGAGGGCCTCGATGTGCCGGAGCGCGCCCGCCGGATCGTTGAAGCCGAGCGCCTCCAGCCGTACCCGGGCGGCCTCGGGCGTGAGCCGGGACTCCTCGCCCGGCAGCCGGGCGACCGCCAGCAGCAGCGGACGGTAGAACAACTTCTCATGGATGCGGCGCACCTCGCGGGCATGCCGGCGCCACAGCGCGGTGAACTCCCCCACCGGATCGGTGCGCAGGCCCAGCGCACGGCCCAGCCGGCGCAGGTCGATCGGGTCGTCGGGCACCAGGTGGGTACGGCGCAGCCGGTGGAGCTGGATGAGGTGCTCGACGCGGCGCAGGAACCGGTAGGCCGAGGTCAGTGCCGCCGCATCGTCGCGGCCGACGTAACCGCCATGTGACAGTGCTTCCAGCGCCTCCAGTGTCCCGGCACCGCGCAGTGTGGCGTCCGCGCGCCCGTGGACGAGCTGCAGCAGCTGTACGGCGAACTCGACGTCGCGCAGGCCGCCGGGACCGAGCTTCAACTGGCGTGCGGCGTCCTGCCCGCGCTCGGTCAGGTGAGCCTCGACGCGCCGCCGCATCGCCTGGACGTCCGCGACGAAGTTCTCACCTCCCGTGGCATGTGTCTCGCCCCCGCGGCCACGCCCCACCGCCCCCCAGACGATCGGCGTGATCGTCTCCATGTAGCGCCGGCCGAGCTCGGTGTCGCCCGCGACGGGCCGTGCCTTGAGCAGCGCCTGGAACTCCCAGGTCTTGGCCCAGCGCTCGTAGTACGCCCGGTGGCTGGCGACCGTCCGTACCAGTGGGCCCGCCTTCCCCTCCGGGCGCAGCGCCGCGTCGACCTCCCACAGGGCGCCTTCCTCGGTGCTGGCCGAGCACGCGCGCATCAGGGCCGACGCCAGCCGTGTGGCGGTACGCAGGCCCGACTCCTCCGGGTGGCCCTCACGCGCCTCCGCCACGAAGATCACATCGACGTCGCTGACGTAGTTGAGCTCCCGGCCGCCGCACTTGCCCATGCCGATGACCGCCAGCCGGCACGCCGCGCACTCGGGCACCGCAGCCCGCGCCACCGCCAGCCCCGCCTCCAGCGCGGCGGCCGCGAGATCGGCGAGCTCGGCCGACACCTGGCCGACATCGGCCGCGCCGATGAGGTCGCGGCCGGCCAGCTGGAGCAGATGCCGCCGGTACGCGGCGCGCAACGCCACCAGTGTCTCGGCGCCCGAGCCGCCGGCGACGGGTTCCGGACCGGCCGGGTCGGCGCCGACCGCGCGCAACAGGTCCGCCCGAACCGCCGCGGGCGAAGCGGGTTGGAGCGCTCCATCTCCCCGCAGCACACGCCAGTCCGCAGGATGGCGGGCAAGATGATCACCCAGGGCGGCACTCACCCCGAGCACAGTGAAAAGCCGTTCCCGGGTCGCCGAGTCCTTGTGCAGGACGGCCCGCAGGTCGGCCCCGCCAGCTCCGTCGGCTCCATCGGCGCCGTCACCCCCGACCGCGGCGAGCAGGCGCAGAATCCCTGTCAGCGCGAGATCGGGATCCGCGGTGGCACCGAGCGCGTCCAGCCGGCCGTCACCGAGCACGCCGTCCGGATCCTCCTCGATCAGCCGCCGCTCCGCGAGACCCGCGTCGGTGAAGCCGAGCCTGGCCAGGCGACCGGCCAGCGAAGGACGACGATCAGGAGTCCACAGCTGCTGCACGACTCCACCGTAATCGGACGACCCCGCCACGGACGAGGAAGGCCGTACCCGGAAGATCTCGATTACGTCTACCCCGCCCGCCCGGGACCGCACCATCACATCCTGACATCGACGTGAACCTCGAACGATCTTGAGGCGTCTCTTCTTCAAACACCCATCACCACCAAGGCCGCTGTAATCCCGCCCAAACCTGAACGATCCGGCACGATCCGGCACGATCCGCTGCCGTGGAACGAGGAGATACGTGAAGAAGAGTTCCCTGACCGCCCTCAGCGCGGCGGCGGCGACCACGGTGGCGTTCACCACTGTGGTCGCTGTGGTGACAGCGGAGGGCAAGGCGTTGGACGCCGCGCTGGCGGCCTCGAACGCCAAGCCACGCAAGCCTGCCAAGCCGTCCGACTTCAACGGGGACGGGCGGCGTGACCTCGTGGCCGCGAGCCCGGAGGGATGGGTGAAGGGACGCCCGCAGGCGGGGTTCGTCACGGTGGTCTATGGCGGGCCCAAGGGGCTGAACACCAAGGCGCGGCAGACGATCGACCAGGACAGCCCAGGCATTCCGGGGTCGCCCCAGGAGAGCGGTGCGTTCGGCGAGTCGGTCGGCTCGGCCGACTTCGACGGGGACGGGTACGCCGACCTGGCGGTGGGCGGGCCGTGGAAGCAGGGCGTGGTCATCGTGTACGGCGGGCCGCGCGGGCTCACCGGGCGCACCGTGCACCTGCCCATCAGCACGAACGAGGCCGGTACGAAGATCACGATCGGGGACTTCAACGGCAACCGGGTCCCGGATCTGGTGTTCAAGGGCGGCCGCGGCGTCGCCGAGTACTGGACCTTCAGCGACATCCGAGGGCGTGCCGTGCCGGGCGTCCGGAACCGGGTGCCCGCCGACGAGGGCATGACGTTCAACTACCCGACCGCGGCCGACTACAACGGCGACGGTTATTCCGACCTGGTCGTGCAGGTCGTGGGGAGCATCGACGGCGGGCCGTCACCGCAGTTCCTCCAACTGCGGCTCGGGTCGAAGAAGGGGCTCGGCCCGGCGCGGCAGATCAACCGGCCGACCGGCGACGTGGCGGCCACCGGCGACATCAACGGCGACGGACGGGCCGACCTCGTCACCCGTGGCTACACCACCGACGAGCCCCGCCAGGAGGGGGCGATCATGGTCTACCTCGGCACCCGTACCGGTCTCGGCGCACCGAAGACGATCACTCAGGACACCCGGGGCGTGCCGGGCAGCGGTGAGAAGGGCGACGAGTTCGGGTACCGGATCGCGGTCGGCGACGTCAACGGCGACCGCAAGGCCGATGTCGCGATCGGCGCCCCGTACGAGAACGTCGGCAAGGCGGCCGACGCGGGCACCGTCACGGTGCTCTACGGCGCCAAGGGCGGGCTCACCACCAAGGGCGCACAGCTGTTCGGCCAGGACAGCAAGGGCGTGCCGGGCGGTGCTGAAAAGGGCGACACGTTCGGCCTCGGACTGTCCCTCGCCGACCTCAACGGTGACGGCCGCGCCGAGCTCACGGTCGGCACCCCGCACGAGAACGGGTACAAGCTCGCGGGCACATCGCAGTACGTCTGGCCGGGTCGCCTGTACGTCTTCACCGGCACCCGCGCAGGCCTGACCGTCAAAGGCGTCAAGAATTTCGGCCCCGCTGACATCGGCATCAACCGGCACAACGCGCTGCTCGCCGACCCGCTGCTTCCTTGACCTGCTACTTCCCTGACCTGCTGCCCTGACCCGCTACTTCCCTAAGGCCAACGGCCTCGGCCCGGACGCGCGCCCCGGGTCGGGGCCGTTACGCCGCTACAGGACGGCGATGAGGCGCTGGCGTTCGTAGGCGGTCACCTGGCGGCGGTAGTCCTCCCACTCCTGGCGCTTGTTGCGCAGGAAGAAGTCGAAGACGTGCTCGCCGAGCACGTCTGCCATCAGCTCGCTGCGCTCCATGGTGCGGATGGCCTCGTCCAGGCTCTGCGGCAGGGGCTCGATGCCGAGCGCGCGGCGTTCGGCTGCCGTCAGGGCCCAGACGTCGTCCTCGGCACCCTGCGGCAGCTCGTAGCCTTCCTCGATGCCCTTGAGCCCGGCGCCCAGGATCGCCGCGAACGCCAGGTAGGGGTTGGCGGCGGTGTCCAGCGACCGGAACTCGATCCTGGTGGCGTGGCCCTTCTGCGGCTTGTACATCGGGACGCGGACCAGCGCGGACCGGTTGTTGTGGCCCCAGCAGATGTACGACGGCGCCTCGCCGCCCGCGCCCGCCGTGGAGCCGACACTCCCCCACAGCCGCTTGTACGAGTTGACCCACTGGTTGCACACCGCGGTGATCTCGGCGGAGTGCCGGAGCACACCGGCGATGAACGCGCGGCCGACCTTGGAGAGCTGGAACTCCGAGCCCGGCTCGTAGAAGGCGTTGCGGTCACCCTCGAAGAGCGACATGTGAGTGTGCATGCCCGAGCCCGGATGGTCGGTGAAGGGCTTGGGCATGAACGAGGCGAACACGCCCTGCTCCAGCGCCACCTCCTTCATGACCAGCCGGAACGTCATGATGTTGTCGGCGGTGGTGAGCGCGTCGGCGTACCGCAGGTCGATCTCCTGCTGGCCGGGGGCACCCTCGTGGTGGCTGAACTCCACCGAGATCCCCATGGCCTCAAGCATCATGATCGCGTTGCGCCGGAAGTCGTGCGCGGCGCTGTGCGGGGTGTGGTCGAAGTAGCCGCCCGAGTCGACCGGGACCGGCTCGCGCCCGTCCTCCGGCCGGTCCTTGAGCAGGAAGAACTCCACCTCAGGATGCGTGTAGAAGGTGAACCCGAGATCGGCCGCCCGGGCCAGCGCCCGCTTGAGCACGTAGCGCGGGTCGGCGAAGCTCGGTGTGCCGTCGGGCATGAGGATGTCGCAGAAGATCCGGGCCACCCCGGGGCCCTCGGACCGCCACGGCAACACCTGGAACGTGGACGGGTCCGGCTTGGCGATCATGTCCGCCTCGTAGACCCGGGCGAAGCCCTCGATCGCCGACCCGTCGAAGCCGATTCCCTCGGCGAAGGCACCTTCGAGCTCGGCTGGCGCGACCGCGACGGACTTCAGAAAGCCGAGCACGTCGGTGAACCACAGCCGGATGAAGCGGATGTCGCGCTCCTCCAGCGTGCGGAGCACGAACTCCTGCTGACGGTCCAAAGCCCTCTCCCTACCGATCGCCGTGCCGACGTCCTGCGTATGCCCGATTTCCTGCGTATGCCCTCACCGGACGCCGTCACACAGAGTTTCCGCAGGTGTCGACAGGTCCAGCTTCTTCGCAGTATGCCCCGGCGCTGTTTCGAAGACGTTACAAGCCCAAGATCACGTCGCCGCCCAGGGACGAAGCCGTACATACCGTCACCCCGAACTCTGCCATACGACCTGCGCAACCTCACAGCAGCCACCCTCATGGTGACGCATGACCGTGGTTTCCCCAATATTTGACGTGGCGATCTCCAGGAGCGCGCGGGGCGATCATTAGCGTGGGGCGCGTCGTGGACGCCTTCCTGCTGCTCTCGCTGACCGACCAGGTCGCCGCCCTGGCCGCTCCCTCGGTCATGCATCCCCATGCCTGGCCGCTGGGTGAACGGGTGGGGGCGTGGGCCCGCAACCGGGGCCTGGTGCTGGGTGATCCGGACACCTCGCCGCTGGGCCGGGGGCGGTTCGAACGGCTGGCGGCACGGATCTTCCCGACCTGCGAACTGGATCGGGTGGAGCTCTTCGCCCGCTGGCTGACCTGGGCTTTCGCGCTGGACGACACGTTCGACGACACCCCTGCGGGTGCCAGCGCCACCGCCGTGCACGGGCTGTACGAGGACCTCCTGAAGGCGATACGCCGTGGCCACGCCAGGCCCGGGGCCCGGCCGCTGGAGGCCACGGTCGTGGACCTGTGGCAGTCCACCGCCGCCGGCATGACCCGCGACTGGCGCCGCCGGTTCCTGCTGCACATGGAGGAGCATCGGAACGGGTGCGCGGACGAGGCGGTCGGCCGGCGGGTGGGCGGGATCCCCACGCAGGCCGCCTATCCGGCGCTCCGGCGGCGGGCCGCCGCGCCGTTCCTGTACGACCTGATCGAGCCGGTGCTGGGCGTGGAACTGCCGCCCCTCCTGCTCGCCACCCCGTTGTGGAAGACCTTGATCGATGGCACCGCCGACGTGCTGGCGTGGTGCAACGACGTCGCCTCGTACACCAAGGAGGCGGCGCACGGCGACGTGCACAACCAGATCGCGGTGCTGAAGGCCGCCCGCGGTTTCGAGCCGGCGCAGGCAGCCGGATGGATTCTGGACCGCATCGTCCACCGCGTGCTGGACGTGCAGACGGCCGCGCAGACGATGGGCGACTCGCTCGGCGTGCTGCGGCTCCCTCAGGAGGAACGCGGCGCAGCGGCCCAGGTCGTCCGTACCCTCCTGGACGCGCCCCGGGCTTACCTGGACTGGCTCGCCGAGTCGGGTCGTTACAGCCAGTCCGGCGGTACGGGCCGCGCCGCGCTGGTGCCCGGCCAGCAGAGACCGCGCCTCGACGCCTTCGCCTCACTGCGCTGACGGAGATTCACTGCGCTACTGGCTGGAGCTTCACTGCGCTGACGGAGACTCCGCCAAGGCGTCTCCAGCCCTGGTACGCGTGTAGAGGACGCGGCGGCCGAGACGGTGCCCGGTGACCAGCCCGCAGGCCCGCAGGACGCCGAGATGCTGGCTGACCGCGCCCGGCGTCACGTTCAGGCGCCGGGAGAGCTCGGTGGTCGAGGCCGGGGAGACGAGCGCGATGAGCAGTGCGGCGCGGCGCCGTCCGATCAGGGCGGCGAGGGCGTCCGGCGGCGCGGCGGGACTCGACTCCCAGAGGGTCGCCACGCCGTACGGCGGGTAGCTGAGCATGGGCTGGTACGGCGGCACCATCACCGAGACCTGCGGCCAGACGAAGACGCTGGGCACCAGCAGCAGCCCGCGCCCGGCCAGCTCACCCCGGTAGTCCCACCAGCGGTCGACGAAGAGCGTGTCCCCGTGCCAGCGGACGGCGGGGTCGAGGTCGGCGAAGACACCCTCCGCCCCGTTCGCCGCCAAGGCCCGCGTCCGCCGCAGGACGTCGCCTTCCAGCAGGTCCCGGATCCCCTCCCAGTACGGGTCGACGGCGGCGGTCCAGAACCGTTCGAGCTGGTCGCACAGCGCCTCCAGGGATCGCGCAGGCTCGGCCGCCATCGCCGGCAACGCCGCCCCGGCCGCGTTCTTCCGTTGGGTGTTGCCGTGTTTGGCGCTTCCCCATCCCGTCAAGCGGAGTTCGTTGGCGACGACCTCGGGCGGCGTGGCTCGGACGATCTCCAGCTCGGCCCCGAAGTCGGGCAGCGGCGTCTCCGGCGGCGGGGTGAGGAAGTCCGGAATGTAGCCGGTCGGCGGGACCACGTTCCGCAGGAGTTCGATGTCGAGCCCGCGCAACCTCGGCCGTACGGCGTGCACCCACGGCAGGTGCAGGGCGCGCCGGGACGGGTCCGCGAGCACCCGCAGGCCGTGCACCAGCTCCCAGAGCGGCGAGAACGCGAAACGCACCCGCGCCACGTCGTCGATGCGGAAGACGAACTCGATCATTTAGCTCACGCTAAATGATTTTGATGATCATCACACCGGCCGGACCATCGATCACGTGACCGCCCTAGACGAGCCCCCCGCCCCTGTCACCGTGTCGTCCGCCCCCGGCAGGCTGCCGCCGTTCCTGCACGACCGGATCGGCGGTTTCCCCCGTACGTTCTGGATCCTGTGGTCGGGCACCCTGCTCAACCGGCTCGGCACGATGGTCGAGCCGTTCCTGGGGCTCTATCTGACCACCACACGCGGGCTGTCGCTGGGCCAGGCGGGCCTGGTGATGGCCGTGCTCGGCGCCGGGTCGATCGTCAGCCAGCTCGTCGGGGGCTTCCTCACCGACCGGATCGGCCGCAAGGCCACGCTCACTCTCGGGACCGTCCTCACGGGCCTGGCGATGCTCGCGCTCGGCTACGCCCAGGGCATCGTGTCGATCGTCGCGGCGGTGCTCGTCCTCGGGCTGGTCCTGGACCTCTACCGGCCCGCGTCGCAGGCGATGGTCGCCGACATCATCTCCCCCGCCGAACGGCCCCGCGCGTTCGCGCTGCTCTTCTGGGCGATCAACCTCGGCTGGGCGGTCGCCACCGTCCTCGGCGGCACGCTGGCCCAGCATGGTTTCCTGTGGTTGTTCTGGATCGACGCGATCACCTGCGCCGGCTTCGGCCTCCTGGTGTGGCGGGCGGTGCCCGACTCGCGGCCCAAGCGTGCCAAGGCCGGACGCGACGAAGGGGGCTTCCTCGACGTACTGCGCGACCGCGTCATGGTCATGTACGTGCTGATCGGGATCGCCTACACGTTCGTGCTCCTCCAGGGCATGACCACCATGGCCCTGGCCATGAAGGAGGACGGCCTCGGGCCGCAGGCGTACGGGATCGCGGTCGCCGCCAACGGGGTCATCATCATCACCGTGCAGCCGCTGGTGGCCGCGTGGCTGAGCCGCCGCGACCACAGCCGGGTTCTGGCCACCGGAGTCGCGATCGTCGGCATCGGCTACGGGCTGACCGCGTTCGCGTCCTCGTTGTGGAGCTATGTCGGCACGGTCCTGGTCTGGACGCTCGGCGAGATCATCGCCGCGTCGGTGATCCAGGCGGTCGTCGCCGACCTCGCCCCGGCCCACCTGCGCGGGCGGTACAGCGGCCTGTACGGGATGGCATGGTCGGGCGGGTTCCTGCTGGCCCCGCTCGGCGGCACCCAGCTACTCGGGATCGGCGCGCCCGCGTTGTGGCTGACCTGCCTCGGGCTCGGCCTCGCGGCAGCCACGGCCCTGCTCGGCCTCGGTCCCGCGATCCGCCGGCGTCGCGAGCAGGCCCTGCTCGCCGGCACGTAGGCGCACCGGGGGTTCTTTTCGTCACATTGACGAGATTTTCCTCGGAATCGGGATCGGCGGCGGCTTAGGCTGGTGGACGTGGCACAGCTCCGGATCGCGCTCGCGCAGGTGAACTCGACGGTCGGCGACCTCGACGGCAACGCCGACCTCATCGTGGAATGGACCCGGCGCGCCGCCGACGCGGGCGCGCACCTGGTCGCCTTCCCCGAGATGATGCTGACCGGCTACCCGGTGGAGGACCTCGCGCTGCGCAAGTCCTTCGTCGAGGGTTCGCTCCGCGTCTTGGAGCGCACGGCCCGCCGCCTGGCCGACGAGGGGCTCGGGAACGTTCCAGTCGTCACCGGCCACCTCGACCGCCGTACGGTCAGCCTGGTCCGGACGGGGCAGCCCGCCGGATCGCCGCTCGACGCCGCCGCATGGCTGCACGGCGGCGAGGTGCTGGTCCGGTCGGCCAAGCACCACCTGCCCAACTACGGGGTCTTCGACGAATACCGCATCTTCGTGCGCGGCGACCGGCTTCCCGTGGTCCGCCTGCACGGCGTGGACGTCGCGACCGTGGTGTGCGAGGACCTCTGGCAGGACGGCGGCCCGGTCAGCGTCACCGAGACCGCCGGCGCCGGGCTGCTGCTGGCGATCAACGCCTCCCCGTACGAGCGCGACAAGGACGACGTCCGCCTCGAACTGTGCGCCCAGCGTGCCCGGGAGGCCGGCTGCGCGCTGGCCTACGTCAACATGGTCGGCGGCCAGGACGAGCTGGTCTTCGACGGCGACTCCGTCATCGTCGGCGCCGACGGCACCCTGCTGGCGCGCGCGCCGCAGTTCACCGAGCACCTCCTGATGGCCGATCTGGCACTGCCCGCCGCCGACCCCGCGCTGGGGCCCGGCAAGGTTCCGGTGGACGCGCTGGATGGCACCACGATCACGATCGACCGCCATGTCCTCTCCCCCACCCCGCTGCCCGCGTACCCCGTGGAGCCGCAGTCGGTGTCCGAGCCTCTCGACGACCTCGGGGAGGTGTACGCGGCGCTGGTCCTCGGCACCCGCGACTACGTCCGCAAGAACGGCTTCCGCTCGGTCATCCTCGGCCTGTCCGGCGGCATCGACTCGGCCCTGGTCGCCACCATCGCCGCCGACGCCATCGGCCCCGACAACGTGCACGTGGTGCTGCTGCCCAGCCGCTACTCCTCCGAGGGCTCGGTCACCGACGCCGAAGACCTGGTCAAGCGGCAGGGGCTGCACTCGCGCGTGGTGCCGATCGCCGGCATGGTCGAGGCGTTCGAAGAGCAGCTCGACCTCACCGGCCTCGCCGACGAGAACCTCCAGGCCCGCATCCGCGCCAACGTCTGGATGGGCCTGTCGAACGAGTACGGCCACCTCGTCCTCACCGGCGGCAACAAAAGCGAGCTGGCCACCGGCTACTCGACCCTCTACGGCGACTCCGCGGGCGGCTTCGGTCCCATCAAGGACCTGACCAAGACGATGGTGTGGGCGCTGGCCCGCTGGCGCAACGCGCAGGCCGGCTCCGACCTGGTGTTCCTCCACCCGTTCGGGGAAGAGCCGATTCCCGAGGTCATCATCCAGAAGGAGCCGTCGGCCGAGCTCCGCCCCGGCCAGATGGACCGTGACTCGCTGCCGCCGTACGACGTCCTCGACCCGCTGCTGGTCGACTACGTCGAGCGCGACATGGGCCGCGACGCCCTCGTGGCGGCGGGCCACGACCCCGCCCTGGTCGAACGCGTCATCCGCCTGGTCGACCTGGCCGAGTACAAGCGCCGCCAATACCCGCCGGGCCCCAAGATCACCGCGAAGAACTTCGGCCGCGACCGCCGGGTCCCCATCACCAACCGCTGGCGCGAACCCTCAGCCGACTAGCTCCAGCGCCCGCCCGGTGACAAGGATTCCCTGTTCGAGCGGGTAGAAGTCAGGCGAGATCCGCCCGGCGCATCGTTCCTGTTCGGCGAGGTAGAGCGCGTGGATGCGCCGCAGTTGTGGGACCAGGGGCGCGGCGGCGCTCCCCCAGCCCGCGACCTCCCTGAGCATGTCGCTCTCGTAGACGCGCAGACCGCCGCGCACCTGGACCCCGCCGCCCTCCAGGAAGACGACGGTGATCGGAGGGACGTCCTCCAGCCGTCGCAGCACTGCGGGCACAAGCGCGTCGGCATGCGCCCCCATGTGCTCCAGTGCGCTGCTGATCCACAGTGGGAGCCGCTCTTCGCCGAGCAGGCGCAACAATGCTGGGACGGCTCGTTCATCACCCGCCTTCGCCAGCGCGATCAGAGCGTGATCGCCCGCTTTCGGGTCATCCAGCACGGCGGCCAGATCGTCCATGGCGGGACGGCTGATCTCGCCCGGTACGTAGGCCAAGGCGCGAGCCGCATCCGCGCGCGCACGTTCGTCAGGGTCGTGCAGGGATCGCGCCAGCAACGGAACGAGCGCGGCGGCGTCTTTGGGCTGCCGTGCCCGAATGAGCACCTGTCCGGCGCGTGAACTGACGGCCGGAGTCATCTGCGGATGTCTCTCCGCGATACTCAGCAGGACGTATGCCATATCGCGCGGCCTGTCGTGGAGCGCCGCCTGCACGGTGCCGAGCCCGGTGTCCCAACCCCCGCCCCAGTACGCCTCCAGCGCGGCATCGCCGGGCTCGATCGTCTCAATGAGCGCGTCGAGCACCGCCGCGGGCGGCCACGCCTTGGCCGGGCGCATGTGCTCGCACCAGCCGAGCGCGGCGGCGAAGCGCACCACCGGATCGTTCTCCGCCCCGAGCAGTCCGGCGAACCACGGCTCGGCGGGCGCCGACGCGTGCGGCCCGAGCCGCGCGGCGGCCATGATGAGGCCGAACCGGGCCGGGGCGTCGTCCTCGTTCTCCAGCCGCGCCTTGATCACTTGCAGGGCCTCGTCCGCCTCGGTCCAGAACCATTCCAGGACGTGGGAGACCATGCGCCGGATCTCGAGGTCGGGATGATCCAGCCGGGCTGACAGCTCGGTGAGCTCCACGTTCCAGGCCGCCGGCACCAGGTCGGACCATTCCGGATGCTCGCGGACCGCGAGGCCGAGGGCGGCGACCAGCCCGCGCATACCGCGGCCGCTCGACTCTCCGGGCTCGTCGAAATTGTCGAACTCGCGCAGGAAGGCGAGCAAGGGGTGCGCCGTCACCGGCTACTCGCGGTGGTGGTTCTCACCGGGCCAGGTGGGGACGGGCTCGGAGGGGTCGGGGTCGACGCCCGGGACGATCTGCTCGCACCACACGACCTTGCCGGCGGCGGTGCGGCGGGTGCCCCAGCGGTGGGCGAGCTGGCTGACGACGAGCAGGCCGCGGCCGTTCTCCTCGTCGTCGGTGGCGTGCCGCAGGCGCGGCAGGGCGGCGGAGCGGTCCAAAACCTCACAGACCACCGTGCGCTCCAGCAGGAGCCGCAGCTCGATCGGGCCGCCGGGGGCGTAACGCAGCGCGTTGGTGACGAGCTCGGAGGCGAGCAGCTCGGTCGTGTAGGACAGATCGCCGAGCTCCCACTCGTCCAGCTTGCTGCGGACCAGGCCGCGGGCACGCCGGACGGCGGCGGGATCGGCGGGCAGGGTCCAGGTGGCGCAGCGGTCCTCGGGGAGGCGGCTCAGCCGCGCGATCAGCACCGCGATGTCGTCCCGGTGATGGTCGGCGTAGACGCCGTCGAGGGTCGCCTTGGCCAGGTCTTCCATCGGCAGGCTGGTGCTGTCGGGGCCGAAGACGCCCTGCAGCCGGGCGAGGCCGTCGTCGATGTCGGTGCCGCGGTTTTCGACCAGGCCGTCGGTGTAGATGACGAAGAGGCTGCCGTCCTCGACCTTGAACTCGCGGCTCTCGATCGTGGCGCCGCCGGAGACGCCCAGCGGCGGGGCGGGCGGGACCTCCAGGAAGTCGTTCAAGCCCCCCGGGGCGACGAGGAGCGGTGGGAGGTGCCCGGCGGAGGCGACCTCGATGGTGCCGGTGGTGGCGTCGTACACCGCGTACACGCAGGTGGCGAAATGCGGCTCCTGCTCGCCCAGCTCGATCATCAGCTCGTGCATGATGTGCAGCGCGTCGGCGGGCGGCAGTTCGAGGTTGGCGAGCGTGTGCAGCGCCGTGCGCAGGCGGCCCATCGTGACGGCGGCACGCACACCGTGCCCGGCGACGTCGCCGACGATGAGCGCGACACGGGCACCGGGCAGCGCGATCGACTCGTACCAGTCGCCGCCGACCTCGACCAGTTTGCTGCCGGGAAGGTAGCGGTGCCGGACCTCCACCGAGGACGGCGCGGACAGCCGGTTGGGCAGCAGGCTGCGCTGCAGCGTGAGCGCGGTCGCGCGCTCACGGCTGAACAGCCGGGCGTTGTCGATGACGATGGCGGCGCGGGAGGCGAACTCCATGCCGATCTCGACGTCGTACGCGTCGAACTTGCGGAATCCCGGCACCCGGGTGCAGGCGATGAAGCCGAGCAGCGTGTCGCGGGCTATCAGGGGCAGCAGGACCATCGAGACACCGGTGAGGAGCAGGCCCACCGGGCCGCGGCGCCACTTGTCGGCGATGTCTCCCGCAAGCTGGACGTCAACGTGCGGCAGGTGCACCGGCCGGGCGGTGTCCAGCACCTCGCGGTAGGGCGTGCCTTCGGGGTAGATGAGCACTTCACCGACGGGGAAGGTCGCGGTCCACGCGGGGTTGCCGTCGTCGGAGGTCACCGCGATGCGCCGCAGCACCGCCGAACCGGACTCGCTGTGCACCTCGTCGGCGGCGACCAGGCTCTCCAGGATCAGCACCGACGCGGTCGTGCAGAAGTGCGGGACGATGACGTCGACCAGGCCCTTGGCGACCTGGTCGAGGTCGAGGGAGGCGCCGAACCTCGCCAGCGGGTCGTCCATGAGGGCGCGCCGCATCAAGGCCGGATCCTGGTAGCGCTCGCTGACCGGGAGCGCCACGCGGACGAACAACAGCCCCGCCGGCGAGCCGGGCGCCCCGCCGCCGACGAGCGGCTGCGCGGTCACCACCGACTCGGTCGTGCTGCCGTCGCCACGCCGGACGCTCAGCACGGCACGGCGTTCCT
Source organism: Actinomadura sp. 6N118 (assembly GCF_044326415.1). Lineage (NCBI taxonomy): Bacteria > Bacillati > Actinomycetota > Actinomycetes > Streptosporangiales > Thermomonosporaceae > Actinomadura > Actinomadura sp. 6N118. The sequence goes on along the minus strand of NZ_JBIRAZ010000002.1, from coordinate 349,957 downwards.
GGCCCGCAATGATCGCCTCGAGCAGACCTTCGAGATCGCTCTTGGAGCCGTCGTCGACGAGCTCGGCTGCGGGTCGCCCGATCAGATCTGCGGGCGGACGCCCGAGCACGGCCTCGGCGTTCGGCCCGCACTGGACGATGCCCTGGGCACCGTCGATGCCGAGCACGAGCGTCCGCGACGCCGAGTCTGTGGCGGCCACATCGCCCTGCGGCGCAATCACGGATCTCACCTGAGGCGCTCCCGAAGCCGGTGTCCTACCACTCCCCAGCCGCCAGTATGGAGCATTACGGGCCATGGAGGGGAGAAGATCACGCTTACCTCGTCGAAATCGGTACCGTCCTGCCGTCCTCTTTCGGTCTCGCCGCTATAGGAGGAGCCGGCGGCGCGGGCCGGAGTCAGGCTCCGGGGCCCGCGATCCCCACCAGGAGGGTCGCCACGACCGCCTCGGGAAATCCCTCAGGCAGCTCGTCCATCGGCGTCTTGAGGCTGAGCGATCCGACCAGCATCGCGAGCGCGACATCGATGTCCAGGTCGGCGCGCAGCTCGCCGGTGTCGATGCCGCGCCGCAGGACCGTGCGGATGACGTCGCGGCGCGGCTCGATCACGTCCTGCCGGTAGCGGGCGTACAGCTCGGGGTGCTTCTCCGCGCCGCCGACCACGTTCCAGAAGCACTTGGCGTGCTTGCGGTGCCGTTCGGTGTGCATCGCGGCGGCGAGTACCAGCAGGTCCTCGCGCACCGAGTCGCCGGGCGGCGTGGGCAGCGTGCCCTTCACCGACGCCAGCGCGTCCACGATCAGCGCTTCCTTGTTGGACCAGCGCCGGTAGATCGTGGTCTTGCCGACGCCGGCCCGGGCGGCCACCGCCTCGATGGAGACGCCGGCCACGCCGGACTCCGCGGCGAGCAGATCGAGCGTCGCCTCGATGATCGCCTTCTCGGCGCGCTCGCTGCGCGGCCGCCCGGGTGACCTTCCGGCCCCCGGGCGCTGCTGCGTGGTCTCAGTCATCCCACATCCCGCTGCCTCATGGCTTCATACTCCGGCGGTCTCCCGCTCCTGGGGCTCGATGTCCCCAGTCTGCCCTGTCTCAGGGGTGATCGCGGCGCTACGGCCGGGCATCCACTTCAGCACGACCATCGCGCCGATGAAGGCGATCACGGCTGCGGCGATGGAGGCGACATGCATACCGTGCATGAACGCGTGGTTGGCCGAGTCGATGAGTCCCTGGCCGGCCGGGCCCATTCCGGCACCGACGTGGTTGGCGCCCTCGACGGACTCGGTCGCGACCTCGCGCGCCTCCGGCGGCAGTGCCGCCAGGCGGTCGGAGAGGTCCTGGCGGTAGACCGAGGCGACGACCGAGCCGAGCACGGCGACGCCGAGGGCCACCGCGACCTGGCGGGCGGTGTTGTTGATGGCCGATCCGGCGCCGGCCTTCTCCTTCGGCAGCGCCGACATGACCGACTCGGTCGCGGGCGGCATCACGTTGGCCATGCCCGCGCCCTGCACGAAGAAGATCACGCCCAGTACCCACAGCGGGCTGGTCTCGTCCACGAACTGGTAGCCGGCCAGGGCCGCCGCGACCATGAGGAGGCCGGCGGTGCAGACCGCCCTGGCGCCGAACCTGCGCACCATCGTCGAGCTGCGCGGCGAGAAGATCAGCTGGGCCGCCGCGAACGGCAGCACCATCATGCCCGCGTGCAGCGGGCTCAGGCCGCGCACCGACTGCATGTAGAAGTTGGTGAAGAAGAACACGCCGGCCGCGGCGAAGAAGCACAGCGCGATGGACGCGACGGCAGCGGACAAGCGCGGGTCACGGAAGAGCCGCACGTCGAACGCCGGGTGCTCGGTACGGGCCTCGTGCCAGACGAAGAGCCCCAGCACGGCCAGCCCGAGCACGATCGGGCCGAGCACGGGCGGCGCGAGCCAGTCACCGCGTTCGCCGCCCTGGATGATGCCGTACGAGACGGCCACCAGGCCGATGATCGACAGCAGCACGCCCGCGGGGTCGAGCCCGCCGGGCAGCGGGTTGCGCGACTCGGGCACGAGGAACGTCATCAGAAGCAAGCCGATCACCACGACCGGCACGTTGATGAGGAACACCGAGCCCCACCAGAAGTGGGCGAGCAGCAGGCCGCCGGTGACCGGGCCGATGGCCACGGCCAGGCCGACCGCGCCGGCCCAGATGCCGATCGCGCGGCCGCGCTCGTGCGGCTCGAAGACATTGGTGATGATCGAGAGTGTCTGGGGCATGATCGCGGCACCGCCGAGGCCCATCAGGGCGCGGGCCCAGATCAGCTGCTCGGGGGTCTGCGCGTACGCCGACACCAGCGAGGCGATGGCGAAGACCACCATGCCGCCCATGAGGACGCGCTTGCGGCCGAGCCGGTCGCCGACCACACCGAACGTGAACAGCAGGCCCGCAAAGACCAGCGTGTAGGAGTTGATCGACCACTCGAGCTGGCTCTGCGTCGCCCCCAGCCCCTGGTTGGGGTCGGCGATGGTCTTGAGCGCCACGTTGAGGATCGTGTTGTCGAGCACGACGACGAGCAGGCTGAACGTCAGCACGCCCAGGATCGCCCAGCGTCGGCGCTGGATGGTTTCTTGATCCACTGCACTCCCTCGGGCCTTCGGGAAGACCCAACGATACGGATGCGTTGCGTATTTCAACGTACTCCCGCGCTCACCGATACGCAACCGTATCGTTTCGATATTATCTGGGAATTCGGGAGGGTTTCGGAATCGTTGGGAGAGTGGGATCATCGGTTCCGTCCGGGTACGCCACAGTGGCGCCTCGAGACTGGAGGTTCAGCGTGTCTACTTCTTCAGCTCCCGCTGCTCAGCCGACCGCCCTTTATGGCGGCAAGAGCAACCGCCGGGTCACCGTACGCGACATCGCCGCCGCCAAGGAGCGGCACGAGAAGTGGCCGATGCTCACCGCGTACGACGCCCTCACCGCACGCGTCTTCGACGAGGCCGGGATCCCGGTGCTGCTCGTGGGCGACTCCGCCGCGATGGTGGTGTACGGCTACGACTCGACGATCCCCGTCACCGTGGACGACCTGATCCCGCTGACCGCCGCCGTGGTCCGCGGCTCCAAGCGCGCCATGGTCGTCGCCGACCTGCCGTTCGGCTCGTACCAGACCGGCGTCGCCGAGGGCCTGGCCACCGCCACCCGTTTCCTCAAGGAGACCGGCGCGCACGCCGTCAAGCTCGAAGGCGGCCGCCGCGTCCTCCCCCAGGCCGAGGCCATGGTCGCCGCCGGCATCCCGGTGATGGGCCACCTCGGTCTCACCCCGCAGTCGGTCAACGTCTTCGGCGGTTACCGCGTGCAGGGCCGGGGCCAGGCGGGCGACGAACTCATGTCCGACGCCAAGGCGCTCGAAGCCGCCGGCGCGTTCGCCATCGTGCTCGAATGCGTCCCCGAGGACCTGGCCGCCAGGGTCACCGCCTCGCTGTCGATCCCGACCATCGGCATCGGCGCGGGCGACAACACCGACGCGCAGGTGCTGGTCTGGCAGGACATGGCCGGGCTCACCCCGCACACCGCCAAGTTCGTCAAGAAGTACGCCGACCTGCAGACCGTCCTCGGTGACGCTGCCCGGCAGTACGCGGACGAGGTCGTGGGCGGCGCCTTCCCCACGTCCGAACACGCCTACCACTGACGAACACGTAGCGGACAAAGACGCAGCGAAAAGAACGGCCGGGGCACTCCCCGGCCGTTCTCGCGTTGGCTGCTTTCTCGTTCAGTCCGGGTTCGAACGGACCGGATCGCGCTGTGGCTCGCCGTCCGCAAGCTCGCGCCGCGGCCCAGGGATACGTGCTCCGTCGCCGGGGGCGGCGTCGACCTCGATCTCCGATCGGAGCGTGCTGACGGCGGCCTGCAGAACGTCGGGCCCGGCGACATTGATCAGCAGCAGCCCGAGGTTGAGGGCCTTCTGCCGGTCGGTCATCTCGTCGGTGCCGCCCAGCGCGTCCACGGCGGTGCGCAGCGCGGCCTGATCCTCGGCCGAGACGTTCATGAGCAGCCCGAGGCAGTACGTGGGCAGCGCGAGCCGGGCCTTGGCGAACGAGATGTCCTTCATGATGTCACCGGCCTCGTTCGCACGGGCCTTGGCCTGCATGCGGTCCACGCCGCGGTCGGCGGCGGCCAGCAGCGCGCTGAGCAGTGTGCTCGGCCCGACGGCGACGTCCTCCTCGCCGACCCGGACGGTGAACACCGCGCTACGGAAGATCATCATCGAGCCGAGGCTGGCGGCGATCACCTGTGCGGCCCCCGCCATCTCGGGCGACGGCACGCCGAGCTTCCAGTCGAACGTGTGGAGCAACAACAGCGAGCCCGCGCCGGCCGCGCCGTTGATCATGACGTACGCCCAGGTGCTCGGGACCCGGACGAGCTTGCCGGGGTGATCCCGGTAGCGGCTGATGAGCTCCGCGACCCCGACGAGACAGCTCAGGGCGATCGTGACGAGGTACCCGGCCATCTCAGACGGGCCCGCTGCCGCCCGTTCGGCGGACGACCTCGTCGACCTCGCGTTCGACCGCGACCAGGCCGCGGTCCCGCAGCGCCTCGACGGCCTCGGCGACCTCCAGCAACCCCAGTCCGGTGCCGTGATGGATCTCTTCCAGCGTCTGCGGCGCGTTGACGGCGTCGAGCTGGCTCAGCACACGGCGACAGCCGTCGGGGAGGTCGGCCGCGTCACCGCTGCCCGGCGCGTGGCCCGGCTCCGGGGCAGGCTGGGCCGCCGGAACGTGCCGGTCGGCCGGGGCGGGGCCACCGCCACCTCGCGCCGAGGTGGTCAGGAACGTGCTCCACGGATCGGCCGAGCGCTTCTGCCTCATTGTCACCTGCCCTGTTGGCTCAGATGATACGACGCGCGAAGGCCGGGCGGCGTTCCGGTCAGCCATCCGTCACCTCCGTACGGCATGGGTCACACGTCGGTGATGCGGAGCCCGGCGTGCGCCTTGTAGCGCCGGTTGATGGAGATGAGGTTGGCGGTGAAGGCCTCGATCTGGTGCGCGTTGCGCAACCGGCCGCCGTAGACGCCGCGCATCCCCGGGATGCGGCCCGCGAGGGCCTGAACCAGGTCGGTCGCCTCCCGGTCGTCGCCGAGTACGAGCACGTCCAGCTCCATCTCGTCGACCTCGGGGCCGAGCAGCAGCTTCGCGGACACATGGTGGAACGCGGCGACGACCCGGCTGTCGGCGAGCACAGCCTCGGCCTGCTGGGCGGCGCTGCCCTCCTCGACCGGCAGGGGGTACGCGCCCTTCTTGTCGAAGCCCAGCGGGTTCACGCAGTCCACGACGATCTTTCCTGCCAGTTCGGCGCGCAACGACTCCAGCGTGGCCTTGTGCCCGTCCCACGGCACCGCGACGATCACGACGTCGGCCTCGCTCGCGGCCACGGCGTTCTCCGCGCCTCGCACGGGCAACCCCTCGCCCAGTGCCTCGGCCGCCTGCTGCGCGCGCTCCGCCTTGCGCGAGCCGATGATCACCTGGTGCCCGGCGAGCGCGAACCGGCGCGCCAGGCCGCCGCCCTGGTCGCCGGTGCCACCGAGGATGCCGATCGTCAGACCGCTCGCGTCCGGCAGGTCGTAGGGGGTCTTCGTCTGCTGCTCCGTCATGGTCACGAGTCTGCCAGGTGAGCCCGAACGCCATTCACCCGACCTCCGGCCTCCCTGTGCGGCACGATGGAGCGCGTGGACGCCGAGCAGGTGACGTTGTTGCGAGAGGTGCTGGCCGCCACCGGCTGGCTGGAGCGCACCGGCGAGTTCGGCCGGGCGCTGCGGGTCAGCGTGCGCACGCCGGGCGGGCTGCTGCTGGTGGGCACGCCCGCCGAGGACCCCTGGCATCTGGCTGCGCACCTCGACGACGAGAGCCGCCTCGGGGCGATGCCCGAGCTGTCTCCCACGCTGGTGCGCTGGTCGCCGCCGCCGGACGCCCCGCCGCACCTGCGGATCGGGCTGGAACGCCTTGAACGTGCGCAGCGCGGCGAGACGCTCTTCGTGGTCGCGGAGGAGGAGGCGCCCGTCCCGTTGCTGGAACGGGTCGACGACGCGCGCCGGACCGGCGCGGTCATCCTGGCGATGGAGGGCGGGGATCGCGAGCTCCAGGGCCTGGCACACGAGGCGCTCACGGTGTCGCCCGAGGAGTCGCTCATCTCCTTCGACGGCGCCCAGCACCTGGTGAGCGCGGCGGCCGGCCAGGAGGCGTCAGAGGCCCGGCCGAGACCCGGGTTGCGGGACCGGCTGGCCCGTGTGCTCGACAGGATCAGCGGTACGGTCGCCGACGAGTCGCACCTGCGCTGAGGTCACCCCCCGGTCGGCCAGGCAGAATGTGCCGCATGAGCGAAGCAACCGAATTCCGCGTGCAGTTCGACGCCGACGTGACGTTCCGCAACGGCGGCGGCCTGCAGGCTCAGGAGTTCCGGCTCGACCTGCCCGGCGACACGATCTCGGATGCCGACCTGGCGGCGCTGTTCGTCCGGCATCTGGGCCTGCTCATGGTCGACAAGGTCGCGATCAGCAACAAAACCGTGCTGGCGGAGCCCCACAAGGGGTCGCGCGGAGTGGCTGCCGGCCGCCCAGTCGAGCGGCGTGTCGTCGACCTCTCGCACGTCCTGCGGGACGGGAGCATCACGGTGCCGGGGCTGCCCGGTCCGGAGATCGGCGACCACCTGAGCAGGGAGAAGTCGGCTGCGCGCTACGCGCCCGGCACCAGCTTCCAATTCGACCGGATCTCGATGGTCTCCGGCACCGGCACGTATGTGGACAGCCCCAATCACCGTTTCGCCGACGGGGTGGACGTGGCAGGGCTGCCATTGGCGCAGCTGGCCGACCTCGACGGGCTTGTGGTGCGCGTCACCGAGGGCGGCCCGATCGACACGGCCGTGCTCGCCCCGTACGACGTGCACGGGCGGGCTGTGATCATCCACACGGGCTGGGACCGGCACTGGGGCACTCCGGCCTATGGCTCCGGCGAGCACCCGTACGTCACCGCGGACGCCGCCGCCTGGCTCGCCGGCCATGGCGCCGCGCTGGTCGGCATCGACACGGTGAACATCGACACCACCGCCGATCCCGCACGTCCCGCGCACACCACGCTGCTGGCCGCAGGGATTCCGATCGTCGAGCATCTGACCGGGCTCGACCGGTTGCCGCCCGACGGCTTCCGGTTCCATGCCGTGCCGCCCGCGATCGAGGGGATGTCCTCGTTCACCGTGCGCGCCTACGCTGTGATCGGCGCCTGACCGCCTAGTCGTCGCCCTAGTCGTCGCCGTCGAAGGTCGCGTCCTGCTTGCGCCAGGCCTCGTTGCGCTCGCGGGCGGTGGCCAGGGCGTTGGCAGCGTCTGACTGACTCTGGTACGGCCCCATGCGGTCCTTGTTAGGACAGCCCGCGCCGTGCTCGACCTTCATGTGCTTAAGGCAGAACCACCAGTCACCATCGTTGTCCTTACTCATCTCAAATCCTCCGATCTTGGCCCTGCCCCAGATTCGTGCCCGGATCCTGCTGACTACACTCCAGGTATATGACGACCCAACTGCTCCGGCCCGGCCGCGTGTCGCCCATGCGCAAGGTTCCCGCCCATATCGCGCGGCCAGAGTACGTCGGCAAGAAGCGTCCCAGGACGGGCGAGCCGGACGTCAAGTCCCCCGAGATCATCGAGAAGATGCGGGTGGCCGGCCGGATCGCCGCGCAGGCGCTGGAGGAGGTCGGCCGGCATGTGCGCCCCGGCGTCACCACCGACGAGCTGGACGTCATCGGCCACGAGTTCCTGCTGGAGCACGACGCCTACCCGTCCACGCTCGGCTACCGCGGCTTCCCCAAGTCGCTGTGCACCTCGATCAACGAGGTGATCTGCCATGGCATCCCCGACGACACGGTGCTGAGTGACGGCGACATCGTCAACATCGACATCACGGCGTTCATCGACGGCGTGCACGGCGACACCGACGCCACGTTCCTCTGCGGCGACGTCGACGAGGAGTCGCGGCTGCTGGTCGAGCGCACCCGCGAGGCCACGATGCGCGCCATCAAGGCGGTCGCGCCGGGCCGCGCGCTCAACGTGATCGGCCGCGTGATCGAGTCGTACGCCAGGCGGTTCGGGTACGGGGTGGTGCGCGACTTCACCGGCCACGGCATCGGCACCACGTTCCACTCCGGGCTGGTCGTACCGCACTTCGACGACCCGAGCGCGACCACGATGATGCAGCCGGGGATGACGTTCACCATCGAGCCGATGCTCACGCTCGGCACCCATGACTACGACATGTGGGACGACGGCTGGACGGTCGTCACCAAGGACCGCAAGCGCACCGCGCAGTTCGAGCACACGCTCCTGGTGACCGAGAACGGCCACGAGATCCTGACGCTTCCCTGACCTTCACAACAAAATCACCCATACCGGCTCGGGAGATCGCTCGATGAACGCCCCAGCGCCGTACGAACCACGGGTCCCCTCGGACAGCATGCCGCCCGGTCGAGCGGCATTGAGCGTGACCTGGGCGGCGCTGCCGTTCCTCACCCTCGGCTACGCCACTCCCTTCACCTTCGCCGCGGCGGCGCTCTGGCGGCGCAGTGCGCACCTCCTGGTGGCGTCCGCGGCCTACATCTCGGTGTTCGGGCTGCTGCTCGTGCTCCTGCCCGACATCGAGCAGGACGGCACCCGGCGCATCATCGGCATCCTCACGTTCCTCCTGGCCGTCGTCGGCTGCGGGCACGCCTTCCTGATCCGCCGCCGGGTGTTCGACCCCGACGGCCTCTCCGGCGTCGACAACGAGGCGGTCATCGAACGGGTGCGGCGGCAGCGGCTGCTGCGGGACAAGGCGCGCAAGCTGGCCGCCGACGACCCGGGCCTGGCCCGCGAGCTGCGCATCGGCCGTCCCGACCTGCCGCGCGAGTACAACGACGGCGGCCTGGTCGACGTCAACCATGCACCGGCGGAGGCGCTGACCCTGCTGCCGGGCGTCACGCCGGAGCTCGCCGTGCGGATCGAACGGGTGCGTGCCGAGACCGGCGGGTTCCTGTCCGCTGAGGAGCTGTCGGCGGTGGCGGGCCTGCCGCCGGCGCTCACGGCCGGGGTCGCCGACTACGCTGTCTTCATCCACTGACCTTCTGGCAACGATTTTTTATCGTCCGGGTGATTCCAGGGTAAGAAGCCTGCGTGGCCGCGAAGAAGAAGGGCAAGGACGCAGACACCGACCACCGTGATCCGCTCGCCGAGTATCGGGACAAGCGCGACGCGGGCAAGACACCCGAGCCGGTCCCGACGGGCGACGACGCGCTACCCCGGGGCGACGACGACACGTTCGTGATCCAGGAGCACCACGCACGCAGCCTGCACTGGGATCTCCGGTTGGAACGAGATGGCGTGCTCGTCTCGTGGGCGGTGCCCAAGGGCATCCCGCCGAGCCCGAAGGTGAACCACCTCGCCGTGCACACCGAGGACCACCCGCTCGAGTACGCCACGTTCGAGGGCGAGATCCCGCAGGGCGAGTACGGCGCCGGGACGATGACGATCTGGGACCGCGGCACGTACGAGACCGAGAAGTGGTCCGAGCGCGAGGTCATGGTCGTGCTGCACGGCTCGCGGGTGTCGGGCAAGCACGTCCTGTTCCGCACGCGCGGCAAGAACTGGATGATCCACCGCATGGACCCGCCGGCGGACCCGGACGCCGAGCCGCTGCCCGAGCGGCTGCGCCCGATGCTTCCCGCCGAGAAGAGACGCCTCCCCCACGACCAGGACGCCTACGGCTTCGAGTTCGCGTGGGGAGGCAGGCGTCTGCTCGCCTACGTCGAGGGCGGCCGGACCCGCTTCACCGACGGCCGGTCGCGGGAGGTCGGCGGCCCGGCCGGACTGGGCGGCCCGCTCGGACGCGACGTAGGCGCCCGTCCCGTGCTCCTGGACGGGGAACTGGCACAGGTGGAGGGGCGCGAGACGTACCTCATCTTCGATGTACTGCATCTCGACGGCCACTCATTGCTTGACGTGCCCTACTCCGAACGTCGCGAGCGCCTGGAGGAAATGGGCCTGTCGGGGCCTCGCTGGCAGACCACGCCCTGGTTCCCCGGTGAGGGCGAGGCCGTCCGGGAGGCCGCCGCCGCCCAGGGGCTACCCGCAATCGTCGCCAAGCGCCTCGGCTCCGTCTATGAGCCCGGTGCGCGGACCGAGGACTGGCGGCTCATTCCCGTCCGATAAGACCGTCAGTAGGCCACGCTGATGCGGCGGCCGACGGCGTTCCGGTTCTCCAGTTCGTCGACCAGCGCGATGGCGTAGTCCTCAGCGCTGATCCGGCTGTTGCCCTCGGCGTCAGTCAGGAGCTGGTCGCCGCCGATCCGGAACGTGCCGGTCCGCTCCCCCGGCTCGATGACCCCCGCTGGCGAGACGTAGGTCCACTCCAGGTCGTCCGCCTCCTTCCGGATCAGGTCCAGCAGGTCGGCCTGCGCCAGGGACTCGGCCTTGTAGATCTCCGGGAAGTGCGGGTCGTCCACGTGCCGGACGCCCGGCGCGACCTCCAGGCTCCCCGCGCCGCCGACCACGACCAGGCGCCGGACTCCGGCCTCGCGCAGCCCGTCCAGCACGGCGCGCCCGGCGGCCAGAAGGGGGCCGGAGGCTTCCGAGCCGTCGCGCGGCGGCGAGATCGCCAGTACGACGGCGTCGTGGCCCGCGGCGACCGCCGCGACGGCCGAGGTGTCGGTCGCGGTGAGCTTCGCGGTCCCGTCGGCCCCGCCCCGGGTGGTGCCGGTGATCTCGTGACCGCGGTCGCGGGCCTCGCTGGCGACCCGGCTCCCGATCATGCCGGTGGTCCCGATCAGCAGAATCTTCATGGCTCTGACCTCCGTTAACGTCGTTGCGGGCCAACAGTATCCATCGGATACTGGTTACTTCAACGTTCCATTGGTACCCTCGAGAAACCATGCAGCACGGAGACGCGTTCGACCCCAACTGCCCCACCCGGCTGGTCCTTGACCGCATCGGCGACAAGTGGTCGGTGCTGGTCGTGCTGAGCCTGCGCGACGGACCACGCCGCTTCACCCAGCTCCGCGACATGATCGGCGGCATCACCCCCAAGGTCCTCACCCAGACCCTGCGGACGATGGAGCGTGACGGCCTGCTGACCAGGCAGGTCTTCGCCGAGGTGCCACCCCGCGTCGAGTACGCCCTGACCCCGCTGGGCCTGTCACTCCAGCGGCCGATCCAGGCCATCACCGACTGGGCCGAGGAGAACGTGAACGAGGTCATGACGGCCCGTTCCGCCCACGCGGGAACCTGAGCCGCCCCGCCCACCTCAAATCGGTAGAGCCCGGCACCGGCGCGCCGTCGCCGGTGCCGATCACCATCCGGTTAGAGTCCGGCCGTGGCGACGAAAAAGGTGAATACGCGGGTGAAGCTCGCATGATGGGCCGAACGCACGCTCTCAGCGGGGCGCTGGTCTGGATGGCCGCCGTGCCGGTCATCAGCCAGGAGAAACTCCTCGGCGACTACGCCGTCTCACTGTCCCCCCAGCAGGTCCTCGCGGGCGCGGTCGTCTGCGCAGGTGCGGCGATCCTGCCGGACATCGACCATCACAACGGCCGCATCGCCAACACCTTCGGCCCGATCACGAAGGTCATGTGCAAGTGGATCGGCAAGCTGTCCGGCGGGCACCGGATGGCCACCCACTCGATCCTGTTCGCGATCCTCATCGGCTGGGCCATGGACGCCCTCGCCACCCACGTCGTCTACGCCTGGTGGGCATGCCTCTTCATGATCGTCGGCCTCGGCCTGCGCGGCGTGGGCTTCGACTTCGAGGGCAAGGAGCCGCAGTCCGCCTTGATGGACTGTGCCCTCGCGGGCATCGCGGTCTGGCTCATGCACGGCCTGGACATGAGCTTCGTCGGCTTCGCGATAACGCTGGGCTGCCTGGCGCACGTCGCCGGAGACTGCCTGACACCGCGCGGCTGCCCGGTCGTCTGGCCACTCAAGATGCGCGTCGAGGTCCCGCTGATCCCCCGTACGGACGGCAAAGTGGAACGCTTCGTGGTCGCACCGCTGCTGACCCTGGGCGTCGCCATCCTCACCGTACGGTCGATGCTCGGCGACGTCGCCGCGGACTGGCTCAACCGGACAGGTTGAGCGGCTTCTCCTCTCTCAGGTCGCGGTAGTCCTCGCACGAGAGCACCCGCCAGCGGGGGGGGTGCTCTGTGGTTTCCGGCGCACTGGTCAGCCGAACGTTCACCCGGTCGTTCGCGACCAGGGCCTCCCCGGTGCACGCGACCTGCCCGAGCGCCAGCCTTGACCAGTGCGCCTCCTGATCCGGTGTGACGTCCAGGGTGAAACCTCCCTCGGACTCGTTGAACCGTGCCCACAGGCGGGCGACCGGCACTTCGGAGTACAACCCATTGCTTTCCTCGTAGTAGGTGGGCGGCACACCGAGCTGGGGAATCGCGAGCAGCCCGTAACCGGGGACCGTCGGGCGGGTCGTCTCGACCAGCTTCCCCTTCCGGACCAGGAACACCGTGATCGTGCCACGCGGCCCCCCGGCCTCGGGCGCGGGGCCCGCGCTGATGATCGCGGTGGCCCGAACACCCCATCCGCCGCCCTCCGCCGCGTTTCCCGCCTCCAGCGCGCCTCCGTGCAGCACCGCGTTCTCGCGGGCGATGGACAGGCCCAGACCGCTCCCCTCACTTCGCGATCGGGCGGCCTCCGCCTTGACGAACCGGTCGAAGATCACCGGCAGGACGTCGGAAGGAATGCCCGGCCCGCTGTCGGTGACCACGAGTTCGAGTCCCTCCCAGCCGTCCCGGGAGGCGCAACCGAAGCCCAACCGGACCGGCGGACGACCGTGCCGGATGGCGTTGCCCGCCAGGTTTGCGACGATCACGTCGAACCGGCGCGGATCGAGCCGGGCCACCAGATCGGCGGGCCCGTCCACGTCGATCTGGTCCGCCAGGCCCCGGGCACCGAGCGTGGCGGCGACCGCGTCGGCCATCACGACGTCGTCCAGGACCAGGCGCGCCGCGCCCGCGTCGAAGCGGCTGATCTAAAGGAGGTCGTCGGTGAGACGGTGCAGGCGGCGGGTCTCCTCGGCCACGAGCCGGACGGCCGTGGCCCCGTCACCGTTCGCCGCCGTCTCCTCGGCGAGCACCTCCGTGGCCGCGACCATCGCTGTGAGCGGCGTGCGCAGCTCATGCGACACGTCGGCGACGAACCGGCGCGACGCGGCGTCCTTCGCCCGCAGTTCGGTCACCATGCGTTCCAGCGCCTCGGCGGTGCGGTTGAAGGTCTCGGCCAGGTCGGCGAGCTCGTCCCGGCCGCGGACCGTCACCCTCAGTCCGAGCTCTACCCGGAGGGCATCCGGGACCTCGCGGGCAACGTCGAGACCCGCATGACGACGCTCGACGGCCAGCTATGGGCGTGGTCGGGGGCCGCCGGTCAGATCTGGTACCTCGTCGTCTCCACCTGGGGCCTGGCGGGTGTCGGCCTCGTGGCGCTGCTCGCCGCACTCTCCAGGAGAGGAACGGGCGGCACGGACCGCTTCATAGCGGCCGTCGTGCTGGCGGCCACGTTCGGAGTGGCGTACGCGTCATCCGCCGCTTTGCGCTACGAGCACCGGGTGGGCAACTTCGCCTATGGCCGGTACCTGTCCTGCCTCGCGCTCGTCTATGCGCTCATCGGACTCGCCGCCTTGATCCGTGCGACGGGGAGGCAGCGCACCGGACTGGTGGCGGGCGCGGCGGCCGTCCTGGCGGGCAGCGGTCTGTGGGTGGCCCTGTACGCGGGCGAACGGCTCCGCACCCACCAGTTCATCGGATTCGACTTCCCCGAGACCTCGTTCCTGACCGCCGACCGGACCGCGTTGCACCTGACCACGGCCTCGGTGTCGGCGTTCGTGCTGCTGGCGGGCTTTGCGGCCCTCCGGAGGATGAACGCGCTCGCGGCGGCGGCGGGACTGCTCGCGGTCAGCCTGGCCGCCATGACGTTCATCATGGGAACCAGCACGAAGCGGGTCGCGCCCGTCTCGCCCGTCGAGAGTGTCGGCGGGCGGGCGCGTGGCCATCGAGCCGTCGTTGTGGGTGATACGGATCGTCCTGCTCTATCCGGTCTGGTGGACGCAGCTGGAGCGGCTCGACCCACGGATCGCCCGGCCCGCACCGGACGTGTGCACAGTGATCGTCAATCGGCCCGCCGGGACGAGCGTGGCGGCCTCCTGGCCCGGCCGCCCGGCGGGATGGGCGGCCACGCCAGGCGCGTCGTGGGGCCTCTCCTGGGTCGTCTGGCGGGCGCCATCCTGCCCCTAGAAGCGCGTGACGAGCGCGATGCGTTCGTGGTCGATGAGGAAGCCGTCGGAGACGAAGGTGACCTCGCCGCCGTATTCCAGGGCGGTCTCGATGATGTTGTCCACGACGTCGTCGACGACGTCGGCGCCCTTGAGGGCGCCGAGCGGCCCCTCCACCGGGACGACCTCGCCCTTGGCCCGCACCGCCGGGACGTAGTAGCCGCGCTCGACCACCAGGTGCTCGCCGCGGCCCTCCTCGACCAGGCTCAGGACCTCGGCGATCCCGGCGGCGTAGCGCTGGAGGCTGCGCGCCGCCTCCAGCTCGCTGAGCACCCCGACCTCGCGGAAGTCCTCGTAGGCGTGCAGGGCCGGCCGGGCCAGCTCGGCGAGCCGGCCGGGCGAGGCGCCCGCGTGGCTGCCGTCGACGCGGCCCGCGACGGTGATGCCGGGGCCGGCGAGCTCGTCGAAGAACGCCTGGTGGCGGGTGACCCCGGCGACGATGACGGGCCGCCGGTCGTGGGCCAGCACGTCCTCGAGCGCCCCGACGACCTCGCGGATCAGCTGCCGGTGGTGCTCGTCGCCGTGCCGGGCGGGACGCGGCGAATGCCGGGCGGTGCGTTCCTCCTCCTGCACGGGAGTGATCGGGAACCCGTGCTGCGTGACCTCGGTGAGCTCGTCGCCCTGGCCGTCCCACAGCTGCGTCTGCTGGTCGGAGATCGACAGCAGCCAGTAACGCATGGTGCGGGTGTAGGCGGCGACGAGGTCACGGGTGGCGAACGTGGTGTCGACGATCACGCGTTCGTCCACGGGCTGATCGATCGTGAAGGCATGATGCTCGCCACCCGGCGCCGCGAACAGCACCAGGCTGTCCTCGGCGTGCCGCAGATCCACCTCGCCGGCCGCCTGCTCCAGGCCGCGCACGACCTCGTCCACGGCGGCCGGGTTGACCCGGGTGTCCTCGCGCAGGCGGCGGCGCACCTCGGCCAGGAGGTTGCGCAACCGGATCGGGTCCTGCCGGTTGTCCGGCGCCCGGCGGTTGGTCGGCATCATCACCGACACCGCCGGGAAGGTCCGCGGTTTGCGCAGTTCGGACAGAGTAGCGGCGTCCATGATCCCCCGATCGTTGGGCAACTCCCTCTCGTCTCATTTGTAACTAGTCCCTGGTAAACGAGGCGTAAGCGGGGCTTGAGGATCCGGCCGGTTAAGCCAGAACCAAGATCACGACCACCGCCGGGCGGTCACCTGAGCCGTTCGATCACTGGGCCGAAGGTGTCCATGAACGACCCGTGCACGGTGACGTACGAGAAGCCGTACCGCTCCCGCCGCTCCCGCAGTTGCTCGGCCATCTGCTCTTCGGTGCCGATGAGCAGGTAGGGCGTCTCCAGGATCTCGTCGGCTGTGAGGTAGGGCAGCTTCTGAACGCCCATCTCCTCCGCCACGGCCCGGCGGTCGTCCGTGACCACCACGAACTGGACGAGCAGGTTCCATTCGAGGGCGTCCACGCGTCCGCCCGCGTGCTCTCGGACGAAACGCACCCGCTCGTCGGCCTGCTCGGCGGTGCCCAGCAGGAACGTCCCCGGCGGCTCGCCCTTGGCCTGGTAGGTCCCGGCGACGCCGACGATGTCGGCGTGGTCGGCGGCCAGCTCGAGGACGGTGTCGCCCGTCCCGCCGATGAGCAATGGCGGGCCCGACCCGCCGAACCCGGTCCGCTGCTCCGGGGCGAGATCGGCCAGCCCGAACGCCTTTTTCACCGCCCTCTGCTGCTCGAAGCCGGGCCGGGCGAAGAGGCGGCGCAGTTCCTCGATCATCTCGGCCAGCCGGTCCACCCGGGCGCCGAACGGCTGCCAGGCGATGCCCGCCTCGTCGAACTCCCACTTCATGTGACCCGCGCCGAGGCCGATCTCGACCCGCCCGCCGGTGAGCCGGTCGGCGGTCGCGATCTCCCGGGCGAGCAGATGCGGATTCCAGAACGGCACGTTCAGCACGAGCGTGCCGACCCGCATCCGGTCGGTGGCGTCCGCCGCCGCGACCATCGTGGTGAACGGCGCCGCAGTGCCCAGGTGGTCGGCGGCGAGCGCGACGTCATAGCCGAATCCCTCCGCGCGGCGGCAGCGCTCGACGAAGTCCGCCCGCGACCGCACGTCGACGACGTTGAAGCCGAATCGGAAGTCCCTCATGCCGTTCATACTTCCGGATCAGCCCGGTGTGATGAAGCCCGTCTCGTACGCGAAGATCACGGCCTGGGTCCGGTCCCGGGCCTGGAGCTTGCCCAGCACGTTGCCGACGTGGGTCTTGACCGTCTGCGGGCTGACGAACAGCTCCGTGGCGATCTCGGCGTTCGAGTGCCCCTTGGCCATCAGCCGCAGCACGTCGGCCTCGCGTTCGGTGAGCTGGGTGTGCCAGCGCACGCCGCCCCCGCTCCCCGCGCCGCTGCCGTGTGTGGCGGCCAGCGACCGGATCGCGGCCGGGAACAACAACGTGTCGCCGTGCGCCACCATGCGGATGGCCTGGAGGATCTCCTCGGGCCGCGTCCGCTTGAGCAGGAACCCGCTGGCACCGGCCTTGAGCGCGTCGTAGACGTACTCGTCGTTCTCGAACGTCGTGACGACGATGACCCGGGGCGGCGTGGCCGAGCTCTCCATGATGCGCCGGGTCGCCTGGATGCCGTCCAGCTTGGGCATCCGCACGTCCATCAGGATCACGTCGGGGTCCAGCCGCTTCACCTCGGCGGGCACGTCGGCGCCATCGGCTGCCTCGCCCACCACGGTGAGGTCGGGCTCGGCGTTGATGATGGCGGCCAGACCGGCGCGGATGAGCCGCTCGTCGTCCACCAGAAGCACTCGGACCATCCTCCAGCCCCCACCCTCCACCTTCAAAGGACAAGCTGCGCTTGCAGCCTCATGATCCCGACCTTAGGGGCAGCGACACCGCGACGCGCCACTGGCCGTCGTCCGGGCCCGCGGTCACGTGGCCGCGCAGCACGGTCACCCGTTCGCGGATGCCGTCCAGACCACGGCCGCCGCTGTGGTGGCCGGCGGACGCGCCGTCCAGCGGATTGCTCACCTCGACCTCCAGCCGGTCGTCGCCGATCGTGATGCGCAGCCGCACCGGCACCTTGCCTGCGTGACGCAGCGCGTTGGTCAGGGCCTCCTGGACGATCCGGTAGACCTCGCGCGACACCGCGGGAGGCACGTGCTCGATGCCCTCGTCCACTTCGGCGTCGAGTTTCACGCCCGCGATCCGGGTCTGCTCCAGCAGGCGGTCCACGTCCTTGAGGGTGGCTTGCGGGGCGGTACGTGGCGAGGCGTCCTCGCGCAGCAGGCCCAGCACGTGGTCGAGGTCCTCCAGCGCGGACCGCGCCGACTCCTCGATCGCGCTGAGCGCCTCACGGGCGAACGCGGGGTCGGTGTCGAGCACCCGCCCGGCCGCCCCGGCCTGCAGGGTGACCACGCTGAGCGCGTGCCCCACCGAGTCGTGGAGCTCGCGCGCCAGCCGGTTGCGTTCGGCCAGCTTCACGGCCTTGGTCTCCAGCTCGGCCAGCCGCTCGGACGGCGTCGGGCCGAGGAAGACCGGGGCGAGCCGGCTCAGGGTCTCCCCCGCCGCGATGATGAGCGCGAGGAGCACGAACACCATCAGCAGCCCGGCAGGGGGGCCGAGCCACTCCCACGAACTGTGCTTCCAGTCGTGCAGGGGCGACTCCTTGTCGGCCGTGTACTTGCCGCCGAGGAACGGGAAGAAGAGCAGCGCGAGTGCGAACGGCGGGATCGCCAGGCTCATCGCGGCGATCACCACGCCGGCGTGCAGGTGCAGGCTGAACCACGCACCAGCGCGCACCCGGGACTCCCAGGTGTCCGGCGGCCTCGCGTTCAGCTCGCTGCTCGCGCCGCGGAGCAGTTCCCTGGCCGCCACGCTCTCCAGCGGGCGCACGGTCGGGACCAGCCCGGTGACGAAGGCAGCGAAGATCGGCACGATGAGCACCACCACGCCGGCGACCCAGTCGTCGGGCACGAACGGGACGAACCCCACGAGCAGCATGCCGAGGAACCAGTAGGGCATGAGCAACGCGCCACCCACGACGAGATACGACCACCGCCGCCAGGTGGTCTTGTCGGTGACGCGGCGCAGAACCATGGACACACCACGATCCTTACAGATCACCCGGAACTGGTACTCCCCCGCAGGTCCGGCACAGTGTCCCCCGTGGTTCCCCCGTACGGGTGAGGTCAGGCCTTGCGGCTCTGGTCGTCCTTCTCTGCGAGCTTGGCCAGCCGCGCGTTGTAGGCCGCCAGCTCGTCGTCCTCCTGCTGTGCCTCCGCGGCGGCGGCCCGGTCGGCCTTGCGGTCCAGCCGCTTGGCCTGCCGCTGGTCGTCGAAGTACCACTGGAACGCCAGCACGACCAGCACGATGAACGTGGGTATCTCGCCGAAGCCCCAGGCGATGGCGCCGCCGGTGTGCTGGTCCTTGATGACCGACGTACCCCAGGGCGGGTTCACGGCGGTGTACCAGGCCTGGGCGAGCGGCTGCCCGAGGTTCATCAGCGCGAGGCCGAAGAACGCGTGGAACGGCATCGTCACGAACAGCAGCAGGATGCGGCCCGGGTAGGGCAGCTTCTTGGGCGCGGGGTCGACGCCGATCAGCACCCAGAAGAACAGCGTCCCCGAGAGCAGGAAGTGGATGCTCATCGCGATGTGCCCGAGGTGGTTGCGCATCGCGCCCTCGAACAGCGACGTGAAATACAGCGTGAACGTGCTCGCCACGAAGATCACCGTGGCCACGGCCGGATGCGCGACGACCGCGGTGACCCTGCTGTGCAGGGCGACGGTCAGCCACTCGCGCGGCCCGCGGTCGCCCCGGACCTTCGCGGGCTTGAACGCGCGCAGCGCCAGCGTCACCGGCGCGCCCATGACCAGGAAGATCGGCGACAACATCGACAGCACCATGTGCTGGACCATGTGCACGCTGAACAGCACCTGCGCGTAGCGCCCAACGCCGGTCTCGGTGACCGCCACGATGGTCAGCAGCCCGATGAACCAGGAGACGGTCCGCCCCACCGGCCAGGCGTCGCCGCGCCGCCGCAGCCGGATCACGCCGGCCAGGTACAGCCCGCCCAGCACGACCACGAGCACGGCGAAGAAGAAGTCGAACGTCCACATGGACGCCAGCCGCCCCGGCGTGATCTCGGGTGGCATCTCGTACCCGGTGAGGGCCTTGATCCGGGACTCCTCGGTCTCCGGCGCGGGCGGCGCGGTGCGCGCCAGCGCCACCGCGAGCCCCATCGTCGCGGCCATCACCACGGCCTCGACGCCGGCGAGCCGGGTGAACGCCAGCGGTCTGCGCTCGGCCACGGCGGGGAGCGTGCGCTCCCGGTGCCACCAGCCGAACCAGCCGAGCACCACGAAGAAGGCGATCTTGCCGAGCGCCAGCCGCCCGTAGTCGGTGCTCAGCAGCTCCGCCGGGTCGGGCAGCCGGGCGATCACGTTCACCAGCCCGCTGGCGCCGACGGTGATGTAACACCACAGGGCCATCCGGCTGAACCGGTCGGCCATGATGTCCAGCTTGTCGCGCTTGGTCAGCGCGTGCACGACCAGCACCCCGAGCCCGCCGACCCACGGCACCACGGCCGCGACGTGCAGCGCGACCCCCGTGACGGCCACCGAGTGGTTGGCCGCCGAGGCCGCGTGCCCCGTCAACGGCGGCGGCAACAAGGCGACCATCGCCATGACGAGCAGCCCGAACGCCGCGCCGGGCGTGGCCGCGGTCCGGGCCAGCAACGCGACGACGACCGCGAGGAGCACCACCAGCATCAGCGCGGTGCCCTGCGGAAGCTGGCCCACATAGCTGCTGAGCTCGCTCCCGGTGACGACCTGGCCCACCGGCTCGCCGAGGACGTCGGCGACCGTGAAGATCAGCGTTCCGGCGGCCGCCGTGGCCCACGCGGCGGCGACCCACGAGCCGGCCCGCAGATAGCCCACGGCGTCGTCAGAGAGCGTCGCCACCCGCCCGCCGCTGATCGGCAACAACACGGCGGCCGCCAGCAGCGCGCCCACCGTCACGGCGGCGCACAGGTTCATCAGCAGGCGGGAGACCGGCAACCCCCAGCGCGTGACCACGCCGGCGTCGCCCAGCCCCGGGATGATCTTCTCCGCCACCGCCCCGCCGAGCACCAGCCCGGCGACCAGCGTGCCGACCGCCGCCGCGAAGGCGACCACGGCGACCCGCAGGATGCCCAGCGTGCCCTTATTCACCGCCCGCCCCGTGCTTGCTCTTGGCCCGGAACACGATGCCGACCCCGATGCCGATGCCGATCAGCACCCCGATCACGATCATGATCCACGTGGCCCCGCCGGAGTTGGACTCCTTCGCGGCCTTCTCCGTCTTCTCCGTCTTCTCCGCCTTGAACGTCGGTGGGTCGGTCATGGCCTGCGCGGTGGTCGGCATGGCGGTCTCGGACGTGTCGCCGCCCTGCTGGGCCCCGGTGAGCTGCTCGCCCTCCGTCGCGGTGAACGTGAGGTCGTCCTTCCCGATCCGGTGCCCGTCCTCACCCACCACCGCGTACGCCACGGTGTAGTCCCCGGCCGGGAGAGCACCGTTCAGCTTCTGCGTGACCTTGGGCCCGGACCGCGTGGCCTCCCCGGACTGGAACTCCTTGCCCTTACCGTCCTTGACCAGCACCTTCGCCATTCTGATCGTGTCGCTGAAGACCAGTTCGACCTGGCTCACCCCGGCGGCCGTGGCGCCCTTCCCCGGCGTGCTGCTGATCAGCCGGGTATGCGCCAGCGCAGGCGTGGCGAAGACCCCGCCGAAGAAGAGGAGCAGTGCGATGACGAGACCGGCGCGCCAGGCCCGCACGCGGAGTGTGGTGATCATAGGAGGCCGACATTCTCCAGTAAGGGATTGAAGCCACCCACACCCTACTGAGACTCCGCCATGGGTGCGCCGCGGGGCGAGAACAGGCCGGTTACAGGGTGCTCAGGATGTGGGTGCGGCCGTGGGACTCGAACTCGGCGCGGAGGGCCTTGGCGCGGGCCGAGTCGAGGGGCTCGTAGGCCAGGGCGCGGCCGGGACGGTGCCAGATGGGGTCGGCGGCCTCCCATCGGTCGCGGCGGAGGGGACGCTTGTCGACCTTGCCGGTGGCGGTGAGCGGCATGGAGCCGACGACGCGGACGAACCGCGGGGCCCATTTGGTGCCCAGATCGGGCTGGGCCGCCAGGAAGGCGGCGAAGGCCTCGGCGTCGAACGGGGTGTTGAGTTCGAGGGCGGCCATGACCTGGTCGCCCGTGCGCGGGTCCGGCACGGGGTAGACGGCGCACATGACGACGGCGGGCCAGCGGGAGAGGATGCGTTCGACCGGGGCGGCCGCGAAGTTCTCGCTGTCCACCCGGAGCCGGTCGGCACCGCGTCCGGCGAAGTAGAAGAAGCCCTTCTCGTCGCGATAGCCGAGGTCGCCGCTCCAGTACTTGCCGTCCCGGACCCGTTCGGCGTCCGCCTCGGGGTTCTTGTAGTAGCCCTCGAACGCCGACGCGACGTTCAGGCCGACGATCTCGCCGATGGCGTCGGTGTTGAGGAGCCCGTTGTGGTCGTCGAAGCGGGCACGGGGGCACTCGGCGCCGGTCTCGGGATCGAGGATGGCCACCTCGATGCCCGGTTGGGGCAGCCCGAGTGCGTCCGGGGGTGTCTCGGGCGTCTTCTGCATGGAGATGGCGCCCTCGCTGGAGCCATAACCCTCGATGATGTGGCAGGCGAAGCGGGTGCTGAAACGGGCCATGTCCTGGGCGGAGGCTTCGGTGCCAAAACAGGCTTGGAGGGTGTTGTCGGCGTCGGAGGGTTGCTCCGGGGTGGCCAGGATGTACGCGAGGGCACGGCCGACGTAGTTGAAGTACGTGACGCCGAACTTCCGCACGTCGGGGAGAAATCCGGAGGCGGAGAACTTCCGGCGCAGCGCCACGGTGGCCCCCGCGTGCACGGCCATCGCGAAGTTGGCCATGACCGCGTTGCCGTGGAAGAGCGGCATCGCGACGTAGGTGACGGAGTCGCGGGTGATGCCCATCCTCGCGGACATCACCGCGATTGCGGCGAGCCTGCCCTGACCGCAGGCCACCGCCTTGGGCGCTCCGGTGGAGCCGGAGGTGAAGAGGAGCAGCAGCCGGTCCCGGGGGTCGGCCGGGACCGGCTGGGCGGGGGGCGGCAGGGCGTTCCGGTATGCCGGAGTATCGATCAGGAGCAGGCTTTTGGCGCCGGTGTCCAGACCTTTGAGAAGCTCGGCGTGAACGGTGTCGGTGACGATGAGGTCACAGTCGGTGTGACGGATGTCGGTCGCGAGCTCTTGACCGCGCCGGGTGGGGTTGATGCCCACGACCGTGGCCCCTGCGAGGGTCGCCGCGCCGATCCAGAAGACGTACTCCGGCACGTTCTCCAGCAGGACGCCCACGTGCGTGCCGGGTGACAGCAGCCCGGCGCGGCGCCGGGCCGCGGTCACGACCTCGGCCCAGGTGAACGACTCGTCCTCGAAGCGCAGCCCGACATGGTCGTCGTCGGCGCGCGCCAGCACCAGATCCGCGAAGGTCACGATCGCCACCCGGCGAGCGTGTCACCCAAGCGATCGCTTGGTCAAGCCCCTGGTGCGTTCCTCAAAGCCGGCGCCATGCCCCTGGACGCCCGACCCCTAGACGCCCGCGCAGGTGAGCACGCCCTAGACGCCCGCGCAGGTGAGGGCGCGGCGGTAGGCGGCCATCCGGGGCTCCGGCGGGGCGCCCGTCTCGGCGAGAAGCTCAGCGAGGTCGAACCAGGCCTGGGCGGCCTCCCGGGAGGACTCCATCTCCTCCAGATGGGTCGCGGCGCGGGTGAGCACGTCGATGGCGCGGTCGCGGCGGCCGAGGCGCACGCACGCCTCGCCCAGGACGGTGAGGGCCCAGGCGGTGGCGCGGCGCGGGGCGTCGCCGAGGAGGTCGAGCGCCTGCTCGGCCAGCTCGGCCGCCTCGGCGGGACGGCCGAGCGCGATCTCGGCGCGGGCCAGCTCGGTCAGGCACCAGGCGACGTCGATCTCCCCGGCGGCGCTGGCGTTGATCTCGCCGCGCACCCGGGTCAGCAGGTCGTGGGCGCGGCTCGCCTGGTCGGGCCTGGCCCGCAGCAGCAGCCCCGCGTAGGCGATCCGGAGCCGGTGCAGGTTGCGCGGGTCTGCGCTCAACCCGCCCTCGGGCTCCTCGCCCGCCAGCACGAGCGCGCGCTCGGCGAGGGCGACGCCCTCCTCGTACTCGCCGCGCACCTCGGCGACGTAGGCGGCCTCCCAGTAGGCGGCCATGCGGGCGCGCGGGCTGCCGATCCGCTCGGAACGTTCGATCAGCTGCCCGGCGAGCTGGCGGGCGCGCACCAGGTCACCGCGTTCGATGAACGCGGCGAGCAGCCCGGCGCCCAGGTGCACGGCCGCGTCGGTCGAGTCGGCGCCGATCGCGATGAGGTGCCGCAGCGCCTCCTCGGCGACCTGCACGCTGGCACTGATGTCGCCGCGTTCACGCAGGCACCGGCTGAGCGCGACGTGCACCTTGGACCAGTGGTCGAGATCGGCGTCGGCGGAGGCCTCGGCGGTCAGCGCGCGCAACCCGGCGATCGCCTCCTCCAGCTCGCCCGCCGCCTCCAGCGCCAGGGCGTGGCCCCAGCGTGCCTGGTGCAACATCTCCGGCAGCGCGACCGCGTCGGCGTTGGCCAGGACCTCGGCGAAGCGCGCCCGCGCCTCGGCGGCCGCGCCGTTCTGCAGGGCGATCTCGGCGTAGTCGAGCGTCACCCTGAGCTCGTCGACGACGTCCTCGCTGACACCGCTGACCAGGTACGTCGGTGAGCAGCTCAGCTTGGTGGCGAGCAGCTCGATGACACTCGGTGCGGGCACCCGCTTGTCGCTCTCGATCAGCGAGATGTAGCTGTCGGAGAGCTCCGGGAAGGCCAGCTGAGCCTGGCTGACGCCCTGCCGGATACGGAGCGCCCGTATGCGCTGCCCCAGTGTCTCGCGATCCATCGTGTGACCACCCGTCTACCACGTACTCACCGCTGCGTCGCGCGCAGGGCGAGGAAGAAATCGACTCGATCTTCCAGTGTGCCGAGATCCCGCCCGGTAAGTTCCTCGATTCGGCGGATCCGGTACCGAAGCGTGTTCACATGGACATGCAGCCGCGTCGCGGTGCGGCTCCAGGAGCCCGAGCAGGCCAGGAACATCTCCAGCGTGTGCACGAGATCGGCTCGCTTGTCGGAGTCGTACTCCTCCAGCGGCCCCAGCAGGCGGTCCCGGAACGACCAGCGCACCCGCTCCGGCACGGACGCCAAGAGCAGCGCGTACGAGTCGACTTCCCCGACCAGCTCTCGCAGCTCTCGCATTCGCACCCCGGCAGGCTATACAGGGCGTCCCCTCCCAGTACAGAAGGGGTGCCTGCTGTACTTGGACGCATGAGTCTGTCCACTCACGTCCTCGACACCCACCGCGGGCGCCCTGCCGCCGCGGTTCCGGTCCGACTCGACCACTACGACGGGGATACCTGGCAGCCCGTCGCGGATGGTGTGACCGATGACGACGGCCGCTGGACGGCCCTCAAAGACTCGCCGCAGACAGGGACGTATCGCCTGAGATTCGGTACCGGCCCGTACTTCACGGGACTCGGCGTCGCGACCTTCTATCCCGAGGTGTGCGTCATCTTCGCGGTGTCCGACAGCGGAACGCGCCAGCACGTGCCCTTGCTGGTCAGCCCCTACGGCTACTCCACGTACCGCGGCAGCTGATCTCTGAACGAGGGCGGCGCCTCAGCGGGCGTTCGGAGCCACGAAGAGCTCGTACAGGTCGTCCAGGCGGATCACGAGCAGCGCGACCACGGCCACCGCGCCGGCCGTTATCACCATTCCGGCAAGCGGTGGCGAGCCCGCGGCTGACGCTGCGACCAGACCAGCCACCGCCGCGCAGATCAGCAGCACGTTGCGCACGACGTGCCGCCAGCCGATGGGGGCCGTGCTCGCGCCGAAGCACCGGCACGAGGTGCTCACCCCGGCGCGCAACGCGGTCACCATGGCCACACTGAACGCGCCGAGCAACAATGCCGCGACCCCCAGCCCGGCGGCGGCCGTGACCGGGAACAGGACCAGCAGCGCGGCCGCGGCCTCCGTGGCGACGACCACGCGCCCGGTCCAGGTCGCGGCCGGCCGGCTCACCTCGCGGCGGCGCAGGGCCGCGCCGAGCAGGATGCGGGTCGTCCGGGTGAACTCGGCGAACGCCGCGCGACCGCGCACCTTGCCGAAGGCCGAGACGACGAAGATCAGGCAGATCAGGCCACGGGCCCCGAACGCGACGTACTCCACCAGATGATCATGAGCCGCGGCCGGGACGGGAGTCAAGAGCTGGGGATCCGGTTCCTCATGTACTCCAATTTGAACCTGCGTACTCCGATTTGAACGTCGCCGATGAAGTTCTGGGTGTCAAATAGTGCCGTCATGGCGTAAGCAGAAGGTAGGGCCTTACCCCCCTGCGTGAAAGGCTGGCAGTTGGTGTCCGCGGACAATCCCCCCGATCCGCCCCCGCGCGGTCACGTACTGCTCGCGCCGGACAGGTTCGCGGGGACGCTCACCGCGCCCGAGGTGGCCCGCCACCTCGCCATCGGGCTGCGCCGCGCCCGGCCCGCGGTGCCCGTGGTCGAGCTGCCGGTCGCCGACGGCGGGGACGGCACCGCCGAGGCCGCCGTCGTGGCGGGCTACCGGCGCGTCGAGGTCGAAGTGTGCGGGCCCACCGGCCGTCCCGTGACCGCCTCCCTGGCGCTCGACGGCCACACCGCGGTGGTCGAGCTGGCCCAGGCCTCCGGGTTGCGGCGGCTGCCCAACGGCAAGCCGCAGCCGCTCACCGCGACCAGCCTGGGCACCGGGCAGATGGTGGCGCACGCGCTGCGCCTGGGGGCGCGGCGCATCGTGCTGGGCCTCGGCGGCGGCGCGTGCACGGACGGCGGCGCGGGCCTCGTCCAGGGCCTCGGCGGCCGGCTCCTGGACGCCACGGGCAAGGACCTCCCGCCGGGCGGGGCCGCGCTTCGTTCACTGCACGCCCTGGATCTTCGCGCGATGCCCGACCTGTCCGGCGTCTCGATCGTCCTCGCGGGCGACGCCGTCGACCCGCTCCTCGGGCGCAACGGCGCTGCCGCCTCCGGCCCCCGTAAAGGGGCGAGCCGGGACGAGGTACGGATTCTCGACGCGGGCCTGCGCCGCTGGGCCGATCTGGCCGAGGCGGCGTCCCGCAGACCCACCCGTGACCGGCCCGGCGCGGGCGCGGCCGGGGGCGTCGGGTTCGCTGCCCTCGCGTTCCTCGGCGCCCGGTTCGAACCGGGCATCGCCCTGCTGCTCGACCTGCTGGGGTTCGCCGAGAAAGCCCGTGGCGCGCGGCTGGTCGTCACCGGTGAGGGGACGCTCGACGTCCAGACGCTGCGCGGCAGGCCGTCGGTCGGGGTGGCCAGGGCCGGGGCGCGCGCCGACGTGCCGGTGGTGGCCGTGGCCGGACGGCGCGGGCTGACCGGTGAGCAGCTCCGGCGGGCCCGTATCCAGGCCGCCTACGTGCTCACTGACATCGAGCCGGACAGCGATCGGTGCAAGCGCCAGGCGGGCCCGCTGCTCGAACAGCTCACCGTCGCCATCGCCGACGAATGGCTGCCGCCGCGAGGCCCGCACGATTGATCTGCGGGGCTTTACATCTTGTTAGGAATGCGGGGAATGCCTATACACGTTGAAGATGGCAGGAGCAGGCCGCCACACCGCACGCTGTAGGCGTACGTGCAGGGCAGGCGTACATGCAGGCGTGCATCCTGGTCCCTTCCCTGGTCAACGATGATCAAGGGCACCGTCGTCGGAGGACATTGTGAAGGTCGGCGTTCCGCGCGAGATCAAGAACCACGAATACCGGGTGGCCATCACCCCGGCGGGAGTGCACGAGCTCACCCGTCACGGGCATGACGTGTTCGTCGAGCGTGGGGCGGGCCTGGGCTCCCAGATCCCGGACGAGGACTTCGCCGCGGCCGGGGCCAAGATCCTGGACGGGCCGGACGAGGTCTGGGCCGAGGGCGAGCTGGTCCTCAAGGTCAAGGAGCCCATCGCCGACGAGTTCCACCGGATGCGCCGCGGCCAGACCCTCTTCACCTACCTCCACCTCGCCGCCTCGCGGGAGTGCACCGACGCGCTGCTCGAGTCCGGGGTGACCGCCATCGCCTACGAGACGGTCCAGCTGCCCAACCGCTCGCTTCCCCTCCTGGCCCCCATGTCCGAGGTGGCCGGGCGGCTCGCCCCGCAGGTGGGTGCCTACAACCTGATGCGCTTCAACGGCGGCCGCGGTGTGCTGCCGGGCGGCGTGCCGGGTGTCGCCCCGGCCAAGGTCGTCGTCATCGGAGGCGGGGTCTCTGGTCTCAACGCCGCCCAGATCGCCGTCGGGATGGGCGCTGACGTCACGATCCTGGACGTCAACGTCGACCGGCTCCGCCACATCGACGCGATCTACCAGGGCCGCCTCAAGACCCTGGTGTCGAACGCCTACACCGTCGAGCAGGAGGCCCGCGCCGCCGACCTGGTGATCGGCGCCGTGCTGATCCCGGGCGCGAAGGCCCCGACGCTGATCTCCAACACGCTGGTCGCGCACATGAAGCCCGGCTCGGTGCTCGTCGACATCGCGATCGACCAGGGCGGCTGCTTCGAGGACTCCCGGCCCACCACGCACGCCGACCCCACCTACAAGGTGCACGAGTCGGTGTTCTACTGCGTGGCCAACATGCCGGGCTCGGTGCCCAACACCTCGACGTACGCGCTGACCAACGTCACGCTCCCGTACGCCGTGGCGATCGCCGACAAGGGCTGGCAGGACGCACTCCGCGCCGACCCCGCGCTGGCGCTCGGCCTCAACACCCACAACGGCCGCCTGACCTACGACCATGTCGCCGAGGCGCACGGCCTCCCGTTCACACCTGTCTCCGAAGTCCTCTCTGTTTCCGAAGCCCCCGCTGCTTCTGAAGCCCCCGCTTGACCGCCGTACAGTGGCCCGCATGGGGGAACTGATCATCCTGCGGCACGGCGAGACCGAGTGGAGCCGGGACCGGCGCCACACAGGCCGGACCGACCTCCCGCTCACCGCGCGCGGTGAGGATCAGGCCCGCGCGGTGGCACCGCTGGTCGCGGCGCGGCATCTCGTCCGCGTCGTCGCCAGTCCGGCTGAACGCGCCGTGCGGACGGCCGGGCTCGCCGGGCTGACGGTGAACGACGTCGATTCCGATCTCTGGGAGTGGGACTACGGCGGCTACGAGGGCATCACCAGCGCCGCGATCCGCGAAGAGCGGCCGGGCTGGTACCTCTGGGACGACGGGGTGATCCCCGGCGACGCCGGCCATCCGGGCGAGACCGTCGAGCAGGTCGGCAAACGCGCCGACGCGGTGCTGGCGCGCGTCCGGCCGCTGCTGGGAGACGGCGACGTGGCCCTGGTCGCGCACGGGCACGTGCTGCGCGTCCTCACCGCGCGCTGGCTGGAGCTGGAGCCCGCCAAGGGACGGCTGTTCGCGCTGGACACCGGCACGGTCTCCGCGCTCGGCACCGAGCACGGCCGCCCGGTCATCACCTCGTGGAACGTCCCACCGCCGGTCTGAGCGGGTAGGATACCCCCTGGGGGGTTACTCTCTCCAGCGAGTGTTCGTGGGAAGGCCCCGACGGAAGGCCCCCCGACGGAAGGCGAGGACGACGATGGCGACCGAGACTCCGACCCGCGGCTACACCGCCACCAAGGACCAGCTCCAGACCCGGCTGCGCCGGATCGAGGGCCAGGTCCGCGGCATCGAGCGGATGGTCGAGGACGACCGCTACTGCATCGACGTCCTGACCCAGATCAGCGCCATCCAGGCGGCGCTCGACAAGGTCGCGCTCGGGCTGCTGGACGGGCACGTGCGGCACTGCGTGGCCGAGGGCGCCGAAGAGGGCAAGGGCGAACTGATGTCCACCGAGCTGATGGCCGCGGTGGGCCGCCTCATGCGCCGCGGTTGACCTTGTGGCGAGGTTGACCTGTGGCGCGGTTGACCTTGTGGCACGGTGACCTTGGGGCGCGGTTGACCTTGTAGCACGGCCCGCTCCGTGGTCTGCTGTGGAGGAGCGGGATCGGGGGACCGGGACAGCCGACGTCTCGACGAGGGGCCTTCGCCATGGCCGACACAACGCCTGCCAAAACGCCACCGCCTGCCGGGCAAGCCGCCGCGCCGGCTCCGCCCGAACGGCTCGACCGCACGATCATCGTGCTCGGGCTGGTCATCGTGTCGGGCAACATCATGGCGATCCTCGACACGACGATCGTCAACGTGGCCCTGGAACGGCTCGGCCAGGACCTCGACTCCGGGCTCGCCACGATCCAGTGGGTCATCACCGGTTACCTGCTGGCGCTGGGGTCGGTCATCCCGCTGACCGGCTGGGCGATCGACCGGTTCGGTACCCGCCGGGTGTGGATGACCTCGATCCTGCTCTTCGTGGCCGGCTCGGTGTTGTGCGGCGTCGCCTGGAACATCGGCAGCCTCATCGCCTTCCGGGTCGTGCAGGGGCTCGGCGGAGGCATGCTCATGCCCGCCGGGATGTCGATCCTGATGATGGCCGCCGGCCCGCACCGGATGGGCAGGGTCATGAGCATCGTCGGCGTCCCGATGCTCCTCGGCCCGGTGCTCGGACCGGTCCTGGGCGGCTGGCTGGTCGAGGTCAACTGGCGCTGGATCTTCTTCGTCAACCTGCCGGTCGGCATTCTTGCCCTCACGCTGGCCTGGTGGAAGGTCCCCGACGAACGCGGCGCGGACGGGGCGTCGGCGCTGGACCTGCGCGGTCTGCTCCTGTTGCCGCCGGGCTTCGCGCTGCTGATTTACGGGCTCTCCACGGCGGGCGGGGAGGGCGGGTTCGGCAAGCCGTCGACCATCGCCTGGCTCGTGGCCGGCGCCGTGTTCATGGTGCTCTTCGTACTCCACAGCCTGGACCGCCGGGAGAAGGCGCTGATCGACGTGCGGCTGTTCGCCGACCGCACGTTCGCGGCGGCGGCCGTCGCCGTCTTCTTCGTCGGCATCTCCCTGCTCGGTGCGCTCCTGCTGCTGCCGCTCTACTTCCAGGTGGCGCGCGGGGAGGAGGCGCTGGCCACCGGCCTGCTGCTGGTGCCGCAGGGCCTCGGCGCCGCCTGCGCCATGCCGATCGCGGGCCTGGTCACCGACAAGTTCGGGGCCGGACGGATCGTCCCGGCCGGGATCGTGCTCCTCGTGGTCGGCACGATCCCGTTCACGATGCTCGACGCGGGCACCTCCTACTGGTGGCTCGGCGCCGCGCTCTTCGTCCGCGGGCTGGGCCTGGGCTGCACGATGATGCCGACGATGTCGGCGGCCCTGACCACGCTGACCAAGTCGGCGGTCCCCCGGGCGACCAGCTCGCTGAACATCATCCTGCAGCTCGGCGGCTCGTTCGGCGCCGCGCTGCTCGCGGTGGTGCTCTCCAACCAGCTGCGGTCGAACCTGCAGGTGGCTGCGCCGGGCGGCGGGGGCGAAGGCCGGATCGGCGAGATCCCCGACGAGATCAGGGAGCGGTTCGGGCCGATGCTGGCGGAGTCGTTCAGCCACACGTTCTGGGTCGCGCTCGGCCTGACCGCCGTCCTCATCGTGCCGGCGTTGCTCCTCCCCCGGAAGGGCACCGGCGGCGGAGGCCCACCGCCGATGGCCTAGCGGGTACGGCAGGGCTGGGCGTCAGGACGCTATCGACCAGGTGTTGACGGCCTCTTGGTGCTCTCGGGTGAGCTCACGCGCGCGCTTGGCGTCCGGCGAATACCGGATCCGTTGCGGGAGGACGTGCGTGGTGCGGTAGAGGCCCTTGAGGGTCAGCGTCGCGGCGAGATCCGAGGTGGGGAGGCCCGGCAGCCCGTACATCCGGCGGGCCCAGCGCGGCAGCGTGGCGACGACCAGCATCCCGATGCCCGGGGCCGCCAGCTTGAGCGGCAACATCTGCCGGGGCACGTTCGGGTTGAACATGCGGCGCAGGCCCACACGGGCCTCCTTGCACGCCCAGAGGTGCGGGCGCATCCCCTCGTAGTAGTCCCTCATCTCCGCGACCGTGGCGGGGACGTCTGCGGGATCGAGGCCGACCACCTCGGCGGCCCGCCGCTGCTCGTCCACGAACCGGTCGGCGTCGGCGTCCGACAGCGGCACCCCGGCGCGGCGTGCGACGTCCAGGTAGGAGTCGACCTCGCCCATGTGCACCCAGAGGAGGTTCTCCGCTTCGTCGATGCGGAAGGTCTCGCCGGTGCGCATGTCGAGCCCGGTCAGCTTGGAGTGCAGCTTGCGGATCCGGCGGCCGACGCGGTCGACCTCCTCGTGCGTGCCGTAGGTGCGGACGCGCACGAACTCGACGGTCCGGCCGAGCCGCGCCCAGGCGGCCTGCGGGTCCATGAGCTCGGAGTTCTGCGCGGTCCCCCACATCGACCGGGGATGGAGCGCCTGTAGCAACAGGGCCCGCACACCGCCGACCATGAGCACCGGCTCGCCCATGACCCGCCAGGTCACCGAGCCGGGCCCGAACAGCCCGTAGTCCTCGTCACACACTGGTCCGCCTTTCTCCGAAGCCGAAGAGAACCACACCACCCCGAAGTAATTAAAGACTTATTGCCCAGATATGACCTGCGTCACACAGTCGTCACACAGGTGCGGGCCGGTCAGCGGTCGGCGAGGCGGACGACGAAACGCTGACCCGACCACGTCTGGTCCACCGCGCAGACCTTGTTGTCGACCATCCCGGTGGCCAGCCCGTACTCGCGGACGACGTCGTCGGACAGGTCGGTGGCGACCCCGCTCGACTTCTTCGGCCAGGCGATCCAGAGCCCGCCCGCCGTGTCGAGCCGCTTGCGCAACGTGTCGTACCGGCGCTCCAGCGTGGCGAGATCAGGGCAGAACGCCAGGATCACGTCGTACGGGTCGCGGCCGGACGGGCGGCGGTGCAGGACCACGCCGGCCGGAAGCGGGTCCAGCTCGAAGCCGTCGGGGGCGTCGACCATCAGCACCCGGTGCTCGGCCTTGATGCCCAGCTTCCGGGGCAGCGGGGTACCCGAATAGCCGGCCTGCGCGGCCATCAATCGACCGCCGCGTCGTCGACGGCCTCATCCTCCTCGGCCGGCTCGGTCTGCTCGGACAGCCAGGCGAGGTAGTCCATGCTGCCCGCCACCACGGGGGTCGCGATGATCTCCGGGGTGTCGTAGGAGTGCCCGTCGGTGATGAGGCTCGCCAGCTCGTCGAACCGGTCGGCGGTGGTCTTGAAGACGACCATCCACTCCTCGGCGTGCTCGATCTCGCCCTCCCACCAGTAGGTGCTGGCGAGGGGGCCGACGAGCTGCGCGCACGCGGCGAGCCGGTCGGTGACCGCCGACCTCGCAAGCTCGGCCGCCTCCGCCCGCGAGTCGGTGGTCGTGGTCACCTGTACGTACGCCTGCGCCATGGCAAGCTCCTTCCCCCACAACCGATCGTAGTCGCGGCGTTGGCCGCTTACCTGGCGGGACGCACGACGAGCGCGGCGCCGCCGCCGCGGCGGACCGGCTCCGCGACCGCCTGCACCAGTCCGGGACGCAGGAACTCCAGGCCGGTGGCGGCGCCGATGACGCCGACGGGCGGCCCCTGGAAGGGCTCCAGCCGGTGGCCGCGGGCGGCGAGGGCCTGGCCGTACTGCGTGATGAACGCCTGCTCGGCGAAGACCGCCGGGGTGTTGCGCTGGGTGGCGCGCGGCGCGGCCAGGGCCGTGGGCAGGTCCATGCCGAGGTCGACCCGGTTGAGCAGGATCTGCAGCACGGTCGTGATGATCGTCGAGCCGCCGGGCGTGCCCACCGCGAGCATCGGGCGGCCGTCCTTCAGCACGACCGTCGGCGCCATGCTGCTCCGCGGGCGCTTGCCCGGTCCCGGCAGGTTGGGGTCGGGCGCCGCGCCGGGTGCGGGCGGCTGCAGGCTGAAGTCGGTGAGCTCGTTGTTGAGCAGGAAGCCGCGGCCCGGCACCGTCAGCCCGCTGCCGCCGAACTGCTCGATGGTGATGTTGTACGCCACGACGTTGCCCCACTTGTCGGCGACGACGAGGTGGGTGGTCTGCGGGCCCTCGTACGCCAGTGCGCGCGTCGACTGGCCCGGCGGGATGCACGGGGTGTAGCGGCCGTCGGGCGAGCCGGGCGCCACCGGGGCCTGGGCCGCCTGGCCGGGCTTGATCAGGCAGGCTCGCTCTCGGGCGAATCCGGTGGAGAGCAGCTCGTCCAGCGGCACGTCCACCTTTTCCGGGTCGCCGACGTACCGGCCTCGGTCGGCGTAGGCGAGCTTGCTCGCCTCCAGGTAGTAATGCAGGCTCCGGACCGGGTCCTTGGGCCCCAGCCGGAAGTTGCTCATGATGTTGAGCGCCTCGCCGACGGTGGACCCGCCGGACGAGGACGGCGGCATCCCGTACACGTCCAGCCCGCGGTAGGTGGCACGGGTGGGCTTCTTGGACAGTGCCTTGTAGGCGCGCAGGTCACGCGGCTCCATCAGGCCTGGGCGGACGTTGCGGGTGGACGCGGGGTCCACCGGCGGGCGCTTGACCGTCTGGACGACCTCACGGCCGAGCCCGCCCTCGTACAGCCAGCGCGGCCCGCGCTTGCCGAGCTCGCGGTAGGTGCGCGCCAGATCCGGGTTGCGGAACGTCGAGCCGACCTCCGGAAGCTTGCCGCCGGGCAGGAACAGGGCCCGGCTGGGCACGATGTCGCGGAACCGCCCCTCGTTGGTGGCGGTCTGGTCGCGGAACTCCTGGTCGACGACGAAGCCGCGTTCGGCGACCTTGATCGCGGGCTTGAGCAGCGAGCGCAGGTCGCGGCTGCCGAACCGGCGCAGGGCGAGCTCCCACTGCGCGACCGTGCCGGGCACGCCGACGCTCAGCCCGCTGGTGACGGCCTGCTCCGGCGGGATCGCGCGGCCCGTGGCAGGGTCGATGAAGGAGGTCTCGGTCATCGCGTTCGGCGCGGTCTCCCGGCCGTCCAGGGCGTAGACCTTGCGGGTCTTGGCGTCGAAGTAGGTCATGTAGCCGCCACCGCCGATGGCTGCCACGTAGGGCTCGGTCACGCCCAGCGTCGCGCTCGCCGCGACCGCCGCGTCCATCGCGTTGCCGCCCCGTTTGAGGACCTCGATGGCGGTGCGGCTCGCGTCCGGGTCGACCGTCGAGACCGCGCCCCCGTAGCCCGTGGCCACCGGCTGCCGCGACGGCGGAGCGGTCGGCGCCGTCGGCGCCTTCGTGGTTGTGGCGGCGGAAGCCGCTGGGAGCGGTGCGACGAGAGCGAGCGCGAGAGCCGGTAGGACGGCCGCCAAGGTACGCCGGTGTTTCGTGCTGGGGGACACGGAACCTCCTGGAATGCGCGACGCCCCCAACCGTCCCATCGATCTCTATCGGCCGCCAGCGCCCCGGCCAACCCCGGCCTCACGGGACCGCTTCCATATAGGAAGCACTGTCCGAATCGTGGGAAGACGTTGCGGTTTTACCTCTACGTGGTGAATTCTTAGGAACTTCAGCAAGCTCTGTCTCGCGAACAGCGGCGCGGGTTCAGGCCAAGGGACACCTATGACCTGGGACATCCGCATGCGTAACGACATGTTCCGACGGTTGCCGGTGGAGCAGGCGACCGGACAGCTGTACGGGGGCCGGCACCGGTTGCGCGTCGTCTACCGGACCCGAGACCTCATCGTGCTCGGCCTCGGCGTCATGATCGGCGCAGGGATCTTCAAGGTGGCGGGCCAGCAGGCGGTGAACAACGCGGGCCCAGCAGTGATCATCTCGTTCGCCGTGGCGGGGATGGTCTGCCTGCTGGCGGCGCTCTCGTACGCGGAGCTCTCCTCGATCATCCCGGTCGCCGGGAGCGCGTACTCCTTCAGCTACGTCGCGTTCGGCGAGGTGTGGGCCTGGGTCGTGGGCTGGTCGCTCATCCTCGAGCTCCTGCTCGCCACCTCCGTGCTGGCGCGCGCCTGGTCGCTCTACGCGACGCAGGCGCTCAGCGACTTCGCGGTCCCGATCCCGGAGCCGCTTGCCGGGATCATCGGCCAGGAGAAGGGGTTCGACCTCTTCGCGCTGCTGATCCTGCTCCTGGTCGTGGTGATGCTGGCCACCGGCAGCCGGCTGGGCCTGCGCACGCTCTGGTACATGGTCCTGGCCAAGCTGATCGTGCTCGGCCTTGTGATCGCGACCGGGCTGAAGTTCTTCGAGCCGGCCAACCTCACCCCTTTCGTGCCGCCCGCGCAGCCCGCACCGGACACCAGCAGCCAGACCGTCCTGGACGCGATCTGGGGCGGCATCACCGGTGGCAGCCCGCAGGTGTTCGGCGTCTGGGGCATCCTGGCCGCGACGCCCGCCATCGCGTTCGGCTACATCGGCTTCGACCTGATCGCCACCGCGTCGGAGGAGACCGAGGACGCCCCGCGCAAGGTGCCGCGCGGCATGATCGTCTCGCTGGCCGTCACGATCATCCTCTACATCGGCGTCGCCATCGCCATGATCGGCATGGTCTCCTACAAGAACCTGGATCCGAACAAACCGCTGCTGGCGGTGGCGTTCGGCAAGGTGGGCGCCGACTCCATGGGCAAGATCATCGACGTCGGCGTGGTGCTCGGGCTGACCACCGTCATCCTGGTGCTGGTCATCAGCCTGACCCGGGTGCTGTTCTCCATGGGGCGCGACGGCCTGCTCCCGCGCGGCGTCGCCCAGATGAGCCGCTTCAAGGTGCCGTCCCGCGCGACCCTGGTGGCCGGCGTCGCGGCGATCGTGATGTCGCAGACCCTGGACGTGCTCACGCTGGAGCAGATGGTCGTGATCGGAACGCTGTTCGCGTTCCTGTTCGTGGCGGCCGCGGTGCTGGCGCTCCGCCGGAACCGGCCCGACCTGCACCGCCCGTTCAAGGTCCCGACCGCCTCGCTGACCGTGCTGGTCACGATCCTGGCCGTCGGCTGGCTGATGCTCAATCTGCAGGTCCAGACGTGGAGTTACTTCGCGGTCTGGATGGCCATGGGGATGATCGTGTACGTCGTGTACGGGCGCCGCAAGAGCCAGCTGCGCGAACTGCTGGAGACGGCGGCCGCCGGCCCGCCGCTGATGCCCGCCGCCGCGCCGCTCGCAGCTCCCCCACCCGGCTCGCTCCCTCCGGCGGCCACGCCGGGAGGCACGCCGGTCGCCCGCTCGCAGACGACGGGCGCGTTCGCCGCCGACCCGTACCACTTCAGCGCGCGGCCGAGCGAGCCGTACCCAAGCGACCCGTACCCGAACGACCCGTATCAAGGTGATCCCTACTACCAGGGCGACTCTTATCCGAGCGATCCCTACCGTGACCCGCCGCGCCGGCACGGCCAGCAATCCCCGGAGCAGCATCCGACCGGCCAGTATCCGACCGGTCAGCCTCCCGCTGGCCAGTCCCTCACCGGCCGGTTCCCGTCCGGCCAGTACTCGTCCGATCCGTACCAGAGCGCCCCGCGCCGTCCCAGCCCGTACGACCCCTATGACCCGTACGCGGACGAGCCAGGCGACGAGAATCCGGACCCGCCGCCGACCGGTGGGCGGCATCGCCGCTAAAGCCCAGGCCAGCTGAAGCCCAGGCCAGAGGCCGTCTCCCTTGTGGGAGGCGGCCTCTGTTCCGTTTACGCGCGATTAAGGGGTGGACGGACGGCTCCGGTCCGGGTTATGTTCTTCTCAGAACGAGATTGACTCACCTTGAGATCTACTCACAAGGAGATCAACGCATGATCCCCGATCCGCGGCGCGACGAGCGGGAGTTCCTCGCGAACTACGACCCCCGGGACTACGACCCGGTCGCGGTGACCGTGGACGTCGTCGCGCTGACCATCCGCGACGGCGGCCTGAACGTCCTGCTGGTCCGGCGCGGCAACGCCCCGTACGCCGGGATGTGGGCGCTGCCCGGCGGTTTCGTCCGGGGCGTGCGCGACGCGGAGGATCTGCCCGACGCGGCGGTCCGGGAGCTGGCCGAGGAGACCGGGGTCAGCGCCAAGGGCGGCGTGCTCGGCCGCGTCCATCTGGAGCAACTGGGCACGTACGGCGCGCCCGGCCGGGACCCGCGCATGCGCATCATCTCGGTCGCCTACCTCGCGTTCGCACCCGAGCTCCCCGACCCGGAGGCGGGCAGCGACGCCGTCGACGCCGCCTGGGTGCCGATCGACGCGCTCGGCCTCACCGAGGCCGCGGACCAGCGCCCCGGGACCACGCGCAAGCTCGCCTTCGACCACGCGCGGATCCTGAGCGACGGGCTCGAACGCGCCCGCGCCAAGCTCGAATACACGCCGCTGGCCACGGCCTTCTGCGCAGGCGAGTTCACGATCCCCGAGCTGCGCGCGGTCTACGAGGCCGTCTGGGGCGAGGAACTGCACGCCGGCAACTTCCACCGGAAGGTCCTGTCCGTCCCCGGCTTCGTGGAGAGCACCGGGAGCACCTCGGACAAGGGCGGCCGGCGCGGCGGCCCCCGGCCCAAGCTCTACCGCGCGGGCGACGCCCGCCTCCTGCACCCCGCTCTGCTCCGGCCCAGCCGAGAGGAAGAGATCAGATGACAGTGTCTTCAGAGCAACCGCTCGAACTCGACGACGCCCTGGCCCGGCTCGACCGGGTGCGCACTCCGGCCGACCTGTTCGGCGCCGACGCCACCGAGGCGGCCCGGACCTACCGGCGGCTGGCCCGCCTGGTCCACCCGGACGCCACCGGCGGCCGCACCCGCGACGCGTTCACCAGGCTCAACGCGCTTTGGCGCACCTACAAGCTGAACGACGCCAACCTCAACGGCGCGGCCACCATGAGGACCCGCCGCCACTCCTACCGGCTCGGCGGTGTCAAGGCCGAGGGCGACCTCGCCAACCTCTACGCGGCCTCGTACGACGGTGCGCGCCCCGCGATCGTCAAGCTGCCGCGCGACCCGCGCGACAGCGACCTCGTCGAACGCGAGGCGGTGGCCCTGCGCCAGCTCCCCGAGGACGGCGACGAACGGTTCCGGGCCTACGTGCCGCGGCTCATCGAGACGTTCCGGCACCGCGACGCGGCGACCGGCGAGCAGCGGCAGGTCAACGCGATGGCCGCGCTCGACGGTTTCCACAGCCTCGCCGACGTTCGCGCCGCCCATCCCGGCGGGGTGGATCCGCGCGACGCGGCCTGGATGTGGCGGCGCCTGCTGGTGGCCCTCGGGTTCGCGCATCGCGCGGGTGTCCTGCACGGCGCGGTGTTGCCCGACCACGTGCTCATCCATCCGGAGAAGCACGGTCTGGTGCTGGTCGACTGGTGCTACTCGGTGCCCGGTTGCTACTCGTACGCCGACGCCACCGGCCGCGTTCCCGCCATGGTCGACCGCTATGCGGCCTGGTACCCGCCGGAGGTCCCGGCGCGGCAGCGGGCGAGCGCCGCCACCGACATCTTCATGGCCACCCGATGCATGACCGAGCTCATGGGCGGGGCAGACCAGGCGGGCACCGCACCCAAGCCGATGCGCCTGTTCGCCAAGGGCTGCCTGCTCACCTCGCAGAAGCGGCGCCCGGACGACGCCTGGAAGCTGCTGGACGAGTTCGACGAGCTGCTGGAACGCCTTTACGGGCCGCGCCGGTTCCGCCCGTTCCACATGCCCGACCCCACACCCACCGCTCTGTGATCTAACCGCCCTGTGATCTGAAGGAGGACACAA
This sequence comes from Actinomadura sp. 6N118, assembly GCF_044326415.1. Lineage (NCBI taxonomy): Bacteria > Bacillati > Actinomycetota > Actinomycetes > Streptosporangiales > Thermomonosporaceae > Actinomadura > Actinomadura sp. 6N118. The sequence continues at coordinate 311,012 of NZ_JBIRAZ010000002.1, read as the reverse complement.
TGGGAAGCGGAAACTGGTCCACCGACGTCTACGCTGCCGCGGCGAGCTACCGCTCGGCCACCGGTGCGAGCGCCTTCGCCTACAGCGACAGCGGCGCCACCACCGTCCATCCCGATCTCGACCCGCACGGCGTGACCGTACGGGAGAGCCGGGACTCGGACGACCATCCCGAATCGCTGGCCATCGCGGTGCTGTTCGACGTCACCGGCTCGATGGGCACCGTCCCGCGCACGCTGCAGTCCAAGCTGCCCGATCTGCTCGGCCTGCTGCTGCGCAAGGGCTATGTCGAGCACCCCCACATCCTGTTCGGCGCGGTCGGCGACGCGACCTGCGACCGCGCCCCGCTGCAGATCGGGCAGTTCGAGGCCGACAACCGCATGGACGACGACCTCGGCAAGATCTACCTCGAGGGCGGCGGCGGAGGGCAGATGACCGAGTCGTACGAGCTCGGCATGTACTTCATGGCCCGGCACACCTCGATCGACTGCTTCGAGAAGCGCGGCAAGCGCGGCTATCTCTTCATGATCGGCGACGAGCTGGCCTATTCGAAGGTCAGGCGGCGCGAGATCGCCAAGGTGATCGGCGGCGAGCCCGGCGAGGACATCCCGATCGAGGAGATGCTGCGCGAGCTGCAGCGCATGTACGAGGTGTACTTCATCATCCCCGAGGGTGCCTATCACTCCCGGAGCCGGAAGCTGAAGGACTTCTGGCAGGGCCTGCTCGGCCAGCACGTGCTCTACCTGGACGATCTGGACGCCGTCTGCGAGACCATCGCGCTCACGATCGGGCTTGCCGAGGACGCCATCGACCTCGACGAGGGGCTGGAGCACCTCGACGAGTTCGGCTCCGCCGCCGGCGCCTCGGTCTCGCGGGCACTCGCCCGGCTGGACGCGGACCGCTCCCCGACCGCGTCGTCCGCCGTCCCGGCCGATCTGCGCAGCGCCCCGTCGGCCACGACCCGGCTGTAGGTCTCCATGAGCCGGCATGTGATCGTGGCCGACCTGGGCTTCGGCGACGCGGGCAAGGGCACCGTCGTGGACTGGTTCTGCTCGCGGGGGCCTGAACCAGTGGACGCGGTGGTGCGGTTCAACGGGGGCGCGCAGGCGGCGCACAACGTCGTCGCCCCGGACGGGCGGCACCACACGTTCGCCCAGTTCGGGTCGGGGACGTTCACGCCGGGAGTGGCGACGCACCTGTCGCGGTTCATGCTGGTCGACCCGCTCGCACTCGCCGCCGAGGCCGATCATCTGCGGAAGCTGGGGATCCGCGATCCCCTGGCGCGGCTCACGGTCGACCGTGCCGCGCTGCTGACCACGCCGTACCACACCCCGGGCCGCCAATCGTGCACGCGAGGCGGCCCGGGGTGCGGAACGACACGGCTCCTGCGGCATGGGCATCGGCGAGACGGCCTCGTACGCGCTGACCCATGACGACGCGCCGCGGGCGGGCGACTGCCTCTCCCCCGCCCGCCTGCGGCAACGGCTCGCCGCGCTCCGCGACTGGTATCTGGACACGTTCCCGCGAGACGCGGGCGGGCAGGTGCCACCGGTCGATGAGTGCCTCGCGGTGTTCCTCGCGTTCGGTGAACGGGTCCGGATCGTTGGCAGCGAGCACCTCCCGGGGCTGCTGCGCACGGGGAACGTGGTCTTCGAAGGCGCGCAGGGCGTGCTGCTGGACGAGTGGCACGGATTCCACCCGTACACCACCTGGTCGACCACCACCTTCGCGAACGCGGAGACGTTGCTGGCCGAGGCGGGTGCCACCGCCACGCGCCTGGGCGTTCTGCGGACGTACGCGACGCGGCACGGCCCTGGACCGTTCGTCACCGAGGATCCGGCGCTCACCACGGACCTGCCGGACCGGCACAACGGACCAGGACGCTGGCAAGGCGCCTTCCGCGTCGGTCACCTCGACGCGATGACGCTGCGCTATGCGCTCGACGTGGTGGGTGGCGTCGACGAACTGGCGCTGACCCACCTCGATCTGCCTCGCAAGCGCGCCGACCTGCTGCTGTGCCGCGCGTACGAAATCGACGGGCGGCGTGTGGAGCGGTTGCCGACCGGCCCGGCGGGCGACCTCGAACGGCAGGCGGCGCTGACGCGGCGGCTGCTCGCGGCCCGGCCGGTCTACGAGCCGCTCGGCGACGCGGTGGCCAAGGTGGAGGAGATCTCGGGGGCGCCCGTCAGGTTGCGCTCGTACGGGCCTGCCACCACCGACAAGTCCTACGGCGACAAGACCTACAGCGACAAGTCCTACGACCAGGTGAGAGGGAGCGTGTCCAGACCGAGGAGCATGTAGGCGTGCTCGATCGCCTCGGCGTCGTCGGGGATCCGGTAGTCGGGGATCCGGCGATGCCACTCCTCCAGCGCGACCCGGATCTCCAGGCGGGCGAGATGGGCGCCGAGACAACGGTGCGGCCCGGCGCCGAAGGCCAGGTGCCGGTTGGGTGCGCGGTCGAGGATGACCCGTTCCGGCTCGGGGAAGACCGCCGGGTCCCGGTTGGCCATGGACAGCGGCAGCATCACCATCTCGCCCGCCTTGACCGGGCATCCCGCGGCGGTGACGTCGCGCGTCGCCTTGCGGGCCGGCTGAACGATCGAATACGCGCGGAGCAACTCCTCGATCGCCGAGGGCATGAGCGCGGGGTCGTCGCGCAACCTCGCACGGTCGCCGGGGTGCGTCGCCAGATGCCAGAACGTGTACGACAGCTGCGACGTCAACGTGTCCAGCCCGGCCATGAACATCAGCAGGCAGAACGCCAGCAGATCCTCATCGGAGATCGGCTCGCCGTCGATCCGCCACGTGACCGCCGCGCTCACCAGGTCGTCGCGGGGCTCGGCCCGCCGCTCCTCGATCAGCCCGGCGAACATCTCGGTCACCTTGCCCATCGCCTCCACCCGCGCGGGGTTGGCGGCGGGCGGGCCGTGCAGGATGGCGTGCTCCCACTCCAGGAACGTGTCGAGCCGGTCGACCGGCAGACCCATCAGCTCCAGGAAGATCACCGACGGGAACCTCAGGGCGAAGTCGGAGACGAAGTCGCACGAGCCCCGCCCGGCGATGTCGTCGATGAGGCCGGCGCAATGCTCGCGGATCCGGCCCTCCCTCGCCTTGGCCGTGGCCGGTGTGAAGTGCGGGCGGAGCAGGCGCCGCCAGAGCGTGTGCTCGGGCGGGTCAAGCATCTCGGGGATCCAGCGGTAGCGCGGCTCCGCGTCGAGCGCGTTCACCGAACGGTTGGAGAACCCCTCCGGGTCCTGGAGGGTCGCCAGGATGTCCGCGTGCCGCGTGACAACCCAGAAGCCGCGGCCGAACGTGGAGTGGAAGCCGGGGTGGTCGTCGCGCAGGCCGTCCAGCAGCGCGGCGGTGGTCCCGACCGGGCGGGCTCCCGCCACCGGGTTGAAGTCGAGTCGGGCGTGGGTCGTGTCCTGCTCGGTCACCCGCGTGCCTCCGATGTCACAGAATGTGCGGTGTCTCAGGGTTTGCGGCCGACGCCGCAGAAGTACCAGGTCGGAAGGTCCTGCCGGGGCTCGGCGCCCTCCTGGGGACGCCACTCGGTGAGCCGCACCAGGCCCGGTTCGAGCAGCTCGAAGCCGTCGAAGAAACGTTTGATGGCAGTGTGGGTGCGCAGCGTCATGCTGTTGCTGGCGCGCCGGTAGACGTCCGCGCCCGCCTGCGCGCTCCCGGCGTGGTCGGCGGCGGTGATGTGCGAGATCACAAGGTGGCTGCCCGGCGCCATCACCTCCCGCAGGCGCGCCACGATCTTCCAGGGGTCCTCGTCGTCGGGCACGCAGTGCAGGACGGAGACCAGCAGGATCGCCACCGGGCGGCCGAGATCGATCAGATCGGTCAGCTCGGCCGAGCCGAAGATCTCGTCCGGCCGCCGTGCGTCGGCCTGGACCACTCTGGTGCCCGCGGTGCCCTGGAGCAGCGCGCGGCCGTGGGCAAGCACGACCGGGTCGTTGTCGACATAGACGACGCGAGCGCCAGGGGCCACCCGCTGCGCGACCTCGTGCGTGTTCTCGAGCGTGGGGAGGCCTGCCCCGATGTCGATGAACTGGGTGATCCCGGCTGGACCCGCCAGGTAACGGACCGCCCGTTGGAGGAACGCACGATTCTCCTGGGCGAGGGCGGGCGTCTGCGGCGCGACCTTGAGCACCTGGTCGGCAAGGGCGCGGTCGGCGGCGTAGTTGTCCTTGCCGCCCAGGTAGTAGTCGTACATGCGGGCGACGTTCGGCACGTTCAGATCGATGCCGCCAGGCCCCTGGCAGCCGTCCATCCGCATCACTCCGACCGGGCACCGGGCCGTCCCTGCTGAGTCGCCCTGTTGACTTTTCACGAGATCTTACGGAATTCAGCCAAGTTGTCACTAGGGGCACCCTGAACGGACACCAAACCCCAGCCCGGCGGATCGAACAGCCCCAGGGCAACCGGCCTGGTCATCTCCATCTGGGAGGATCGGGCCATGCTTCAGGTGTGCCCGAACGGTCTCCTCGACCATTCCGTGCCGTTCTCCCCCGATGAACTGGCCGCCTCAGTACGGGACGCGGTCGTCGCGGGCGCGGAGGACATCCATCTGCATCCCAAGGGTCCGGACGGCGTGGACTCCCTCCAGCCCGACCATGTCGCCGCGGCGATCCAGGCCGTCCGTGCCGCCGCTCCCGGGATCCGCGTCGGCGTCACCACCGGCGCCTGGGCGTGCCCCGACCCGCGCCGGCGCGTGGATCTCGTCGAGTCCTGGAAGGTCCTCCCCGACCACGCCTCCGTCAACTGGCACGAGGAGGGCGCCGAGCTGGTCGCCGACGCGCTGCTGGACCACGGGGTGGCGATCGAGGCGGGCATCTTCTCCGGCACCGGCGCGGCCCAGCGCTTCCTGGCCTGGCCGTCCCGGCACCGTGTCCTGCGCGTGCTCGCCGAAGTGGTCGACACCGATCCGCGGACGGCGCCCGCGACGGCCGCCGCCCTGCTCGCCGAGCTGGCGCCGAACGAACGTCCGGTGCTGTTGCACGGCGAGCAGGGCGGCGCATGGCCGGTTCTGCGCCTGGCGGCCTCGCTGGGGCTGGACACGCGGATCGGCCTGGAGGACACCCTGCTGCTCCCGGACGGCTCCGCCGCACCCGACAATGCCGCGCTCGTCAGAGCCGCCCGGCGGATCCTCTCCGAGAACGACGGGCAGCCCCAACAGTCCGCCGGATAGCCCCAGCGGTCCGCCGGATACCCTCGGCGGTCACGTCAAGCCGGGTACTTCCAGCAGCTCGAGCCGTTCCAGAGCGGTCTGGCGCGAGGCCCTGCCGGGAGCACCCGCGGCCCACTCCCGCCAGACCGGCCACAGGTCCTGGTCGAAGTCCTCGCCGGAGTAGTCGTCGTCGGTGTCGATCAGGCCGCGGACGAGCTTCTTCCTGTCCTCGTCGACGATGCCCGGCCACTCCATGTACTCGATCGACCAGGCCAGTCGCTTCTCCCCGCCCTTGGAGCAGTGGTGGAGGTGCACGTCGAACGCGAGCACGTCACCGGGCTCGGTCTCCAGGACCGTGTCCGGCGTGGGAAGTCCCGGCTGGAAACCCTGGTTCATCGGGTCCCGGGACAGGTACCGCTCGACGCGGCGGGCGAACGCGGGGTCGTGCGAGCCGGGGAGGACGCGCAACGCGCCGGTCTCGGCCGTCCTCGGGTCGAGGTGGACGAGGAACTTCACCCCGCGGACGTCCGGCCCGACGTCGGTGTGCCATCCGGCGTTGGCCGTGAAGCAGATGGCCATGCCGGGCGCCGGGACCATCGGCGAGCCGGTCAGTTCGGTGGCTCCCTGGAAGAACCGCAGATCGTCGGCGATCAGGGACTGCGCGAAGGGCGCGCGGTCCACCGTCAGCGGCAGGTAGTCCCCGGAGATGCCGCCCTCGTCGCCGGGATCGGTGCCGAGCCCGCCGAAAGCGGCGGTCAGCTCGGTGGTCACCTCTCCCTTGAGGCGGGTGACCTCGCCGGCCGTGAGCAGGCCGCGGAGCACCACGAAGCCGAACGCCTCGAAGTGCGCGATCTCCGTGTGGCTGAAGATCTCACTGTGGCTGAAAACGTGACGGAACACGTGTCGTCTCCTTGGTCGTCGTCTCGTACGGGTCGTGGACACGTCGAGACGGCGGCGGAGCACGCGCGCGTCAGCGTCAAGTGAATCCGGTCTTCATGCCCCTTGCCTCTCAGCTCTCGGTTACTTCTCAGCGCTCAGTGTCGGGCACTGCGTGCGGGATCCCCGGCGCCGTCGATCCGGCGCCGGGGACCCCAGCAGTGTTCCGCAGTCCGTTGCGGGTGATCTATCCGTTTCGGGTGATCTAGTAGACGCTCACGCCGTAGGCACTGAGCGCTTCGGTCACGGGCTGGAAGAAGGTCGTGCCGCCGGTCGTGCAGTTGCCGCTGCCGCCGGAGGTCAGGCCGAGGGCGGCGCTGCCGGCGAACAGCGAGCCACCGCTGTCACCGGGCTGCGCGCAGACCGTGGTCCGGATCATGCCGGTCACGGTGCCCTCCGCGTAGCGGACGGTCTGGTTGAGGGCGGTCACACGGCCGCTGCGCACCTGCGTGGTGCTGCCGCTGCGGCGGACGGTCTCGTTGACGACCGCGTTGCGCGCCGAGGTGATGTCCTGAGTGCCGGAGTAGAGGTAGACGTCTCCACCCTTGGCGATCGAGGTGTTGGTGTAGCGGACGATGCCGTAGTCGTTGCCCGGGAAGCTGGTGCCGGTCCGGGTACCGAGCACGGTGCTCCCGCTGGAGTTGGCGTACCAGGTGGAGCCGATGTTGGTGCAGTGTCCGGCGGTCAGGAAGAACGTCGTGCCGGCGCTGTTGCGGACGTTGAAGCCGAGGGAGCAGCGGGAGCCGCCGGTGTAGATGGCCTGGCCACCGGAGATCCGGAGGCTGAACTTGCCGGCGACGTGCTCGAGCCGGACGGCGGATCCGTGCTTGGCGGCCGCGGCGCGTACCTTGGCGAGTTTCGCGCCGGTGACGGAGTCGTCGTACGAGAGCACGACCTGGTTCGATGTCGAGTCCACGGCCCACGCGGTGCCGGCCACCTTGACCGAACGGTCGATGGCGTCGGTGACCTTCTTGAGGGCCGCGCCGCTCCGGAGAACGGTCTTGGGCACGGCGCCGGCTGCCCGCACCTGCTGGGCGGCACTGGCGTCGGAGACGGTGACGACGAGCTTGCCGCCGTCGAGGTAGGAGCCTGCACTGCGGGAGCCGAGCTTCGTGGCCAGGGAGGTAGCCAGCGTGCTTGCGTCGGGAGCGGGGGCGGGGGACGGGGATGCCGCCTGTGCGGCGGGGACGGCGGTCAGCATGGCAGCGGCGGTGGCGGCGGCCAGGCTCACGACAGTGACGGGGCGGATGGGTCTCATCCTCACTGTGCCTCCAACGAGTCAAGGCAGGTCCGGGTGACGTGCCCTGAGTCATTGAGAATCGTGAAGAAAGCTCGCGTTGACGGCAAGGGGAGAATTTGCTCAATAGCCTGACTTCCTCTGGCAAACCTGCGCAAGACCCATGTCAGGGACGGATGGATCGATCCGTCGCGGCCGTCCCGAGCGCCCGTGGCCGGATGCGGCCACGCCGGCCGGGCTCGCCGGCCACGGCGGCCGAGTCGAGGACCACCCGGGCCAGTGCGTCGGTTGCGACGAGGGTCGTCACGTGCCCCCGGCGAGGCAGCAGGGTCAGGCGGCCGTCCCGGCATGCCCGCAGGAACTCCCTCTCGTGCCGGCGGAACGCGTCCCGCTCCCCGTTCACCAGCCAGACGGGTCCCTCGTACGAGGCCAGCGAGCGCAGCGGGCTCGACGCCGAAATCGCCTCGATCACCTGCGGCATGACCTCACTCGCCAGCCCGCCCGCGACCACCGCCTCTCCGACGGCCCCCGGCAGCACGCGGCGGAAGACACGCTCGCTCAGCCGGTCGGCACGTTCGGGATCGCGGGACGCCAGCCATCCGGCCGCCCGGTACGCGTCGCCGAGCAGCCCGCGCGGTCTCATCGTGCAGCCCATCGCGACCAGCCCGGCCACCCTTTCCGGATGGCGCCCGGCGGTGGCGATGCCCAGATAGCCACCCATCGACAGGCCCACGACCAGGGCCCGCCCACCCAGCGCGTCGATCGCCTCGGCCACGACATCCAGGGCGGACTCCATGGTGAACCGCTCGCCGCGCCTGCAGCCGTGACCGGGCATGTCCGGGGCCAGCACCGGATGGTGCTCGCCGACGATCTCCATGACGGGCCGCCACATCGTGCCGCTGATCCTGATCCCGTGCAGGAAGACGACGGGTAGTCCCTGGGAGAGCGCGTTGTCCATGGCATGACTTTCCACGCTGGAGCGGCTCCCGCCAAGGAGGCTCGACTCCGGCGAGCCGGGCGAATAGATCGCAGAAGAGCGGGCAGGTCGTCCTCGTACGAGGATCGTACGGAAGGAGGGATCATGGGATTCCTCGACAAGCTCAAGAACAAGATGCAGAAGGCCAAGGGCCGGAGCAAGGAACAGGCCGGCCGCGACACGCGTGACCCCAACCTGGAGGCCGAGGGCCGCAGGGACCGCATGGCCGGTGGCGCCAAGCAGGTCGGCGAGCAGGCCAAGGACGCGGCCAAGGAAGCGCGCGACACCTTCAAGCGGTGATCTGAGACCCGCCAGGCGGTGATCTGAGACCCGCTCAAAGGGCCCCTCGACGCCGAGGGGCCCTTTCTCAAGGCCTGCACTTTAACCACCCGGCTTAACCATACGGATTAACCCTATGGCTTATCCATGCGGTTTAACCAACTGGATGGTTTCACGCTAGGCTCGGCGGCATGAGTCAACGGGAGAGCCTGCTGGCGGCGGCCAAGCGCTGCCTGGCGGAACGGGGTTACGCGCGGACGAGCTCGCGCGACATCGCGGCCGCGGCGGGGGCCAACCACGCTGCGATCAACTACCACTACGGCTCCAAGGACGCGCTGCTCGTCGCCGCGCTCATGGAGACGGTCGAGGCCTGGGGCGACACAGTGATTCCCACGGGCGACACCTGGAAGCAGACCATGGAGTCGCTGCCTGCCAACCGCCCGATGCTGGTCGCCACGCTGGAGGCGCTGGCGCAGGCCGAGCACATCCCGGAGGTCCGCGCGCACATCGCCGCCGCGTTCGAACGCGCCCGGCCCGAGCTGGCGGCGACGCTCTACGGCATCGACGCCGAGGCCGACGAACGGACAGCGCGGGCGGTGGCGTCGATCCACATGGCCCTGATCGCGGGCTTGTCACAGCAGTGGCTGGTGGACCCGGAGCGGGCCCTCACCGCCGACGAGGTGAAGCACGGTCTGCGGGCACTCCTGGAGCGGCTCGGGGATGCCTGACTCCGCCCACCATTCCGCCCGCCATTCCGCTCATCGCTTCGCCCATCTCCACGTACACACCGAATACTCGCTGCTCGACGGCGCCGCTCGGCTCGGCGACCTGGTCCGGGCGGTCGGCGACCTCGGCATGAACGCGGTCGCGATGACCGACCACGGCAACCTGCACGGCCTGTACGACTTCTTCACGCAGGCCACCGCCGCCGGGATCACCCCGGTGCTCGGCATCGAGGCGTACGTCGCGCCTGAGCATCGTTCCGTCCAGAAGCCGGTCCGCTGGGGCAGCCCCGCGCAGAAACGCGACGACGTCTCCGGCGCGGGCGCGTACACGCACATGACGCTCTGGGCGTACAACGCGACCGGCCTGCACAATCTCTTCCGCCTGCAGTCGCGCGCCGCGCTGGAGGGGCACTTCCGCAAGCCTCGCATGGACCGCGAACTGCTCGCCGAGCACGCCGACGGCCTGATGGCGACCACAGGCTGCCCCTCCGGCGAGGTCGCCACCCGCATCCGGCTGGGCCAGCAGGACGAGGCGCTCAAAGCAGCGGGCGAGCTCCAGGAGATCTTCGGCAGGGACGGCCTCTTCGTCGAACTGATGGACCACGGCATCGAGATCGACCGCCGGGCGCGCGCGGGCCTGGAGGAGATCGCCGGCAGGCTGAACGCGCCGTACGTCGTCACCAACGACTCGCACTACACCTACGAACGTGAAGCCACGGCGCATTCGGCGCTGCTGTGCGTCCAGACCGGATCCAGGCTGGAGGCCCCAGCGTTCCAGTTCGAGGGCTCCGGCTACTTCATCAAGTCGCCCGAGCAGATGTACGCGATCGACTCCTCGGACGCCTGGCAGTCGGGGTGCCGCAACACCGCGCTCATCGCCGAACGCGTCGACACGACCGGCATGTTCGAGAAGAAGGACCTGCTGCCGCGTTTCCCCGTGCCCGCAGGTCACACCGAGGAGAGCTGGTTCCGCGAGGAGGTGTGGCGCGGGCTCGCGCGCCGCTTCCCCGGAGGCCGTTTTCCCGGAGGCCAGGAGGACGCCTATCGCGAACGTGCCGAGTACGAGATGGACGTGATCGCCCGCATGGGCTTCCCCTCGTACTTCCTCGTCGTCGCCGACTTCATCATGTGGGCCAAGGGGCGGGGCATCGCGGTCGGGCCCGGCCGGGGCTCGGCGGCCGGATCGCTCGTCGCGTACGCGATGGGCATCACCGACCTCGATCCGCTCCTGCACGGCCTGATCTTCGAGCGGTTCCTCAATCCCGAGCGCGTCTCGATGCCCGACATCGACGTGGACTTCGACGAGCGGCGGCGCGGCGAGGTGATCCGGTACGTGACGGACCGCTGGGGCGCCGACCGGGTCGCGCAGATCGTCACGTTCGGTGTGATCAAGGCCAAGGCCGCCGTGAAGGACGCCTGCCGCATCCTCGGCCACCCGTACGCCCTGGGCGACCGCATCACCAAGGCGATGCCCGCGGACGCCGGCGGCAAGGGCATCCCGCTCTCCGGCATCACCGATGCCGCGCACCCGAGGCACGCCGAGGCGGCGGAGGTCCGGGCTCTGTACGAGAACGAGCCGGATGTGCGCACGGTCGTCGACACGGCGCGCGGCATCGAGGGGCTGATCCGCCAGACCGGGGTGCACGCCGCCGGCGTCATCATGGCGGCCGAGCCGCTCACCGAGCACATCCCCGTCTTCATGCGGCCGCAGGACGGCGCCGTCATCACGCAGTTCGACTACCCGACCTGCGAGACGCTCGGGCTCCTCAAGATGGACTTCCTCGGGCTGCGCAACCTCACGATCATGGACGACGCGGTCAAGGCGATCGGCACGGGCATCGACCTGCTGTCCGTGCCGCTGGACGACCGGCTGACGTACGAGCTGTTCGCACGCGGCGACACGTTGAGCGTCTTCCAGTTCGACGGCGCCGCCATGCGGTCGCTGATGCGGCTGATGAAGCCCGACGAGTTCGCCGACATCACCGCGGTCACCGCGCTCTACCGGCCGGGCCCGATGGGCATGAACTCCCACGTCAACTACGCCCTGCGCAAGAACGGGCAGCAGGAGATCACGCCGATCCACCCCGAGGTCGAGGAGCCCCTGCGCGACATCCTCGGCGAGACGTACGGCCTGGTGGTGTACCAGGAGCAGGTGCAGCTGGCCGCGCAGAAGCTCGCCGGTTACTCCCTCGGCCAAGCGGACCTGCTGCGGCGCGCTATGGGCAAGAAGAAGAAAGAGATCCTCGACAAGGAGTTCGGGCCGTTCCGGGAGGGTTGCCGCGAGAGGGGCTATTCCGACGAGGCGGTCCAGGCGGTGTGGGACGTGCTCGTCCCGTTCGCCGGCTACGCGTTCAACAAGGCCCACGCCGCCGCGTACGCCCTGGTCTCGTACTGGACCGCCTACCTCAAGGCCAATCACCCGGCCGAGTACATGGCGGCGGTGCTGACCAGCGTCCGCGACGACAAGGACAAGATGGCGCTCTACCTGGGCGAGTGCCGCCGGATGAACCTGCAGGTCCTGCCGCCGGACGTGAACGAGTCGGCGGCCGGCTTCGCGGCGCGCGGCGACGGGCGGATCCGGTTCGGGCTGGCGGCGGTGCGCAACGTCGGCGCGAACGTCGTCGAGTCGATCACGGCGACCCGCACGGCCAAGGGCCGCTACCGGTCGTTCCCCGACTTCCTCGACAAGTCCGAGGCCGTGGTCTGCAACAAGCGCACCATCGAGTCGCTGATCAAGGCGGGCGCGTTCGACTCGCTCGGGCACACCCGCAAGGGCCTCGCCGAACGGCACGAGCAGGCCGTGGACGCCGTGATCGGCCTCAAGCGCAGCCAGGCGTACGGCCAGAACGACCTCTTCGGCCTCGGCTCGGCGGACGTCGAGGGCGACCACGCCTTCGGGCTGGGGGTGGAGTTCTCGGCAGAGGAGTGGGACAAGCCGTACCGGCTCGCGCAGGAACGCGACATGCTCGGCCTGTACGTCTCGGACCATCCGCTGCTGGGGCTGGAGGGCTTCCTGCGCTCCCGCACGGATCATCCCGTCGCGGCGCTCACCGGCGACGACCGGCTCGGTGACGGGACGATCGTCACCATCGGCGGCATCATCTCCGGGATCCAGCGGAAGATGACCAAACAGGGCAAGCCGTGGGCGATCGCGACCGTCGAGGACCTCGCCGGGTCGATCGATTGCCTGTTCTTCCCGTCGGCCTACCTGCTCGCCGGAGCGGCCCTCGCGCCGGACCGGATCGTGCTGGTGAAGGGCCGTCTCGACAAGCGGGAGGACGTGCCCCGCCTCGTCGCCATGGAGCTGGAAGTGCCGGAACCGCCTGACGCCGCGGCCGCCGCGGCGCTCACCCTCACGCTCGCCGAATCGAGGGTCAACCTGCCGCTCGTCCGGCGCCTGAAGGAGATCCTGCTGGCGCACGGCGGCTCTGCCGAGGTGCGCATCCGGCTCACCATGCCGGCGAAGTCGGTGCTGATGAGCATCGACGACCGCTACCGCGTCACGCCGAGCGCGGCACTGACGAGCGAGCTCAAGGAGGCCTTCGGCGCCGACGTGGTGTGAGCCGCTCGAAACGATCTATGCCGTCCCGCAACAATCTACGACGCCCCCCTTGGCAACCAAGCGTACGCACGCGATGCTTCTGTGTTATGCCATCCCACAGCCCCCGCCCAACCACCCTTTCAACGGACAAGCTCCGCTTGACGCACTAAGATGCGAGGCCGCCATGAGGGACACCGCCGTCGACGTGGTCGTCGTGGAGGGGGAACGGCACACCACCGTGCTGCTCTCCGGCGAGATGGACCGCATGTCCGCTCCCGCGGTGCGCTGCCGCCTGCTCGACCTCGCCGGCGCCGCGAGCCGCCCGCTGGTGCTCGACCTTGCGGGGGTGTCGTTCTTCGACGCCGAGGGCATGCGCGTCGTCTCGGCCGCGGCCCGTCGCTGCGACGAGCTCGGGGTGGGGCTCGCCACCGTCGGCGTGCGCCCGTTCGCAGCCAAGATGTTCCACATCCTGCGGTTGCACGAGCGCATCCCGCTCTGCTCCTCAACCGAGGAGGCGCTGTGGTGTGTGCTGCCGCCCACCGACGCCGAGCTGGCGGAGTGGCTGAACGGCTGACTCGCTGAACGGCTGACTGGCTGAACGACTAGGCGACCTTGGTGTAGACCATGTCGAAGTCGCGCTCCCACTCGATGCCGTCGGCCGACCTTTCCCAGGTGGCCTCGATGGCGGCACCGCCCGGGACGACGGTGCCGGTGAAGCGCTGGTGGAAGCCCGGGGCGTCGCGCCACAACCGCCAGACCCCGCCGTCGAAGGACATCCGGTAGATCCTGAACATCCCCCGCGCGTCGGCGAAGAACTGGCAGAACTCCCCGCTCGCGTCGTCCAGCCCGATGATCGTCGTGGTGGGCAGCGGCGAGTCGGCCACCCACTCGGGCGACGCCCCGTCGGCAAGCTCCCCGTCCGCGTGCTGGACGAGGAACCTCCCCTCCAGCCACTCGAACGTCGTCCAGGCACGCCGGTAGATCTGCACGGGGAGATCGACGGTGATCTCCCACTCCCCCACGAGCACGTCCAGCCGCCGGAGCAGGCGGTCGGGCGCCGGCTGCCCCATCAGGTGTCGGCCTCCTGGTCCGGCTGCATCACCTCACGCACCACGATCTCTTCCAGCCGGCGCTCGACGATCGCGCCCACCGGCCAGTCACGGACCAGGATGCGCAGCTCGGCGGCCTCGTGCTCGGCATAGGAGGAGTCATACCCCTGCTGCTCCAGGCTGGAACGGATCGCCAGGACGTAGTCGTCGTCGGAGAAGCCGGGAATCTCCCGGATCATGGCGGTCGTCGTGGCGCGGTGCGAGTTGAGGCCGGCGAACGCGCGGCCGCAGCCGCAGCCCCCGTCCGGGTCGGCCTGGTCGCGGGCGCAGATGACACCGATGTGCACCAGCTCGCCCTCGACGCACCAGTCGAAGTCGTTGTGACGGTATCCCTGGGTGGCGTTCGTGGCGGTGAGGAGTTTCAAGGCCCGGCCCCCTTCGTGTCGCGCCCACCGTACGACGCGGGTCCGACATCTCACACCGGATCGTGAAATCCCCTGCTCGTGCGGGGTGGATCGTTCTGACGTAGCGTCACGTTCATGAGCGATGTTCTGGTCCAGCGCGACGGCGCCGTCACGACGATCACCATGAACCGGCCACAACGCCGCAACGCCCTGTCCAGGGAGTTCCTGCTGGCGCTCACCGAGGCGTTCCACGAGGCAGGGCGCACCGACGCCCTCGGGATCGTGCTGGCCGCGAACGGGCCGGTGTTCTCCGCCGGTCACGACTTCGCCGACATGGCCGGTGCGTCGCACGCCGACGCGCGCAGCCTCCTGCAGACCTGCGCCGAGCTCATGCGCACGATCCAGGCCGTGCCCCAGGTGGTGGTCGCCCAGGTGCACGCGCTCGCCACGGCGGCGGGCTGTCAGCTGGCGGTGACCTGCGATCTGGTGGTGGCAAGCGAGGAGGCGGGCTTCGCGGCGCCCGGCGGCAAGGGCGGCTGGTTCTGCCACACGCCGATGGTCGCGATCTCGCACAACATCGGCCGCAAGCGCGCGATGGAGATGGCCCTGACAGGCGACGTGGTCGACGCGCGAACGGCGTACGAGTGGGGCCTGGTCAACCGCGTGGTGCCGGCGGCCGAGCTGGAGAAGGCCACCCGCGACTTGCTGGAACGCGCCACCCAGGGCAGCCCGCGCAGCAAGGCGCTCGGCAAGCAGGCCATGTACGCCCAGCTGGATCGCACGGAGGCGGACGCCTACACCTACGCGATCGAGGTGATGGCCGCCTCCAGCCAGACCCCGGAGGCGCAGGAGGGCATGAGCGCCTTCCTGGAAAAGCGCCGTCCCGAGTGGCCCGCCTGACCCGCTATATGTCCTCTGACCCGCACCGATAGCAAGTCTGAAGGGAGCCTTAAGAAAGATTCAAGAAGGGTTGAACCGTCAATGGACGCCTCGTCGTACCGACTGCTGACCGCCCCGATCTTCAAGGGCCATCCCCCCAGACCCCCGGAGACGCTCGGCCATGGCAGCATCCAAAACTGCGGGTCGCGCGGCCGGTGGATTGCGGAACATCCTCCGCTTCCCCCGGCCGGCGCCGGCCCCCGACGACGAGCTGATCGTCAAAGAGCTGTACCGCGAATACCACCAACCGTTGCTGAAGTTCGTCATGCGGCTGACCGCTGGAGACCGGCAGTGGGCCGAGGACGTCGTCCAGGAGACGTTCATTCGGGCGTGGAAGAGCGCGGACCGGCTCGACTCGACGGCGGGCTCGCTGATGCCGTGGCTGGCCACGGTCGCCCGGCGCATCGTCATCGACAACAGGCGTGCCCGTTCGATCCGGCCTCCCGAGGTGGACGACGAGATGGCGCTGGAGAACCTGGCCGTGGCCGACGAGATGGACGGCATGCTGCGCAAGGTGGTGGTGGCTGAGGCGCTGAACGCGCTGACGCCCGCTCACCGGGAGGCACTCACCGAGACGGTGCTCCGGGATCGGACGGTCAACCAGGCGGCCGAGGTGCTCGGCATCCCGGTGGGGACGGTCAAGTCCCGCGTGTACTACGCGCTCCGCGCCCTCCGCGTGGCGCTTGAGGAGAGGGGGGTTACGGCGTGATCTCGCAGGTGGAGCACAGCGATGTGGGCGCCTACGCCCTGGGCCTGCTGGAAGAGGACGACCGCCGCGCGTTCGAGGAACATCTCGCCGGCTGCGAGCAGTGCCGGAGGGAGCTCGCGGAGTTCGGCGGCATGGGCGAGCTGCTGACCGGTCTGGAGGACTACAAGGACGCGGCCACGGCGCTCGACGAGCCGCCGGGCGAGGTGATCGACCTGCTGCGCCGCCGCAGGCGGACCGACCGGCGTGGCACGTACGTCATCGGTGCGGCGGCGGCCGCCGCGTTGATCGCGACCGGAGCCACCGTGGGCGCGGTGCTGACCGGACCGGAGACGGGCGACGGGCACGACCGGCACAGCCCCGCGCAGGCGCTGGTCGTCGCGGGTGAACGGCATGCGGCGACGGACGCCAGGACGGGTGCCCGCGGCCTGGTCGGGCTGGAGGGGAAGGGCTGGGGAACGCACGTCGGCCTGGAGCTGAAGGGCGTCAAGGGGCCTCTGCGCTGCCACCTGGAGGCGGTGTCCCGCACCGGCGCACGGTCGGTCGTCACCGGCTGGCAGGTCCCCGTCAAGGGCTACGGCGTGCCCGGCAGCCCCAACCCGCTGGTCACGCATGGCGGGACGGCGATCCAGCGCAAGGACCTCGACCGGTTCGAGGTGAAGGTGGAGGGCGGCGGAACCCTTCTCACGATCCCCGTCTGAGCCCCGGCGAAGACGAAGACCGCCCGGTCCGACGGACCGGGCGGTTTGCTGCGTCGAACGCCGGGCTGATCGGTCTTTCCAGCCCTTCCACCTCCCGTAATAGGGCTTCGTTATCGAGCAGATCGGTTGAACCAATCGATCGCCACCGGTCGTACGACCTGCCGAGGGGACTAACTGGGAGGACCGCGTTGCCCGAGCACACCGATGTCGCCGCCTACTCGCTGGGGGTCCTCAGCGAGGACGCTCGGAGCGCCTTCGAAGCACACCTACCGGGCTGCCCGCGCTGCTCGATCGATCTCGCCCGGCTCACGGGCGCGGCCGGGTGGCTGCTCGAGCACGCGGAGGCGACGACCGGCGAGGAGCCTGACCCCGTCCCGGCGGAACGCGCGGACGTCGTCGGACTTCTCCACCGGCGCGGCGCCGATCTGCGGGCCCGGCGGCACAGGCACGGGAGGCTGGCCGCCGTCGCCAGCGCGCTGCTGTTCGCGGTCGGCGGCGCGCTCGGGACGGCCGCGGCGGGACCGGACGGCGAGACCCCCGGCGACCTGGCCGGATGGGGCCAGACGCGGTCCGCATCCGACGGCCGGACCGGCGCGGCGGCGATGGTCGCCCTGTCGGGGAAGGGCTGGGGGACGCACGTGGCGGCGGAGCTCGGGAACCTCCGTGGCCCGGCGACCTGCCAGCTGATCGCGGTGGGGAGGGACGGCACCGAGTCGGTGGTGGCCGGGTGGAGCGTGCCCGCGAGCGGGTATGGCCCGCTCGGTTCGCACCGTCATCTGCAGGTGCGCGGCGGCACCGCGCTCACGCGGGCCGATATCGCGTATCTCGTGGTCAGGTCGAGCGGAGGCGACGAGCTCGTCCGCATCCCGGCCTGAAACCGGGCCTGCCGTCGTCGAAACCGGGCCTGCCATTCGGTCGTTATGGACGTTACACTTCCGCCAGGAACAGCTTTTGCTGTAATCGGTGTTCCTTCGGCGGAGGTGCGGTGCCCGGTGAACCTGGACGAGCTGGACAAGCGCATCGTCACCGTGCTCGAACGGAACGCGCGGGCGACCTACGCCACCATCGGCGACGAGGTGGGACTGTCCGCACCGGCGATCAAACGCCGGATCGACCGGCTGGTGGCGGGCGGCACCATCCGGGGCTTCACCGCCCGGGTCGACCCGGCCCTGTTCGGCACGGCCACCGAGGCCTACGTCGAGCTCCACTGTGACAGGTACATGTCCTCCGCCGCTCTGACGGCCATCGCCGCGAGGTACCCGGAAGTGGTCTCGGCGTGCACGGTCGCGGGTGACGCGGGCGCGCTGCTGCATGTGCGCGCCAGCGACATCGAGCACTTCGAACGTGTCCTGGAACGGATCGGCGCCGAGGACTCCGTGGTCCGCACCAGAAGCGTCATCGTCCTGTCGCGAGTGGTCGACCGGGTCCAGCCGGTGACCGAGCGGCCGCGCGCCGAACACGCAACGGATCGCCGCGACGCGCAACAGCGCACCGTTGGCACCCGCCGGCGGGCTTTCTAGGCTCGTCCCAACGTCACCCCACCGCCCCGAGGGTTCAGCTCATGCCCCCAGCTACTCCGCAGCCTCCCACCGGGAAGCCGCGCGGCTTCGGCCACGCCCGCGCGCCGAAGTTGCCCGTACGGATCGTGCACGGCGAAGGGGCGTGGGTCACCGACGACGCGGGCAACCGTTACGTCGACTGCGCCGGCGGCGGCGCGCTGACGTTCGGGCACCGGCATCCCCGGCTCGTCGCGGCGGTGCGCCAGCAGCTCGACCGCGTCGCGCTCACCGGACAGGGTTATCAGGACGACCGGCTGGACACGTTCTGCTCCGAACTCACCGGCCTGCTCGGCACCACCGCCGCGCTGCCGATGACGACGGCCGTGCAGGCAATGGAGACGGCGGTCCGCGCGGCCGTCGCGTGGGGCGGGGCGACCCGGGGCGTACCTGACTGGCGGGCGAACGTCGTCGTGGAGGGCGCGCCGCCCGTCCGGCCGGTGACCCCGACCGTGCGGCCGGTCCGCTACGGCGACGCCGACGCGGTGGCCGACGCGATCGACGAACGCACGGTCGCCGTCCTGGTCGAGCCGGTTCGCGGTTCGGCTGGGGTGGCGGTACCGCCCGCCGGGCACCTGCGCAGGCTGCGCGAGCTGTGCACCGAACGCGGGCTGCTGCTGGTCGCCGACGAGACCGAGTCGGGGCTGAGCCGGACCGGCCTGACGCTCGCCTTCGACCACGAGCGTGTCACGGCCGACCTGACCGTGCTCGGCGGAGCGCTCGGCGGCGGTCTCGTGCCGCTCGCCGCGGTGACCGGCGACCACGACGTGCTGGAGGCGGCCGGGTCCGGAGCGGGCGCCGACGGAGCGGACGGCAACCCGCTGGCGTGCGCGGTCGGCGGAGCCGTGGTCGGCCTCCTGGCCGCGGGGACCTATCAGGCGCGGGCGCGGACACTCGGTGAACGGCTCCGCGAGGGGCTCGACCGCCTGGTCGGCAGGGGCCTGACGGCCGTCCGGACGCGCGGGTTGTGGGCGGGGATGGATGTGGATCCGTCCTGCGGCGACGGGCGGACAGTGATCGAGGCGCTGGTGACGGCGGGCGTGCTGGCCCGGCAGGCGGGCGAGCGGACCCTGTGCCTGGCGCCGCCGCTGACCATCTCGGCCGGTGACCTGGACTGGATCGTGGACGAGCTCGGCGCGCTCCTGGAGGATCTCGACTCCACGCCGACGGTGCCGCTCCGATCGCGCCGCACGTGACGGGGCGCACGTGACGGAGCGGCGCACCGGAGCGGCGCCAGAGCGGCCCGTTGACGACGCGCTACGCTCACGGCGTGGACGAGGTTCGCGTTGAGGGCATGGCCGAGACCATCCGGCGGCGTCTCGGCGACTGCAGCCCCGCCGAACGGAAGGTGGCCCGGGTGCTGCTGGCGAGCTACCCGTCGGCGGGCTTCGAGACGGTCGCGCGGCTGGCCGAGCGAGCCAAGGTCAGCCCGCCCACGGTCCTCCGGTTCGCCAACCGGCTCGGTTACGACGGTTTCCCCGAGTTTCAGCGCGCGCTCCGCGACGAACTCGACCGCGGCATGTCGGGCTTGGGCGTCGCGCCGTCCCGGCAGGACGTGGACACCGACGACTTCACCCGCGGCGCCGACGCGCTCGCGTCGGCGGTGGCCGAGACGTTCGCCGCGCTGCCGCCTGACGACGCCGCCGCCGCGATCGCCCTGCTGTCGGACGTACGCCGCCGCGTGTACGCCTACGGAGGCCGGTTCAGCCACCTGATCGCGCGTTACCTCGCCCTCCAGCTCGCCGAGCTCCGCCCCGGGGTGAGGTCGCTGCCAGACCCGGAGTGGGAACGCGCGGTGGTGATCACGGACCTGGCACGCAGGGACGTGCTGGTCCTGTTCGACTTCCGGCCCTACGAGGACCATTTGCACCAGCTCGCGGCGTTCGCGGTGGCCCGGGGCTCCAAGGTGATCCTCTTCACCGACACCCATCTGTCGCCGATCGCCGCGCTCGCGGAAGTGGTGCTGCCGAGCCGCACCGAGGCCCCACCCCCGCACGAGGGCCTCGTGGCCGCGCACGCGCTCGCCGAGAACGTGGTGGCCGGAGTCCTCACGACGCTCGGCGGAGCGGCGGCGGAACGGCGGGGGGGTGCCGACGACGCGGCCCGTTCCACTGGCCTTTACTGATGAGCGACGTTTTCGGGACGGATTCCCCGGCGAATAATTGACGCCTTCCGCCCTCATGAATTAGGCAGTGTCGGCCATTCGCGTTTTATTGGCGAGGTCCGTCGGAGTTGGCCGTTCCATCAACCGGGAAAGCACGATGATGCTCCGGGTCTGCACGACGCGGGGTTCGTTGCGGATATGTTCCAGCACCCGGTCCAGCCGTGACATGTCCGGCGCCAAAAGGCGCACCAGGGCGTCGGCCTCACCCGCGACCGTGCGCACGTCGGCGACCTCCGGAAGGACCGCCAGTGCCGCGCACAGGTCGTGGGCGGAGGTGCCGCCCGCACAGGACAGCTCCACGAACGCCTCGATCCTCGGGCCCTGCACGCCCCGGTCCACCACGGCGGTGAAACCCTTGATCACGCCGACGACGCGCAGCCGGTCGACCCGGCGCTTCACCGCCGGCGCCGACAGGCCGATGCGCGACCCGATGTCGGCGTAGGTGCTGCGGGCGTCCTCGACGAGACATGCGATGATCTTCTCGTCGAGGTCGTCGACGGACATGTGATGCACAGCTGCTCCTCCCGGTCCTCCTGGCCCTCCTGGCCCTCATTCAGATGCACGTCCCCGGAGCCCTACGGGGATCGACCGGACGCGGATGTTCTCCGTCGGCACTACCCGGCGGCCTCAGAATCGTGCGGTCGCCAGCAACGTGCCGTCCTCCCCCACGACCTGCACGGCGGCGACGTCCGCGGCGGCGACCGAGGCCGCGCCGTCCACCGGCGCCCCGCCCTCCCCCGAAGTGACCCAGGTCCCGGCCGAGTGCGCGACGCCGAAACGGTCGAGCACCGAGATCCGGCAACCGCGCCCCGGGGCGATCCCGCTCATCGCCACCTTCAGCCGGATCCAGCCGCGCGCCGGGATCACCGTCGCGCGCATGCCGACCCCGTTGGAGCCGGCCGCGGTCACGGTGCGCGTTCCGGGCGGCAGGGCGGTCGCGGGCGGCGTGCCGGTCACGGGCGGCGTGCCGGTCGCGGGCGGCGCCGACGGTCGCGCGATCGGAGGGCGTCCGCCGTCCTGATCCGACACCACCCCCAGCCCGACCCCGAGCCCGCCGGCGCCCACGCCCACCACGGCGGCCGCCGCGACGGCCAGTGCCACCCGGGCACGCGGCCCGCGGCCCCGGCCGTGCGTCCGGGTCCGAGTCCGGGTCCGGGTCCGGGCGTTCGTCGGCGTCTGGCGCGAGGGCAGAGCCGTGTCCTCCGCCTCCGCACGGACGCGGCTCAAGGTGCGGCGCAGGAACAGTTCGTCGGCGTCTAGCGGCTGCTCGGCGAACGCGCTCGGCGGGACCACGGCGAGCAGGTCCCGCGTGTCGTCCAACTCCGCCAGCTCGGCGCGGCACCGCTCACAGAACGCCAGGTGCTCCTCGATCTCCCACACCTCCTCGCGGTCCAGTACGCCAAGGCTGTAGGCGCCCAGAAGGAAGTCGTGCCGTTCCCCGCTCATCGGTCCTCCACGCCGTCCGCCAGTGCCGTGCGCAGAGCGCGGACCGCGTAGTGCGTCCGCGACTTCACCGTGCCCTGCGGGATCTGGAACATCTCCGCCACCTCCGCCACCGAGCGGTGCCGGAAGTAGATCTCGACGAGCACACGGTTGTGCTCGGGAGACAGTGATTTCAGCGCCTCCAGTACCACCACCGAGTCGACGATCCGCTCGGCGTGGTCCCCGTGCGCCGCGCCGCCCTCGGGCAGTTCGGGCACCTCGGACGGCCGCACCGCCCGCCGCCGCGCCCGGTCGAAGGACAGGTTGCGCAGGATGGTGAGCAGCCAGCCGGTCAACGGGACGGTCGCGGTCGCCACGATGTGGGCGTGCCGCCACGCCCGGATCATCGTCTCCTGCACCAGGTCCTCAGCCGCGCCGCGGTCCCCCGTCATCCGGGTGGCATAGGCCAGCAACATGCGACCGTGCTCGGCATAAAGGTCTCTCATCAATTTCTCGTCGCGCGCGGGGTCACGCTCATCCGTTATCTCCGAAACCGCTCTTGATCCCACCGTCATTGATCCTCCAGCGCTCTGCCGGAGTCGCGCCAATTGTTTGGCCTTCGCGCACCCCGGACTGAATACCGGCCATTTCTGCCAGCCCGTACGAGCTCTGTTCATTTGACGGTTCAAGAAAGTTTCCTGGCTAAATAGTTCAATTTTCGGGACGAATATCCATTGCGTCTCAGCGGCGATCCGTTGCGTCCCGGGAAATGAAGAGCGCGCCGTCGCCGTCCAGCCCGGGGGGCGCGCCGTGGCAGCGCTTCGCGGGCGCGTCGCCGGGGTCGGCGGTGGTGGCACGCAGCCGCGCCAGCACGGACGCGTCGTCACCGGCCGGTCCGTCGCTGGAGGAACCGTCGCTGGACGAGCCGCTGCCTTCCTCCTCCCGGAGGTGGACGATGCGGTTCCGTCGTGTCGGCGCGTCCACCGCCAGCACCGTGAACGTGGTCGCGGCGGCGAACACGGCGTAGGCGTCGTCACCGGCGTCCAGGGACACCAGGCGCGCGTTCCCGGGCCACAGCGCGAACAACACTGGGCCCTCCGCGAGCGGCGGCCGGACGGTCGCCGCGACGAAGCCCGGTTCCAGCACCCGGCGGCCCGGCTCGTACACGGCCGTCTCCTCGGGCGTGAGATCGGAGGTGAGCCAGACCGGGGCGCGCACGACCGGCAACACGCGCAGACCGGCGACCAGGCAGGCGGCGTGCGCCGTCGCGGCGAGGACGTCCGCTCCGTCCACGTCGGCGTCGATCCGGGCGAGCGCGCGCAGGGTGCGGTCGAGTCCGGGCAGGTCACCCTCGACGTACGCTCGGACGGCCGCCAGCTCGGTGACGGCCGCGCGACGCCGTTCCGCGGGCAGGCCGCCCACGATCTCGGGACGCCGCGCCAGCACCCGCGCCACGGCGACCAGGTGTTCGTCGGCGCGCTCGCCGAGCGTCTCCCGATGCCGTGCACGTTCGGCCGGGCCGCTCACGTGGCCCGGCGGGACGAGTCCCGAGGTCCGGATGAGCCGGATGTCACGTGCGGGAGTGGCTTCGCGCCCGTCCTCGTCCTCGTATTCGTCCCCGTATTCGTCTTCGTATTCGTCTTCGTCCTCGTCCTCGTCGAGGTCAAGGCCCAGCTCGGTCTCCAGATCCGGCTCGGCGTCCGGAGCCCGCCCGGCGCCCGGGCCGGTGAGGATCGGGTCCGCGGCCGCCTCGGCCGGCAGGGCCGCGAGCATGTCCGCGACCCCGTCGGCCCGGTCTTCGGCGACCACGACGGTCAGCCGTTCCGGATCAGGATGGAGCGTGGCCGCGGTTCGCAGGAGCTCGGTCGCGTCAGGCGAGCAGAGGGCCACCCCGGCGGGAATGCGGAACGCGCCCGGCAGGCCGTCCGTCTCAAGGAGCGCCGTCTCCCATACCGGACGCGGATGCACGGCCCCCATCGCCTCGACGGGCAGCCCCGGCCGGAACCGGAACCACTGCCAGAACGTGGTCGGCCTCTCCTCGTGGAATCCCCAGGCCAGCACATGCTCGCCGCGCGTCTCCACCAGCCCGGAGGTCGCCACCAGGTCGAGCTTATGAAGGTCGGCGAACTCCTGGGCGGCGGGACCGCTCACCCCCGGAAGAACGAGCCGGATCGACGGCCCCGGCACCAGGTCGAGCACCGCGGCCACGGCAGCCAGCACCTCCGCCGAGCCCTGCTCGGCGTCCACCGCGATCGCCGGCCGATCGGCATCCACCGGGATTCGTGTGACCTCGTCCGCGCGTCCTCCGGCGGGGTCCCCGCGGTACAGCCAGAGCCCCGCGGGGATGCGGCGGACCGCCCAGCCCGGCGGGAGCACAGCGGTGCCGGGCTGGGCGGCGGTTGAGGGGCGCGACGCGACGCCACTGGACATACGGGCTCCTGAAGACGGTGATGGGCACCGGGGTCTACGAGCTGACCGGGGGCCGGGTTCACGTGAACCTCGCCCTTCCCCGCCTCGTAGTGCGATCGGGGCCCTCTACCGCTCGATCACTGGAGGAACCATTGGCCGCTCCACCCATACAGAGACCAGCGTCGGCAGAGACACCGCAGCGCACGCCCACCCGCTCCACCGGGTCCCCCGGGTCCGCCCGGCCCGCTCGGCCCGTTGCCGCCGGTTCGCCCGCGCCGCCCGGCGGCGGTCCCCGGCGGTTGCCGGTGCGCGGGTCGGTCCTCGGCCTGCGGGCCGGGCAGATCGCCGTGTGGCCGCCCGCGGCGATCGCGCTCGGCTACGGATGGGAGCACCCGGGGACGGCATTCGGGACCGGTCTGGTCGCTGGGGGCGGCGTGGTGTTCGCCGCGACGTTGGCGCGCTTCGGGCACCGATGGGGATACCAGTGGGCGGCGCTCGCGACCACACGGCGCAGGCGCCCGGTGCGCCGCGCGGACATCCTGCCGGACCCGCCGGACGCGAGGATCGCGGCGTTGCGCGCGGCGCTGCTGCCCGAGCTGCGCATCCCGTCCGCGGGCCCGCCGCGTTCCAAGATCGGAGTGATCGAGGACGGCGGTTCCTGGGCCGCGGTGATCGCGGTGGCGCACGGCCCGTCCGGCGGCGCGCCGCTGGACATCCTCCCCGGCGCGCTGGCCCCGGTGCTGCGCGGTGAGGAGATCGAGCTGAGCGCCGTCCAGGTCCTGGTGCACACGGTGCCCGCCGCCCCCGGCGCGACGGCGCGGCCCAGGTCGGAGTTGGTGCGGGTCGCGCTCCGGGTGGATCCGCGCGCGGCCGGTCCGGGGAGCGAAACGCTGCGGGTGCCCTCGTTCCAGCGGATGTTGCGGCTGCGCGCCCGCCGCGTGGTGGAGCTGCTCACCGAGGCGGGTCTGGAGGCGCGGATCATGGACGCCGAACGTGCCCGTGCCGCGCTGCTGGCCGACGCCGCGATCGAGCCGGCCGCGCCGCCGCCCCGGCAGGGCTGGCGCTGGTGGTCGTCGGGCCGCCATCGGCACATCGTCTACTGGGCCAAACGCTGGCCGCGCGCCGGGATGGCCGAGTTGCAGCGCGGGCTGGCCGCCGTACCGGCGCACGGGACGGTGCTGAGCGTGACGCTCGCACCCGCGCCGCATGGAGCGGTGTCCACGACCGCGCTGCTCCGCGTGATCACCGCTGACGGGCGCAGGCCCGCGCGGGACGCCCGGCGCGCGGTGCGCGCCGGCGCCCGCGCGGCCGGGGCGCGGCTGATCCCGCTGACCGGCGAACAACACCGCGGCGTGCTCGCCACCCTGCCGCTCGCCCGCGAGCTGTCCGGCCCCGTCGTCTGGCGTGGCGCGCACCGCGCGGGCACCGAGCCCGGGACGGCGCTGCGCACCGTGGGCGGCGGCCTGCCGCTGGGGCGCGACGACACCGGCGGCGTCGTGCTGCTGCCGATGTTCCAGGAGGAGCCCCGGCATTTCACCGTCCTCGCGGACGCCCGGCTCGCCGGGGTGCTCGCGCTGCGGGCGCTGCGGTCCGGGGCCGGGGTGTGCGTCACGGCCGCCGACGACGCCGTGTGGTCGCGCGTCCAGCGGGGTGCGGGCCGTGCGGCCGAACGGCTGCATCTGACGCCCCCCGGCCAGGCCGGGCCGGCCGAAGGAACGTGCCTGCGCCCCTGGCTGGTCTTCACCGAGGGCGCGCCCGCCGCCGTGACGCCCCGGTCCTGGTGCTCGACGGTCGAGTTCCGCGCCGAGGGCGGCGCGGGCTCGCTCGGACCCAAGGACACCGCTGTGGTCCACCGCCCCGCCGGGAGCACGGTGGACGCGCTCGCCCAGGCGTTCCGGCTGCCCCGCCGCGCCGCGTTCGAGCTGCGCATGCTCCCGCCGAACGCGGTCGCCCTCGTCCGCCGGGGCGAGGTCCGGGTCGTCGATCTGGCACTGGCCGACAACGAGCGCGAACTTCTCGGGCTCTGATCCCCCGGACATGCGAATGCCCCGCGCGCCGAGCACGCGGGGCATTCGTTCGCGCTACTTCTTCTTCTTGGGGACGCCGGGCGCCGGGCCTCCAGGGGGCGGGCCTCCGGCCATGGCATCGGTGGACTCCCAGGCCGCGGCGGTCGCGCCCGCGTTGGTCGCCACCCGGCTGACCGCGCCGTTCAGGGCCGTCTCGGTCCCGATGATCGCGTCGCGCATCGTCACGTAGTTCGTCAACATCTGCTTGCCGAGTTCGTCCTCGCCGAAGGCGCCGAGGTAGGGACCGGTCAGCGACTCGTGTGAACCCGCCCGGTCGCCCAGGGCGTTGCTGTAGCGGCGCAACAGGTTGGAGACGCTTCGCATCTCGCCGAAATCGATGTCGAGGTTCTCGGGCATCGTGTCGTGGGCTCCCTTTCGGCTAATGGTCGTCCGGCCGGTGCCGGGCGAGGAAGGCGGCCAGGTCGAGGGTCTCGAACGGGTCGTCGGGGATCGCATCGATCACATTCGTGCCGCCCTTCAGCAACGCGTCCCAGTTCAGCCCGGCAGGGAGGGTGGGCACGATCGCATCATTGATCTTGCTCAGCGCACGGGTCCGCGCCTTCCCGACGGTCGTGACGATGATCTCCGCTAGCTCCTTGGACGACAGGCTGCGGTAGCCGTCGTCGTTGAACTTGAGGGCGACCAGTTCGCCCTGCGGGCCGACGGTGACCGACAGCATGCGGCGCTCCGCGCTGGCCGTGGTGGTGTTCTTCTCCAGCTGCTCGTGGAGCTCGCGCAGCTCGGTCAGGCGCCGGCCGAACTCGTCGACGAACTCCTCGACCATGTCCGGCAGGTCGGGGATGCCGGGCATCTGGTCCTTCTTCTTCTCTTCCGCGTTCTTCTCTTCTTCCATGGACGTCCTTTCAGCGGCCCAGCGTCGAGGCGCTGGAGTCGCTGCCCCAGACCGCCTCCTCGCCCTCGGTGTACTCGCGTTTGCGGTCGCGTTCGTTCTCGTCGTCGCCGTACGGGCTGCCGGCGAACGGGAGCATCCCCTCGCCGCCGGTCAGCCGATCACGCCGCGTGGGGTTGCCGGTGTCGTCGCCGAACGTGTCGGCCGGCAACATGCGGCTCTTGCCGTCCGGGCCCGTCGACATCAGCCCGTACGCGCCGCCCACCGGCGGCATCATCCCGGGCCCGAGCGGGGACCGTGGCGAGCCCGGGGCGGACGGCGTCTCCACCAGCGACGGGGAGGGCCGGTTCTGGCCGATCGGTGACAGCCCGCCGCCGAGGACCGAGGGGGCCAGCAACCCCGCGCCTCCGAAGGGAGAACCGTCGGCCGTGAGCGGCGGGTTGTTGATCGGGTCGCCCAGCACGCCGTTGCCGGCATCGGTGTTCAGCCCGCTGAGAATCGGGGCGGGGGCTCCCGCGTTCGGGTTCAGCTGGACGAACTGCGGCTGGTTCGCCGGGTCGTTCGCGGCATCGTTGAGCGCACCCGGCTCGGTGACCAGGTTGAAATCGTCGTTCGCCGGGACAATCGGCGCGATGTCGCCGGGCGGCACTGCCGCCTGCGGAAGGTCCTCAGGCGCGGGCACGCCCTCCCCCGGCGGCGGACCGTCGACCAGGTTCGGGGCGGCGGTCTCCGGCAGCGCGCCGGGCGGCGGCACGGTCTCGCCAGGCGGCGGAACGGCCCCAGGCGGCGGAACGTCGCCCTTCACCGGCGGGGCGGGCAGGTCGGCCGGGCTGGGGACGGGAGCGTCGCCCGGATCGGTCAGTGCGCCGCCCGCCGCGGTGTAGTCCCCGGCCAGCTTGCCGATGATCGCCCGCATCTCCTCGTTCAGCGCCTCGGTGATCGCGGGATACCGGTTGACGTCCACGATCGTGGTGCCGTTGGGTCCCGCGATGGACGGCGTCAGCGGCGGCACCCCGGGGTTCGGCCCGTTGCCCTCGTTGAAGGCGGTCGCGGCATTGTTGTAGGCGGTGACCTCGTTGTTGTAGGCGTCGACGGTGTCCTGGGCGGCGTTCGCCATGGCCTGTTTCACCGCCTCCTGCGCGTCGCGCAGGTCCTGGGCGGCCTTGTCGAGGGTCGTCTGGTAGGACGGCGGCCCTGC
Organism: Actinomadura sp. 6N118; assembly: GCF_044326415.1. NCBI lineage: Bacteria > Bacillati > Actinomycetota > Actinomycetes > Streptosporangiales > Thermomonosporaceae > Actinomadura > Actinomadura sp. 6N118. The sequence goes on along the minus strand of NZ_JBIRAZ010000002.1, from coordinate 282,684 downwards.
GAGCGTGTCGGCGAGGCCGACGACATGGGTCGCCAGCTCGGTGGTGAGGCCCACGAACGCGGTCGCGGCGGGCCCCTTCCACGAGCCTCCCGGCCCTGCGAGCGTGTCGGACCCGTCCTTCACGGTCCCGCCCGCGTCGTCGATGAGCTCCAAGGTGTAGTCGAAGTAGTCGCCGGCCCACTCCAGGCTCGTGGGGTCACCGGCATTGATGGCTTCCTGGATCTGCTGCCAGGTCCAGCCCGCGTAGTCGCCAGCAGGCATGGTCCACCTCCTCGGTCAAATGGTGGTCAACGGCCCAGGACACCCGCGCCGACCTCGGACTCGGCACCCCAGACCTCCTCTTCTTCGGTGAGCCACGTGGTGCGGTCGCGGTTCTGCTCGCCACCGGCGCCGCCCCCGCCGCCCATGCCTCCCATGCCGCCCATCGGCGGCGGGTACATGGGCTGCTGCCCGTTGCGGCCGGTCCCGCCGAACTCGGCGCCGCCCGCCTTGGGCGCGGGCGGGGCTCCGCCGACCAGCCGGTCGAGGTTGGGTGGCGGGGTGACGCCGAGGTTCTTGAGGCCGTTCGCCAGGTCCGGCTTGCTGAGGGGCGGCGCGGTGATCGGCGGAATGGTGAGCGGCTTGCCGTCCGGGCCGCGCAGAGGCTTGCCCGTCTGCGGGTCGATCAAGGTCCGGCCGTCCGGGCCGACCGTGAACGGCTTCCCGTCCGGGCCCAGGATCGGCTTTCCGGTCTTCGGGTCGATGATGGTCTTGCCGTCCGGGCCGATGACGCCGGCACCGGCCGGGGTCTGCACCACGGCGCCGGGGGTGGCCAGGCCGCGCTGCGCCTCCTCGGCGGCCCGCTGCGCCTCCTCCTGCTGCCGCTGGGCCTCCTCGGCCGCCTGTTGCTGGAGTTCCTGTTGCTCACGCTGCGCGGCGAGCTGTTCGTCCTGGAGTTGTTGCTGCTGCGCGGCCGCCGCCGCGGCGGCCTCCTCCTGCTGTTTCTGCGCGGCCTCCTGGGCCGCGGCCTGCTGGTCTTGGACCTTCTGCTGCTGCGCGGCGGCGTCCGCCTGCGCCTTCTGGCCGGCCTCCTGCTGCTCCTGCTGGGACTGCTTGGCGGCGGCCGCTGCTTCGGCCTGAGCGTCCTTCTGCGCCTGGGTCGCTTCCGCCTGGTTCTTCTTGGCCTCCTCCTGCTGATCCTGCTGGAACTTCGCCGTCTCCTCCTGGATCTTCTTCTGTTCCGCCTGCTGTTCGTCCTGGAACTTCTTCTGGTCCTCCTGCATCTCGTCCTGGTGCTTCTTCTGGCTTTCCTGGATCTCGTTCTGGTCGTCGAGGGTGGGTCCTCCGGGGGCACCGACGGGTGCGCCCGGCGGCGGCGCCGCCGGTTCCGGCATCTCGGTCATCGCCTTCTTGTAGCCCTCGGTGAGCTTGGCGAACTCCTTGCGGGCATCCGTCGTGTAAGCCCGGTCGATGTCCGGGTAGGCGGAGATGTGGACGATGGTCGTGCCGTTGACCTCGTGGAACGGCTTCTGAGTCGGAGTGACGACGATCGGGGGCGAGCCGTTGGCGTCGCCGGGGAGCGGCTGGATGTCATCGACCTTCGCCTTGTGCTCCAACTCCTGCTTGTAGCGGTCCAGGACCTTCTGAGCGTAGGTCCCGTCGAGCTGGTTGATCTGGTTGATCGTCGTCTGGAGCAGGGTCGCCATGTCATAGAGCGTCTGGGAGTACGAGGGCGGGCCCTCCAGCGGCTCGAGATGCCCCCGCACCGAGGCGTAGGTCTTCTTCGCGAGCTTCTTGAACGCGTCGGCCGCGTCACCCTTCCACGTCGGGTTGTCGATGCCGACCAGCTTCTCGATGCCGGCGTCCAGTTCGGTGGCCGCGTACCAGAGGCTGCTGTAGACCTCGTTGTAGTACCAGGCCGCATCGTTGAGGGACTGCGGATTGGAGGTGCCCGTCTGCGCGAAGGTCGCGGTCTCGAGGTCGGTGTTCACCGCTCCGGTGACCGCGATCTTGATCTCTCGCCAGTCCCAGCCGTTGTACTTGTCGTTGTCCGGGGGCGTGATCCCCATGTTGTCCGGTCCGGGCACGATCCCTCCGGTCGGTGCGTCGGTCGTCTGGTCAGCCGGGCAGCAGGGGGTCGATCTCCCCGACCAGTTCGTCGACCTTGTCGGCCAAGTTCTTATTGAGCTCTTCGGTGGTGGTGTAGTTCTTCACCATCGTTTCCAGTTCCTCGGCGAAGCGGCCGACCGCCAGCTTCAGGTCGGCCAGGTGCTGGGAGTAGACGATGGCCCGGCCCTTCTCGCCGAAGCCGATCAGGTCGCGCAGCGCGGTGGCGTCCTTGAAGTTCCCTGCCAGAACGTCGATCTTGTTCATGTAGCCGTGCGCGGTGGTCAGGTCGGGTTCGATGCCGCGCAGCACCTTGGCGAACTGGCTCAGCGCCTCCGGGGTCACCAGGATCTCGTCGTCGTTCTCGGGGGGAGGCATGACACTCCTTTCCAGGGGTGAGCGGCGTTTCCAGGGATGAGCGGCAGTTCCAGAGGAGAAGGGCCGGCGCGGACACCGCTCACCGCCCGCGCCGGCCCGGTCTCCTATCGCTGGTCCGCGAACGGTCAGCCGTAGACGTTCTGCCAGGACCGCTTGTTGTAGTCCTCGGTCATGTCCACGTTGTTGACCATGTTCCGGAGGGTCGAGGCGCCGGTCATCCCGGCGCTCTGCATCTCCACGGCGCAGCGGTTCCAGATCTCCTGCTGCGCGTCGTATTCCACGCGCTCGTTGCCGGACCAGTTCTCGCCACCCAGAAGGGCCTTGACCTGCTTGTCCATCGTGGTCAGGGTTTCGGCGATGTCCTTACCGCCCTTGTCCAGCTTCGCCATGATGTCGTCCATGGCGATGCGCGCCATGCGCATCCTGCCTTCGACCGGCATGTGTGCTCCTTTCGCTGATGTCTTCGGGGCCGGTCAGACCGGCAGGGTGACCGACTCGGCCGCGGCGGTGGCCGTCTCGGCGTGCGTGCTGTTGTCGAGCTCGCGCTGGTCGCTGGCGTCCTTGTTGCTGCCCATCACGATCTTGACGTTGATCAGCGCCTGGATGATCTTGTTGTACTTGGCGTCCCACGCGAGCATCGCGTTCAGGTGCTTGTTCGCGGCGCCGGACTCGAAGCTGGCACCCAGGTCCTCCAGCGCTTGCATCACGCTCGCGCGGATCCCGCCCAGCACATCGATGTGCTGGTCGATCGTGGTCGCCGCCTGCCCGAGTTTCTCGGAGTCGACGATCTTTGTATCGGCCGCCATCGTCACCACCTTTCATCTGAGACCCCCGCCGGGGCCAGGGAATATGTGCTCCCGCCCGTACCTACGCACCCTCAGGGGGGCGAGTTCACGCCGGTTGGGACCGGGTCGGGACCACCAGTCCCGGCGGATTCCCGAGCACCAGCACGACCACCCGCCCGGTCAGGTCCTCGTCCTCGCCGGGCGGGAAGACGAGGTCGCCGGAGGGCAACACGAAGGTGAGCGGGTAGTCCACCGCCAGCCCGGCCAGGACCAGCTCGCGGAAACCCGCGTCCAGCGCCCAGTCGCCGTGCACGGCGCGGTACTGACGCAGTGCCACGCGCAGCCGATCCGGCAGCGGCCGGGCCTGGTCGGGCAGCGCGAGGTGGATCTCCTGCGCGTTCACCGGCGCCTCGACTAGCCCGGACCCGTTGATCGCGTCCGCCAGGAGCTCCGCCAGCCCTTGTGGCTGCGGCCCGGTCCGCACCCCGACCGGTTGCAGGCCGGCGCTGTTGAGCACGTCCGCCTGCTGCGCGGTCAGCGCCATGCGCGGCAGGTTCGGCTGCGCCCCCAGGAACAGCCCGGGACGGTCCGCCGACTGGAACAACGAGATCGTGCCCGTTGCGCCGACCTGGCCGTGGGAGCGGCGGCCGCCGTCCGGGGTGTGGACGACCACGCGGGTGCCGAGGCGGGCGGCGAGCAGTTGCGGGATCAGCCCGGCGGTGGACGCGCTCCACCGGACGCCGGTGCGCAGTTCCTCCGTCGCCTGGTCGAGGTCGGTGGAGGTCAGCGACTCCACGTCCTCGCCGGTCAGATCGACGAGTCCGTTCGCCAGCCGGTCCCGGAACGTGTTCGCGTCCCCGCCGCGCCGGTCCGGCCCGATCCCCAGGGCCTCGAGCGCCCCCAGCAGTGCGTCGAAGTCGTTGTCGGGGACGTTCTGCGCGGGCACCGGATCGAGCCACTGGGTGCCCGCCCAGTACGCCTGCTCCGGAGTCAGGACGCCGGTCCAGTTGCCCGGACGGACCCCCTGGTCGGTGGTCTGCTCGGTCACGGCCTGCTGTTGCGGAGCTCCGCCGCCGTCCTGTGCCGGAGGCACCGGGGGCGGGTCCGGAGCGGGGGCCGGCGCCGCGACGTTGATCAGCGGGAGCGCGCCGGCCGGGGGGTTCGGCGGCCACAGGGCGACCGCGCCGTTCCCGAACGCGGCGGCCTGCTCGCGTTCCAGCCGGAGCGGGTCGGTGTCCGGGGTGAAGGGCGGCGGCCCGCCGTCGTTCCCGCCGGGCACCGGCGGGGCCGGCGCCCCCAGCAGCGCGTCGAGGCGCTCACGCAGTTCGAGCATGCTGCGCCGGATGCGCTCGTAGGAAGCGGCCTCGCCGTTGCGCACGTACGGGCTTTCCAGGATGACGCCGGTGAGATGGTAACCGGGACCGCCGTCGGCATGGCCCGCCTGGGTGAACGCGCGGAACACCAGCTCGGCCGCCTGCGCCGGGGTGTAGGGCTGCGGCTGACCACCGTCCACCGCCATCCCGATCCGGCCGTCGCGGAAGAACCCGACGACGACGCGGGTCGCTTCCGGGCGGGTCGGGTGCGGCGGGAGCCCGGCGTAGGCCGGGTCCGGCGGCAGCAGGTTGAGCATGCCGTTCTGGACCGGGGGCACCTGAAGGACCGACTGGTAGGTCTCCCAGCCGGGGACGTCCGGCCCGTTCGCCAACCCCTCGATCTTGGGCGCGTACACCACGCCGCGCGGCGGCGGCGCGCCGTCGCCCGGCGTCGGCAGCTCTGCGGCCAAGAGCTCGGCGAGCACCTGCCCGTACCGCTGAGAGCGCGGTGTGCGGCCGTCGTGCCCGGCCAGGTTGTCCACCCACAGCCGGATGGGTGCGCCCGGCCGCCGCCCCTTGGCGTTGGCCATTTCCAGCAGCCGCTCGGGCGGAATCATGCCGAGCCAGTCCGGGCCGCGCCCACCGGTCAGGGTGTTCTGCGTCACCGTGCCGAGCTCGGTGCCGAGCACCTGGTCGAGGTCGCCGCGCGCGACGATGGTGAACTCGTCCGGGTTGAACGGACCGTCGAGCGGCAGGGGGTTCGGCTGGTCCTCGTTGCGGATCTCGGCGCCGTTCCGGCCCGGAGTCCCGCCGGGGGGCGGCTCCAGCACCAGGCCGATCACCGGCCCGCCGGGATGCGCCCGGATCGGGGCGATCTCCAGGTCGGCGGCGGTGATCCGGGACAGCTCCCACTCGGTGCGGGCCTGCTCGACCATGGTGGTGCCGGAGACCGGCCCGTCGTCCCGGGTCATCGTCCCGGTCACCGAGTCGATCACATAGGCGTGGGCCGGCGGCGGCGGATCGAACACCTCGCCGTCGTTGCGCACCGGGAAGGTCTCGACCTCGGTCAGCCGTTCGTCCCCCGCACCGTCGTCCACCAGTGCGAACCGGGTGTCGGACGGCCCCGGGTCGGCGGACAGGCCCCACGGCTGGGGCGGCGGCGCGTTCCCGTCCATGGTCTCCACCGTCGCCAGCACGGGCAGGTCCGGGTCGTGCCGGTCCGGCGGCGGCGGTTCGATCTCGGTGACGTTCAGGACCGACACGTCTCTGAGCACGCCGTTCCAGCGGCCCTCGGCGACCAGCACCCGGCGGTTCAGGCTCTGCGCGACACGCCGCGCCCACTCGCGCAGCACGTTCAGCTCCTGCTCGTTGCGCGCGGGCTGCCTGGTCCACACCACGATCCGCAGCGGCTCGTCGCCGTTCAGCATCCCGAGCGAGGTCGTCGCACCCTCGATCACCGCCGGGGTGATCAGGGTGGTACCGGCGGCGGGCCGTCCCTGGACGGTGTCGTAGAAGAACACGGTCGGCGGGAACTCGCGGCCCCGGTCCTCGACGGTCTCCTTCATCTTCAGGTAAATCTCGTTGTCGGCGACGATGTCACGGGCCAGGCCGAGCACCAGGATCTTCGGGTCGTACTGCTGCATCGACAGCGTCGTCAGGTTGGTCAGCGTGCCGTTGGCCGTCTCGCCCAGGTACGACGGCGGCTGGTTTCCGGCCTGTGCGTCGGTGCGGGTGCCCAGCTCGTCGAGGTGAGCCGCTCCGTACTCCGGTGGGCCGTCGCCGCGCAGCAGCGGGCTGGGGCCGGTGATCGAGTGCCGGTACTCCTGCGGCAGGTTCCCCCCGTGGTAGCCCTCGTCGGGATGGACCCGCCGCCAGTGCGCGACGATCTCCCCGCTGGTCGCGTCGGCGGTCAGGGCCGAGCCGAAATAGACCACCGGCCGCCGGGTCTGGGTGTACACCCCGCGCGGCGGTTCGAGGATCACCATGGATCGCGGGTCCCGGATCGGCGCGGGAAGGTCGGTGGCCAGCCGCAGCGGGACCTCGGGCGGAACGCCGAGCCAGGTCAGCACGGATTCGAGCTGCTGGAGATGCAGTTCGGTCCACTCGCCCCGGAAGCCGTCGCGGGGCACCAGCAGGCGGCTCGGGGCCGACACCCGGTCCAGGCCGCCACCCTTGTTCCGGCCGACGTAGTCGGGTCTGACCAGGACGGTGACGATGTCGTCGCGGTGGCGTGTCACGCCGAGCGCGGCATGCCGGGCGGCGTCCTCCGGGGTGCCGATCAGCACAAGGTCACCGCGCAGGACGTGGATGTGCTCGCCGACCCGCAGCCGCACCCCGCCGACGACGAACACGCCGCCGTCGCGCGGCCGCGCCTGGATCGGGCCCGGCTCCCAGTTCTGGAAGACGGCGGGCAGACCGGGCGGCGGGCCGGGCGGTTGCGGGGGCTGCGCGGCCAGGTGCTCGTCGAGGGTGAGCGGGACCTGATGGGTGACGCGGGTGACCGCAACGGTCCCGTCCCCCCGCGGCGTGAAGATCGTCAGGCTGGCGGAGGTCAGGCCCCGTCCCTGGACGACGGCGGTGTTCTCCAGCAGGTAGGTGGTGCCGGTGCGCTGCTCGGCCAGTCCCTGGACCAGGGTCCGCACCCCGTTCCAGCGGTCCGCCGGGATCGGCTGGATCTGGTCCAGGACCAGCGCCAGCGGATCGTTCCGGAAGCCGGGAACCGAGTCGATCAGCTCGTTCATCCGCAGCCGCACGGCTCTCGCTTCGACGGGGACGCCGGTGTCGAAGGCGGTGCCGGTGAGCTTCAGGACGGCGGTGCGGGCGCCGCCACTGTCCGGGACGTTGGCGAGGAAGAACTCCTGCCCCGGCCAGTCACGGGAGGACGCGTGCACGACCGTCCGGCCGCGCACGGTCAGCCGGTTGGGGGGAGTGAGCGGCCGCGAGGCGTCCATCATCTCGGCGTAGGTGAACGCGTACTGCGCCTGGTCCATGAACTGCCGCATCTTCTGGACCACCCGGCGGTCGGCGGCCGTCGCCCCGAAGACGTGGAACTTCTCGACGGTCAGCCCGTCCTGGCGGGTGACCTCGCTCCCTTCGGCGAGCAGGACCAGCCCGCCGCCGCGCATCTGCTGGAACCGCCGCGCCCAGTCCCTGAGGCCGTGGTAGTCGTTGTCGAAGGCTCCGGTCATCAGGTCCATGACCAGGATGACCGGCAGGTCCCGGGGAATCATCAGCGCGTCGAGCGTCTGGAGCGTGACGCCGGGGACGTAGCGGGGATCGCCGTTCGCCTGCGCCATCACGAGCGTGATGGCCTCGCTCTCGTCCGGCAGGAGATTCAGCAGGTTCCGCGTCGCCGGCAGGTGCGCCTCCTGCCCGAACACGACCGTGTTGCCGCCGCCGGAAACCCACGGCGTGGGCAGCGGCGGGTTCACCGGCTGCTCGTACACATCCACCTGCGTGAAATGGTCCTCCACCGGCAGCAGGGTGCCGGTGCGCTGGTCGTGGACCAGGTCGTGCTCCCGCGGCTCGGTGACCGGCGTGCTCTCGATCTTGGGGCGGTGGCGGACGAAGCCGGGTGCGGCCAGCCGCCGGGTCCCGTTCACGACCACCGTGGTGGGCTGTCCGGTGGGCCGGTAGACACTGGCCCCCCACAGCGCCGCCAGCTCGTCGGCCAGGGCCCGCAGCCACCCGGCGTCCGGCGCCGAGCCGTCGTCCGCCAGCGGGAGCAGGACCAGCGGCCGCCGGTCGGCGTTCCGGTCGGTCACCTGGAGGTGCGCCTTGGTGATCAACTCGACCAGGGCGGGCGAGTCGAGCCCGCCGGCCAGTACGCCGTCTTGTGGTGTCCGCAGCCCGCCGCCCACCACCGGCACGGTGATGATCTGGGCGCCGGGGACGACGGTGCCGAGCAGCAGCGGTGCGGCGAACGCCAGCATCCGGTCAACGGTGTCGACGACGACCGACGACGACACGGTGTGCAGGTCCCGGCCCCAGACGAGCGTCTTGTCGTTGGGGAGCAGAAGCGACCTGGACACCGGCGGCTGGAGTTCCGGAGGCGTCTCGGTCCAGATCCGCCCCGGGTCGGTGCGCCGCCCGACGAACTTCGGGCGCTGGACGGCGATCCTCACCGTGGTGCCCAGCGCCGGATGAATCACCTTGCGTCCGGTCAGCTCCGCGATCTGCTTCATCTGCGCCTCGTACGCGGGGTACAGCGCCGGGTCGGCGGGCGCGGAGGTGAACCACAGCCCGTGCATCGGCTGCCGCCACCCCGCCTTGCTCGCGAACCGGACGATCTCCCACGGCTGCGCCGGGCGCGCCCGCCCGTACCTGTCGGCCAGACCGAGCCGCCCGTCCGGCAGCACCGGCAGGTCCAGGCCGAACGCCCCGGTGACGCCGACGAGATGGTGCTCGTAGACGGTGCCGTGGTCCCGGTACATCTCCACGGTCGGCGACGCCGCGCCGCGCGGCGCCCGTTCCCCGTTGAACCCGTCGAGCTCGTGCTCCTTCCAGATGACCATCATCGGCTCGTCCTCCGGCCAGAGCCGACCGAGGAAGTCGGCGCCCAGCCCGAGCGGGCTGTCGACAGCCGGGGACCCGGCGGTCACCGTGACCCAGTCGTCGCGGGTCTCGTTCCGGGTGAACGGGGAGTCGATCACCGTGAGCGAGCGGTCGAACAGATACGACAGCACCCCCCGGCGCGGGCTGCGCACCGGCACGCCGAGCTCCACGGAGTACCGCGTCATGACCAGCATCCACTCGTGCAGCCGCCCCGCGGGGATGGCCTCCGGCGGCACCAGCACCAGTTCCTTGCCAGTGCCGCCGTACCGGGTGGGGAACAGCGCGGCGATCTGGTCGTGCCCCATCCGCACCACCTGCCCGTCGGGCGCCCGGACGGTGAGCCCCCCGACGTCCCACCGTCCGGCCAGCCGCAGTACGAACGTGTGCGGCGATGGCCGGACGACCTGCATCGCGGTCAGGACCGTGGTGTACTCCTCAAGGCCCTCGATGAGCGAGATTCCGCCGCTGAACTCCACCACCGGGATCTCGCCGGACGGCCGCAGGTGACCCTGCGAGCCGTCGAAGAACCCGGTGGGGCCGTAGATCCGGTCTCCGTCCACGGGGCCGACGACGGCCGGGTGCGGCACCTGCCGCGGCAGGTACTGGATCAGCGGCGCCGGCCGCCCCGTGTCGCGGAACCGGGCGATCGGCCGCCCGTCCGGCTCGAGGGTGACCGCCGCGCCCAGCGGGGTCGTCCACACGTCGGCCTGGGTCAGCATCGCCAGCTGTTTGAGCTGCTCGCCGAACCGTTCGCCGTCGTCCGCCCAGACCATCGTCGGCTTGCGCGCGAAGTTCTCCCCGCCGACCTGAAGGGTGAGGCGGCGCTGCGCAACCTGCGCTGTGTAGAAGGCCTGGTCCAGCGGGAAGCTCTCGCCGGACGGCCCGGACGTCGCGAGGCTGCGCTCGCCGGTACGAGCCGTGTGCACCGACAGCCACATCTCGTAGACGTCGGTGGGATGGTTGCGGCGGGTGAACGCGGGGAGCAGTTCGACATAGCGCTGGAAGCCGACCGAGGCGATGCCGTTCGGCAGGTTGATGAAGGTCTGGTGGTAGTCGCCGTTCTGGTCCCGGTGAAGGGTCGAGACGACGCCGTTGTCCAGGTGGAGGAACTGGCCGCCGAATCCCTCCGGCCTGACGACCACCAGGCCGGTGCGCTGCTCCCCTGCCCCGTTGACGCGCGGATGGTTCCCCGGGCCGAGGGTGATCTGGCCGGGACTGAAGACCAGCGCGATGTCGGAGCCGGTGTCACGGCGGATCATGCCGACCTGGTTGATGAGCCGCTGGTGGGTGGGGGCGTCGCTGAGTCCGTGCCCGGCGATGATCACCTGCAGCGCGGCGGTGCCGTTCCACAGGCCGTTCATCACCTCACGGACCATGCGGGTGTTCGCGACCACCGCGCTGCCGTCCCCATGGGTGAGCGTCAGCATCCCCGCGGAGTCCAGGGTCGCGATCAGGACGGGCATCCCGGGGATCGTCCGGAGCTGTGGCAGCAGCGGGCCGACCTGGTTCGCCAGGTGCGGAGGCAGCGACATGACGACTCCGGCCGAGACCGTCCGCCCGTCCTGGACCACGGGCTGGGCGACGGTGCGTACGGCCGCCGGACCCTGGACCGGCAGCAGCCGCCCCTCCTGGGTGATCGTGTGCAGCAGGGCGTCGTTCGGCCGGGTGGTGAACAGCCGGATCGGCGGGTTGTTTCCGCCAGTGTGGTACTCGCCGGTGTCGGCGTCGCCGCGGGCGTCGCCCGGCTGAATCTGTGCCCAGACTGTCTTGTCCAGGGTCTGCTGGAAGGTCTGGATGTCGTCGTCGAGCCCGGCCCGGCTGTCCCCGTCGAGCGGCGTCAGCGGGTGCACGATGAGGTTAATCTCGCTGTCGGCGCCTTGGCCGCGCACCCAGCCCTGCTCCAGGGCGTAGTGGGCGAGTTCGGCGGCGTCCTTGTGCCACTGCTCCCCGGCGTCATGATCCCAGCCGACGAACCGGCCGTCCTGGTAGACGACCGTGAGAACGTCAAGGCGGGCGCGGTTCGCGCGCAGCGACGCGGCCTCCTGGAACGCGCGCACGTCCAACGGCGAGGTCGCGATCGCCTTCGCCCCGGTCGGCCCGAACGTGGCCCCGCCGCTGCGGGGGCGCAGCAGGCCGTCCTCGAGGAGATGCGGTGTGGGCATCTCCTGGGGCATGTTGGGCGGCCGGTACACCTGGTAGTCGGTGAACCGGCCGGTCCTCGGGTCGTACGGGCGCAGGTCCCACACCCAGCGGCCGGGCGAGCCGTCCTCCGACTCGGAGTCGGCGTCCGGGTCGGGCACCCAGACCCGGACCTGCCGCCATTCGGCTCCGACCGGCAGGGCGTAGACGATCTGCCGGGACAGCGTGGCGAGGTACTGCAGGTAGGTCGTGAGCTGCCGGCTCGGCACGGTGAGAACGCGGATCGGCACCGGCGCGGGGGTTCCGCCGAGCGCGTTGACGACGCTGCCCGTCGATCTCGGCACGGCCCCGTTCGGGGTCAGTTCGACCAGCGTGCCCATCTGCTCGGTCATCATGATCTCGATGAGGCCGCCATCGTGCCGCCCCTGCCGCAGGTAGTCGCGGATCGGCTGTTCGAACTCGGGCGTGGTGGAGCTGAGCAGTTGTTTCTGTTCCGACCACCGCATGCCTTCGTCGTTCAGGATGAGCCGGTCGTCCTGTCCGGTCAGCTGGGACACGGCGGGTTCGTCGCCGACCCGCGGGTAGGGGACGATCCGCCACTCGGTGATCGTGCCGTCGTCGCGGATCGCGACGGCGATGTCGGTGAGCGTCTCGAGGGCCAGCCCGCTCAGCACGGCGCGGACGGCAGGGAACTGCTCCGTGGTGACCCCCCGCACGAACGCCAGGTCCTGCCGCCGCCACCCGTTGGCCGTCAGCCATTCCCGGAAGGACCGCGGCCCGGCCGGGATCGTGATCTCCTCGTCGCCGACCCGGTAGGTCAGCGCGAGCACCACGCCGCCGTCGTCGCCATCCTGGGGAAGCACCTCCAGGTCGAACGGCAGGACCGACGCGGGCAGGTTGTCGAGCAGCACGTAGTGGTCGCGGTCGGTGTCCTCCTGCAGCGAGGCGAGAACGCCCTGGTCGCGCGCGGACACGGGCCCGTCCACCGGCATGAGCCGCCCGTCCGGGCCACTCCCGTACTGCGGGCGGGTCGCGTCGTCGAGGACGGCCGGACGGAGCCGCACCCGGCCGTCGAGGCCCACGACTTGGCGCATCGCGGTGCTGGCCGGGTCGGGCCGGCTGGTGTACCACGATCCCGGCCCGACGAGGTCGCCCCGCACGATGTGCATGAGGGTCACGTCCATCAGGAGGTTGGTCTCCAGGTCGAGTTCGGTGCGCGGGCCGAGCGTGTGCAGGGGGCGGCCGAAGAACACGGCGGTGCGGTCGAGGAAGTCGCGCCACAGCCGGTGCCGGGTCGCCCCCATCCGTGCGGTGAGGACCTGCACCTCGCCCCTCCGGCCCTGGAGGACGTGGTTGAGCACGGCGGCGAACCGCGCCGGGTCGGTCGCGCGGAACACGAACTCGTCGTTCCCAAGGTCGATGCGGACCTTGGCCTGTCCCTGGCGGGTCACGTCGACGTCCACGGTGAGCAGGCCGGGCTTGCGGGTGAGCCGCGACCAGTCCGAGAAGCTCTGCGGCGAGCCGCCGGGGTCGGGCAGCAGGCTGGCGCCGCTCGCGGTCTGCTCGAAGGCGACCTGCTGGACCTGCCAGTCATTCCGGACGGGCGGATCGTCGTCCTCGTCCTCACTCTCTGAGTCGGTGTCGGAGTCGTAGGACACCATCGCCGGAGCGTCGGGGGCGGGGGGCGTCGTCGCCCGCTCCACGCCGAGGCTCTGGCCGACGCTCTCCAAGGAGGTGCCGAGTGAGGCGGTCTCGTCGCCGTTCTCGAAGAGCTTGTACTGCTCGTCGGGGGTGATGAGGACGAGCGGCTTGGCGCGGCCCGGATCCAGGAACAGGCTCGCGGTGACCGCGTACGCCTCCTTGTTGGCGGGCAGGACACTGACCTTGCCGGGCGCGCCGACCACCCGGCCGCCGGTCTCGGCGCTGAGTGCGGACGCCAGCGACGGCGTGCCGCCCGGTCCGGGCGTGGCGCTGTAGCAGATCACCAGGAGCATGTTCGGGCCGAGCGCGGCGAGCGCCTTGGCGGCAGTCGCGGCGGGCACCAGTGTGCCGTTCACCCGCAGTCCGCCCGCCTGGCCCCGGCCGCCGACGATGGTCCAGCCGTCGAGGTGCGGAAGGCTCTGGATGCCCTCCACCAGCAGCGGGTCGTTCTCGTGGCCCGAGGTGATGTAGTGCTTGCCCGGCCCGAGGTCGAGCATCGCGTCCCGGACGTCGGCCTCGGTGCCGGTGACCGGGAGGACCGCGACGTCGTCGTAGTTCTGCATGTTGGACGACGACGCGTTGGCGTTGTCCGTGTTGCCGGTGCTGGTGTTGCCGGTGTTCGTGTTCGTGGTGGACGTCGTCACGGGCTGCGGTCCGGGGATCGGCACCGGGGTCAGCAGCGTCACGGTGAGCGGAGGTTGCCCCTCCAGCGGGGCGGCGAAGTAATAGTGCTCGTGCATCCGGACGATCGGCATCCGGTTCACGGCAAGGCTGTCGTAACCGGGGCCGAGGCTGCGGCGGTAGCGGGCCATCCACAGGTCCACCGGGATGCCGAACGCGTGGGAGAACAGCTCGATCACGGCGTCGGCGGTGTCGTTCCGCCACTCCCCGTCCCGCCGGATGGCCTCCACGTGCGCGTTCTGCCGGGCGTTCCGCACGCCGGTGGTCAGGTCGCCCGGCGGGTCGCCGGCCCGGCTCAGCACGAAGAACGGGGCCACCACCGGTGTGCCGCCCGTGTTCATCACCCGGAAGTCGGCCGCCAGGAAGTTCGCCAGGTGGTTGCGGATCCGCTGCACCGTCGGGGTCGCGCCCAGGACCTCCCGGAGGCGGGCGGTGACGTTCGCCGGGGTGCGCGGGTCGAGGGCGGTCTCGAAGAAGCAGTTGCCGGACAGCGCCATGGAGATCGCCTCGAGCCCGGCGTGTTTCAGCGCGGCCTTGAAGTGTTCGTCCATCAGCTCCGAGACCGTCGCGTCGAGCTGGAACTTCTCCGAGTCGCTGAGAACTCCGCCGGGACGCCACGACTTCTTGATGATCTGCGCCTTGGCGGTGTCGGCGTACTGCTTCGCTCGTTCCATGTAGCCGGGCGGGTACCCCCGGCGGTAGTCGCCGGGAATCAGCGGGTCAGCGCCGGTCGAGGTGAACAAGAACTTGTCCCGGAGCGAGCCGAACCTGCGGTCGCCGCCACCTACCTTGGCCTTGCCGAGGTCCAGCGTCTTGCTTTTGATCGGCTGGCGCTTGAGCGAGCCGAACAGCTCCACCGTGCTCTTGGGCAGCAGGGTGAGCGAGGGGCGGCTGAACACGTCGCTCGCGGTGAGGATCTTGTCGATGTCGATCTCGACGGAGTCGTCGTCGCTCTCGCTGACGTTGTCCTGCTGGCCCTTCCCCTTGACGTCCTCCTTGAGGTCCGCCTTGACGTCCTCCTTGTCGGGGTACGCGCCGACGCCCTCCTCTGGGCCGGGCGTCGTGTCCAGGTACGGGGAAACCTCCCCGGGCTCCTTCCACGTGCTGTTCACCAACGCGTCGGCGACCTTCTCCGGGACGCGCATCAGGATGCCGTAACCGCCCTTGCCGTCGCTGCCGGAGCCCGGCAGCGGCGGCGTGTAGGTGAGGTAGTCGGGCTTCCCGAACCAGCCGCCGCCGTCGAACATCATCCTGTAACGCGGCTTGAGGTTCAGCCACACCAGGTTCTCGCCGGTGGTCTTGGCGCCGCGCTGGACGCCGGTCTTGGTGCCCCGGTCGTTCTCGGTGGAGGTGTCGCGGAAGGTCGTGTCCAGCCCGAGAACGAAGCCCACACCATTGTTGCCGTTGGTGTCCCGGCCCCCCAGCTGGAAGTCCAGCACCGTGAACGGCGAGTGGTAGTGGATCCGGCTCCGCGAACCCTTGCTGCGCAGCGCCGACGACTCGGTGTCCAGCAGCCGGAGCATGACCTCGGGCGTGACCCGGTCCATCCGGGAGATCTCCAGGACGTCCACGCCGAAATGCAGGGTGGCGGAGTGGCCGCCGAACCGTCCCGGCACCCGGATGGGCAGGGAAAGGCCGTCCGGGCTCAGCCACTCGCCGTGGCGGCGGCCCAGCAGGTGGTTGCTGAACGCCGAGGTGAGCTGCCGGAACACATCGCCCCACGCCCTGAACCACGACTCGCCGCCGGGCGCGCCCATCAGGTCGCTGGCCAGGCCCTGGAGCACATCCAGGCCGGGCAGCCCGAACGTCTGCGCCTTGCCCAGCAGGTTCGGGGCGATCTGGAACCCGCCGTGCAGCGCGGCCATCGGCGTACCGCGCTTCAGCGTGACCGCCGGCGTGAGGCCCAGCGCGGCGAGCTGGCCATGGGTGAACGCCGCGGAGACCTTCCGATCGAGGATCGTCGGAAGCTGCCCGGCTGGCGCTGCCGGATCGGTCGGCACTGCCGGATCGGCCGGCACGGAGGGCTCAGGCTGTTCGTCCTTGCCCGACTGCTCCTGCTTGCCCAACTCGTCCTTGCCCAACTCGTCCTTGCCCGGCGACTCCTGCTTGGCGGGCTCGGGTGGGACGCTGCTGAGCGCCGAGGGATCGAGGTTGAGTTTGATCGCCTTCTTGATCTCGAACGGGTCGACGGTGATCCGGTCGGTGCTCTGGAACGCGCCCAGCGTCAGCATGTCGGCGACCACCCATGGCGCACGGCTCCACTCAAGCTCGGCGAACAGCTCGACGTCGAAGGCGAACGTGGTCACCTTGCCGTCCACGGTGTAGCCGCTGCGGGACTCGGCGGACTCCACGGCGGTGGTCGAGCGTTCGTCGCGGGTCACGTGGCCGTGGGTGAGGTTGAACAGCCAGTTGTTGGGGTCGCCGCCCTTCTGGCGATGGAGGTCGAGGTTGAGCCAGCCGCGTGCGGCGAGGTCGTGGCGCTTGCGGACCTCGGCGCCCTTCTCGCTGCTGTGAGCCGAGCGCGTGCCGAAGCCGCTGTAGGTCCGGTTGGCGGTCATGCCCAGGTACTCGGGGTTCTTCAGCCGTCCCTTCAGCACTACGCGGACCGAGCCGCTGCCCAGGAAGGGGACGAAGCCGCGGAGGGGGACCTCGAAGCTCTCGCCGCCGTCGAGCACGGAGATCGCGCCCGCGTCGGAGGAGATCGTGCTGAACTCGCCGTCGAGCTGCGCGGCGATGTGCTCGCCCCAGTGCCGGACGATCTGGTTGCGGATCTCCCACACCCAGGGGCTCAGGTCCGGCGGGTCGGCGACCGGGAACGGACCGAGCCCGAACTCGCCGGTCATCAGCCACTTCGGCGGGTGGAGCACCGGTTCGAGCACCCGGTGCGTTATCGGCGGCAGGGCTGCGGGCACCAGTCCGAGCAGCACCGCCTGCTCGCTGGTGAGCAGTCCCTGCCCGGTCCTGTTCAGCTTCATCCGGTGGCTCCGCGCACCGTCGTCGTGCCGCCGGTCGAGGGAGAGGTGGAAGCTCAGTTCAAGCCAGGTGTCCGTGAAGATCATGTTGGCGTCGGCGTCGGCCCAGTTGCGGGTCCGCACGCCGGAGATCTCCTCGGTGGTGGTGCGGTTGGTATCGCGCCGCCAGGTGTACTGCGGCTGCGGTTCGATGGTCAGCCGGTGGCGCAGGGTCCTGATCGGGAGCCGGACGCGCACGCCCGCCTCGCCGCCGCCTTGCTTCAGGCCGCCGTGGCCGAGGACGGTGGACTTGCCGTAGTCGTAGAACGGCCCGAACTCGGTGGCCCGGCCGGAGTTGACCGCGCGGACGACCTTGGCGCGCAACGTCACCGAGCCCTGGCTCGACCACTTCCCGGTGAGGGAGTCGACGCGGCCCGTCCAGACCGGCAGCCGGGTGCGCTGCAGGTCCCGGATCCGGGCGTCGACCATCCGCACCGCGTCGGCGAGCCGGGTCCGCTCGTACGCGCTGAGCCGGACGCCGAGCACGTCCTGGAACGCCTTTTCGATCTCGGGCCGGACTCCGCTCAGGTCCGGGTACAGCAGGGCCTGCGAGGGCCACTTCGGGCCGTCGTCGGTGTGTCTCCACTCCAGCTTCTCGCCAGGGTCCAGACCCATCGTGTCGTACGGGACCCTTACCATCTCACCGCCGCCGTTCTGGATCTCGCGGCGGGTGGCGTGGGTCGAGGTGATGTACGACGCGTGCCCGGCGACGGCGAACCCCCGGTCGGTCTGCAGCACCTCCCCGTACTTCATCTCTTCCGGCTGCGGGACGACGGACAGCGGGTCTTCCTGCACTGGGTCGATCTCGATGACGATGTCGTCCTGGACCTCGATGTCGTCCTGAATCCCGGTGTCGTCCTGAACCTCTTGGACCTCCTCCTGCTCCTCTCCCTGCTGCTGCTCCTCTCCCTGGAGGTCCTCGGGCTTCTGGGCGTGCTCCTTGGGGAACGCGCCGGGCAGGGTGGACAGGTCCACGTCGGCGGCCTCGTCCACGCTGAAGCTGACGTCGATCATGACGTCCTGGCCGAACTGCGCCAGGTCGTCGAGCGCGGCGGCCATGCCGGACCACACCGATGAGCCGGTGGTGATCGTGTCGCCCTTCCCCAGCCGGGCCTGGAGGATCGGCCGCAGGGTGAGCTTCTCGAGCGCCCCCGTATTCAACCAGCCCAGGCCGTAGGTGAACTGCCAGCCCCACCAGCTCGTCCAGGTCTGGGACGACTCGCCGGTCAGGTCGTGGGTGTAAGTGACGCCGAGATCCTGCTCCGACATCGGGAGCCGCCGGTCGAAGGTGCCCTCACCGATCGGCTGGGCGTGCAGGTGCACGTAGACCTGCCGGTCCCGGCCGAAGTGGTCCTTCCACTGCAGCGGGATCGTCAGGCCCTCCGCGCGCATCCGGGGCAGCGAGGTGATCAGGTTCTCGTGGTGGAACGCGCGCTCCAGCTTCCGCACGTTCGCCAGGGTCATCGGGTTCTGCTGCCGGTAGATCCCGCCCCGAGCCCGGTACTCGGCTGGCAGCACACCGGGAAACTGCCGGGTCAGCTGCTTCACGGTCTCGGTGTGCAGCAGCGGCGCGACGGTCTCGTCCAGTTCCTGGAAGCTGACCCAGCCCGGCCACTGCGTCTGCATCTGCTCGGACGGGAAGAGCTGTTCCTGCATCTTCGCCGGGTCGGGCGCACGCCCCTCGGGCAGCTCGGGGAGTTCGTCGTCGCGGAACCAGAGGCCGAGGTCGTCGTCGTAGGTTCGCAGGACGATCCCGCCCAGGCCGTCGCGCTCCTCGTTCTTGTTGTCGAGGTCGATGTAGACGGGCTTGTCGGCTCTCGGCACCTCGACCCGAGCGCGGGCCGCGAAGTGCACCAGCGCCGTCAGGTCGCCGTTGGTACGGACGCCCGTGAGGAACGAGGCCGACCCGGAGAACCCGGCCGAGGTGCGGTCGGCGCTGCGTTCGATCGACGGCGCGACGTACATCAGCAGCTGGAACTGGTCGCCGAGCCCGGTCTGCAGCCCGCCGAAGATCGGCGCGGGCGTGAGGCTGAACATCCGTGACTCGGTGACCGGGGTGTCGAGGTAGACGGTCGAGGTCTGGTCGAAGTCGCCGAACGAGAGGTCGTCGCCGCGCGAGATGAGCCGGGGGGTGGAGAACTCCAGAAAGATCTTGATGCTGTTCGGCCCGCCGTCCGGCGCGCCGAGCACCACCTCCCAGCCGCTCTTGGTCCGGGCGAGCGGGAACGCGCCCGCGATCTTCTGCACGCTGAGTTCGCGCCGGACGATGGCCGCCAGCTCCGATCCGGGTCTGGCCTTGAGCGCCTCCAGCACGCCCTGGAGCAGCTTGCGTCCGCCGTTGAAGGAATGCAGCCAGGTGGTGCGCGGCACCGGCACCACCTGCCCGGCCTCGTACCGGGTGCCATGGACGAGCGGGATGTGCCAGTTGCCCTTGTCGTCCCGCTGGGGCTTGGGATAGACGGCATGGCTGTCCTCCAGGTTGAGGTCCGGGCCGGTCGGGACGGGCGGGGCCAGTTCCCGCGCCACCCCGATCTGGACCCCGCCGGTGACGACCAGGCCACCGCCCGGTCCGACGGTGGTCTCCGGCTCGCCGGTTCCGGTGTCGTCCTCCGTCACCGTGATCACCACCGAGGACGGCGGTGGCGTCGACGTGGTGGGGCGGGCCTCCCCGACGAACCTGCCCATCACGATCCGGGCCTCTGCGAACACCTCGACATCGACGTCCAGGAGGTGCTGCCAGTAGGAGCTGCCCTTGACCGAGTGCTCCAGCTCCATGCCGAAGCCGGTCTGCCGCTTGCTCTCCCGGTCGTGGGGGTCGAGGGTGACCAGGCCGAGCCACGCGTCGTGCCCGGAGAGTTCCAGCGCCCCGAGACTCTTGCCCTCCGGCGCGTCGAGCGTGTACGCGATGGAGAGCGGCACCTGGATCTGTTTGGCGGAGGTACGCGCGGAACGCGACCCCTGGCTGACCGACAGGGTGTGCTTGGCCCGTTCGTTGATCGCGCCGCCCGCCTGCGTGCCGTTCCGCATGATCGCCCACAGCGTGACCTCGACCGGCCCGAGCCGCAACGTGACCTGCCCGCCCGCCAGGTCCATCCAATGGTCCCGCACCCAGTCCGCGGTGATCGTCTGGCGGAGCTGGTCGCCGTAGAGGCGGCGCACGAGCGCGGGCAGGGTGCGCAGCGCCTGGTCGGTGAACGCCTTCACCAGGTCGGGACGGACCTCCCGCACGAGATCGGGGCCGAGCCCGCCGCTCAGGTGCACCGGCACGGTGACCTGTGTCTTGGCCTCCCGCAAGCCGGGCTCCCAGGGCAGCATGTCCTGGTTGAGCCGGCGCAGTTTGCGGATCTGGTCGGCCTTGAGGATCAGGTTGCCGCGCAGCTCCACCAGCTCGTCGTACAGGTCCGCCGAGTACGGGGTGCCGTTGTCGCGGAGCCCGGTCAGGCGGGTGCGCAGCGGCCGGTAGAACTCCAGCAGCCGTTCCCGCGCGGCGCGGCGGACGCGGGGATGCCAGCCGGTGTAGGCGACGTCCAGCAGCGCCCGCTCGAACAGCCGGGTGAAGTGCTCGAGCTGCGCCTGCCAGTCGCCCTGTTCGATCGCGATCCGGGACCCGAGGATCAGGTCCCGGCTGGGCTGGTGGCCCACGTAAAGGGAGATGTTCTCGGCCGTCCCGATTCCGGAGGTGGCCGGCTCCGTGACCGTGCCCGTCTTGGCGGCGGCCTTACGTTCCTCCCGGATCGTCTCGCGGACCCGCTGCTGGTTCTCCGCCTCGGCGATGGCGTCGCGCACGTTCCGGTCGAGCCGGTCCAGGATCGTCCGCAGCTCGTCGGGGTTCCGCGACGGGGTCTCCCGCCAGTGCGCGATCTGTCCCATCACGGTGCGGAGCTGGGCGTTCAGCAGGCGGCGGTCGCGCGACCGTTTGAGGGCGTGCACGCGTTCGCGCAGCTCGAGCTCCGAGCGGACCACGTCGAGCAGGATCTTGTTGGGTTCCATCGCCCTGCCGACCGCGCCGACCGACTCGGCCAGCTCGTCAGCGAAGGTGAGGACACGGTCGTCGCCTATCTTCGGCAGGCCGTTGATGAGCCCGTTGGTCCGCTTGGCGAGCTCGGTGAGATCCCGGGTGTCGCTGGTGGCCTGTTTCAGCAGGGTGGGCGTGATCTTGGCCTTGGTCGCCTTCTCGACCAGCTCGATCCGGCTCTCGAGCACCTCGACGGCCTTGTTCCACTGGTCGATGTGCTCGTCGACCCGCTTACGGGTGTCGGCGATCCGCTTGATCCGGGCACGTTCTGCGGCGGCCATGTTGATCAGCATCTGCCCCGTGACGTGCCGGGTGGCCTCGAACGCGCGGTTCGACCAGTCCATGAGCTCCCGCACGCCGTCCAGGTCGAGCACCGGGTCGGCCTGGTCGCGCACCCGGCCGAGCAATTGCCGTACCGCGTCGGGGTTGAGCCTCCCGATCGGCCCGTTGCCCATGACCCGGGCGAGCTTCAATCCGGAGGCCAGTTCATCGAAGGTGAGCCGGCGGGTCGCGTCGGCGGTCATGCCCATCAGCTCGCGCAGTTCGAGCACGAAATCGAGCAGCGCGAGCCGTCGCGCCTGCGAGCCGCTCACCGAGAACGGCAGGCCGATCCGGCCCGCGAGGTCGTTCACCTCGCTCTTGGTCGCCGGGAGGACACCGGTGGCGGCGACCCCGTCGATGTCACGCAGCGCCAGACGGTCGTTGAAGGTGAAGGCCAGCATGCGTCCCGTGCCGAACAGCGACTCGGCCCTGACGAGCGTCTGGTTGAGGGTGGTGCCGTTCTCCCGGCGGAACGCGACCCGCTCGGCAGTGGTGTCAGGTTCCTCCCCCTCCCGGATCAGGTCGGCCTCGTTATTCAGCCACGCCTCGCGCAGCGCCTCGTACGTGACCGGGGTGCCCGGACGCTTGACCCCGCCCATGGGCAGCTGCACCAGGGTGCGCAAAGAGTCGTCGCTGGTGATCCAGTCGCGGCCGGTGCGCAGCCGCCGCCAGCCCGCGATGACCTCGCGCAGCTCACTCCGGACGACCCGGCCGCTTCGGGTGCGGTGCTCCCAGCGGCGGACCGCGTCCATCGTCTGCCGGACGGAGGTGATCTGCGCGAGTGTGGCGTTCCGGCCGTACAGGCGCTGTGCCAGGGACAGCACCTCGAACAGGTGTTTGCGCGCACCGGTCGTGAGCGTCAGCCCCACGGCCCCCTTGCGGATCAGGCCGCGCTGGTTCTCCACGCCGATCTGCTCGGCCAGCGGCCGCAGGTGCCGCTCGGTCGTCCGCCCCACGTTCAGGGTGTCCAGCAACCGCACGACGGAGGCGAACTGCTTGTCCGACGCCCAGGTGATGTTCGGGAACAACGCCTTGCCCCGCGTCGACGGCGACTGGACCATGGCGTTGGCGCCCGTGTTCTGCGGGACGTTGGCGCCTGTGTTCTGCGGGGCGTTGCCGTCGTTGTTCTGCGGGGCGTCCTCGGGACGGTCACCGAAACCGACCTCGTTCCCGGTGCTCGGGGACTCCACGCCCGGACGCGGCACGCGCACCGTGCCGAGCGCGCCGGCGACCTCCTGGATGTTGCGGCCCAGGTCGCGTGACAGGCCGTTCTCGTCGAACAGCAGGAACGGGGCGGCGGAGTCCGGCAGCTCGACGCGCTGTCCCGACGCGGTCTTCAGCGACGTGCGGCCGGGCGTCAGCTCCGAGCCGCCGGGCGTCCCCGACACGGTCACCGGTACCGCGACGACCTGTCCCTTCGTCGCCTTGGCGAGGGCCTCGGCCAGCACGTTCCCGGCGCTGTCGGGGGCGGCCGAGTAACAGATGACCAGGAACGTCCTGTCCCCGAGCCCTTTGAGGGCGCGGACCGCCTCGGCGGTGGAGAGCCGGCGGCCGTCCCGGACGATCCCGCCGGGCACGCCCTCCGCGCCGACATAGGTCCAGCCCGGCAGCTTGGGCAGCCCCGTGAGGACCTGCCGCATCCCGGTGTCGTGCCGTCCGTCGCCGGACGGCACGAGGAACCGGTCGGAGCGCAGCGCCACCAGGCCGTTCGGCGACTGGAACGGCGAGAAACGCGGGCCGGACGACCGGATCTCCGCGCCGTCGCCGCCGCGCACGGCGTGCCTGGGGTGGGTCATGCCGCGCGGCCCGAACTCTACGACCGTGTTCGGCTGCTGAGGGGTGTTCGGCTGCTGGGGGGTGGTCTGCACCCGCGACGGGATCTGCTCGGACTCGACCTTGGCGGCGGCGACGACGGTGTCGGGGTCCAGCTTCGCCGCGCCCGTGTTGGCGTCGTGCGCGGCGAACGTCGCGCTGGGCGACCACGCCGGCGGCGGGGTGATGCCCAGCGTGTCGCGGAGCCTGGTAGCGATCGCCATGCCCGCCGGGCCGTGCAGCGTTCCCGGCTCCGGGCCGTTCTTCAGCAGCGCGAGGCCGTCGACGCCGGGCAGCGTGATGAAGGCAGGCGCGGCGTCCTGCGCCTCCGCGCCGCCGAGCAGCGCGCCGATGACGACCTCGCCGCTCTCCGGGTGCACGCCCAGCTCGACCGTCATGGTGGAGCCCTCCACAGTGGGGAGTTCCAGCCGCGACACGACCCGGTACTCCGCCAGGCCCTGCGCCCAGCCGGAGCCCCGGGACATGCCGGACCCGTCGGCCCCCAGGATCGCGGCCTGGCCGATGACCCGCGTCCAGGAGAGGGTCGTGCCGAAGACGTCGTTGTCCTTGCCCTCGGCGGTCAGCCAGCCCGCCAGGTCCAAGCCCGTGTCCCGGCCGTTCACGGCGTGGAACGAGGTCATCCAGTCGGTGCGGAACTCCCGGGCGAGGTCGTCGCGGACCTCGTCGGTCAGGCCCGCCTCCCCGGCGGCCTGGTCGAGCGGGTCGTACGTCAGCGCGCCGTCGTGCAGCGCCTTCTCCAGCCCCGTCTCCTCGGCGAACCGGTTCGCGATGTCGTCGGCCAGCCGGGTGAACCGCGCGTCCCAGGCACGTTCCGCGACCGGAGCCGAGGCGGCGAACCGGCCTGGCGGGTCGGTCCACAGGAACGACCAGGCCCTGTCGTAGGCATGCCGCAGGTCACGTTCGAGGCGTTGCCGGACGCGGTCGGCACCCTCGGGTGACAGGCCCTGGGCGAGCGCCCGGTCCCTCGCCTGGACGATGGCCGGGGTGAGGCATTCGAGCTCGCGCTGCCAGCGGACCTCGTTGTCCAGCAGGTGGGGCAGCGCCTCGGTCAGCCGCTCGGCCGTGGGGGTCCAGTCCCGCTGGATGACCGACTCGATGGAGCGGCCGCCGCGCTCCTGGTGGAACGCGCGGTCA
Source organism: Actinomadura sp. 6N118 (assembly GCF_044326415.1). Taxonomy (NCBI): domain Bacteria; kingdom Bacillati; phylum Actinomycetota; class Actinomycetes; order Streptosporangiales; family Thermomonosporaceae; genus Actinomadura; species Actinomadura sp. 6N118. The sequence continues at coordinate 258,734 of NZ_JBIRAZ010000002.1, read as the reverse complement.
TGCAGTTCGCGGACGGTCTCGGTGAAACGGAGCTGGAGCTGCTGGAGGCCGTTTTTGGTCAGCGGCGGGTTGCCGGGGTCGCTGACATAGGTCTCGTACGCCTTGCCGAAGGCGAGCGACAGGTCCGCGACCGACGTGTTGAGGTGGGCGTTGACCGTGAGTTCGTCGCGAACTGTGTCCAGCGCGCCGTCGAAGGACGCCCCCTCGGGCAGGCCGCGGACCGTCTCCTCGAACGTGCCGCGCAGGGCCTCGCGCTGTTCGGCGGTGACCATCGCATCCGGATGAGCCTCCTCCCACGCCGTCACCGTCGCCTCGTACTGGGTGAACGCCTCGTTGAGGCGCGCCTTCAGGGCCTGTTCCTCGGTGAGGATGGTCTCCGGGGAGATCCGCTCGATCTGGCCGGGCGTGGCGGCGTTCCCGATCTCGGTGTTCACGCGGTCCCGGACCTTGCCCGCGACGTCGTCCTCCACGTCGTTGAGCGCGGCGCTGACGTCCTCGTTCAGCTTGGCCGAGGCGGCATCGAGGGCGGCGCGCAGGTCGAGCCGGGCATCGAGCCCCGACAGCAGGTTCTCCTGCGCGGCGTCGAACGTGCTCCACGCCTCGACCAGGGCGGGGCCGGTCAGCTCGCCCCGGTCGAGGTTGAGCTCGGTGAACGCCTTCCTGGTATCGGCGGTCAGCTCGGCGCGGATCTTCGCGATACCGGTCTCGCCCAGCGGCGCCGGGTGCTCGCCCTGCCAGGTGGCCAGCTTCGCCTCGAACACGTCCAGGACCGTCCGGACCTCGGCGGCGAGCCGCTCGGCGGCGGTGATGCGGTTGCCGTAGCGGACGGTGAGCCGTTCCTGCTCCAGCTCCCATCCGTCGTGGCGCAGCTTCGCCTGGGCGCGGGTGGCCTCGAACAGGTTCGGCCCGGCCTGCTCCTGGGTCAGCCAGGACGTGACGTTCAGGTCCTCCAGGCCGCGGTTGAGGGCGTAGAGGTGGGCCCAGTCGCGGCGGAAGTCCTGCGCCAGGCGGGAGCGGGTGTCGTCGGAGAGGGTGCTGCCGCGTTCGATGCCGTCGAAGGTCAGCGCCGCGCCGCGCAGCGACGCCTGGAGGCCCGCCTCGCGGACGAACCGCTCGTGCAGGCCGGTGAACAGGTCGTTCAGCGGGCGGTCCTGCTCGAACGCGGCGCGCAGGTCGCTCATGAAGCGGGACCGGGCGAGACTCGCGTACTCGTCGGGGACGCCGATCAGCGCGTCCTCGATCTCGGGCGTGCGGCGGGCGGCCTCGGCCTCCCATCGGGCCTCGTGCGCCAGCCGCTGGGGCAGCGTGCCGGCGTCGCCGTCGGCGAGGTAGGCGTCTCGGACGTTCCGGACGCCGTCGGCCGAGATGGGAAGGTTGCCGGGGGCGTCCCGGTAGGCGTCGAGCGCCTGGTCGAACAGGGCGGGGTCCGGGTCAGCCTTGGGCTCGTCGGTGTCCGGTGTCTCGGCGGTGTTCGGTGTCTCGGCGGTCTCAGGCGTCTCCTGCGCGGCGATCGGGGTCGTGTCGAGTTCGACGTCCTTGAGGGTCTGGTCAAGACGGAGTTCGAACGCGGCGTCCGACCCGCGTGTCCGGTCGAGGGGGCCGAGCGCGTCGCGGAGCCGCCGCTCGAACCGGTCGACGATCTCCTTCGGGTGGCCTTCGGCGGTCTTCAGCCGGTCGGCGATGGCCTCCTCGATGCGGAAGCGCCGTTCGTACTGTTCCGTGAGCCGGTCATAGATCCGCTGTGTGCGGAGCTGGTCGCGGGCCTGCTGGAGGTCGCCGGGTGCCGCGGGGGCGCCCGTCGCGATGACCGGCTCGCCGGTACCTGTGAGCATGCCCGCGGCCGACTCCAGGCCGCGGGTGAGACCGTCCGACCAGACGACGTCGGCGGCGTGCCGGGTCTCCGGGGAGAGCGGGCCGCGGCGCAGGCCGGAGAACGTGTCGCGGTGAAGCCGCTCCAGGTTCTGGTTGAACGTGTCGCGGACGGCATCGAGGTCGACGTCGGGGAGCGGGCCCGGACCGGCCTTGTCGCGCCACTGCTGGATCAGGGCGTCGAACTTGGCGCCGGCGTCGGCGAGGCGTTCCGCTCGATCGACACGGTAGGCGAGCGACCGTTCCAGGGTCCGGTCCAGGGCGGTGGTGGCGTCGGTGAGCGACTGGCCGGGCGTGGTCGTGTGGACGTTCTGAAGCTCGGTGCGCAGCCCATCGCCGATCAGTGCGCCGATCTCCGGGGACAGCGGCGGGCCGCCGTTCAGCTGGCGGGTGGTGTCGAACTCGGCCAGCAGGTCCGGCAGCTTGGAGGTGAAGCGGTCGAGGTGAACGTCCAGGTCGGGCGGCGGGACCGGTGGCGGGGAGGTCCGGTGTTCCGGGGTCAAGGGCTGGGGCGCGGGTGGCGGGACCGTTTCCGGTCCGGGCTTGCCGAACGTCGTCAGCTCCCGGGACAGGCGGCCGCCCTGGGCACGTTCGATGCGTTCCAGGGTCTTCCGCATCGCCGTCAGGGTGGTGTCGCGGGGGGCGTTCCAGGTCGGGCTCCCGTCCCGCAGGACGCCATAGGTGTGGTCGACGACCCCGGCGATCTCGACGCGCATGCGGTGCCGGAGCGCCTGCACGACCGGGTCCGGCACCGGTGCGCCGGGGTGGCGGCCGAGCCGCCGGTCGATCGCCCGGTCCAGCGCCGCTTCCCCGGAACGCTGCTGGAACTCCAGTGTGGCGTGGTAGTCGAGCATCGCCTGGAGCTTGGACGCCAGGCCGTCAGCGGCCGACCGGAAGCCGGGGGCCATCGTCCGCAGCGCCATGTCGGAGAACCGGCCGTCGGCCAGCCCGCCCACCCGCCGTTCGAACTCGGTGAGGACCATCGTGTCGAACCGGTCCCGGATCGCGGCCATGGCATCGGCCGACAACGGGACCCCGTCCGGCGTCCACGCCCCGTCGAAGATCGTGTTGAACCGCTCCTCCAGGCCGAGGCCGCGCTGGATCTCCTGCGAGGTCAGCGGCGGCCCATCGGGGGTGAACGGGTCCCCGCCGCCGTTGCGCAGGCCGAGGTCGTCGGCGGAGTGCTCCAGCCGGTCGCGCAGCCCGGTCTCCCAGTCGGTGCTGTGCGCCGCGTCGTACAGGCCGTTGCCGAACGTGTCGCGGACCTTGCCCAGATCGTTCTGCACGCCCGGCTGGTCCTGCTGCCACTGCTCCACCAGGCCGTCCAGCAGGTGCTGTGCCTCCGACAGCCGCCCCGCCGCCGTCGCCTCCTGGTCGAGGCGCGTGGGCAGGGTGTCGGCGATGCCCGTGACGACGTTGTCGAGAACGTTGTAGACCTGGCTCTTCTTGAAGAACTGGCCGGTGGCGACCGCGTCGCGGGTCTCGTTGACGCGGGTGATCGTCTCGGTCCGCACCTGGTCGCGCAGGTGGTCCAGCACCGTGTCGCTGATCGGCGGGCGGCCCGCGCTCTCCAGGGCCAGCTGCTTGGCCCGGGCCAGCTCGTCGAATCGCTGGACGGTCTGGCCGACGGTGCTGTCGAAGACCGTCTGCGGATGGACGGTCCCGCCTGTCCCACCGGTCAGCGGGCTCGTGGTCACGATGGGCGTGGTCACGGTGGGCGTGGTCACGATGGGCGTGGTCACGGTGGGTGCGGGAGCCGGGGCGAGTGTGGTGTCGGGTGTTGGAGTAGGCGTGGGGGTGGGCGTCGTTTGGGTGGAGTTCAGGGCGGGCGCCGGGGCGGTCGGGGACGGCGGGGCGTCGCCGCCGGAAGGCGGAGACCCTCCGGCGGCGTCCGGCTGCGTGGCCGGGGGATCGAACGCGTCGCCGATGGGGCCCGTGATGGCGGGCGGGTCGAAGTCGGCCAGGTTCAGCGGCTTGGGCGCGCCCAGGTGCGAGGCTCCCGCGCCGAACGCGCCCATCGCGGCCCCTCCGGCGGTGCCGAACGGGGTGAGCTGGATCTTCTCGCCCATGCTGAGCGGGGTGACGATCTCGGTGGTGAAGCCCTCGATGCCGCCCGAGATCCCCTCCCCGATAATCTTGCCGAAGACGTTGTCGGCGGTCTTGGCGACGAGCGTGTTCATCCCTGCCCCCACGATCGGGCCGAGCAACCCGCCCCACGCGGCGCCGATCGCGTTGACCCGGGACATCTCCGCGTCCCACTGCTGCCGGTTGCCAGCCGCCTTCTGCGCGCCCTGCACGGCTGCGTCCACCAGCGCACCGGTGATCAGGTTGGTGACGACGGAGAGGATCAGCTCCTGCATGAACCGCCCGGCCGCGGTCTTGGCGATCGAGATGACGTTCGGGATCAGCGACAGGCTGAACCCGCCGGTCAGCTTCGCGGTGAGGAACAGGTAGCCGATGGTGAGCCAGGCCTGAGCGAACATCAGGACCGTGCTCAGCTTCATGTACTCCATCTGCAGAGCCCAGCCCTGCACCTGGGCTCCGAGATCGTCGTTCAGCTTCCCGACCCGGCGCATGTCCTCCAACATCGACTGGAGCGCCGTGCGGGCGTCCGCGGCGCCGTCGCCGCTGAACGCCGTGTCCAGGTGGGCCAGGGCGGCGGCCAGCCCGGAGATGTTCTGGTCGATGTCGCTCGCGATCAGCTTGTGGATCTGGTTGAGGAGGTAGATCCGGTCCTCGTTCCCGAGGGGGAACTCGCTGCCGCCGACGACGCCGAAGAAATCCGCGGTGCTCTTGTCGAGGTTGATGGCCATCAGCGCTCGGCGTTCTCCACCTCGATGGCGCCCTCCAGGTCGAGGTCGATGATCCCCGGTGCCGCGGGCTCGTCCGCCCCCGCCGACTCGTCCGGCTCGCCCGGCCCCTCTTCGAGCATGTCGAACGTCCAGATGGACGTGCCGGGCTCGGAGGGCTCGGTGAGCTCCTTCAGCGCACGGTGCATGCGAGGACCGTCCGGTGTGGGCGGGACGTAGTCGTGGGCGCGGATGTGCGCGACCAGGTCGTCCTCGGGGGCCAAGCCGTACTCGGCCAGGTAGTAGGCGAGGGCCTCGGTCCACACCCAGTGGCCGTCGGTGCGGAAGCTCATCGGGACCGCCGCCTTGCGCGACCGGTCCACCACGTCGTCCAGCCGCGCGGTGGTGATCATCAGTGGCTCGGCCGTGCGCAGGTAGGCGACCAGCCGGGCACGCTCGTCGATGTCCTCAACGCGCGGGTGGTCGTCCCGGTAACGCGGCCCGGTGGTGGAATCGACGTCGTCGAAAGTGGCCGCGACCCGTACCGCCGCGTCGTCGGCCGTGTGGATCAGCTCGCCGTGGCCGCGCGCGAGCCGCTGGTAGAGCGGTACGTCCCGGCCGAGCCTGTAGACCTCGGCGGACGGCTCGGTCTCCCCGGCGCCCAGCAGCGAGTTCTGCAGAGCGGACGCGGCGGCGGGCAGGTCGTGCGCGGGATCGGCGGACATCTCGGCGACGTACACCCTGCGGCTCGGCGGCCACGGCGCGCCGTCCGCCGGGATCCGCCACGCCCGCCACATGCCCGTCACGCCCTCGGTGCGCTCCGCCCAGGCGATGGCGGCGGCGTCCGCCTCCATTTCGTCCTGGACCTCGGGCTCGTCCTCGTCGCGTGGGAAACGTTCGCCACGGCGGGCCTCGAACAGGTACGGGGGGAACGTCTCGTACTCGCTGCGCTCGGCCTGCGCCAGGATCACCGGGTTCACCCCGGCCTCCTCCAGCAGTTCGGCGAGCAGCGCGACGTCGTCGTAGGTCAGCGCGATGCGCTGGTGCACGGCGGCGAACGCGACCGCCCGCGCCATCTCGCGTTCGCGGCCCTTGGCCAGCCAGTCCCTGGCCTGCACCAGCAGGGGACCCGGCGCGGTCGCCGCCAAGCGGAGCAGGAGTTCGTGGCACAGCTCGCGGCGGGAGACGGCCAGCGTCTCCTCCTGGGTGCCGGAGGCCGGCTCCTGCTCCGGGATCTCCATGGGCTCCGTCGGCATCGCTCCTCCTGTCGTCGTGGTCGGCAGGGGTTACGCGATCAACGAGGGGGCGGTTCATGAGCAGCCGGGACGGCCGCGGACGGCCGAGGAAGGGCGCGTTAGAGGAGGAGCCCGACCGTCGCGGCGCGGTTCACCATGGCCCCGGCGAGCCGTACTCCGCCGACGACCATGCCGCCGCCGAGTACCGGCGCGGAGAGGAAGGGCGCGAGCGTCGCGGTGTCGACTCCGGCGATGGCCAGCGCCGCCGCCGTGACGGGCATGCGGGCCCGGTCCGACCCGTCGGCGATCTTCACGCCGACGGCCCGGCCGTCCGGCAGCGCGGCGACCTGGACGGCCTCGAAGCCGTCCTTGACAATGAGCCCGGGCACCGCGCGGACCAGGTCGGCCACGTCCCGCCGGGTGCCCGCGAGCATGTCCGGGTACGCGCGCATCGCCTCGGCGAGCCGCGCCTCATGCGTCCCGGGCCTGGCGGTCGCGATGCGCGCCATCGCCCGGGTCAGCGCGACCAGTGAGACCGCGAACAGGGGCGCACCGCAGCCGTCCACCGTGACATGGGCCGGCCGTGTCCCGGTGAGGTCGGTGATGGCGGCCTCGATCCTGCTCTGCACCGGATGCCCCGCCGCCAGGTAGCCGGAGGTGGGCCAGTCGCGGTTGCGCGCCGTCCGCAACATCGCGGCGTGCTTGCCGGAACAGTTATGGGCGACCGGGGCCGGTTTCCGCCTGCCCGCGATCCAGTGGGCACGTTCCACCGGGTCGACCGGGAAGTCGGCCGGGTTGCGGAGATCGGCCAGGCTCAGCCCGGCCCCGCCGAGGATGCTCAGGACGCCGTCGAGGTGGCGCTTCTCGGCCGAGTGGCTCGCCGCGCTCAACGCCAGAAGCCCGCCGTGCAAGTCGAGCCCGGCGCGGAGCATGCCCACGGCCTGGAGCGGCTTGAGCGCCGACCGCGGGTAGAACGGCGCATCCGGGTCGCCGGCCACAAATTCCAGCCGTCCGTCGGCGTCCAGGACGACGACGGACCCATGGTGCACCGACTCGACGAGGGGTCCCCGCGTGACGTGGGCGAGAGGCACGTGCAACGGCCCGGACAAGTGGATCACTTGCGGCAACGCCTCGGTCATGATTCCCCTCTCCGCGGCACCGCCTGCATCGTCCAGAACGGGCCCCGGCAGCGGCAAGAGCAGGCGCCGAACACGCAAGGGATCGCCACCGGACGGACGATCCCTTGCGCGCCGTCATGGGGGTGACGCGGCGGAGGGTGACACGGTGGAGGGTGACGCGGTGGAGGGCGAACGCGGGTCGGAGATCCCGACGCGGTGCAGCTTGTGCCATCGCAACGGGACACCCAGCGCCACGTACAGCAGCGAGTGCAACGTCACCAGGAACATCACCTGCCGGTAGACCAGCTGCTGGACCGGAACCATCCAGAGCACCCGCAGCCGCTCCCCGTCCAGCCGGAACGCCACCAGCGAGGTGACCAGTTGCAGGGCGAGGAACACCGCGAACAACACCAGTGCACGCCAGGGCCGCAGGTGCAGCAGTTCGAACAGCACCAGTACGTCGGCCAGCGGTGACAGCAGCGGGACCACCAGATGGGTGAGCAGCAGGTACGGCATCCCGACCGTGCCGAACAGGGTGAACCGGCCCCGGCGGCCGAAGACGGCGCGATGTTTCCAGAGGGCCTGCAGCGTTCCGTAGCTCCACCGTAGGCGCTGCAGCCAGAACTGCCGCAGCCCGCTCGGCACCTCAGTCCAGGCCCGCGCCCGCTCGGCGTACACCAGCCGCCATCCGACCCGCCCCACGACGATGGTGAGGTCGGTGTCCTCGGCGAGGGTGTCGGCGGGCACGCCGCCCGCGTCCTCGATCGCCTTGCGGCGGTACGCGCCCACCGCGCCGGGCACGGTCGGCACGCAGCTCAGCAGGTCGTACATGCGGCGGTCCAGGCTGCACCCGGTGACGTACTCGATGTGCTGGCAGCGCCCGAGCAGCCCGCCCCGGTTGGCGACCTTGGCGTTCCCCGCGACCCCGCCGATGGCCGGGTCGGAGAACGGCTGCACCAGCTCGCGGACGGTGCTCGCCTCCACCACCGTGTCCCCGTCGACCAGCACGATCAGGTCGTGTGACGCGGCCCTGAGCCCGGCGTTGATCGCGGCGGGCTTCCCGGCGTTGCGCTGCCGCATCAACCGCACCCGGTGCGGCCCGCCCTCGGCGATCAGCTCCTCGACCACCTCGGCGGTTCGATCGGTCGAACCGTCGTCCAGGACGAGGATCTCCACCTCCGGATGGTCGGAGGCACGCAGCGACCTGATCGTCGAGGCGATGCCGACCTCTTCGTTGTAGGCGGGTACCACCACCGTCACGGGATCGCGCACCTCCGGGCCCCAGCCTCGCCGTACGCGCTTGTGGCGGACGGCCGTCACCAGCAACGCGATGACGCGCAGCAACGTGACGCCGAGCAGGACGGGATAGAGGACGGCGACCACGGCCACCAGCAAGTCCGCGACCCTGGCGGCCACGATCAGCGCGAGGCCGCCGGCCCGCCCCGCGTCCCAGCCCACCGGCGCGGCCGCGACCGGCTGCCCGGTGGCGGCGGACACCGTGGCGAACCGGAATCCGGCCGTGCTCAGCGCGTCGATGAGAGCGGGCAGCGCGGCGAGCGTCTGGGAACGGTCCCGTCCCCCGTCACGCAGCTTCACCACCAGCCCCGCACCGGACGTCGTCGCGGCGGCACCGGTGGTGAGGTTCCGCACGATCTGCGCGGCGGTGACGCCCGGCGCGGCGTCGGCGTCGCGGTCGGCGAGCACGACATGGTGGCCCGACCGGCCTGCGCGGCGGATCGCTTCGAGGTCGGCCGCGCTCAGCGCGGCGGTCGTGCTCGTCCCGGGCGGGCGCACCAGCGGCACCGTGCGACCGGTCGCGGCCCGCACCACGCGGTGCGCGGCGGCCAGTTCGGCGGTGGCGCGCCATGCGGGCACCGTGCCCAGCTCACCGCCGGTGAACGAGCCGATGCCGATCTCGTGCCCCTCGGCGGTCATGCGCCGCAGCAGGTCGGTGTGCCGGACGGCACGTGCCCCGACCGTGAAGAACGTGGCAGGCACCCCCTTGGCTCGCAACACGTCCAGGAGCTTCGGCGTCCAGGCGGGATCAGGCCCGCCGTCGAAGGTGAGCGCGACGGTGCCCGGTCTGGCCGGGATCGCGCGCGGCGGGACCCGCGTGGCGTCCAGCAGCGGGCCGAGGCGCCGGGCGGAGGCGCCCACCTCGGTAACGGCGGGCGGGGGAACGTCGGTCACCCGGCTGAGCGTCAGCTCCCGTACTCCGAGGACGGCGACCAGCAGCAGGGTCACCAGCCCGAGCGCGACCCAGGACACCGCCCCCGCACCGCGCCGGTGGGCGCTCACCGGCCCGGCGCGCTGAACACCAGGGTGTCCACCGCCGTGTCCGGAGCGGCCCCGGCGGCGAGCGCCGCCAGCGCTCCGGCCGCCGCGAGCATGGTCAGGGAGGCCAGCACCCGCACCGCGACGGCGCGGCGGCCGCGCGGGTCCACGAAGACGGCGGTCCGCGGGAGGTTCTCGGCGGACTCGTCGGACTCGTCGGCCCGCAGGTCGATGACCTGCGGTGGGTGTGGGGACGTCACGCGTGCGCCCCTTCGAGATCCGGGGTGGACCAGGCACGGGAGCCGCGGCCGGGAACGATGGTCAGTCGCCATCCGTCGCCGGTGCCACCGAGGCGAAGCGTGATGATGCGCGGACCGCCCGACGGGACGAGCTCGTCAGCGTGCCGCCCCTCCGGCAGGACGGCCACCACCAGATCGGTCTCGTCGTTGCCGACCGCCAGCGCGCTCAGCCCCGGTACCCGGCGCACCCGCGGGCCCTCGACCACGTCTGGGAGAACGTTGCCGACCAGGGCGACCGAGGCGTGCACGATATCGGTGGAGAGCTGGTAGACCAGCGCCTCCGCCAGGCGGCACGCGGCGTCCACGGGTCCCCGGATGCCGATCGTGCCCGGAGCGTTCGCGAGGTCGAGGAACAGGCAGCCCCGGGGTGCCGCGCCCACGCACACCACGACCTGCCCGTTGGGCACATCGTGCGGCAACGGGCGCCATGCGGTGGCGGACTGGTCCCCGTCCACGGCGAGTATGACCAGGTCGTCGCCGAACCCCACCTCGTACTCGTGCGTCCGCGGCCCCGTGGCGACCGGGCTCGCGACCGGGTTTGGCGGGCTCGCGGCAGGTGGGCCGGCGACGGGTGGGCTCACGGTGGGTGCGCTCGCGGCGGGTGGCCCGGCGAACGGGCCGAATCCTGGCGGCGCGGGCGGCATGTCAGGAACGTGCGGTGCCACGGGCCCCACAGGTGTCATGGGTGCCGCAGGTGTCATGGGTGCCGATGGCGCAGGTGGCGCCGGTGGCGCAGGGGTGGGCTTAGGAATCGGTGGCTCCTCCTCCTGCCCCAGCTCGGGCGGCCAGAAGCCGGTGACGTCCTCTTCGTCGTCGAAATCGTCCCCGCGCTTGTGGCGGCGGCGGAGAAAGCGTCGCTTCTTTTCCTCCGGCTCTTCGGTTTCAGGGCCCCAGAAGCTCTCGTCGGCGTTTCCTGGGTGCACCGTTTTCGGCGCTTCATATTCCGGAGCTTCATATTCCGGCGCTTCATATTCGAGTCCGGTGAATTCCTGCTCCTCCGGACGCCAATCATTCTCAGGCTCGGCGGTGGCACGTTTCTTCGCCCGCAGGAAGGTGATGCCGCCGACGAAGAACACGATCCCGACGAGCCCCCCGGCGGCGAGCGCGGGCGTGGTCACGCCGAATCCGCCCAAGCCGCCGGACCGCGGCTCCCCCGCGGCGGGTGCGGCCGGTGCGGCGGGCGCGCGCTGCCCCGGGCGCGGCAGCGGCCCGACCCGGACGCCGGGGCCCAAGGCGTCGGCGGGAAGCCGCAGGATCCAGCCGGGCCGGATGGTGGCCGGATCGGTCATCCGTCCGCCGCCGGGTTGCGGCCTGCCCTTGTTCAGCTCGAAGATCTCCTTCGCCCGGTCACCGTTGCGCAACGTGCGGCGGGCGATGTCGAACAGGAACTCCGGCTCCTGCCCGTCGCGCGGCTCGGCGACCACGTAGTACTTCACGTCCTCGGCCACGCCCGGCACGGCGATCGCCGTCGCCGGAGCGGCGGTCGTGACGGCCGCGGCCCCGGAGAACACCAGAGAGAAGAGCACCAGACCGAGCCGTGCCCATTGAATTTCCTTCATTCCCAACATCCTGAGCATCCTCCCGGCGCCGTCGAATTGACGGCCGTCGACCAATGCCTCTGCACTTCGGTGTACGACGAGTCGCGCGTGTTTCGTTCGATTTTCGGGCGATCAATCAGGCACGTCCTCGGCCAGGAGCACCCGAAGATCCTCCGGAGACGGATCGGCGATTCGGCTCGTCCGTGAGGCATGCCGGGCGACCATTTTCTCCAGCAGTTGGCGGCAATGGCGGCCGTTGCCGTGCGGCTCGTCGACCGGCAGCCGCACGTAGTGCCCGAGCAGGGCCCGCACGGTCTGCGGTGCGAGCTCGTAGCCGCTGGCCACCGCGTGCTGCTGGGTGATGGTGACCATCTCCTCGGCGCTGTAGTCGGGGAACTCGATGCGGTGGGTGAACCGTGATCCCAGGCCCGGGTTCGAGTCCAGGAAGCGCGCCATCCGGTCGGTGTATCCGGCGACGATGACGACGGTCTCGTCGCGGTGGTCCTCCATGAGCTTCACCAGCGTGTCCACGGCCTCGCGGCCGAAGTCGGCCTCGTCGGCGCCCTTGGGGGTGAGGGTGTAGGCCTCGTCGATGAACAACACCCCGCCGCGTGCCCGGCCGAACACGTCCGTGGTCTTGATCGCGGTCTCCCCGCGGTACTGGCCCACCAGGTCGGCGCGGGCGACCTCGATGACGTGCCCGCTGGTCAGCACGCCGAGCGCGGCGAGCAACTGCCCGTACAGCCGCGCGACCGTCGTCTTGCCGGTGCCGGGCGGGCCGGAGAAGACCAGGTGCCTGCTCATCGAGGGGGCCGGCAGCCCCGCGGCCCGGCGGCGCCGCGCGGTGGACAGCAGGTCCACCAGGCCGGTGACCTCCTGCTTGACCTGGGCGAGGCCGACCATGCCCGCCAGCCGTTCCAGCAGCGGCTCCAGGTCCGCGCCCTGCGCGCGGGCCTCCGCCGAGACGCCCGTTCCGGCGGCATCGCCGACGTCCTCGGCCAGCAGCCGGGTCAGGTCGCCGGGGCTGAGGTCGGTGGTCTCGGCCAGCCGCCGCGCCTGCCGGTCCACCATCTCCTCGAACGACTTGCGGGCGGCGCGCGCGTTGCCGAACGACTCGTCGCGGTTCATGCCGTCGAACCGGTCGAGCAGCAGCAGCCGCGCGTCCTCGTCCAGCTCGAACCGGTGTTTGTCGCACAGCGCCTCGACGATCGTCACCAGTTCCGCGCCGGAGTAGCTCTCGAACTCGACGGTCCGGCTGAACCGGGACGCCAGGCCGGGGTTGCTCTCCAGGAACCGCCGCATGTCGTGCGAGTATCCGGCGGCGACCACGACCAGGTCGTCGCGATGGTCCTCCATCAGCTTGACGAGGGTGTCGATCGCCTCGCGTCCGAAGTCCGGGCCGGAGCCGCCTGTGCCCTGGGCCGACAACGAGTAGGCCTCGTCGATGAACAGCACCCCGCCGAGCGCGCTCCGCACCACCTCGGTGGTCTTCAGCGCGGTGCCGCCGACGACCGCGGCGACCAGGTCCGCCCGGGCGACCTCCACGACATGTCCCTTCCGCAACATCCCCAGGGCCTTGAGGATCCGGCCGTACAGGCGGGCGACAGTGGTCTTGCCGGTGCCGGGCGCGCCCGCGAAGATCAAGTGGCGGCTCATGGGCGGCACAGGCAGGCCGATCTCCTCCCGCCGACGGGCCAGATTGATCAGGCTGATGAGGGTCGAGACCTCGCGCTTGACCCCCTCCAGGCCGACGAGCCCGGCCAGCTCTGCGCGGAGCGCGGCCAGCGTCTCGGGGTCGGTGTCGGTGCCGGCCGCCTCGGCGGCTTCGGCGGCCGGGGCGCCGCTCGCGACGGGCTCGGCTCCGGCCGACGCGGTGCCGTAGGCGTCCGGACGGCCGTTGCCCCTGCTGGTCAGCCGGTCCACGCTGAGCGTCGCCTCGGGCGAGGTCTGGCACAACCCGGAACCGGCGTTGTCGCGGACGGTGAGACCGGTGATCGTCACCCCGTCGGCCGCGTCCACCACGACGCCGTCCGCGTGGTTGTCGAACACCTCGGTCTCGGTGACCGCTCCCCGCGAACGCGGCCCGAACCGCAGGCCCGCGTCGTCGCAGTCGTGCACCCGGCAGCGGGTCAGCGCGGCCTCGCCCCCTTCGGCCACGACCAGCCCCGCCTTGGCCGACAGGTCGCACTCGCGCAGCTCGACCGCGCCGCCCTCGGCGACCTCGACGGCCGGGCCGCCGCCCCGGGTGAAGCTGGTCCCGCTCACCTGGGGACGGGCCCGCACGCCGACGACCATGCCGGTGCCCTCGTTCCCGCCGATCTCGCAGTCCTCGAACTGGCCCCGGCCACCGTCCACGACCACCACGCCGTGACCGCCGCAGCCGCGCACGGTGCTCCGCCGCACCATCGGGTTGGCGCCGCTCTTGATGCCGATGCCGTACGAGGCGCAGTCGTCCACAGCGAGCCGGACGAACTCACCACCGGAGTCGTCCAGCACCGCCACCGCCACGTCCGCGCTCTCGCGGACCCTGACGTCGCCGAAGTACGGCTCCGCACCGCCGTCCACCCAGATCGCGGCGCCGTCCGAGCCGGCCACCTCCAGATCCTCGAAGGTGCCGCGCGACCGGTCGGTGACGTGCACGCCGTGCCCGCCGGGGCGTTCGATCCGCAGCCCGCGCAGCGTGGGGTCGGTACCCGAGCCGAGCACCACCGCGTGCCCGCCCGTGGCGGTCAGCCGGCAGTCCTCCAGGACGGGCGCGCCACTGCTGGCGATGTACACCCCGATGTCGCCGGTGTCGTGGACGAAGCACCGGGTGATGACGGTGGCGCTCTGCTGTTCGAGGGCGATCGCGGGCCGGTCCGCCTCAGAGATGTCGCACTCCTCGACGCGGCCCCGGGCACTGCCCATCACGCAGACGCCGTTGCCGCGCGCGGAGCGCATCCGGCATCCGCGCACGGTGAGGTCGGTGCGGTCGCCGAGGACGACGGCGGAGCTGCCGACCTCCTCGATCAGCACGCGCTCCAGCAGGCCCCCGCCGGAGTCGATCGCGACGACGCCCGCGCCGCCGGGGTTGGTCACCCGGCAGTCCGCCATGCGCAGCTCGGCCTGCCCGCGCACCAGCACCGCTGTCCAGGACTCGCCGATGACCGTGCAGTCGCGCAGCGTCCCGGAGCCGATCGGCACGTCCACCGCCGGGTTCTCGGCCGAGCCGCGCAGGACGAGCCCCTCCAGCACGACACGTTCCGCCGCGACCACCACCGCGCTGCCGCCCTCGGGCCCCTCCAGCTCGACCGCGCCGAGCCCGCCGTCCGCGACGATCGTCACGCCGCGGCCCGCGACGACGGTCTCCCGGTACCGGCCCGGCGAGACCCGGACGACGCCGCCGTCGGGCGCCATGGCGACCGCCTCGGCGACGCTCGCGTAACAGTGCGGATGTTCCGGCGCGACGACCAGTACCGACATCAGCCCAACCCCACTCGGACGGCAGACGGGACAGACACGCCGGGGGTGGCGGATCTGAGGGGGAACACTCGGGAATACGCGGCTCGGGCGCCGCGGTTCACCGTCTTCACGATCGGCCGCCGGCGTCCCCGGCCCGCCAGCCGCGGCCGCGCCCGGCCCGGATGACGGCGGCGGACACGCCGACGACGAGCACCGCGCCGCAGACCAGCATGAGCATCAGCACGGCGTGGCGAGCCGCGCGTTCGTCCTTCAGCCGCTCTCCCGGCAGGCCGACCGCCGGAGGGGTTCCGCCTCGCTCGGCCGTTCCCGGGATGACCGCGCTCACCGCGTCACCCGGGTTGACCACGCCCCACCCCACCGCCGGATCGGGTCCGCCCGAGCTGGGACGGCTCGCGGTCGCGAACAGCCGTTGCCTGGCCGCGGTCGCGCTGAGGCCGCCGTGGTAGCCGCGCACGAGCGCGGCCGTGCCGGCGACGTAGGCCGCCGCGAACTCCGCGCCGGAGCCGGCCAGCTGCCCGGGGCCGCGCGTGCCGAGGCTCACCAGGTCCTGACCGGGCGCGGCGAGCTGGACGCGGATCCCGGACCGGCCGGCCCGTCCGCCGGTGGACACCGCGGTCCGCCCGGTGTCCACCGCGAGGCCGTCCCGGCCGGTGGCGGCGACCGTCAGCACCCCCGGATAGGCGGCAGGGTGGATCTCCGGCGGCGCGTCCGGGTCGAGCGCAGGTGTGCCGCTCCCGTCCGGGACGGGAGCGACGACCAGCACGTCCCGTGCGACCGCGCCCGCCACCGCCCGTGCCAGCCGAGCGTCGCCCGCCACCGGCGGCACCGCCACGGAGATGACCTTCGCACCGCCCGCGAGGGCGGCCTCGATCCCCGCCGCCAGCGTGGCGGCGGTCGCCTTCTCACCGTCCTTGACGACCTTGACGGGCAGGACGGTGGCGCCGGGCGCGACGCCCGCGAACGCGACGCCGGTGAGCGGCCGGGCCGCGACGAGGCCCGCGGCGAAGGTGCCCGTCCCGGCGCAGTCACGGTCCGCACGGCCCCCGCCCGGGGTGGACACGTCACGCCCGGGGAGCACGTTTCCCGCCAGCTGCGGTACCCGTCCGTCCACACCGGTTCCGAGGACGGCCACGACGATCCCGTCTCCGCGGCTGAGATTCCATGCCCGGTTCGCGGCGAGCGCTTCCTGTGCCCAGGGCGTCTCCTGGACCCGCTCGGTGGCCGGCTTGGCACATTTCACCCGGCGCGCGGAAGGCGAGGGGGCGGCCGCCACCGGGGGCGCCGCCACGATCAGGACGAGGGCGGCGACGACCGCGAACGCCACAGAACGCATGGCGAAGCCTCCTTTCAGGCGGCGCAGTAACAGCGGCCGGGCCCGGCCAGGCCGACGGCGATACCCGCCACCCTCGGCGCGTTCGCACCCGGCTCGTCGGGGTGTGCGGCGACGGCATCGCGAAGACGTTCCAGGAGTTCCTGGTCGATGGCGGTCAGGCCCTCGTCGGGGCGGACTCGCTCGTCGAGATGGACCACCCGCCCGCGCTCCCCCGCCGGGTCGACGGCGAGCACGGTGAAACGTGTCCCGGCCGCGAACACCACACCGCCGGGGTCCCCGTCGGTCAGCGGCCCGACCCGGCGCGCCGTACGGGACATGATCGAGAACAGGGTCGCCCCCGTTCGCGTAGGCGGCCTGCTGGTCGCGCGTATGAATCCCGGCTCCAGCAGCGTCAGCCCGGGCGCGTATGTCTCGGCCTCGGCGCCGGACACCTCGGCTGTGAAGTACACGGGCCCCCTGTCGGCCGCCAGGTACCGCAGGCCCGAGACGGCACACGCGGCCTCCGGACGGAGGTCCCCCAGCTCACCCGACCGCAGCGCGGCGTCGAGATCCGGCAGGTCACCGCTCAGATAGGCGCGCAACGCCGACAGGTCGATCGTGGCCGTGCTGCCCGGCTCGTCCGACAGGGCGCCGCGCAGCGCGGGACGCTCGGTGAGCAGCCTGCCCACGGCGGCAAGGTGCCGCTCGCAGGTCGTTCCGCCCGTGTCGCGAAAGCGGCGCCGTTCCTCTTCAGTGCTCCGGTACCCCCGGTGGATCTCCAGAACGATCCGTACCCACTCGGGCTCTGTCTCGGACGACGGCTCTTCCGGCACCGTCACCGGCACCTGAGCAATGGCCTGCGCGACCTCCGGCACACGGATCAACTGCATGTCGACCGAGGTCAACGGCGGCGGCACCGGAGGCGGGACGGTCACAGCCGTTTCCGTTGGCCGAAACGCCATGCTGCGCCCAGCGACATGCTCATCCTCCGGATGGGGCAGCACTGCCTCTTCCGCAGCGGCCCGCACCGGCTTAGGCGGGGGCGCAGGTGCCGGCGGGGGCATAGGTGCCGGCGCGGGCGCAGGTGATGACGCGGGCGCAGGTGCGGGCGCGGGTAGGCCGGCCGCAAGGAAACGGTTCGGGGGGAAGAGCGGGTGGCGTTCCGGGGCGAAATCGAGCCACTGCGCGGTGGGATGCTCGGTGGAAATGGACGCCGCGTGGTGGCCGGGCTCGTCGCCGGAGAAGGTGTTGGCCACCGTCACGCGGATGCCGAGCCGGTTGGCGAGCCACTGGCCGTAGGCGCGCGGGCCGCCCGCCGCGGCGCGGTGCATGATCAGACGGAACGTTCCGGTGAGCGGCTCGGGCAGCGACTCGATGATGCCTTCGAGAACGGCGCGATCGGCCGGGTTGGCGGCGTCCCCGTCCACGAAGAGGGTGGCACGTCCGGGATCGGGCGGGACGGCCGGGAGCAGGTGTTCGGTCGTGGGACCGGAGGGGCGGTGCAGTCTCAGCCCGGCGGGCACTTCCTCCAGGATCGCCGTTCCGGCGTAGCGCATCAGCATGGTCCGGACGGACGGCTGCCAGTCTGGGACGGGGTGCAGCGCACCGAGCGTCTCGGCGCCGCCCGAGGGGGTCAGCCTGAGCCAGGTGCCCAGTCCCCGGGCGCCCCAGGCCAGCAACGCGCCGGACTCGGGGTCCTGGAAGAGCGTGGTGTCAGGGGCGACGATCTCGATGCTGAGGCGGCGGCACAGGTCGGCCAGTCCGGCGCGGGCGCTGGGTGACATCGCGCCCGGCCAGGCGAGCCGGAGGCCCCGCGCGGCATCGGCGGGGAGCACCTCGACGAGAGCGCCGAGGGCCTCCAGCACGGCGCCCACATCGACGGCGGGCGCGACCGCGACCGTGAGACGGTCCGGGTCGGGCTGGAGGCCGCCGGCGCCGCGGAGGAAGTCCGCCGCGTCCGTGTCCGCCGGATACAACGTCAGTCCGGCGGCGACGCGGCCGACGACCAGCCCCGGAGCCCGTCCATGCAGCGGGATGGTGTCGCCGGCTCCGGCCAGCGCGGTGTCCCAGCGGGGGCTCGGGTAGATCGCCCCCATGGACTGGGGCCGGCGGCCGGGCAGGTAGCGGTGCCACTGCCAGTACACGCCGGGCTTGTTCTCGCTGAACCCCCAAGCGACCACGGAGTGCGGGTGGATCTTCAGCAGGCCGGACGTCGCCGCCAGGTCCAGCGAGTGCCGTTCGGCGAGCCGCTGGGCGGTCCGTGACCCGAGTTCGGGAAGCAGGAGCCGCACCGGGCGCAGGCCGCCGCCCAGGTCGGGACGGGCACGGGCGATCAGCGGCTCGACCGCCGCTCCGGCCGCCTCCAGCACCGACCGGCCGGATCCGTGCACGGCCAGCACCGGCCGGTCCGGGTCGTGCGGGACACGTTCGAGCTCCGCGCGCACGGCGGGGCCGGGCGGCCGGTCGTACACCACCAGCCCCGCGGGGATCGGGTCCGCCGTCCATCCGGACGGCAAGTGGGCGGCGACGCCGTCGGGGCGTCCGGCGGCCATGGCCATCGTGACGTTCACCTCCGAGCCTCGCCGGGCGGATCGGCGTCGACCGTCCAGTAGAGGGCGTCGAGCGCGCGGGACAGGGCGACGCCGTCGACGCGGCGGGGCCGGTAACCGGCGGCGCGGATGTGCTCGACCAGCGCCGGGGTGGGCCACAGGCCGTGCTCCCGGCAGTAGTAGGTGGTCATGTCGCTCCACACCCATGTGCCGTCGGTGCGGTAGCTCATGGGAACGACGCGGCCGCGTTCCCGCTCCACGACGTCGAGCATCAGCGTGGGCGTGAGCAGGACGGGTTCGCCCGCCTCCAGGTAGGCGACAAGCCGGTCACGTTCCTCGTCGGCCAGGTCGGCGTAGGGCTCGGCAAGGGTGGCCGGGTCGAGCGCGAATCCGTCAGCGACGGGAGCGACCCTGGGCCGGCCGTGCGGTTCCCGGGCCCATAGCAGTTCGCCGTTGGCGCGCGCAGACCGCTGGTAGGCGGGCAGCCATTCGCCGGTGTGATAGCTCTCCACCTGCGGCTGGACCTCCCTCGCGGCGGACAATCGGTCCTGCGTGCGGTGGGTGAGGCCGGGCAGGTCCACCGCGTCGTCGGCTTCGATGACGAAGACCCGGCGCGGCACCGGGAGCGTCTTCCCGGGAGGCGGGAGCCGCCATACGCGCCACAATCCGATCGCGCCCGGCTCCTCGCGCATCGCTTGGACCGCGGCGTACTCGGCGCGGTTTCCCGAACCGCCGGGCGGTCCCGGGGTGAAGACATGGCGCGGCATCGGGTCGGCGGGGTCGGCCGGGATGCGGGCCGACAGCGACCGCAGGCCCTCGTCGGTCATGGCCTGTTCCAGCATGGCCTGTTCCAGCCGCTCCCGGTCCTCGCGGGGCAGTCCGATCCCGGCCCGGAAGATCTCGCGGCTCACAGTGGCCGCTGTGGCCTGGAGACGGCCCTCGGCGAGCAACCATCGGGCGTGGGCGAGGGCACCGTCGGGCACCCGTCCGGCGATCCGCGCCAGCAGCCGGTGCCACGCGGCGCGCTCGGCCTGGAGCCGTTCCCATTCGCGGCTCATACGACCGCGTCCTCTGTGCGGGACATCGCATTCTCCTGAAATTTTTCGCCGTTATCTCTGCTCTGTTGCATATCTCTGCTCTGTTGCACGAGCGTGAGTACGCGCCGAGATCGGAATACCGAAAGGTTTCTCAAGCGGATTTCCCGTACGCGCCCTCGACCTCCCGCAGGGCCCAGCGCATGCGGCGCGTGTATTCCTCAGGATGATCGCCCGCCTCCTGCGCCACACGGCAGAGGCAGTCGGCCCCGTGCCGCCGGAGGGTCTGCTCGGCGACGCTGCGGACCTCGTTGGGGGTCGGTCGGTCCGATTCCTGGAGTGCCGAGGCGAACAGGGCGTCGGCCAGATCGGTCAGGGTAGGCATCGGGTCCTCCTCTGTTCTCTCTGTTGCACGATGAGAACGCGCCCGACGGATCGACGTTCATGAAAACGTTCATGAAAAAAGGTCCCTCCCGGCCACAGCGGAGGCAAGGAGGGACCTTCAATCCGGTTTCGACTCTAACCATTCGCGGGCGGCACCACCGCCCCCATCCGTTGCGTATGACGGCTGATTCCTTGCACGTGCGAGGTACGGGAAGCCGATCCATTCCACGGCGTCCGGGAAGTGAACCCGTCTCGGACGGGTCGCGTTTTCCGTGGAGTGATACCTCCATCTCCCCCCAGCGAACTGGCCGCGCGAAGTACGCGTCGCCGTCGGCTGTGCTTCATCGCCGTCGGCTCCGTGGCGGCGGCGTCCGTCACCGCCTCCGGGCTCCACACGCTCGAACCGGGCCCGAGCCCCGACCACAGGGCCGCCACGGCGGCCACCGCGCCTTCCTCGGTCCCGGTCCAGCGGCCGGCCGAGCCATCCGCCTCGCGGCCACCCACCGCGAGGCCCACCAAGAGGCCGCCCACGCCGCGTGCCGGGACACCCTCCAAGAAGCCCTCTACCACGCCCTCACGCGTCCCGAAGGGATGCTCGCGCGGCCGGATCGCGCTCACCTTCGACGACGGACCGGACGTCCAGACCCGGCAGGTGTTGCGGGTGCTGAAGAGGTTCGACGTCCGGGCGACCTTCTTCGTGACCGGCTCCAAGGCCACTGCCGACCCGGCGGCCATTCGCGCCATCCACCGTGAAGGGCACCACGTCCAGAACCACAGCTGGAGCCACCCCGACCTGACCGGTCTGTCCGCGGAGCAGATCCGGCGGGAGCTGATCGACACGCAGCGGGCCGTCGCCGCGGCGGGCGTGCCCGCGCCCGCGGTGTTCCGGCCTCCGTTCGGTGCGAGCAACGCGACCGTGGAGACCGAGGTCGAACGGCTCGGGCTGCGCACGCTCAGATGGTCGATCGACTCGTTCGACTGGCGTGGCGGGACACCGCAGGAGATAGCCGCGACCGTGCTCAAGGGGCTGCGCCGGGACGGCGTCGTCCTGATGCACGACGGCGTCCGCAACAGCGTCAACACCGCCCGGGCGCTGCCTCTCATCATCGACGGCCTGCAACGACGCGGCTTCTGCACCGCCGGCTGATCCACGCACAAGGCGAAGGCCCCCGGCGACGGGGGCCTTCGCCTTGTCTCACTCTCCGTCCACCGGCACCAGCGCGGTCTGGACGATCGAGACGGGCCTGCGGCGGCTGATGTACTGCGCGCGCCCGGGCGGAAGCTTCTGCGACTTCACATCGCCGAGGAACTTGCCCTCGTCACGCGGGGTGGACAGCAGCAGCGCCGGGGTGTTGATCTCCCAGAGCCGCCGGATCAGCGGGTCCATCATGCCGCGCACCGCGTTCGCCGAGGACCGCGCGACGATCACGTGCAGCCCGATCTCGGTGCCCAGCGGGAGCAGGTCGAGCAGCGGCTTGAGCGGGCTGTCGAACCCGCTGCCCACCAGGTCGTAGTCGTCGACCAGCAGGAAGAGACGCGGCCCGTGCCACCAGTCCCGGCGGGCCAGCCGCTCCGGTGTGACGTCCGCGCCGGGGACCCGTTGCTGCAACGACCCGACGATATCGCTGACGTGCTTCTCCAGGGCCATGGCCGATACCGCGTAGCCGAGCTTGCGCTCCTGCGGCACGACGTCGTAGAGGCCGCGCCGGAAGTCGGCCAGCATGATCCGCGCCTCGTCCACGCCGTAGTGCCGGTCCACGGCCCGCGCCACGAGCCGCAGGACGTTGGTCTTGCCGCTCTCCGGCTCGCCCCACACCATCAGGTGCGGCTGCTGTTCGAGGTCGTGCACGACCGGCGCGAGGTGGGTCTGGTCGATGCCGATCCCGATGCGCAGGTCGCCTTCGGGGGCGGGCATGTCGGCCACGGGCACCACGTCCGGCAACATCCGTACGGCGGGCGCGACCGGCCCGTGCCACTCGTCGGCGACGGCTTGCACTGTGCCGCGCAGCGCCTCGCCCAGATCGTCGCCGGAGTTGACGCCATCGATGCGCGGCACCGCCGCCAGGAACTGCAGTCCGTCGCGGGTGAGGCCGCGCCCGGGGATCGCCGGCACCCGGCCCGCCGCCTTGGCGTTCACCTCCGACTCGATCGCGTCGCCCAGGTGCAGCTCGTACCGGGTGCCCAGCAGGTCGCGCAGCCACGGCCGGATCTCCGACCAGCGGGTGGCGGCCACGACCAGGTGGATGCCGTACGACAGGCCCCGGTTGGCCAGGTCCGACAGCGCGCTCTCGATCTCCTCGAACTCCTGCCGGACGCTGAACCAGCCGTCCACGATGAGGAACACGTCGCCGCACGGGTCGGCGGCCGCCCACGGCTCGTCCCGGCGGCGCCGGAAGTCCTCCATGGACTCCACTCCGTGCTGGGTGAACAGCTGCTCGCGCAGCGCCAGCAGCGAGGTCATCTCGGCGATGGTGCGGATCACGCGGTCGCGGTCCAGGCGGGACGCGACGGTGCCGAGGTGCGGCAGCCCGGCCAGGGAGTTGAGCGCGCCGCCGCCGAAGTCCAGGCAGTAGAACTGGACCTCGCGCGGGGTGTGGGTGAGGGCGAGGCTCAGCACGAGCGTCCGGAGGAGCGTGCTCTTGCCGCTCTGCGGCGCGCCCGCGACGCCGATGTGCCCCTCTCCCCCGGCGAGGTCGGCGGTGAGCAGGTCGCGGACGCCGTCGTACGGTTTGTCCACGATGCCCAGCGGCACCGAGAGCCGTCCCCGGCCCGGCCAGCCCACCGTGGTGAGCCCGAGATCGGGGTCCGGCTCCAGCGCGGGCAGCAGCTCGTCGATCGTGGGCGGCTCGTCCAGCGGCGGCAGCCACACCTGGTGCGCGGGCGGGCCGGCGCCGCGGAGCCGGTCCAGCATCACCCGCATGAGCGTGTCCTTGCCCTCGTCGGCGGGCTGCCCCTCCGGCCGCTCGGGCTCCTCCTCCGCCGGCTGCTCCGGCGGCGGCAGGTAGGCGGTGCCGTAGGGGACGATCTGGCGCCGCACCGCCGCCGCCTCGCGCCGCACCCGCTCCCGCCCCTGGAAGGTGCCGGAGACGTAGGCGGCCTTGAAGCGGATCAGCCCCTCGGTGCCCGTCTTGAGGTAGCCGTTGCCGGGCGCGGACGGCAGCTCGTAGGCGTCGGGCACGCCGAGAACGCTGCGGCTCTCGGCCACCGAGAAGGTGCGCAGCCCGATCCGGTACGACAGGTGCGACTCCAGCTGGTGGATGCGGCCCTCGTCGAGGCGCTGGGAGGCCAGCAGCAGGTGCACGCCCAGCGACCGGCCGAGCCGGCCGATCATGATGAACAGATCCATCATCTCCCGGCGCGAGGACAACATCTCGCTGAACTCGTCCACCACCACGAACAGGGTCGGCAGCGGCGAGAGCGGCACGCCCGCCACCCGCGCCTTCTCGTAGTCGAGCAGGGACGCGTGCCCGGCCCTGCGCAGCAGTTCCTGCCTCCGCACCAAGTCGCCCTGCAGCGCGTCCTGCATGCGGTCCACCAGCGGCAGTTCGTCGGCCAGGTTGGTGATGACGGCGGAGGTGTGCGGCAGCTCGTCCAGTCCGAGGAAGGTCGCGCCGCCCTTGAAGTCGACGAGCACGAAGTTGAGCGTCTCGGACGAGTGCGTGGCGGCGAGCGCGAGCACCAGGGTCCGCAGCAGCTCGCTCTTGCCAGAGCCGGTCGCGCCGATCAGCATGCCGTGCGGGCCCATGCCGCCCTGTGCCGACTCCTTGATGTCCAGCTCGATCGGGGTGCCGTCCTGTGCGACGCCGATCGGCACCCGCAGCCGGTCCCATGGTGAACGGCCCGCCCAGATGGTGGCGGGGTCGAAGTCGCGGGGGGAGACGATGCCGAGCAGGGAGTGCAGGTCCAGGTTGACGGCCAGGGGGTCGTCGGCGGCGACGCCCTTGCCGAGGCGCCGCGGGGCGAGGACCTTGGCGAGCCCCCGCGCGCCGATCACGCTGAACGTGTCGGGGCGGCCGACCCCGGTGGGCACGTCCCGGCCGACTCGGTCGGCCCCGACCGACTCGATCCGCTCCTCGGTGACGTCCAGCCGGAGGGTGATCCGGTCGGCCTTCCAGGGCAGCGCGCCCGACAGGTCGAGCACCAGCACGTTGCGGAAGCCGGTGTCGGCGATCCGCGCGCCGGGCGGTGCCGACACGCCGTCGAGGACGATCACGGTGAACGGTTCGTCGTTCGAGGTTCGCGCGGCCGGGTCGAACTTGGGCCGGTCGGCGAAGCCCTCACCGAGCAGCCGCTCAAGTTCGGACCAGCCGTCGGTGACCAGTCGTGTCGGGCCCGCCGCGTCGACGTCGTCGGGATGGTGGACGTGCGGCAGCCACTTCACCCAGTCCCAGTCGGCACGCCGTTCGGCCGACGTGCACACCGCCACCCTCAGGTCCTCCGGCGAGTGGAAGGTGACCAGCTGCGCCAGCATCGCGCGCACCAACCCGTGCACGGCCTCGGCGTCGCCACGGAACAACACGCGCGCGAACGCCCGCAGGTAGACGGCGGTGGGCAGGTCCTGCAACGTGGTGTAGGCGCGGATGAACCGGCGCAGCGCGCTCGCGCAGAGCGGCTCCAGGTCCTCCACCGGCTTGCTCTGCGGCGGGCGCAGCCGCACGGCGAGCCGCTGCTCGCCGACGCCGATGCGGACCTCGCCGAAGTCCTCGTCGGTGGGACGCCGCTCCCACAGGCGGGTGGACAGCGCCACGGACCACAACGTCCTCGGCACCGGGTGCCGCCAGTGCACGGCGCGGATCTGCTGATCGGCGTTCTTGCGCACCTGGCGGCGGACCTGCGAGAGATAGCGCAGGTAGTCGCGGCGCTCGCCGTTCATCTTGTGCTTGCGTTCGCCGGAGTTGCGCAACGCCATGCCGATGAGCATGCCGACGCCCGCGATCGCCATCAGGCCCGCCGCGAGGTAGCCGATGATCTGGCCGCCCGGTCCGACGAACACCAGCATCATCACGCCGGACGCCAGCGCCATCGGCAGGTAGGTGACCGCGCTGATCCATCCGCCGCCCTGCGTCTCGGGGATCGCCGGGGGCTCCTGAAGGACGATCTCCCCGGCCGGCATGCCGGGACCCGATCGTTGCGGCGACCGCCGCACCGTCACCGTGCCCATTGTTCTCTGCCCATCGTTTCTCTGCCCATCGTTCTCCCTCACCACGGTTGAACTGGGGGTGCGAACACTCCGTAGGTCCGGAACGAACGCGCGACCCGTGCGGGCCGATCGGAATTACGGCCGACGCCCCGGGTCGGTTCGGAGGAGATCTACATGGCGAACATGACGAGTGAGACCTGCCGGATCACCGTGGTCGCACCGTCCGGCTGGATCGAGGTCGCGGTGCCGTCCGACGTTCCGGTGGCGGACCTGCTGCCGGTGCTGGTGCAGCAGGCCGGCGAGCACGCCGCCGAGGAGGGGCTCGAGCACTCCGGATGGGTGCTGCAACGGCTCGGCGACGAGGCGCTGGACGAGGACCTGACCCCGGCGGCGCTCGGCCTGCTGGACGGCGACACGTTGTATCTGCGGCCACGATCCGCGCGGATGCCGGTGCTGGAGTTCGACGACGTGGTGGACGGGGTGTCCACCGGCGTGCGGTCGCGGCCCAGCCGCTGGCGGGACACGACCACGCACTGGTTGTTCCTGGGACTGACCGGCGTGACGCTGGCGATGGCTCTGGCGGTGCTGATGTTGCCCGCGCCGCCGGCGCAGCGTACGGCCGGCGCGGTGGCGATCGAGATCGGGCTGCTGGCGGCGGCCGCGAGCATGTCGCGGGCGTTCGCCGACACCGCGGCCGGGGTCCTGCTCGGGGTCGCGGCGCTGCCGTTCGCGGCGCTCACCGGGATGCTGGGCGTACGGCTCGAAGCCGTGACCGGCGTCACCGGCGACCTGGCCGGGCCGGAGCTGGTCGCGATGTCGGCGTCGGTGGCGGGCGCGGCGTTCCTGGCGATGCTGGGGGTCGGCGCGGCCGGTCCGCTGTTCCTCACCGCGGGCAGCGTCGGTGTGGTGGGTGTGCTCGGCGGCGCGCTGGAAGTGGGGACCCGGCTGAACGGCACCCGTTCGGCCGCCGTCATCGTCACGATCCTGCTGCTACTCGCGCCGAGCGTGCCCACGACCTCGTTCCGGCTGGCGCGGATGCGGCTGCCGGTGCTGCCCCGCACCCCCGAGGAACTGCAACAGGACCTGGAGCCGATCGCCAGTTCGGCGCTTCTCGACCGCGCGGCGGTCGCCGACCACTACATGACCGGGCTGTTCTCCGGGATCGGCGCGGTCAGCGCCGTCTGCATGACGCTGCTGCTGCGGGAGAGCGGCTGGGAGACCGCGTGGATGCTCGGCGCGGTATGCGTCGCGCTGCTGCTCCGGTCGCGGGTGATGTCGGGGGCGTGGGCGCGGCTGACCGTGGTCGTCCCCGCGTGCTACGGCATCGGGCTGTACCTCGTGCACTGGACGGGCGACCGGCTCCACACGTTCCCGGCCGTCCTGGCGGTGCTGGTCGCGTTGACCGGGCTGCTGCTGGTCGGCGCGCAGCGCATGCCGGGCAAGCGGCTTCTGCCGTACTGGGGTCGCGCCGCCGACCTCGCCGAGTCCGCCGTCTCGATTGCCCTTCCCATCCTCATGCTCGCCGTGCTGCATGTGTACGGCTGGGCCCGTGCCTTCGGAGACTGATCGATGCAGAACAAACGCGACCAGGTCCAGTCCCACCTCTGCGTGGTGGGACGGCTGAACGCCGCGATCGTCAGCGGCGACCCCGACACCCCCGACCCGCCGATGAAGCGGATCACCAGCGGGACGATCATCGGCGGGGTCATCGGCGCGCTGGTGGTCGCCGGTTTCGGCATCTACGGGCTGATCCGGCCAGGAGGGTCCAAGGACTGGAAGGCCGAGGGCTCGCTCATCTCGGTGAAGGAGAGCTCGGCCCGCTACGTCTACCTCAAGGGCGCGCTGCACCCGGTGGTGAACGTGGCGTCCGGGCGGCTGATCTCGGGCCGGAACAACAAGGTGATCTCGGTGTCGGAGAAGACCCTGGCCGGCACCCCGCGCGGCCTGCCGGTCGGCATCCAGGGCGCGCCCGACGCGCTGCCCAAGAGCGACAAGCTGCTGGGGCGGGACTGGCTGGTGTGCGCCACGCCGCGCACCAGCGCGGCCGGGACGGTCACCGACCTGACCCTGGTCACGCTGAACGTCCCCGTCCCCGCCTCGGCCACCGGAGCCGACGAGGCCGTGCTCGTGCAGACGCGGAACGGCCAGAAGCACCTGCTGTGGAAGGGGCGCCGGTACCGCTTCGCCACCGCCGCGGGGCCGCTGTCGCTGGGGTACCGCGACACGGTGGCGTTCCGGGTCGCGGACCAGTGGATCAACATCCTGCCCGCCGGGAGCGACCTGGCTCCTCCGGCCGTCCCCGGCCGGGGCCGGCCAGGCCCGGTTCTCGGCGGGCGTGCGACCAGGCTGGGCCAGGTCTTCGTCACCGAGAACCCGGGCACCGCCAAGCAGTACTTCGTCCTCCTGGCGGACGGCCTGCACCAGGTCAGTGAAACCGTCGCCGACCTGCTGCTGGGCGACCCTGTCAGCACCGCCGCCTACGGCGGCGGGCCGGTCCGCGCGGTGCCGCTCGCCCCCGCGGCGGCCGCGGGCAGTCTCGCGAACGCGCCACTGGCAGGTGCGGATCTCCCCGGCGTACCCCCGGCCGTCCGGCAGCAGGGCGGGAACGACCGTCCGGTCTGCGCGTCGGGCAAGGCCGGATCCCCGCGCGGCGCGACCGTCCAGATCGTCGTGCCCGCGTCCGGCGCCCCGGCAGGTGGCGTCCCGGTCACCGACGCGGATCCGCGAACGGCCGCGAGCGTCCTCGTCCGGTCCGGGACCGGTGCGCTCGTCCAGTCGCTGCCCGCGCCCGGCAACCGCACCGGCACGCGCTACCTGATCACCGACGTCGGCGTGAAGTTCCCCGTCCCCTCCGACGACGACCTGGGCGCGCTCGGCTACGCGGGTGTGGCTCCGGTCCCGGTCCCCCCGGCCGTCCTGGAGTTGCTTCCCAGCGGGCCGCCGCTGAACCGGACCGCCGCCGCCCAGACCCAGATCACCCGGGCGTGAGGCGGGGCGGACGCCCCGCCGACCGGGCCGCCGCCGTGAGGGCATGAGCGCGGCCGTGAGGGCATGAGAAAGGGCCGGGTGCGGGAGAGGGGGTTCTCCGCACCCGGCCCTTTCGGCTCATGGGGTCGCTTCAGCGGGTCAGTTCAGCTGGCCCCGGACGGCACCGCCGGGGAACTCGGTGCTGTGCAGGTTGGCGTACCAGTTGCGCGGGTTGCCGGCGATGCCCTGGACGACCTTCGGGTCGGCGGGGGCGGAAACGCCGGACACCGCGACGATCGTGCTGGGCACCGGGGTGGTGAACAGGTTCACGGTGACCGGGCCGTTGGTGCCGAACCGGCCGCGGTGGATGTGCCCGAGAGACGGCGTGACGCCGACCCACGCCATGGAGAAGCGGACCTTGTCGGCGGTCACCGGCCTGACGAACGCGACCGCGCGGCCGTCCGGGTCGCCGACGGCGGGGCCGTCCTTGACGGGGACCTCCTGGTCGCCGGACATGAAGGCGCGCTGCCCGCCGGTCTTCAGCAGCTTCAGCACGTCGGCGCGCCTGCCCAGCGGGGAGAGCTGCGCGCGGATCGCGCCCTTCGGGTTCTCCTTGGTGTGCAGGTTGACGTACCAGTTGCCAGGGTTGAGGCGCAGGCCGTCGGCGATGGACGGGTCCGGCACGGTGACGGCGCCGGCCGCCTGGGTCACGGTTGCGGGCATCGCCGTGCCGAACAGCGCGACGGCGACGTCGCCGTTGACCCCCGCCTTGCCGCGGTGGATGTGGCCGAGGGTCGGCGCGGTGATGCCGTTCCAGTCCAGTGCGAACGTCACCCGGTTGCCCTGCACGCGGACGATCGCGGTGCCGCTGCCGTCGGCGTCTCCCGCGGACGCGGGGACCTCGTTCGCGCCCGACAGGCGGGCCACCAGGAACACGGGCTTGTTGACCGCCGCGCCCTGCACCCGCTGTTGACTGCGCTGCTGCGGAGCGGCGGGGACCTGCGGCTGCCGGGGCACGGCGGAGACCCGCGGCTGCAGCGGCGCGGTGGACGCGCTCGGCTGCGCGCCACCGTGACCCGTGCCGTGGCCTGCGTCGGGGGCCGGCGAGCCGGTCGCCGGGGTGGCTGTGGGGGTGGCCGTCGGGGTGGCCTGCTGGTCGTCCGCCTGCGCCGGGGCGGCGGCGAGAAGACTCAGCGTGACCGCCGCGACCGACAGAGAGGTGATGCTCGTGCGCATTACAACATCCTTTACGTGGGCTTTCTTCAAGTTTCTGAGCGGTGTCGACCCGGTGTACGAGGAGTTCTCAGAGAGCGGTTCAAGACCCGCGCCGCGAGAAAATAAATAAATTCGATTGAACCCTCCGCCGGGGCTCCTCGTGTAGCGGATCAGAACCCAAACGCTGACTTCAGGAGTTCTCATGCGCACACGTTTCGTTCTGCTCGGCGCGGCCGCCGCCATGGCCGGGCTCGCCGCCTGCGGGGGCGGGAACGGCGGCACGGCGGACAAGACGGCCCCCTCACCCGAACGGCCCGCGAGCATCAAGCTCAGCCAGACCGCACTGGGCTCGATCATCACCGACCAGTCCGGACGGACTCTCTACGCGTTCGTCAACGACAAGGCCGGCACGAGCTCCTGCTCGGGCGAGTGCGTCGCCACCTGGCCGGCGCTGGCGAGCAAGGGGAAGGTGACCGCGGACGGCGGCCTGAACGTGAGCCTGATGAAGCACACCCAGCGGTCTGAGGGCACGTTCCAGGCCACCTATGGCGACTGGCCGCTCTACTACTACGCCGGGGACTCAGGCCCCGGGGACCTCGACGGGCAGGGCGTGGACGGCGAATGGTTCACCGTCGGCGCCGACGGAAAACTCGTCAAGCGGGAAGCATGATCAGTTGCGTGAGAATATACCCCTCAGGAATGGCACATAAGTGAACCGCGTCACCCATTAGCGCGTTTCTCTCGATCGAAGGTCGTTCACCGTTCACCGACCATTCGATGGGAGCCGACGTGAGAAAACTGAGCAAGGGACTGGCCGTGGTGGCCGCGGGCGCGCCCGCCGCCGCCGTGGTCACGGTCTGTGGTGTGAGCGCCGTCGGAGCCGGCGCGGAGCAGCCGCCGCCGAATCCGGCGGCGGCTTCGTTCCGTCCCGTTTCGGAGGCCGCAGAGCCGCCCGCGCGCGCCGACGGCGCGGCGATGATCGGGCCCGGGGCCGAGCGGCCGGAGCCGGCGGCCAAGCCCCGGAAGCCAGCGGCCAAGCCCCGGAAGCCGGAGACACCGGAGCCAGGGACCGCCGCCCGCGCCAAGATCATCTCGTTCGCCAAGGCCCAGCTCGGCACGCCGTACTACTACGGTGGCACCTGCAAGGCCGCGAAGCGCTATGGCTCGGCGAGCAACTGCGACTGTTCCAGCCTCGCCCAGCAGGCCTACGCGGCCGCCGGGTTCACGCTCCCCCGCACATCCCAGCAACAATTCGCGTTCGGCGTGCGCATCGCGGCCGGGACCGAGCGCCCGGGCGACCTGGTCTACTTCAGCATGCGGGCGAGTGGTCCCACGCACATGGGCATCGTCCAGGACCCCGCGAAGGGCATGATGATCGTGGCCCCGCGCACCGGCGACGTGGTCAAGATGCAGAGTTACCGCCGTTACCCCGGCGGGCCGAAGGCGTTCACTCGTCCTTTCGCCCGCGCCGACTTCCGGGTCAAGCTCGCCGAGCTCACCCGGTCCTGACCCACCACAGACGAAAGAGCCGGGGCGCGTGCCCCGGCTCTTTCGCGTCGTGCGGTCGTCAGCCGGTCACGGCCGCGCCACCGTTCGCCTTCGTGCTATCAGGACGTATCGCGGACCATGCGCCGCCGACGCCCTGCCCCTTGGTGTCGCCGGGGCCGGTGTCCTTGGCGAAGCGGTACAGCGGCCAGCCGTTCAGCGTGGCCTGGCAGATGCCGTCCTTGCGCATGATCTGGCCGACCTGCGCCTTGTCCACGCCCTTGAGCACGAGGCTCTTGCGGAACACGACCGGCGGCCATTTCTCCGCACAGTCGCCCCCGCAGTTCGACATCGACGGTTTGGCAGTGTCGTTGTCGAAACGGTAGAGGGTAAAACCCCTGCCGTTCTGAACGATCTGGACGATCTGGCCGAGAACGGCGTCGTCGGCCGCAGTGAGCGTCAGCTTGCCCCGCCAGTTGGCGCGCTGCCGCGCACTGGACGGCGGCTGCCCGGCGGCAGGCCGCTCGGCACGGGACTGATCGGCCTGAGGTTGCTCTGTAGGGCGCGCCTCCGGGTTCTGCAACGCCTGCGGGGCCGGCTGGTCCTCCGGCCCCGTCGCGGCGACCGGGGCCTGCGCCGGGCCGGTGCTCTTGACCGGACCGGCGGCGCCACCGCACGCGGTGAGGAACGTGCTCGCGGCGACGACCGTACCGGCGATGAGGATTCCCCGGTTGATGTTCATTCCCCGGTTGATGTTCATTGACGGCCTTCCGGTCGTGCGTTAAGAGCAGTTCTGGCCTTCGTTGACGCAGTCGGTCGCCCGGCGCATGAGGCCGTCGGGCATGACGTTGATGAAGTCGCCGTGGTCGGTCTTGGGGCTGTGCTTCTCGGTCGGGAACGAGTCGAGCGCGAACAGCCGTCCCTGCGGGACCTTGTAGGTCAGCACGAACTCCAGGTGCGCGATCGGCTCCCGGTCGTCGTCACAGCGGCCGTCACGCCCGGGGAACACCACGTGCGAACGGTGGTCGGAGCTGTCGGTGTTCTCGCCGTCCCAGCAGCTCGGGAAGTCCAGGATCCGGGTCACCCGGCTGCCGGGCGGGCACAGCGGGTACTTGTCGGTCCGCCGGTTCTCGAAGCCGGAGCAGGTCCACTGCGGGCGCGCCTTGTCGTCGTCGCCGGACTCGGCCTTGGCGTCGCCGGTGATCATCCGGAGGAAGCGCGGCATCTCCCGGACACGCTCGGTGGTGTTGCCGGTGAAGCGCAACGTGACCGAGGCGGGGGTGAGCGGCTTGCCGACGTTGCCGTCGTCCTCGCTCTGGTCGGCCTGCGGGGTGTCGTCGCGTTCGCCGCGCAGCCGCAGCACCGGCCAGTAGTAACTGGACTTGTCGCCGTTATCGCAGGTGGTGTCGGCGCGCTCCAGGCTCTCGTCGTCGGAGTCACCGTCGGTGGACTCGTTGCCGACGTAGTCGTGCAGGTGCTGCGCGCCGTTCTTCACGCCGGGCGCGGCGATGACGTTGTCAGAGTTGTAGTGCTCGTTCTCGTTACGGCCGCACTCGGAGACGAACTGACCTCGTGAGCCGTCGTCGTCGAAGGCGGGCGCCTCGAAGTTCGGGCGTACGTCCTGGATCCGGACAAAGTCGTCGCGCTCCGGGCCGATGTCGTCGGGTTCGGCACTCGCCGTTCCCTGGCCGGCCAGGACGGTGACGAACGCGAGCGCGGGCGCGAACGCCGCCAGGCGGGTCTTCCTCATGACGTTTCCTTTCAGTTGTGGTGGGAGTTCGGTTGTGGGGGGTTCAGCCGTGGGGGGTTCAGTTGTGGTGGGAGTCGCCCATGCGCAGATCACCGCCGACCTTCACCTTCACCGGCGCCAGCGTCGTCGGCGTGCCGACGACCGCGAACCGCGAGCCGACCAGATAAGCGCCACCCCACTTGGTGGCCTCCTTCAGCCACGCGTCGCGGCCCTGGTCGGAGCCGAAGGTGACCATGGTGAAGCGGCCCTGCGGGGTACGGCAGGTGCCCTGCCGCAGGTCCTGCACGTTGCGCCGGCCGGTGATCGCCTGGCAGCCGATCTTGGCTGCCAGGCCGTCGAGGTCGGCGGGCGCCGCCGCGGGCGC
This sequence comes from Actinomadura sp. 6N118, assembly GCF_044326415.1. NCBI lineage: Bacteria > Bacillati > Actinomycetota > Actinomycetes > Streptosporangiales > Thermomonosporaceae > Actinomadura > Actinomadura sp. 6N118. The sequence continues at coordinate 225,950 of NZ_JBIRAZ010000002.1, read as the reverse complement.
GCCGGCGGGCGGCGTGTCCTTGCCGGACTCCTCAGCGCCACCCGGCGAGCAGGCCGCGGCCAGGCCGAGGGCGAGTGCGGCCACACCGGTACGGGCCGCGTGACGTGGGATTCTCCTGGGCCCTGAGCGGTGCATCGGGCTCCTCCGTTCTCGGACGTGTGCTGGGCGTGACGATGTGCCCGGAGCTACGCCCGGCCGGAGGGTCGAGTTCAGCCAGGGTTGGAGATTCCTCGGCGCGATCTAACATTCATTACAGAATCGAATTTTCGACAACGACTTGACACATGCATTACATCTCTCTGAGACTCACCGGCGTCGGCCGGAACGGGACGGCCCCGGCGAGAGGCGGTAGAGCGTGAACGACAACGATCTTCAAGCGACGGCGGAACCCCCGGGAACGACGGAGCCGCCGCCGATAGGGCCCGGAGGCGACACGCGCGACGTGCACGACGCGGGCGACGAGGGTTACCGCAAGTCCCTCGAGACCCGGCACGTGAACATGATCGCCATCGGCGGCGCCATCGGCACCGGGCTGTTTCTGGGCGCCGGTGGGCGGCTGGCCAGTGCCGGGCCGTCGCTCTTCATCGCCTACGCGGTCTGCGGTTTCTTCGTCTTCCTGGTGGTCCGGGCGCTGGGCGAACTGGTCCTGCACCGCCCGTCCTCCGGCGCGCACGTGTCGTACGCCCGCGAGTTCATGGGCGAGAAGGGCGCCTACGTCGCCGGCTGGATGCACTTCCTCAACTGGGCGACCACCGGGATCGTCGACATCACTGCGATCGCGGTCTACATCCACTACTGGGACATGTTCAGCGCCATACCGCAGTGGGTGCTCGCGCTGATCGCGCTGTCCGTGGTGATGGTGACGAACATGATCTCGGTCCGGCTCTTCGGCGAGCTGGAGTTCTGGTTCTCGGTCTTCAAGGTGACCGCGCTGGTGGCCTTCATGTTCATCGGCATCGCCCTGCTGGTCTCCGGCTCCGACGTCGGCGGACACCAGTCGGGGCCGATGTTGCCGCTCGACCACGGCGGGATCTTCCCGGCGGGGGCGATGGCGATGTTGCTGGTCGTGCAGGGCGTCGTGTTCGCGTACGCCGGAACGGAACTGGTCGGCGTCGCGGCGGGCGAGACCAAGGACCCGCAGCGCGTGGTGCCGAAGGCGGTCAACTCCATCATCTGGCGCATCGTGGTGTTCTACGTCGGCTCGATCGTCCTGCTGGCGATGTTGCTGCCGTGGACCGCCTACTCGGCCGACGAGAGCCCGTTCGTCACGGTGTTGTCGAAGGTCGGCGTCCCCGCCGCCGGCGACGTGATGAACCTGATCGTCATCACCGCCGCGCTGTCCAGCCTCAACTCCGGGCTCTACTCGACCGGCCGCATCCTCCGTTCCCTGGGCTCGGCCGGTTCGGCACCGAGGTTCACCACGGCGATGAGCCGGTCACAGGTCCCCTACGGCGGCATCCTCATGACAGGCGCGGTGTGCGTGCTGGGCGTCGGGCTGAACGCCTGGATGCCCAAGGACGCGTTCGAGATCGTGCTGAACCTGTCGGCGATCGCCATCCTCGCCACCTGGAGCCTGATCATGATCTGCCATCTGCTCTTCGTGCGCAGGGCCGACCAGGGCCTGCTCACCAGGCCGGCGTTCCGGCTTCCCGGTTCCCCGTTCACCGAGATCGCCACCTTGGCGTTCTTCGCCGGAGTCGTGGTGCTCATGGCGATGGACGACGAGGGCGCCGGCCAGCTCACCGTGATGGCCATCCCGGTGATCGCCCTCGCTCTGACCCTCGGCTGGTACGCGGTTCGCCGCCGGGTGACGGCACGCGGCTGACGTTCCCCCGAACCCGAGCGTTCCCCCGAACCCGAGGCCGCCCCGGCCCAACGACGTGCCAGGGCGGCCTCGCCACGGCCCCGGCGGGCGGGCCTTGGGACTGATGATCTGGGAGTTTCCCAGGTCGGAGACTGCGTTCTGTAGGGCGGGCGGGACTCGAACCCGCGACCCAGGGATTATGAGTCCCCTGCTCTGACCAGCTGAGCTACCGCCCCCTGAGCGGCCCGTGAATCGCTGTGACCAGGTGTGGGGCGCGCCGCGGGCCATGATAGCGGCGTGGTCTTTCCGGAGGCCACCGCGAAAACGGGCATCCGCCTCAGGGATGGCGGCGATGTCATACCTGGCGGCGAGTGACGTGGGCGGTGACCGGTCGGTAGGGTCCGCCTATGTCCAGTATCCCCGGCCGGATCGTCGCCCTCGTAATGGCCCTTTTCGCGCTGACGGCGGTCAGCGCGTGCTCGGGCGGAGACGACGAGCCAAGCAAGCCTGCCGCCAACCAGCCCGACGGGGCGCCCACCCTCAAGCAGGCCTCCACGGCGATGGCCGGTCTCAGCAGCGTGGCCTTCACCCTCGCCACCGAGGGCAAGCCGCCGATCATGGTCAAGAGCGGTGACCTCAAGCTGCTCAAGAGTGGCGACGCCGAGGGGACGCTGCAGATCACGCAGAGCGGCCAGGCGGTCGAGATGAAGATCGTCGCGCTGGGCGACAGCATCTACATCAAGGGCGTGACCGGCGGCTGGCGGCAGGTGCCCAAGACGATGGCGGCGGCGCTGTACGACCCGTCGGCGGTGCTCGATCCGAACCGGGGCATCTCCAAACTGCTCACGACCATGGCCAACCCCAAGGTCGAGGGCGCCGAGAAGGTGAACGGCAAGGACGCCGACCGGGTGCGGGCGACGCTGCCCAAGGACTCGCTCGGCGGCCTGATCCCCGGGATCACCTCCGACATCGACGGCCAGGTATGGATCACCAAGGCCGACCACCGGCTGGTGAAGGTCAAGGCGAACATCCCGCCGGTGGCGGGCGGCGGCGACAAGGGCTCTGTGATCATCAACTTCACCGAGTTCAACGCCCCGTACAAGTTCGCCGCGCCGAAGTAAGCCATGACCGACCGCAGGATCGCCATCGGCGTGGGTGGCACGGTCGTGCTGCTGGCCGCGCTGGACGCGTACGTCATCACCACGATCATCGTCACGGTCACCCAGGACCTCGGCATCCCGATCAACCGGCTGGAGCGGGTCACGCCGGTCCTGACCGGGTTCCTGCTGGGCTACGTCGCGGCGATGCCGCTGCTGGGCCAGCTGTCAGACCGGTTCGGGCGGCGTGCGGTGTTGCAGGCCTGCCTGGCGTTCTTCGCGCTGGGATCGGCCATCACGGCGTACGCGGGCGGCGTGCCGCTGCTGACGACGGGACGGGTGATCCAGGGCATTGCGGGCGGCGCGTTGCTGCCGGTGACCATGGCGCTGGCCGGTGACCTGTGGGAGGAGCGCCAGCGCCCGGTGGTGCTGGGCACGGTGGGCGCCGCGCAGGAGCTGGGCAGCGTGCTCGGCCCGCTGTACGGGGTCGGTGTCGCGGCGGCGTTCGACGACTGGCGCTGGATCTTCTGGATCAACCTGCCGCTGACGGCGGTGGCCATGATCGCGGTGCAGTTCTCGGTGCCGGGCGGGCGGTCGCGAGATGCAGCACACATCAACGCCGAGCGGGCCCGCGTGGACGTGGTGGGCGGGCTGCTGCTGGCGCTCGGCCTCGGGCTGCTGGTCGGGGGCCTCTATAACCCCGAGCCGGAGGAGTCGGCGCTGCCGCCGTGGGGTCTGCCGGTGGTCGGCGCGGGCCTCGTCGTGCTCGTGGGCTTCGTGGTGTGGGAGGCACGGTCGCGGACCAAGCTGCTCGATCTGACCGGGGTACGGCGCGGGCCGCTGTTCGCGACCTTGGGCGTGAGCCTGCTCTCCGGCGCGGCGCTGATGGTCACGCTGGTGGACGTGGTGCTGGTCGCGCAGACGCTGCTGGAGAAGGACTCGGTGGACGGCGCGCTTATGCTGACCCGGTTCCTGGTCGCGCTGCCGATCGCGGCGGTGGCGGGCGGCTATGTGGCCCGGCGGATCGGGGACCGCTGGCCGATGGTCGCCGGGATGGCGGTCGCCGCCGTGGGGTTCCTGCTGATCTCGGGCTGGCCCGCGGACTTGGAGAACGCCTCGTACGGGCCGATCCCCCGGATGGACGCCGACCTGGTCGTGACCGGGCTGGGGCTGGGGCTCGTCATCGCGCCGGTGTCGTCGGCCGTGTTGCGGTTCGTTCCGGCGGCGCAGCACGGGGTCGCCTCGGCGGCCGTCGTGGTGGCGCGGATGATGGGGATGTTGCTGGGGATCTCGGCGCTGTCGGCGTGGGGTTTCTACCGCTTCCGTTCGCTGACCGCCGACCTCCAGATGCCGCTGCCGTTCGACGAGGGCTTCAAGCAGAAGCTGACCGCCTACCAGGCTGCGCTGAAGGAGGCGCTGCGCACCCAGTACCAGGAGATGTTCTGGGTGACCGCCGCACTGTGCGTGCTCGGTGCCCTGCTGGCCCTCGCGGTGACCGTCCGGAACGAAGATCCCGAAAGCTCGAACTCCGCGCCCGACAAGCTCCTGACAGGATGATCACACCTGGTGTGCGGTTGAGAGGGACATCGACGGGAAGTCCCCTACGATCCCCTTCTCGCTCGCTGACGACGGGACGGTACTGGCATGGAGCGGCTGAGCGGCCTGGACGCTGGATTCTTCTTCGCCGAGTCGGAGAACACTCCCCTCCACATCGCGTCGGTGACGGTCTTCGAGGGACCGGCCCCGACCTACGGGGAGGTGATCCGGGCGGTCCTCGCCAAGCTCCCGCAGGTGCCGCGCTATCGCCAGCGCGTCCGGACCGTGCCGCTGCACCTCGGCCGTCCGATCTGGGTCGACGACCCGCATTTCAACATCCTCTACCACGTCCGCCACACCGCGGTCCCGGCTCCCGGCGAGCCCGAGCAGCTGCGCAACCTCGCCGGGCGGGTGCTGTCGCAACGGCTCGACACGGCCAAGCCGCTGTGGGAGATCTGGCTGGTCGAAGGCCTGTCGGAGGGCCGCTGGGCGCTCATCACCAAGGTGCACCACTGCGTGGTTGACGGGGTCGGCGGGGTGGACCTGATGACCACACTCTTCGACCTCTCCCCTGACGCCGAGCGGCCAGAGGCAGGTGAGCTGCCCGAGCCCGAGCCGCAGCCGTCCTCGATCGCACTGCTCGCCGATACCGCCCGCACCGCCGTCACCGAGCCGATGAAGCAGGTCGCCGCGATCCCGCAGGCGGCCAGGCGGCTGATGAGCACGAGCACCCTGCGCAGCCTCGGCATCGACGCGCCGACCGCGATCGGCCGGCTCGCGCAGTCCACCACCGGCTCGCTCAACGGCCCGATCGGCCCGCACCGCCGCTGGATGTGGATCCACGCTGATCTCGACGAGATCCGGGTGGTGCGCAAGACGTTCGGCGGCACCGTCAACGACGTGATCCTGACCGCGGTCGCCGGCGGGTTCCGCGAGTTGCTCGCCGCGCGAGGCGAGCTTGAGGACGGCACGCGGGTGCGCACGCTCGTCCCGGTGTCCGTGCGGGCGGAGGCGGAACGCGGCGAGCTCGCCAACAAGGTCTCCGGGGTGCTGGTCAACCTGCCGGCGGGCGAGGAGGACCCGCGCCGCCGCTTGTTCAAGGTCCGCAGCCAGATGAACGACGTGAAGCGCACCCACCAGGCGGCGGGCGGCGAGACGCTCGGCAAGCTCGCCGGGTTCGCGCCGACGCTCATGGCGCTGGGGTCGCGGTACGCCCTGAGCCACAGCCAGCCGCTCGTGCAGACCGTGGTGACGAACGTGCCCGGCCCGCCGTTCCCACTGTACGTGCTGGGACGCAAGCTCGTCGGGCTCTACCCGTTCGTTCCGCTGGCGGCGGGGCTGCGGGTCGGCATCGCGATCTTCTCGTACGAGGGGCGGCTCTCGTTCGGGCTCACCGGCGACTTCGACGGCATGGCGGACCTGGAGGTCCTCGCCAACGGCATCCGCGCCGCCCTTGACGAACTCGTCGACCTGGCCGCCGAGGGCTGACGTCCACGCACCCGTCGTTCACCCACCCTTCTACGAGACTGTTCACGCACCCGTGCACGCGCTCGTTCACAAACCCATGCTGGGACAATTGTCCGCATGTGGCCACACCGCGCCGGTAACGCCATCAACAACGACCGCATTCTTCACGCACCTGACACATGCGGCGGTTAGCGTGACGTGCCGACTTCCACTCGGAGAGAGCCGCCTTACCGGACAGCAGCACGCACCTGGATGACAACGGTCAGGTTGAGTCAGGGCATTTGTCAGAGTTCGCGTCACGGTGTTGGGTTGGATCGCCGCCCCCGACCCCCGAGCGTCACCCTTCCCCCGACCCGGCGGCAGAGAGACGGTGAGGCCGTGCATCGGATGAGCGGACTGGACGCCAGCTTCTACCTCCTGGAAGACGAGAACACCCCCCTGCACGTGGCATCGGTGATCGTGTTCGAGGGGCCCGTGCCCTCGTACGGCGATCTGATCCGGGCGATCGTCGCCAAGCTTCCGCTCGTGCCACGCTATCGCCAGCGCGTGCGCTCGGTTCCGTTGCACCTCGGCAGGCCCGTCTGGACCGACGACCCGCATTTCCAGGTGCTCTACCACGTCCGCCACACGGCCCTCCCCGCGCCGGGCAACGACGAGCAACTGCGGAACCTCGCGGGCCGCGTGCTCGCCCAGCGACTCGACCCCGACAAGCCGCTCTGGGAGATCTGGCTGGTGGAGGGGCTGACCGAGGGCCGCTGGGCGATGATCGCCAAGGTCCACCACTGCATGGTGGACGGGGTCGCCGGCATGGACCTGGCGACCGTGATGTTCGACATGTCCCCCGACTACGAGCCGCCGGGTGAACCCGAGGAGTGGGTGCCCGAGCCCGAGCCGTCCGCCCTGGCCCTGCTGCGCGACTCCGCCCAGCGCGCCGTGACCCAGCCGCTCGGCCTGACCCGCGACGTCGCGCGCAGCCTCGGCCTGCCCGCCACGCCGGGCCTCGACAGCGTGATCCGCGTGCTCGACGGCGGGCTCGGCCAGCTCAGCCCGCCCCGGCCGAGCCGCGAGCTGCGCGACTTCGCCCTCGGCCTCAGCCGTGCCACGGCGCGCTTCATCCACCCCTCCGCGGGGTCGCTCAACGGGCCGATCGGGCCGCACCGGCGCTGGTGCTGGCAGCAGATGGCGCTCGACGACGTCAAGAGGGTCCGCAAGGCCCTCGGCGGCACCGTCAACGACATCGTGCTGGCCACCGTCACCGCCGGATACCGCGACCTGCTGAACGCCCGGGGCGAGCTCACGTACGACACCTGCGTGCGGTCGGCAGTCCCGGTGTCGGTCCGTGCCAAGGACGAGGGGGGCGAGCTCAACAACCGCGTCGCCGCGGTCTTCGTCAACCTGCCGGTCGGCGTCGACGACCCGCTCGAACGCCTGCGGCGCGTCCGCGAGCAGACCGACGACGTCAAGGGCAGCAACCAGGCCGCCGGGACGAAGGCGCTGAGCCGGCTGACCGACACGGCGGTGGCGCCCGCGTTGCTCTCGCTGGCCGCGCGCCTCCCGGTGCGATTGCACCAGGATCTCGTCCAGACCGTCACCACGAATGTGCCTGGCCCGAACTTCCCGCTGTACGTGATGGGCCGCAGGGTGCTGGAGATGCATCCGTATGTGCCACTGACCGGCGGTATCCGGGTGGCGACGGCGATCGTGTCCTACTGCGGGCAGCTCCACTTCGGCATCACGGGCGACTTCGACGCGATGCCCGATCTGGACGTTCTCTCCAAGGGCATGCTCGGCGGCTTCAACGAGCTGCTCGCAGAGGCCGCCAAGCGCTGACGCTCAACGCCCGCTCAGGAGGGGGTAAAAAGCCCCGCCGGGCCTGTGCTGATCACCCGTCTCGGGAATATCCTGGGAAAGAGTGGCTAAAGGCCTCTTACCGGGAGCGCGCTCCCCGGGGAGGTGACGAGATGCGCAGGCCCGGCGCCCGTTACGGATGCTCGCCCATGCGGCGGCTATGGCGACGGCTGGGGCTGGAACGCAACGACCTTCGCCGTCGAATAGATCGTGTCCAGCGGCTGGCGGCGCTGGGACTCCTCGCCCTCTTCCTGCTGGTCACGCCGCCCGCCGCAGCCTGGTGCGCGAACTGGTCGTACGACTCGGGCATGCGGGCGGAACGCGCCGAGCAGGCGGAGCGCCGGCAGGTCCGCGCGACGATCGTGTCGACCGGCGGAGTCGGCACCACGGGCGACCGCTACGTCCATGAGACCGTGCAGGCCAGGTGGACCGGCCCTGACGGCAGGGCGCACACCGGCTCGTTGCCGAGTTGGAAGGGCGCCAAGCCCGGCGCGACGAAGCTGGTCTGGGTCGACGACAAGGGCGCGATCGCGATCCGGCCACGACCGCACAGCCGGACGGTCACCGATGCCGCCTACGCCGCGTTCGCCGCCACCACCGCCGTGGGCATCCCCATCCTGGCCGTGTACGGCCTGCTCCGGCGACGCTTCGACCGCGTCCGCGACGCCCAGTGGGAAGCCGCCTGGACCCGCATGGACACCGACGCAGGCCACAACCGCCCCTCCTAAAAGGGCCCTGTCCGACACGGCCCTGTCCGACACGGCCCTGTCTGACGCCGCCCCGTCGACGCGGCCCTGTCGAACCCGCCCCGTCTGACGCAGCCTTGTCGACTCGCCCGGTTCGACGAGTCCTTTTCGGCCGCGCGGTGTCAGTGTTTACTTATTCGCATGGCTGATCCGCGGGTGGTCATCGTCGGGGCGGGCATGTCGGGGCTCTGCATGGCGATCGCACTCAGGCAGGCGGGCGTCCACGACTTCACGATCTACGAGAAGGCCGGCGCGGTGGGCGGGACCTGGCGGGACAACACCTATCCCGGGCTGACCTGCGACGTGCCGTCCCGCTTCTACCAGTTCTCGTTCGCCACCAACCCCGACTGGACGCACCTCTACTCCCCCGGCGCGGAGATCTGGGCGTACCTCGACCGAATCGCCGACCGTTACGGCGTCCGCGAGCACATCGTCTTCGGTGCCGAGGTCACCGCCGCCCGCCACACCGGTGAACGCTGGCAGATCGAGACCTCGACCGGGGTCCGGGACGAGGCCGACTTCCTGGTGACCGCGACCGGCGTGCTCCACCATCCGCGAATCCCCCGCATTCCCGGGCTCGACACGTTCAAGGGGGCGGCCTTCCACTCCGCCCGCTGGGACCACGGCGTCCCGCTCCAGAGCCGCCGGATCGCCGTGATCGGCACCGGCTCGACGGGCGTGCAGATCACCACCGACCTCGCGGGGACGGCGAGCCGCCTGCTGCTCTTCCAGCGCACCGCCCAGTGGATCCTGCCCGCGCGCAACCGGCCGTACGGACGCCTCACCAGGGCCGCGCACCGCCGGCTGCCCGTGCTCGACCGCCTCGGTTACCGCTGGCACGAGTTCGTCATCAGCAAGGTCCTGTCCGAGGCCATCATCAGGCCCGGCTGGCAGCGCAACGTGATCGGCGCACTCTGCCGCCGCAATCTGGAGAAGGTCGCCGACCCCGAACTGCGCCGCAAGCTGACCCCGCCGGACCAGCCGATGTGCAAGCGCCTCATCGCGTCCGGCGGCTTCTACGACGCGGTTCAGCGCGATGACGTCGAGCTGGTCACCGACGCGATCTCGCACGTCGAACCGCACGGCATCGTGACCGGGGACGGCCGCCTGCACGAGATCGACGTCCTCGTCCTGGCGACGGGCTTCGACGCCCACGCGTACGTCCGGCCGATGGAGCTGGTCGCGCCCGACGGGCGGACTCTGGACGAAGCCTGGCAGGACGGTCCGCACGCATACCGCACCGTGGCCATGCCGGGCTTCCCCAACCTCTTCTTCCTGATGGGTCCGCACAGCCCGATCGGCAACTACTCCCTGGTCGCGATCGCCGAGGCCCAGGCCGCCTACATCACCGGCTGGATCCGCCGTCACCGCGCCGGGCTCGTCACCGCCATGGCACCCAAACCCGAGGCCACCGCCGCCTACAACGAGGCCATGCGCAAGGCCCTCCCCCGGACGATCTGGACCAGCGGCTGCTCCAGCTGGTACCTCGGCAAGGACGGTCTCCCCGAGCTCTGGCCCTGGACCCCACGCGAACACGCCCACATGCTCGCCAAGCCGGCCTTCGCCGAGTTCGATACCAGGACCTAGCCGGGAGGACCTCTGGCGCCGACGGGCTCAGGCCGTGGTCAGGCTTGGACGCGGGCTCGGGGGGCCGCGGGGACCACCAGCGGCGTGCCGGTCTCCGGGCAGTCGATGACGCGGCATGGCAGGCCGAAGACGTTCTCCACCAGCGCCGCCGTGACGATGTCGTTCGGGTCGCCCTCTGCGACGATCCGCCCCTCCCGCATGGCGATGAGGTGCGTGGCGTACCGGGCGGCGTGGTTCAGCTCGTGGAGCACGGCAACGACGGTGCGGCCCTCCTCGTGCAGCCGCGCGCACAGGTCGAGGATCTCGATCTGGTGGGCGATGTCGAGATAGGTGGTCGGCTCGTCCAGGAGCAGCAGCGGGGTCTGCTGCGCGAGCGCCATCGCGATCCAGACGCGCTGGCGCTGCCCGCCCGACAGCTCGTCCACGTAACGGTCGGCGAGGTCGGCGACGCCGGTGGCCTCCATCGACTCCAGGACGACCCGCTCATCCTCCCGCGACCACTGCCGCAGCAGGCCCTGGTGCGGATAGCGACCGCGCGCCACCAGGTCGGCGACCGTGATCCCATCGGGGGCGATCGACGACTGCGGCAACAATCCGAGCGTGCGGGCCAGCTTCTTGGCGGGCCACGCGCCGATGCGTTCACCGTCCAGGACCACCGATCCCGCGGCCGGCTTGAGGATCCGGGCGAGAGCGCGCAGCAGCGTCGACTTGCCGCACGCGTTCGGTCCGACGATCACCGTGAACGAGCCGTCCGGCACCGCGACGTCGAGGTCTTCGGCGATGACCCTCTTGTCGTAGGCCAATGTGAGGCCTTCGCCGATCAGCCGCGCGTCCCGCGGAGTCGCCCCGTGTTTCCTGCCGGTCCCCTGCGTCATATCCGCCCCGTCTTGCGTTCAGTGGCCAGCAGCCACACCAGGTATCCGCCGCCGAGCAGGCCGGTCACCACGCCGACCGGGAGCTGGTGGCCGGGAAAGAGCCGCTGCCCGGCGAAGTCGGCGGCGACGAGCATCGCCGCGCCCAGGCACGCGGCGGGCAGCAGATTGGGGCCGGGCGTGCGGGTGAGCCGCCGGGCGAGCTGCGGCGCGGTGAGGGCCACGAAGTTGACCGGCCCCGCCGCGGCCGCCGCGAACGCGGCGAGCAGCACCGCCGCCGCGAGGAGCACGAGCCGGACCCGTTCGATCCGTACACCCAGGCCGTGCGCGGCGTCGTCGCCCATCTCCAGCATCCGCAGCTGACGGCCGCAGCCGATCATGACCAGCGGCATCAGCACCGCGAGCGCGATCAGCACCGGCGTCGCGTCCGCCCAGTCGCGGCCGTCCAGGCTGCCGGTGAGCCAGAGCACCGCCCGTGCCGCCTCGGTGAGCTCGGCCTTGGTGATGAGGTAGCCGTTCACGCCGGTCAGGATCGCGGCGACGCCGATGCCGACCAGGATCAGCCGCTGCCCGTGCGTGCCGCGCCGCCCGGTGAGCATGAGGATCAGCAGGCCGGTGACCACGCCGCCCGCGACGGCGCCGCCCGCAGCCGCCAGGCTCCCGGCGCCGAACAGCACGATCGCGGTGAGCACGCCGGTTGCGGCGCCCTGGGTGAAGCCCAGCAGGTCGGGGCTGCCGAGCGGGTTGCGCGAGAGCGACTGGAAGATGGCCCCTGCCATGCCGAGCGCGGCACCCACGGCCAGGCCGGTGACGGCCCGGGGCAGGCGCACCTCGTTGACGATGAACGAGTCGGCCGGGTGGCCGTTTCCGAGGAGCGTACGGACGACCTGCCCCGGGCTCAGCTGGAAGTCGCCGCTGCCGATGACGAGCACGGCGACGCCGAACGCGACGAGCAGGCACGCAGCCGTGACGACGATGGCTCGCGGCTGGAAGCGCAGCGAAAGGCCGCCGGGGGTGCGGACGAGCCCCGAGCGGAAGGTCTGCTTCGCGACGCCTTTCACCGGGGCCTTCACCGGGCCGTTCGCGAGGCCCTTCACGACGACACCGTCCTGCGGCGCCGGACGAAGTAGAGGAAGAACGGGCCGCCGAGCACGACCGTGACGACACCGACCTGCACCTCGGAGGGTCGCGCGATGACACGGCCGATGACGTCCGCGCCCAACATCAGCGCGGGTGACAGCAACGCGCAGTAAGGGAGCATCCAGCGCAGGTCAGGCCCGGTCAGGGCACGGACGAGATGCGGCACCATCAGCCCGACGAACACGATCGGCCCGCAGGCCGCGGTCGCCGCGCCGCACAGCAGCGTCACGGCGACGATCGCGGCCGCGCGGGTGCGGGCCGGGTCGGCGCCGAGCGCGCGGGCGGAGTCGTCGCCCATCGCCACCGCGTTGAGCGGCCGCGCGAGCACCAGCGACAGGACGAGCCCGGCGACGACGAACGGCAGGACACGTTCGACGGTGTCGGGGTGAGCGGTGGCCAGCGAGCCGACCGTCCAGAAGCGCATCCTGTCCAGGGCTGCGGTGTCGAGCAACATCACCGCGTTCACGTAGGAGAACAGCGCGGCGTTGAGGGCCGCGCCCGCGAGGGCGAGCCTGGCCGGCGTGGCGGTGCGCCCGCCGCCGATCGCGTAGACGGCGACCGAGACGGCCGCGGCCCCCGCGAACGCGAACCACACGTACCCGAGGAACGAACTCAGCCCGAGGAACGAGATCGCCGAGACGACGGCCGCCGCCGCGCCCGCGTTGATGCCGAGCAGTCCCGGGTCGCCGAGCGGGTTGCGGGTGGCCGACTGCATCACGGCACCGGAGAGGCCGAGCGCGGCTCCGACGAGGAGCCCGAGCAGGGTGCGCGGGAGCCGCATCTCGTGCACGACCGTGTAGCCGGGTGAACCGCTGTCGACGAGTCCCTGCCACACCTCGTTCAGCGAGAGCGGCTTGGCGCCGACAGCAAGGCTGAGCGCGAGGACGGCGAGGAGGGCGAGCAGCGCGCCGAGGAGTCCGGCGGTGCGTGCCGCGTAGCGACTGCTGCCCTTCGGCGGCCGGTCGGCGGGCGCGCCTGGTGGCGGAGGGGCTTTCGTAAGGGTCACCTGCGGGGGCTTTCGGACAGGCCGGGGGAGGCGGATCCACCGGGACTGGACAACTTGTTAGGTTAGGTTAACCTAAGTCCCCGAATCGGGCGATCAGTGACCCCGCACGCATTGGAGCTTAAAACACGATGTCAGACAGCCGAGCCATCCAGTTCTCTCGCCGGGGCTTCCTCGCCGCGGGTGGCGCCACCGCTCTCGGGGCGCTCCTGACCGCGTGCGGCGGTGACGACGGCTCGGGCTCTGCCAAGGCGAGTGGCGGCGGTGCCTGGACGTTCACCGACGACCGCAAGAAACCGGTCTCCCTGCCCGCCAAGCCCACGCGCATCGTCGCCTACGTCGGCGCTGCGGCGATCCTCCAGGACTACGGGGTGGCCGACCGGGTCAAGGGCGTGTTCGGCCCGACCAAGCTCAAGGACGGCAGCCGCGACCCGCAGGCCGGCGAGCTCGACGTGAACAAGGTCACGATCATCGGCAACGCGTACGGCGAGTTCAACATCGAGAAGTACGCCTCGTTGCGTCCGGAAGTCCTCGTCGGCCACATGTTCGTCGCCAACGACATCTTCTACGTGCCGCCGGAGAGCAAGGACAAGATCCTCGGCCTCGCACCGCAGGTCGCCATCTCCACCGGCGCCCTCCCGCTGCCCACGCCCATCGAGCGCTATGCCCAGCTGGCCGCGTCACTCGGCGCCGACCTCAACTCCGCGCAGGTCACCGCCGCCAAGACCCGCTTCGAGAAGGCCGCCGAGAGCGTCCGCCAGGCCGCCAAGGCTGCGGCCGCTCGCGCCGGCGGTCTCAAGGTGCTGGCGTGCTCGGCCAGCCCGGACCTGTTCTACGCGTCCAACCCGGGCAAGAACAGCGACCTCATGTACTTCAAGGAACTCGGCGTCGACATCATCGTCCCGAACAAGCTCGACAAGGACGACTACTTCGAGGGCCTCAGCTGGGAGAACGCCGACAAGTACAAGGCCGATCTGCTGCTGCTCGACAGCCGTACGCAGGCCCTCCAGCCCAAGGACCTCGGTTCCAAGCCCTCCTGGAAGGACCTCCCTGCGGTCAAGGCGAACCAGGTCCTGCCCTGGCAGCCCGAGCCCCGGTTCTCGTACGCGGGCTGCGCGCCGATCCTCGAAGAGCTCGCCAAGACTCTGCAGACCGTGAAGAAGGTCTCCTGATGGCGGCGGCTGCAGCGCCGTTCCGGTTCTTCGATCTGAGTGTCGTGCGGACCGAACGGCTCACCCCGAACATGATGCGCGTCGTCCTCGGCGCTGATGACGGCTTCGTCTCGGGTGGACGTGACCAGCGCTTCAAGCTCTTCCTGCCACATCCCGGGCAGGACGTTCCCCTGGTGCCCCGGAGCGAGGACTGGTTCGCCGAGTGGCGGGCCCTCGACCCGGGCGTGCGGGGTGTCATGCGTACGTACACCGTCCGAAGCCGGCACGAGGGAGAGGTGGTCGTCGACTTCGCGCTGCACGGCGGCGGGCAGGACGACGGCGGGGGCGCGGGCGGGGGCGACGGCCCGGCCGCGCGTTGGGCCGTCGCCGCGCGGCCAGGTGACCGCCTCGTCGTGCTGGGCCCGACGGTGCCCGACAACGGCGGCGTGGAGTTCGAGCCGCCAGCCGGGACGGACTGGTTCCTGCTCGCGGGCGACACCACGGCACTGCCTGCGATCGGCGGGATCCTCGACTGGCTCCCGGCGGGCGCCCGCGCCAAGGTCTGGATCGAGATCCCGCACCCGGACGACCGCCAGGACCTGCCCACGGTGGCCGACGCCGAGATCACCTGGTTGCCGGCCGGCGGCCTGCTCGACGCGGTACGGAGTGCCGATCTCCCCGAGGACGGCACGCCGTACGCCTGGATCGCGGGTGAGGCGGGCACGATCCGCGCCCTGCGCCGCCATCTGGTGAACGAGCGCGGCTACGACCGCAAGCGCGTGGAGTTCATGGGTTACTGGCGCAGGGGCTCCGACGAGGAACAACTCCTCGCCGAAGCCCTCACCGGCCAGGACCCGCACACGTCCGAAGACTGAGGCGCTGGCAGCGCTCACTGGTAGCGAGGAGCGAACCAGCGGGCCTTGTAGAACTGCGCGCCGGTGAGCGTCCGAGTGGCGTTCCAGGAATTGCGGCCGAAGAACTCCGCGGTGTCGGTACACCAGGTCGTCGCGCAGCCCTTCATGGGTCGCGTGAGCAGCACCTGCCTGGTGAACGGGTTGTCGCCCACGGCCTTGACGATGGGCAGGTTCACGCTGGACGCATAGCGGTAGTCGGTCTCGAACGTGCCGTGGCGCTTGTCGAACTGGTAGACGCCGTAGTTGGTCGTGATCCAGAGACGCCCTCGGTCGGCGTACACCGGCGCCAGGTCGTGGCCGCCCTGCGTGGGCAGTGCCACACGCCGTATCTCACTCAAGGTGGGTGTGCTCGCCGTGCCGCCGACCTTCAACTCCACGAGGTCGTCGTCACCGATCGCCCACAGCACCTTGCGCCGCGGGTCCCACAGCACGCCGTGGCCGCCCTTCAGCTTGAACTCTGTGTACGTGGTGTCCGCTGGTCCCTGCGAGGCGGCGTAGACCCGCACCCACCCGCCGGTGCTGGCGGCCGCGGCGATGTTGCCGTCGGGCAGCAGTTCCGCGGCGTGGACGTTGCTCGGCCGCCCGGCGTCGACCGCCCAGAGCCGCTCGCCCGAGGGGAACTCGACCGCGCCGATGTAGCCCCATGAGTCTCCGGCGAGCACGTAGGCCTTGTGCCCCGCCGTACGGACCCGCACGTCCGAGACCGCTCCCCACCCTGCCAGCACGTCCCCGAACCCGGCCTCGGCGGTCGGCGCCCACGACCACTTCACCGCACGGGGATCAGCTGTCCAGTCGCGCCGCCCGGCGTCCAGCACCCAGATCTTGTGCGCGCCCTGGTCGCCCCCGACGACCCAGCCCCACGCGGTACCGCTGGCCTTGGCGGGCGGCGTCGCGAGCTTCGACACCAGGTGGCGCGGCAGCGGGTCGGTCTGCGGCCCGGGCGGCGGCGTCGGAACGGCATGTGCAGGTGCTTGGAACGCGGTGGCGAGGACTCCGGCAGTGGCGGCGAGGAAGAGCCCGCGGAATGCTCTGCGCAGCATGGGACCTCCTGAGGGGAGCGAAGGATGCGCGAGGAGCCTCCATGGAGCACAAAGCCCTCAGGCGACCAGCAGGCGTCCAAAAGATGATCACCCGGCGTATGCGTTCTGGCCCCCGAACGAGGACACGCTATTGGACCACCGGACGTGGACACCGCCAACCGGCGAATTGCCAGGTTCTTGGCGCGGCTGCTGTATTGCCGGAATGCGCATGCGCAGTTCGGAGCCGATTCCGCAACGCGGGCGGACGCGTACGCCATGTCCGCCCGCGCGAGCCGTCACCGGTCCCGGCCTGTGAACGTCCACCGGGTGGCTCCGTACGGCTCAGCCGTGGCGACCCCGAAGGCCGCATCGAGCGAGAAGTGATACACGTGCCAAGGCGGCGGCCCTGCGCTAGGCGCACTGTACGGCGCGGTGAGCCCCACCCCGTCCGACTCCGCAGGCCATCCTCCTGCCGCGTACCGTTCCGCCACACGCTCCAGCAAGACCGGATCCTCGACCCGCGACGCCGTACCCTCAAGCACGAGGTCGAGCCCCTTCACCCGCATCGACACCGTGCACGCCGGATTGGCCGCCAGGTTGCGCGCCTTCCGCGCACCGGGGCCGCTGGTGAAGTAGAGCTCACCATCCAGCCACAACATCCCGACGCCCGCTGAGTGCGGCCGCCCGTCCGGCCGGGTCGTTCCCAGGAACACCGGTGTCTCCGCCGATGGCAGGCCCTCCACCATCGCGTCCCGTGCCCTGCTCCACGGCAGCACCGCGTCCCCGTAGATGTCCAGGTTCTTTGTCTCGACGTCCATCTCCACACCTTCCTCTCAAATCTGCAGACCGGCCATCACCGCGAAACTCATCGGTGACTACACTGGATCAGTGGCTCATCCACTGATCCAGGAGGCTCAATGAACAAGACCCAAGAGTTCCGGCGCAGCGACCTGACCCTGGGCGAGGCCGCGCGCCTCTTCATGAGCTACCCCAACGCCAAGATGCTGCTGCCGATCACCGCCGCGGCCATCGCCACCCGCCTAGCCCTGGGCAAATTCACCAAGCGCGACACCGCGACCCTCGTCACGACAGTCGCCATCGAGCCGTTCGTCGAATGGCTGATCCACGTGAACGTCCTGCACCTTGGCCCCCGCACGTTCCGCGGCAAGTCCTACGAACTGCCTTCATCCAAGAAGCACCGGCTGCATCACAGGGACCCGCGCAACCCCGAAATCCTCTTCATACCGGCCCTGCCCCCAACACTCCTGGGCCTGGCCGCCGCCAACTGGGCGATCCTCCGCAACCCCCGCCGCACCCTCACAGGCATAGCGACATCGTTCACCCTCCTGACGGCCTACGAGTGGACCCATTTCCTGATCCACTCCGCCTACACCCCGAAATCAACCCTCTACAAGAAGCTCCGCCGCACCCACCAGCTTCACCACTTCCGCAACGAGAACTACTGGTACGGCATCATCACGCCGATCTCCGACAAGGCCCTAGGCACCTACCCCGCCAAGGAAGAAGTCCCGCCCTCCCCCACCGTGAAAACCCTGGGAGTCTGAGGCCCGCACCAACAACAAGATCATGCCCGCTCCCACATGGGGCGCGAGATCAGGCCTCGAACCAGTTGCAGCAACTCGTCGCGTTCGGGAATGGCACCTGAGGATGATCTTGCTTCCCTCGCGCAGGGGAAACGATCGTCGGCGGTTCCCACCGTGGGGGGTCCCGCACTGTCGCCGGCTCCGGAAGGCTCGGCCGGTGTTGGGATCGGCTGGCGCGGAGAGTGTGGATACAGGTGACGGCAGGGCTTTCGGCGGCGAGCGTGGGTGCGCGCTGGAGCGTGATACGCAGGCTCGCTGGCTATGCCGCGGCGCTCAGCATGGCGCTCTACCTGGTGGTCAAGGTCGTCTGGGTCGTCGCGGCCCTGCTCGGGCACGCTCCGGATGACTTCGGCACCGCCGACTGGGTGGTGCTGAACGCCGTCACCGTGGTGATGGCGGTGACCGGAGTCGCGCTGGGGCTGGCGCTCGCCCAGCGATGGGGACGTCGGCTGCCCGCCGTACCGGTGATCTTCTTTTCCTGGGTGGGGGCGGGCTTCCTGGTCCCGATGCTTCCGTACGCGCTGATCAGGAGTGTTCTCGGCGCGTCCGGGGCCGACCCGGGGAGCGACGGCTCGGATGCGGCTCCGCGCTGGGAGACGGTCTTTATCACCATCGGCTTCGCCGGAATGGCCGTGGGCCTGGCCGTGGCCCTGCCGATCTACCTGAGGGAGAGATGGCCGCAGGCCTTCCTCGGCCGAGTCGGGGACGGCCAGGCTCAGCCATCACCGCTGGTCACCGCAGCGCTGGTCGTGGCCGGCGGGCTGGCCCTGCTCTGGTCTCACTGGGCGCTGGGCGGGACACTGGGCCTCGACCCGACACGCGATCGCTGGGATCTCAACGGGCGGCTGCTGAACGCGAGTTCGGGACTGTGGGCCCTGCTCGCCGTCTGGAGCATCTGGGTGCTCACCCGCCGTCGGCCACGCCGACTGCGATTGTGGATCCCGACGGCGCTGGCCTTCGGGGCTTCAGGCTCGCTGTTCGCGTGGAGCGCCTGGAAGTTGCCAATGGTGATCCTCCAGCCCGGAGGCTTTATCACCGCTGAATACACACTGGTCGCAGTCGTTCAGCATGCCCTGAGCATCGGCGTGGGCCTGGCGCTCATGGCCGTCCTGCTGCGCTCCACCTCGACGGCCGACACCACGGCGCCGGGTTGGCTGCCTGGAACGCAGAAGGCCCCTGCTCCGTGATCGGAGTGGGGGCCTGAGCTTTGCCTTTGCGGGCGTGAGAGAAGCTCCCGCGATTGGACTCGAACCAATAACCTGCCGGTTAACAGCCGGCTGCTCTGCCGATTGAGCTACGCGGGATTGGCGCTCGCCAGGGGTCTTGCGCCCTGCCAGCGGGTCTAGATTAGCGCATCCGGGGACCTGTTCGTGCCGGTGTGACTGGCCACACGGTTCCTGGGTATGTCTGGCAGCACGATTCCGCACCACTGGGGGGTGGGCATGAAGCGCCGCGCAATGTTCGTCGCGGGTGCCGTCGTCGGCTATGTCTTCGGGACTCGGGCCGGGCGCGAGAGGTACGAGCAGATCAAGCGGACCTCGCGCAAGCTCGCTGAGAACCCGACTGTCCAGGAGACGGCCGGGGTGCTGCGCGCCAAGGGCGAGGAGCTCGCTGGGGCGGCCAAGGTGAAGGGCGGCGAGCTTGCCGACAAGGCGGGGCACGCCGTCACCAACAAGCTGCACAAGGATTCCGAGCCGGCTGAGTTCGAGGATCCGCGGCGGGAACCGGTCAGTTAGAGGCCGGTCTGGCGGCGCAGGTCTTCCAGGAGCTGCTCGGCCTGGGCCCGGAGGCCCGGGTCAGCCGGGTCGAGGCCTGCGTCGAAGACGAACGTCCAGCGGATGTCGCCGCCCGTGGCCGGGCGGCGACCGGCGATCCGGACGCTGCCGCCGTGGGGCAGTTTGGCCTGGTGGCTGACCGCGATCGTGGCGGTGACGCGTTCGCGGACGGTCTCGGGGACCGAGCCCGGGGCGGTGAGGCCGACGTGGTGCTCGGCGGTGGCCGTTTTGACGTGGAGGTGTCCGTTCTTCCAGGACGCCTGGTCGATGCGGTCCCAGGGAATGCGCAGGAAGCCGCCCTCGATCTTGGGGATGTGGAGGGCCGTCGTGGTGGCGACGACGTGCGAGCCGCCGCGGGTGGGGGCGTGGGTGAGGACGCGTTCACGGCGTTCGAGATCGACGGGCGGGCGCATGCTCCGAGCGTAGGCGATCAGGCGGCGCGGGGGGCACGGCGGGCGCCGAGAAGATCGAGCACGAGGGCGGCCGACCAGCTGTAGTCGTGGCTGCCCCGGCCGGTGCCGTCGAACGGGTCGAAGTACTCGCGGAAACCTGATTGGCGGACCAGGCGGAGTGTGGACCCGTAGAGGAGGTCCGCAATGACGGTCAGGTCGTGGCCGAGGGCGCCGTACCAGAGCAGCCAGTTGGTGCAGATCCACGTCGGGCCGCGCCAGTAGCCGCCTCGGTCGAAGGACGGCGCCTGGATGTCGCACGACGGGACCGGATAGCCCGCGGCACCCGCGAAGCGCGCTGAGAGCAGGAGATCGACCAGGTTGCGGATCACAGGGTGCGGCAGGTCGGGGTCCAGGAGGGGGCCGAAGGACGACACGGTGACGACCGGGAGCAGGCGGTCGTCGCGGAGGTCGCGGGCGCGGAAGCAGCCGGTGTCGCGGTCCCAGAGGCGGTCCAGGAGGCCGCAGTGGATGCGCTGGGCCGCCTCGCGGTGGGGGGCGGCGTCGGCGTCGATGATCGTCGCGATCTCGGCGAGGGCGTGGGTGGAGGCCAGGTAGGTGGCGTTGACCAGGGGGTCCTGGACGGCGAACGGGTGGTCGTCGCGGAGATACTCATCCTGGTAGCCGGCGTCGCGGAGCAGGGTCACGAGCCACACGTAGCGGTCGTAGTCCTCGCCGGTGGGAAGGTTGCGCGGGAGCCTGCTGGGGGCGTAGCCGGTGGGCGGGAGCTGGAGGGCGCCGAGGGGCCTGTCCCAGGCGGGGCTGTTGTCGAGGCCGGACTCCCAGGGGTGGCAGATGGCCATGAGCCCGCTGCCGTCGAGGTCGCGGGCCTCGGCGAGATAGCGGTGCTGAGCGGCCAGTTTGGGATAGATGTGGGCGAGGAAGTCGCGGCTGCGCTCGGCGTCGGAGGCACATTCATGGAGGCGGAGGGCGGCCAGGGCGTGCAGGGGCGGGTGTGTGAGGCCCGAGGTGTGAGTGTTGCGGGGAGCGGCGGGGTGCTGGTGAGAACGCCACACGTCGGGGCCGGGGAAGTAGGCGAGCCTTGACTGGTCGGTGTTGAAGACGATGTGCGGCACGAGGCCGGTCCCCCACTGGCCACGGAAGAGGGACGTCAGTTCGTGCTCGGCGCGGTCCCGTCGGTGCCGGGCCAGGCCCATGCAGATGAACGCGGAGTCCCAGCTCCACTGGTGCGGGTAGAGGCCTGGGGACGGAACGGTCGCCGCCCCGGTCCAGTTGGCGTCGAGGACCCGTGCCGCGGCTTGCCACAGCACGCTTTCGTCGCCGGTCAGACGGGGACTCATAACCTGAGGGTGACCTCTCGCTCGCGTTCTGGCCACCCCTAGGAGGGGACCGGTTCACAGGTGATCTCGTGGATGCGGGCGACGAGGCCTGCCCAGGTGCCCGGATCCTGATGGAACGGTCCCATCAGGGTGACCCGGCGGCAGAGGGCTCCATAGCGCCGGACGAGGAGTTCGGGGATCTCCGTCAGCTCCCCGCGTACGGCGACCTCGCTGATCAGCTCGTCGTCGATGAGGCCGGGCATCTCCCGCCAGCGGCCCTGCCGGGCGAGCATCGCGAGCTCGTCCTGCAGGCCGGCGCGTCCCGCCGATTCCAGGACGCGCCGGTACGCGGGGCTCGCGCCGTAAAGGGCGATCGTCTCCCGGGCCTGCCGTTCCGAGCGTTCGTACGCCTCGTCGGTGGCGCCGGTGACGAGGAAGGCCGGGGCGATCACCTCGATGTCCTCCCAGGACCGGCCGGAGAGGCGCAGCCCGCGTTCCAGCGCCGGAACGGTGGTCTCGCGGAGGTGCCCGGCGGTGGTGAAGCCGTGCAGGATCAGCCCGTCGGCGAGCTCGCCCGCGAGCTGGGTCATGCGCGGCCCCACCCCGGCGAGGTAGATCTTGGGTGGGCCGTACGGATGCGGCGGCGGCGTGAACCACGTCTCGTTCTGCCGCGTCTCGTTCTGCCATGATCGCCAGATGCCGCGGATCGTGCTGATCAGCTCCTGCATGTGCGGCACCGGCGGCTGGAAGGACATGCCGTACCGCCGCGCGGGCCTCGCCCTGATCTGTGCTCCGAGCCCGAGCATGAACCGCCCGCGCGAGTACTCCTGCAGGTCGTTGGCGAGATGGGCGAGCGTCATCGGGCTGCGGGCGAGGGCCGCCGCGATGGACGTGCCCAGCCCGAGCCGGGTGGTGTGCTCGGCCGCCCGCCCGAGCGGCAGGAACGGATCATGACAGGACTCGGCGGTGTAGAGGGAGTCGAACCCGATGTCCTCAGCCAGCCGGGCGAGCGCGGAGATCTGCCGGAGCTCCGGGCCCCCCACAGCGACGTCGACCTTCATGCCGCGCCTCCGGGTGGTCGCGCACCGTGGATTACCGCGATTGTGACGTCAGAAAGCGGCTACGACGACCCCTTATTCGCTGTCGCTTCTCTTCGTTGAGATCGGCTGGTACGTGATTGTTCACGCCTCTGTGACCGTCTCTGTGACGGGGCCTGTCAGCGGCTCTGTCTCGGTGGTGCGGTCGAGCAGCCAGCCGACGATCTCCTCACCGGCGGCGATGCCCCGGGCGGCGGTCACGGTGGTACGGGGCGAACTCCAGCCGGTGTCGTGCAGCTCGCCGTGCGCAGGCCGGATCGCGGCGTCGGCGAATTCGAGGAGTTCGATGTCCAGGAGCGAGTCCCCGGCCGCGAGCGTCAGTTCGGCGCCGGTCCGGCGGGCCACCTCCGCCGCCGCGTCGGCCTTGGTGAGGGTCTCCGGCAAGCAGTAGACCTTGCGTCCCTGGAGCGAGGTGCGCCAGCCGCGTTCGGCGCACCAGCCGGTCAGCTCGGCGATCCAGCCGGCCGGGAGCGCCGCCCGGTCGACGACCGTGTAGGCGAAGAGATCAGCGGCGGTACGCAGCTTCAGCACGAAGTCGCCGCCCACCCGGACGAGGTGGTCGTGCACCTCGTCGAGTCCCGCGCGGCCTTCGGCGACGCGTGCGCGTACCTGCGCGGACCATTCGCGGTCGTCGACGCCGTCCACGAGAATGTGGCCGCCGTTGGCGCAGATCGCGTACTCCGGCGGCTTTTCCAGGAGGTGCACCCGCGCGTACTGCTCGGGCGTGCGCGTCGTCGTCGGCACGAGGGTGGCGGTGCCCGCGAGCAGTTCCAGCCCGCGCGCGGCCGTCTCGGTGACGAACGAGAGGGGCGCGGCCTGGTAGAGCTCCACGCACAGCAGCCGGGGCAGCGCCGCGTCGGGCCCCGCCAGCCCCATCGCCGCGGCCGAGTAGATCAACGTGCGATCGAGGTCCGAGCAGACCAGCAGGGTCACTGAACGGCTCCCTTTCCGAAGCTGGGGTGGATCAGGCCGACGCAGGCGTACGGGAGCGCGCCCGGCTCCACCTCCAGCACCGGGACGCCGCGTTCGGCGGCGAGCAGGCGGATGTGTCTCAGGTCGTCACCCGCGTCGGCGCGGGCCAGGACCTTCCACGGAACGCGGCGCAGCAGCACCCGGGTGGTCTCTCCCACTCCGGGCTTGATCAGGTTGAGGTCGGCGATGCCGTGCTCCCGGCCGACCCGGCGCACCGCCTCCCAGCCCGACCAGTCCGGCGTACGGTCGGCGGCGAGCAGATCGGGTGCGTCCTTGGCCACCTGCTCGGCGACAGCCCCGAAGCGCGCGCAGATCGTGTCAAGGAACAGCTCCGACACGTCAGAGTCCGCCAGCTCGGCGTAGAACTTCGCTCCATGGAAGTCATCGGGGCCGATCAGCCGGTCGTTCAGGACCGTACGGCTGACCAGCCCGGAGACCGTCGAGTTGAGGCAGGCCGACGGGATCAGGAAGTCGTCGCGGGTCCCGTAAAGCGGAGTGCACCGGGCCGGGTCGGCCAGCACCGCGAGCTGGTCGGAGAAGCGCTCGCCGGGGTGGGCGGCGGCGTGCTCGTCCAGCGCCGCGGTGAGCTCCCGGGTGATGGCGCCCTTGCCGGTCCATCCGTCCACGAACATCACGGTCGCCGGGTCGTGATGCGCGGCGAGATAGCGCAGCGCCACGGCGTCGATGCCCCGTCCGCGCACGATGCTGACCGCGTAGTGCGGCAGGTCGAGCCCATGCGCGAACCGCGCCCAGCGCCGAACGAGCACCCCGACCGGCGTTCCGGCGCGCGCGAGCGAGGCCAGCACGGTGTCCGGGCCGCGCTCGGCGAGGATCAGCTCGGAGATCAGGCCGACCGCGTACGCGAGCCGCTCGGCCGACGCGTCGAGGGCGGCGCGGAAGAGCCGCTGGTACGCCTCACCCGGCTGGTATTCGACCGGCAGGGACTCGGCGTAGTGGGCCCGCCCGGCCTGGATCGCGGCCTCGCGTTCCTCGGTGGGCGCTTCCAGCCGTACGTGCGACAAGTCCTTCAGCAGCCAAGCGACATCGGCAGGTGCGTAACTGCCGAAGTCAGGCCCGTACAGCGGAGCAGGCAGCACGCCGGTCACAGCTTCCCCTTCCGCAGGGCGGGAATCACGACGACGGACACCGGCGCCAAGGCGCTCAGCTCCGCCAACAGCCCGTCTCTCAGCGCCGCCGTGTCAGCGACGTCGTCGATGACGAGCACGATCGCGTCGAACGCGTCACCAGCGAGCTCAGCGCCATCATCGAGCTCAGCGTCACGAACGAACTCGGCGTCACCAACGAGCTCGGCGTCACCGACGAACCCTGCGTCAGCATCGAATCCCGCAGCGACGTTGTAGGCATACCTCTCCCCTGGCCCATCCGCCGGGTTGTCGTGTGCAGGGAACGCCAGCCGCCTCCGGATCGCATAGCCCGGATCGTCCACGGCGAGCACCGGCGAACGTGTGGTCGTCGAGTACCGCACTGCGACGTCCGGAAGGGCGTCCGCGAGCGCCTCAGCCAGCCGCAGCGGGGCGTACATCAGCTCCTCGAAGCCGAGCACCAGCACGCGCCCGCACCCCGCCAGCGCCGGAACGAGGCGCGCCGCCATGTCGGGCAGTCTCTTCTCCAGAAGCTGCCGATGCTCGGGCGTGAATCCGTGCCGTCCGCCGTCAGGCAGACGCGCTGGCCATTCGACATCGACTCGCGTCACCGGCCGCATCTCCTGCCGGCGGGCCGGCTGCTCGCCGCGAGCGGCTTCAAGCTCGGCGACGACGGTCTGACCGGATTCCAGAATCCCGTCAGGAAGCTCGACCCGGCCGCTCGCGAGGGCAACGGCATCGATGCGCACGCCGAGCTCGGCAGCAAGCTCGCGCGTGCGTGCCCTGTCTTCGTCGTCGCGCAGGTCCACCAGCGCCGCGACCACGTAGTGACGCCGCGGCCGTACGGCATGGAGCGCACGGATCGTGTTGAGCACCGTGCGGCCGGTCGAAAACTCGTCGTCCACCAGCACCATCGGCACCTCGGCCCCGGCCGCCGCGGGATCGGCCGGGAGCAGGAGGTGGCTGGTGGCGTGGCTGTGCTCCTCCTCGAAGCCGCCGTACGTCGCGAAGCCGTCGACCAAGCGCCGTGTGGAGTGCAGGTAGTAGGCCCCGCCGAGCGCGTCGGCCACTGAGTGCCCGAGGGCGGTCGCGGTCTCGGCGTATCCGAGCACCACCGCGTCCACCGGGGTACGCGGCGTCCGCATCCGATCCCGCAACGCGGCGGCAGCGCCCGGACGTCCCTTGAGCGCCTCCGCGAGCAGCCCACCAAGTCCGATCGATCCACCCGCCTCACTCAGGCCGCCCGGCTCGCCCAAGCCGTCCGGGCTGCCCAAGCCATCCGGCTCGCTCAGACCATCCGGCTGCTGCTCGTTCAGCCGGGCCCTCACCAGGTCGCCCAGCAGCAGCCCCGACCCGTACACCAGCCGCGGGTCGGTCGGGACGTGCTTGCCGAGCACCGCCGACACCAGCAGATGCGCCCGCTTCGGATTACGCCGCACCGCCAGGCCCAGCAGATCGCTCAGGCCGACCCCGGCTGGGCGTTCACCGTCGACCAGGCGTACGTCCAACCGGCGCGACACCCACGCTCCAGCCCAGGTCTCAGCGTCGGTCCGGCGCTCAGTACCGGCGCTCACCGGCCACCCGCCGCGTCAAGGAGCTCGACGAACGTGACGTCCTCGGCCGCCACTCCGAAAACGTGGGCGCGGAGCATGAGGCGCTCGGCCCAGGCTCGGTGCGGCCCGGCCTCGTTCATCTTGTTGGCGTACGAGCTCGCCATCGCACCGCCCCCTGCCACGCCAAGGATGTCGGCGGCGTCGCAGTACTCCTCGTGGGTGACCACAGAGAGCGCGTGCACGGCCGCCACATGGCTGGGATGGATCACGGTCTTGCCGGTGAGGCCGTTCGCCTTGTCGAGGTGGACCTCGCGGATCAGCCCGTCGAGGTCGGAGGTGATCAGCCGCTGGCGCAGCGGTGCGGCCCGCTGGGCCTCGAACGGCGACTGCCGCAGCTGGGGCTTGAACATGCGCTCACCGGCCGAGAAGTACTCCCAGACAGGACCGGTGACCACGAAGCCGGTGCCGTCGGCGCGGCCGAGGATGTTGACGACGTCGGCGATCACACCGGCCACCGGCTGGATGTCGTAGATCGTCAGGTCCGGCGGCCGGCGCAGCCCGTACGCGGCGGACATGTCGGTGGCGCCCAGCCGCACGGCGAGAATGCGTTCCCGGTGCTTGGCCAGCAGCAGCGCCACGTCCTGGAGCAGCTCGCCGCGCGTCTCGCGGTAGACCGCCTCGCGGCTCTCGATCACGGGCATGGCCAGCAGGCGCCGGCCGGTGCGTTCGGCGGTCTCGCCGAGCGCGTCCAGGAAGGCCTCGCCGTTCACGGCGGTGAACTTCGGCAGCACGAATCCGCTGATCAGCTCCACGGCGTCGCCGAGCCGTGTGGCCAGGTCGCCGATCTGCTCGGGGGTACGGACCCGGACGAACAGGAGCGGCGCCTCGGCTCCGGCCGCGTGCAGGCGGCGCAGGTGCTCGACGGCGTTGGCCTCGGCGACGACGACGTCGGCGTCCCCGATCGAGTCCTCCAGGCAGATGACCATGCTGGTCACACCGCGCCGGTGGGCCTTGGTGACGTCGTCGGCGAGGGTGGGACGGGTGGCCGGGCTGTAGAGGGTGGCGCCCAGCGCGACTGCCAGCACCTCGGGGTCGGCGTGCCGGTCGAAGCGGCGAGGCTGCCGGTAGAACAGGTGCTTTCGGTCCGCGGTGTCGATGTGGTCAAAATGCCGCATGCACGCTGGGTCCTTCCCCATCGTCGGGCCCGCACGCGGGCACGATATCCAGGGTATGTGGTGGTACGCGGGTATTCGGTCATACGAAAAACACCGACGAACACCACATGATGCCCGTCGGTGCTTTTCCGCCGCAGTTTGTAAAGCCCGGCCTACGGTCGGCCTACAGGTGCGCAGGCATACCGCAGGCCTACCGCAGGCCTACAGGTGCGGGGTCACCGCCGGAACGAGATGCTGGACCGTCCGGCCGGTGGCGATGGCACCGATCGCGGTCATCGACCAGCCCTGGCCGTCCCGCGACACCTTGGCCATGATCTGGGCGTTGTGCTGGCCTGAGCCGCTCAGGTCGTAACGTGCCAGCTCCTGGCCTGTCCCCTCGTCCACCAGGCGGCAGAACGCGTTTTCGATCTGCGAGAAGTCCTGCCCGGTGAACGAGTTGACGGTGAACACCAGCTGGGTGATGTTGCCCGGCAGGCTCTGCAGGTCGACGTTGATCACCTCGTCGTCGCCCTCACCCTCGCCGGTGAGGTTGTCGCCGGTGTGCAGCACCGAGCCGTCCTTGCTTCGCAGCTGGCGGAACCACACCGTGTCGGCGAGGTTGCCGCTGGCGTCGAAGAGCAGGCAGGACGCGTCAAGGTCGATCGACTGGGCCTTGCCCTTCTTGCCGAACAGGCCCTTCTTGGCGATCGCGTCCCAGCCCAGCCCCATCTTGACACGCGTGAGAGTGCCCCCGCCGGGCTTGGCAAGGGAGACCTTCTGCCCCTTCTGCAGTGAGATCGACATCATCCGCTCCTTTGGTGATGAGTTGGGTCACACGCGGGGTCTTGGCTCGGGGGGCTCTGTGGGGACTGAATTCAAGGTGATGTGTCTGGTGGGTCACACTCCGGTGGAGTGCAGTTGCTTGTCGGGGGCCGCTTCGTCCCCGGCGTCGCCGTTGCGGTTGCGGATCAGGGAGCTGATGAACGCGGCGATGATCAGACCCGCACCGAGCCCGCCGGTGATCGCCTCGGGCACATGGTGGCCGATGCTGATCAGCATGCAGACCGCCAGCGCGCCGATCGCCCACATCGCGCCGTGCTCCAGGTAGACGTACTCGTGCAGCGTGCCCTTGCGCACCAGGTAGACCGTCAGCGACCGGATGTACATCGCGCCGATGCCCAGGCCCAGGGCGATGATGATCAGGTTGGTGCTGATCGCGAACGCGCCGATCACGCCGTCGAAGGAGAACGAGGCGTCGAGTACCTCAAGGTAGAGGAACAGGAAGAACGCGGCCTTGCCGGTGGCCACGACCAGCCCGTTGGGCCCCTTCTTGACGTCCTCGTCGTCCTCGTCGAGATCCCCCGCGCCCTCGAAGAGCTCGCCGAGCCCGTTCACCAGGATATAGGTGATCATGCCGAGCACGCCGGCGATCATCACCTCGCCGGGGTTGTCGGCGAAGTAGCCGCCGGCCAGGGCCAGCGCGGTGCCCGCGATGACGACCGCGAGCTGGTCGAGCTTGCCGATCCGCGCCAGCGGACGCTCGAGCCAGGCCAGCCACTGGTGGTCGTGCTCCTGGAACACGAAGTCGAGGAAGAGCATCAGCAGGAACATCCCGCCGAACGCGGCGATCATCGGGTAGGCGGACTCGAGGGCGTGCGCGTAGGCCTTCTCGTCGTTCAGCGCCAGGTCGAAGGCCTCGAACGGGCTCATCCCGGCGGTGATCGCGACAATGGCCAGGGGGAACACCAGCCGCATGCCGAACACCGCGATCGCGATGCCGATCGTCAGGAAGATCTTCTGCCAGAACACTGACATGCGTTCGAGCACCTTGGCGTTGACCACGGCGTTGTCGAACGAGAGCGAGATCTCCAGGACGGCCAGGATGGCGACCAGGGCGAGTCCGGTAAGCCCGTCGTACAGGAAGGCGGTGAGCAGGCCGGCGGCGGTGACACCGAAGGACCACCCGAAGGTGCGAAGAATCATGAATGCGTTTCTGCTAGGCGGGGTGACTGGCGCTGATCGGCATGGGCCATCGGCGGTGCTGATCGACGCTGATCAGCTGATCAACCGACGTTGACGCCGAAGTCCATGGCGATACCGGCCAGACCTGAAGCGTACCCTTGGCCGACAGCGCGGAACTTCCACTCCCCGCTGCGCCGGTAGAGCTCGCCGAAGACCATGGCGGTCTCGGTGGAGGCGTCCTCGGTCAGGTCGAATCGCGCGAGTTCGTTGTTGTCGGCCCGGTTGACGATGCGGATGAAGGCGTTGCGCACCTGGCCGAAGCTCTGGCCGCGGTTGTCGGCGTCGTAGATCGACACTGGGAAGACGACCCGTTCGCACTCGGCGGGCAGCTTGACCAGGTCGACGTTGACGACCTCGTCGTCGCCCTCGCCCTCCCCGGTCAGGTTGTCGCCGGTGTGCTCGACCGAGCCGTCCGGGCTGCGCAGGTTGTTGAAGAACACGAAGTGCTGGTCGGAGAGGACCTTGCCGCTGCTGTTCAGCAGCAGCGCCGAGGCGTCCAGGTCGAAGTCGGCGCCGGTGGTGGCGCGCACGTCCCAGCCGAGCCCCACCGAGACGGCGGTGAGGTCGGGGGCGGCCTTCGTCAGCGAGACGTTGCCGCCCTTGGCAAGCGATACTCCCATGATCGCGCTGCTCCTTGGCTCTCTCTGATCTCGGGGGCGCTCAGAGGTTGACGCCGAAGTCCGTCGCGATACCGGCCAGACCCGAGGCGTACCCCTGTCCGACGGCTCGGAACTTCCACTCGGCACCGTTGCGGTAGAGCTCGCCGAAGACCATCGCCGTCTCGGTGGAGGCGTCCTCGGTGAGGTCGTACCGGGCGAGCTCGGCGTTGTCGGCCTGGTTGACCACGCGGATGAACGCGTTGCGGACCTGGCCGAAGTTCTGGCTCCGGGTGTCGGCGTCATAGATGGACACGGCGAACGCGACGCGTTCGGCCTGCGGCGGCATGACGCCGAAGTTGACCTTGATCTGCTCGTCGTCGCCCTCACCCGCGCCGGTGGTGTTGTCACCGGTGTGCTCGACGCCGCCGTCCGGCGTGCGGAGGTTGTTGAAGAACACGAAGTGCTGGTCCGAGACGATCTTGCCGCTGTTGTCCAGGACCATCGCGGACGCGTCGAGGTCGAAGTCGGTGCCGGTCGTGGTGCGCAGGTCCCAGCCGAGACCCACGGTCACCGCGGTCAGCCCCGGGGCTTGCTTGGTGAGGGAGACGTTGCCGCCCTTGCTGAGACTGACACCCACAGTGCCTCCAAGATCGCTCGCTGCATGACGGCGCCTCGCGACGCCTCGCAATAAAGACGCTGGAAGTGATGCTATCCGTTCCCTATGGACCGATCTGCTCTACACAGACCGATCTCACCTGTCTGCTATCACCTGCACTGACCTGATCCCACCTGCACCGAACGACCCGACCCTCGGAGAAAGGGTGATGCGATACACATTGCCCGGCCTGTAGTGGTGAACTCAGCGGTCGGCCTGAGCGAGACTAGAGCGAGCAAGGCGTGAAAGGGAGGCAGCGTTGCGGGGACCGGGCGATCAGCGCCGTCGTGGCCGGGGGTCCGGACGCGAGGCGGAGACGCGCGCCGCGGCCGTCGAGGCCAAGCAGGACGCGGCCACGGCCTTCTATGACATGGACCAGGCGCAGAAGTACATCGACGGCCGGGTCACGGTGCTGACCGATCTCGATCAGGTCGCCGGCGCCGCCGCCCGCAGGGACTTCGACCGGCTGAACAACACCGCCGACGCCGCGTCCATCGGCTACATCGACATCGTGGACGCCCATGACCTGGACTCCCCCGACCGTTCGGTGGCCGAGTACGACGCCGCCCGCCGCGCCTTCCTGGCCGTCGGCGACCGGCTTCGCAAGATCACGGACGATCTCAACCGCTTCGCCGAGCGGCTGGTGCCCCAGATGGCGCGGCTGGAGACGGCACTCGACCAGCTGCCGCCCCGGCTGGCCGCCGCTCGCGACGCTGTCGCCGCCGCCGAAGCCGCCATCGCGACAGCCCAGAAGGCGGGCATGGACGCGTCGGATCCGGAGGCGGAGCTCGCCAAGGCCAAGGAGGGGCTGGCGTTGCTCGGCTCTCAGGGGCTCGGCGGGCTCGGGCTGTCCGGCGCGATGGACAAGGCCGACGAGGTGGCCCGGATCGCCGCGCGCGCCCAGGAGGCGGCCGAAGAGCTGCCGCGCCTGGGCGAGAAGGTGCGCAACTCGGTGGCCTCGGTCCGCACGCGCGTGGACGTGGTGGCGAGGCGCGTCGAGTCCGTACGGCAGGCGATGAAAAAGCTGCTCGTCGGCTATTCGCAGGCGTGCTGGCAGGACCTCAAGGGCGCGCCGGAGGCCATCGAGGACGGTGTGACGCGTGCCCGTGAGCGGCTGAACGAGGCGTCCGCGCTGCTGTCCCAGAACGAGTGGAAGAGGGCGCAGCAGGCCCTGACCGCAGCCCGCACCGAGCTGAACGCGGCAGACCGCCGGGCCGGCCAGGTCACCGGGCGGGTGACGCAGCTGGACGCCGCCCGCACCGACCCGACGGCGCCCGCCGAGGCGGCCCGGTTCGTCGTCCGTGACGCGCAGAAGCTTGCGATCGCCCAGCCTGGCGGGCCCGCGCCGCAGCACGCGCGGGTGCTGGACGGCCTCGTCGAACGGCTCGAAGCGGCCCCCAAACGGCTGACGGGCTCGCACCCCGACTACTGGTCGTACCTCCAGGAGCTGGAGGCCATCAAGACCGCCGCGGGCGACGTCGTGGCCCGCATCCGCGCCGAACGCGCCGCGGGCCCCTGAACCTGCTCCTGGGATGGGACCTGCTCTTGGGGTTGGATCCTGCTCCTGGGGTTGGATCCGGCTTCCAGCTTCTTAGACCTTGGTCGCTCCGCCCTGGGCAGACCGGCGGACCGCTCAGCGGGGGCGGTCGTGGAGCCCGATCGTCAGGTTGCGCGCTGCCATCGGCGGGCCGCCCGGCTGCGGGGCACCTTGGCCGCTCTGGCCGCTGTGCTGCGGCATGGTGCCGGACTGCGGCTGGGCGGCGACGGACTTCACCGCTTCTGCCCACACGGCGGTGCCGTACGCACAGACCTCGTGCCCTCCCCCGGACAGCTGCGCGGTGTCGAAACACATGGCCACGACGGCGTTGGCGCCCTTGCGATGGGCCTCCTGGGCGAGCCGGTCCACGGCCTCCCGCCGGGTCGCCGCCAGGCCCACGGCCGGCTGCTCGCCCGTCACACGGAACGTCGCACTACTCGAGGACTGCCCTGACGGGAGTCCCTGATCGGTCTGGACGGCCACCCCGAGGACCTCGCCGAGAACGGAACGAATCTCGTACCCGGCCAGTCCGTCAGTCGTCACGATCAGCATGCTCCCAAGGTAATGGAACGACGCCGGAAATGTGCCGTCAGAACCCTTCTGGCACTTCTTCCACCGCGCTGACCCCGGAACCGGGCTTCGACTCCCACTCCCACGTCTCGTCCAGCCGCAGCCGTCCGTCGGGCAGGGTCGAGATGGCGGACACGCAGTGCCCGTTGTTGGTCTCGCCGTCGACGTTGAGCTGGCTGTAGCGGAAGTCGAGCATGTCGCCCGTACGGGTGCCGACGAGATGACCTCGCCGGATCGCGCCGCCCGCGTACTCGGCCCAGATCTCGCCGTCGCTCTCGTGGTACGTGAAGAGCGTCTCGGGCACGATCTCGCCCCCGACCACGTCAGCGACGGCACGGAACCGCCGTCCGTCGATCGACGGTGTCCGCTGTGGCACCCGTCCTGCCGCCTGAGGTGAGTCTGAGGTCATAGGCGGCAGCCTATGCACATGACGACGGAGCCCGATCATGGCCGCCTGCCGGAAACGGCTCTCCGCCGTGATCACACGACCGGGGGTGGCGATCGGGCGATCACGGCGGAGAGCCGCTGTGCTGATCCGTGCTGTCAGTCCAGATACTCCCTGAGCATCTGGGCGCGGGATGGGTGACGCAGTTTGGCCAGGGTCTTGGATTCGATCTGGCGGATGCGTTCGCGTGTCACGCCGAACTCGCGGCCGACTTCTTCGAGAGTCCGCGGATGCCCGTCGGTCAGGCCGAAGCGCAGCTGGATGATGCGCTGCTCCCGATCGGACAACGTTCCCAGGATGTCCTCGAGCTGGTCCTGAAGCAGGATGAACGCCGCGGCCTCGATCGGCACGACGGCGTCCGCGTCCTCGATGAAGTCACCCAGGTCGGAGTCTTCCTCTCCGATGGGCGACTGCAAGGACACCGGCTCTTGGGCTATCCGCTGGATCTCCACGACCCGGACGGGCGAGAGCCCCATCTCCAGGCCGATCTCTTCGGGTATCGGTTCCCGGCCGAGGTCCTGGTGGAGCTGGCGCTGCACCCGGACCAGCTTGTTGATGGTCTCCACCATGTGCACCGGAATGCGGATCGTCCGGGCCTGGTCGGCGATCGCTCTCGTGATCGCCTGGCGGATCCACCAGGTGGCGTACGTCGAGAACTTGAATCCCTTGGTGTAGTCGAATTTCTCGACTGCGCGGATGAGTCCGAGATTCCCCTCCTGGATGAGATCGAGGAAGAGCATTCCTCGCCCCACGTACCGTTTGGCGATCGACACCACCAGGCGCAGGTTGGCCTCGATCAGGCGTTGCTTCGCCCGCACTCCATCGCGGGCGAGCAGTTCGAGGTCGAGTTGTTCCATCCGGGAGAGGATGGCGGTGTGCGCCAGCTTCTCCTCGGCGAACAATCCCGCCTCAATCGATTTCGCTAGTTCGACTTCATCTTCTGCCGTGAGAAGCGGTACGCGACCGATTTCTCTCAGATAGATCCTGACCAGGTCGCTCGTCGGCGCCCGCTTGCCGAGGTCTCCCTCGTCCGCTCGCGTGACGTCCTCGGTCTCCTGTTGAGACTCGAGGACCTCTACCCCCTGCTCTGCGAGCATCCGGACGACACGTTCCAAGGAATCGTCCGGCAAGTCGGAGCGATCGAGTGCAGCAGCGACATCATCGACGGTCACACCGCCGCGTTCTCTGCCACGTGCGACTAGGTCTGCCACCTGATCAACCGATGGCGCCTCGCTAGGCAGCACCGAAGGGCCCACGGGGACAGTCTGCGTCAATCAGGCCCTAGATCACAGGACCCATTTTGCGGTCTCTTGACTTACTGGGACCCAAGCCCGCGCTCGCGCAACTCCCGTCTCTGCTGCTCAAGCGCAACAAGATCGCCGAAGAGCTTGTTGTACTCCTCGGCCTGCTCGACCGGATTCAGCCGTCCGAGTTTAGATTTCACGTCGGCGATCATGCGTGTGAGCTGGCGTTCCTGAATTCGGGCGAGCAACTCAATCGCATAACGGTCATCCGATTCCTGTGCGGACCGTGTCGGTTCCACCGCAAGTTGGGTGATAAGCCCTTTGACCTGGTCATTTGGCGCGTGCTCATGGAGGAGCGCGACCCATTCGGCCGCCCCTGCCACCACAACGACCCCACCAGCCGCAGCGATGACCTCCCGGACGGCGGCATGCGGCGGCGCGATGAACGCGTCCGCAGGCACCCCGTCGAAGACCGGCCCGAGCAGCGACGGGCGCTGCACCGCGATCTTCAGAAGCTCCCGCTCACGCTGCACGTCGGGGTCGTTCGGGTCATAGGCGGGTCGCTCGGCCGCCGCGCTGTTGCCCCCGGCCTCCCCGCCGGGCCGCCCGTTGCGCTTCCCGTGCTCCCGTGCCGCCAGCTCGCGCACCCGCCGCATCACGAACTGCTCGTCCATGATGCCGAGCCACCGGTCGAGGCTGACCGCGTACATCTGCCGCAGCGCCCGGTCCTTGATCTTCGCGACGACCGGCGCCGCCGCGTCCAGCGCGGCCAGGCGCCCTTCGGCGGTGTCGAGGTTGTGCTGGGAGATGGCGCTGCGCACGGCGAACTCGAACAGCGGCTGCCGCGAGGCCACCAGATCTCTGACGGCCGCATCCCCATGGCGGATCCGCAGGTCACAGGGGTCAAGCCCGTCCGCCTGCACGGCCACGAACGTCTGCGTCACGAACTTCTGCTCGTCCGCGAACGCCCGCAGCGCCGCCTTCTGCCCGGCCGAGTCCCCGTCGAACGTGAAGATCACTTCACCCCGGAACTCGTCCTGATCCATCAGCAGCCGCCGGAGGATCTTGATGTGGTCGTCCCCGAAGGACGTCCCGCAGGTGGCGATGGCGGTCGGGATCCCGCTCAGATGGCAGGCCATCACATCCGTGTAGCCCTCGACGACCACGGCCTGCCGCCGCCGCGCGATCTCCTTCTTGGCCAGATCCGCCCCGTACAGCACCGAGCTCTTGTGGAAGATCGGCGACTCGGGCGTGTTGAGGTATTTCGGCCCGTCGTCATCCTCGTAGAGCTTCCGCGCGCCGAATCCGATCACGTCCCCGCTCAGATCCCGGATCGGCCACATCAGCCGCCCGCGGAAGCGGTCCATCGGCCCCCGCCGGCCCTCCTTGGCCAGGCCGCCCGCGATCAGCTCCTTGTCGGCGAAGCCGCGCCCGCGCAGATGCCGGACCAGCCCCTCCCACTCCCGGGGGGCGAACCCCACCCCGAAGTGAGCCGCGTCCGACGCCTCGAATCCCCGCTCCGACAGGAACTTCCGGCCGATGATCGCCTCTGCCCCGTTGAGCTGCTCGGCGTAGAACTCCGCCGCCGCCTTGTGCGCCTCGACCAGCCGGGCCCGCTGCCCGCCGTCCTGCCGGGGCGTGAACCCGCCCTCCTCGTACCGCAGCTGGATCCCGGCCTTGGCCGCGAGCCGTTCCACCGCCTCCGAGAACGGCAGATGATCGATCTCCTGGATGAACTTGATGACATCGCCGCCGACGCCGCACCCGAAGCAGAAGTAGAGATTCCGCGCGGGAGTCACGTTGAACGACGGCGACTTCTCATCATGGAACGGGCACAGCCCCTTGAGGTTGCCCCCGCCCGCACTCCGAAGCTGGAGGTACTCGCCGATGACCTCGGCGATGGGTGATCGCTCCCGTACGAGCGCGATGTCCTCATTACGAATGCGGCCTGCCACGGCGGCGAGTCTAATGTCGCCCCACGACATCCGGCGCATCACACCAGAACACGTATCCCCCGCTCACTGCCCGTGGTCGGGGGTCGGCCCCTGCGTGTCGGCCCCTGCGTGAGGGGCGCTGGCCCCTCACACAGGGGCCAGCGCCCCTCACACAGGGCCCCCTCATACTGCGCCTCATCAAACCCTGAAGCGTTCGAAGAGGCGGTACATGAAGTCGGTGCCCTGGCTGAGGGCCGCCACGGAGATCCGTTCGTCGTTGCCGTGCATGCCGATGAGCTGGTCGTTGTCCAGGACGTACGGGTAGACGCCGTAGCCGGGGACGCCGCGGGACGTCCACGGCGACAGGCTCGTCCCTGCTTCGAACAGGGCCGGGGCGAAGGTGGCCTGCGGGTAGGTCGCGCCCGCCGCGTCCTTGATCGCGGTGAAGAGCGGGCTGTCGATGGATGAGGGCGGCTTGGCGAACGTCTCGTCCAGGCGTTTGAGGGCGGCCTCCTCGGTCTCGCCGGCCGCGCCGATCAGCTTGACCTGGACGTCGCGGTCGGCGAGGAGGCGGCGGACCTGGGCCAGGAAGTCGCGCGGACGCTGGCCGCCGGGGACACCCCGGCAGTTGATGCGGACGGTCGCCGAGGACGGGATGACGTTCTCCTTGTAGCCCGCGTCCTCGATCACGAACGCGTGGGTCGTACGGAGGAGGGCGCGGTGCAGCCAGGGGTAGGAGCTGCGCTTGACGACGAGGGCGGCGGCCCGTTCGCGGGAGGGGCCGGACTTGGCGTTGAGGAGCAGTTCGATGGCGCGCTTGAACGGGCGGTCATCGGTGGCGCGGGCAAGGGCCGCGAAGTATTCGCGGGTCACCGGGGTGAGCGTGACGGGGGCCAGCCAGCTGTCGAGTTCGGCGATCGCGCGGGAGAGCTTGGCGATGGCCGAGTCGGGGTTGGGTTTGGAGCTGTGGGTCGCGGTGCCGTCGGCCACCAGGTCGAGGTTGAAGTAGACCTTGTCCTGGCGGGTGACGGTGATGAGCATCGGGCTCTTCTGGTCCTTCTGGGCGAGGAACCAGCCGCCCTCGGTGAGCACCATGCCCGCGTCGATCTTGTTCCAGTGGTTCTCGGCGAGCCAGCGGGAGCCGTACGGGCCCGCTTCCTCGTCGGTGTCGGTGAGGACGATGATGTCGCGGTCGAAGCGGCCCTTCTCGTTGAGATGGCGGAGCAGGGCGGCGATGAACGCGGCGTTGGCGCCCTTCATGTCCAGCGCGCCGCGGCCGTAGATCTCGCCGTCCTTGACCACGCCCGCGAACGGGTCGACGGTCCATTTCGAACGTTCCACCGGGACGACGTCGGAGTGACCGAGCAGCAGCAGCGGCGGGGCGCTCGTCGTGCCGCGGATGCGCGCGATCAGGTGGACGTTGTCCTTCTTCGGAGTCGGGATGATCTCGGCGGCGACGTCGGCGGACTCCCACATGGCCTTGAGCATCTCGGCGTGCGGGCGGGTGACGCCGCCCTCGCCGAAGTTCTGGGTGTCGAACGCGAGCATCTTCTTCAGGAGGGCTAGGGGGTCGAGGTCGGCGGGAGCGATGGCGGGTGCGGTGCGGGCGATGGCGGAGCCGCCGCCGATGGCGAGGCCACCCGCGATGAGGGCGGCCCCGGCACCGGTGCGCCCGAGGAACGCGCGGCGGCTGAGTGCGGCGAGGTTGGGAGAGGACGGGGGGAGCTCGGACATGGATCTCCTTGTCTCCAGGGCGGGCGCGATCACCGGTGCCGGAAGGCGGCGACCACCTCCACTTCGACGAGCCAGCCGGGCACGGGAAGGTTCTCGATCTCGATGGTCACGCGGGACGGCCGGGCCGGGTTGACGAGCATCGGCGGTGCCGGGGCGGCGCTGCCGAGGGGAACGTCGATCGTCTTGCCGGTCGCCAGGTCGGTGTTGGCGAAGAACTGGCGGTACGCGCGGTTCCACCCGGCGAAGTCGGCGGCTGCCGCGCCGGGCGGGTTCGACAGGTACGCCCGCATCGAGATCACGTCCTTCGGGGTGAGGCCCTGCACCTTCAGGTTGTCGGTGATCTGCTTCAAGACATTGATCGCTTGCGCCTCGGTTGTCGAGACCCCGGGTGGCAGTGTGCCTCCTGGGAAGTCGATGTACCGCTCGGGAGTGCCGGCGGGCGCGGCCGGATTGGCGTCCTTGGGGCCGAGACCGCTGGAGGTGTACGTGGCGACCAGGGCGCCGACGGCGACGCCGTTGGCGATGGAGGGGTTGGTCTGGCCGGGCGGCAACGCCGGGCGGACCTCGGTGAGCCTGGGCGGCCGGACGGGCTTGTCGGGTGCGGCCGAGGCGGCTCCCCCTGCGGCGAGGAGGGCGGCGCAGGCGACGCCGCCGACGAGAGTCCTTCGCGCGGTCATCAGCATCATCGTTCGGTGGACCCTTCGTTGCGTGCTTCGGTCATCCCTGCGTGCTTCGGCCATGCGTGCTTGCTTCGGTCATCCGTGCTTGCTTCGGTCATGCGTGCGTGCTTCGGTCATCCCTTGAGCACGCGTTGGTGGAGGTCCGTGACCACCTTGCGGGCCGACTCGAACGAGCCGTGCTGCCAGGCGATCTCGTAGCTGAGCCAGTCGCCGGCGTAGTAGACGTTGCCCTGCGGCGCGCAGAGGAGCTTGTACTCGGCGCCGCGGCTGGGCCAGGAGATCCAGCCGCCTTCGATGTGCGGCTGGCGGATCCACGCGATGGAGGCCGAGGCCGAGATCGCCTGGCGGTACTTGTCGCCATGGATCTTGGCACCCATGTCGAGGGCGCGGCTGAGCCGTCCGGCGTGGTCGAGCTTGGCGTAGGTGTCGGCGTTGGCGCCGAAGTTGTAGTACCCGACGAGCAGGCCACGCCGCCCGTGGTAGCCCGCCGACGGGTACCAGATCGTGGAGATGTCGAGGTCGGTGTTGGTGATGCCGCCGTAGATGTTGTCGTCGCGTTCCCACCAGCGGCTGCGGTACTCCAGCCCGATCTTCCCGGTGGACACCGCGATCGGGGTCTTCAGCGCCGCCTGGACCGGCGCGCCCAGGTTGTGCGGGATCTTCGCCAGGATCTGCGGCGGCAGCGTGGCGACGCAGAAATCGGCTTCGATCTTCCTGGTGCGGCCGTCCCGCTCGTACTCCACCGCCACGCCGGACGCCAGGTTGGTGATCTTGCTGACCTTGGCGCCGGTGCGGATCCGCCCGTGCCCGACGGCCTTGGCCAGCGCCCGCGGAATGGCGTCCATGCCGCCGACCGGCTGGAACATCAACATCGCCTGGCTGTAACCGAATTCGAACGAGAAATACCGCCCCACCCCGCTGGTGAACACGTCGCTCAGCGAGGGCGGCGGCCCGAGGAGCGTGCCCGCCGTCTCCGCTGCGCCCGGATCGATCGAGTACCCGCGCCGGTCGCCACCTGTGTAGGCGAAGCCATTGGCCTTGCTGCCAATGGCCCCGAACCCCGACAGGAATGACAGCAACCGCTCCTTGTCGGTGGAGGTGAGCCGCTGGTCGAGCGCCCCCTGGTCGGTCGCCTTAGCCAGCAGCTCGGAGATGTAACCGAATACATCGGCCTTGGCGGTACGCCACTTGACCGGGGCCTTCATCCCGGACGACTCGTTGTAGAGGTAGGCCTCCGCGTTGGAGTTGGTGAAGACCTCCAGCGGGACACCGAGCTCGCGGCAGTAGTCCATGGTGGTCATCCATTGCGCGATGCGTGCGGGACCCGCGTTCATGTAGGTGTCGCCGTTGAAACCGATGCGCTGAGTGGCGCCGCCGATCTCCGTGAGCCGGTCACCGCCGCGCAGCGTGCGATTGCGGCCGCCCACCCGGTCCTGGGCTTCCAGGACCGTTACCTGGTAGCCCGCCTTGCCCAGCTCGTACGCGGCGGCAAGCCCGGCGACCCCGGCACCGAGCACCACGACCTTCGCGGCGGCGCGTCCGCGCAGCCGGAAGTCGGAGGCCTGCGGAGGCTGGAAGGGGACCTTCGTCGTGGCTTCGGCGCTCGGGGCCAGGCCCAGCGCGCCCATGGTGGCGAACATCGCGCCCGCCCCGCCCGTTGCCCCGACCCTCGTGAGGAAGCCGCGTCTGCTGACGTCCTCGAATTCTGCCGATATCGGCACGGAACACCTCCAAGATCTCTCAGAGGGAGTCTTGGATCGTTCCGTTTCGGCGAATGCTCCGGTTTGTAATAGCGAGGTTTCCGGATGCCATTGCCGGGGTGTGAGCCGGATATGACGGGCGTGTTTCGGACGACACAGACTTGTGAATTGGCTGTTAAAGCACAGGCGGAGCCGTTCCGCCGCCGCTCGTGCCACGGTTAGCGTGCACGTGTGCTGATCACCCCACACGAGCAGGAACGCCTGCTGATCCACGTGGCCGCGCAGGTCGCTCGGGACCGGCAGGCACGCGGACTGCGGCTCAACCATCCCGAGGCGACCGCCATCATCGCGGTGCACATCCTGGAGGGCGCCCGCGACGGACGCACCGTGGCCGAGCTCATGGAATCGGGCCGCACCGTGCTCACCCGTGACGACGTCATGGAGGGCATCCCCGAGATGCTCGACTCCGTCCAGATCGAGGCGACCTTCCCTGACGGCACCAAGCTCGTCACTGTGCACAGGCCGATCCCATGAGCGGGGAGAACGGGGGGTCGTCCCCCCAGGAAGGCATCGTTCCCGGTGAGATCATTCCGGGGCCTGAGCCTGTCGAGCTCAACCCTGGCCGCCCGCGCGTCGCCGTCACCGTGGTCAACACCGGCGACCGGCCCGTGCAGGTCGGCTCGCACTACCACTTCGCCGCGGCGAACCCGGCCCTCGACTTCGACCGCGAGGCCGCCTGGGGCCGTCGTCTCGACGTGCCCGCCGGTACGGCCGTGCGGTTCGAGCCCGGCATGACCCGCGAGGTCTCCCTCGTACCCCTGGCCGGGCATCGCGTCGTCCCCGGCCTGCGCCTGGAGAAGGCAGGACCCCTCGATGGTTGATCCCACGCTGCCTGATCCCGCCCTGTCTGATCGCACGACGCTGTCTCGGGCCCGTTACGCCGAGCTGTACGGTCCGACCGCCGGTGACCGGGTGCGGCTCGCCGACACCGACCTGCTGATCGAGGTGACCGAGGACCGCAGCCGCGGTCCGGCGGGCGCGGGCGACGAGGCGGTGTTCGGCGGCGGCAAGGTGATCCGCGAGTCGATGGGCCAGGCCCGGACGACGCGTGCTGAGGGCGCGCTCGACCTCGTCATCACCGGCGCGGTCGTGCTCGATCACTGGGGCGTCATCAAGGCGGACGTCGGGATCCGCGACGGCCGCGTCGTGGCGCTCGGCAAGGCAGGCAATCCCGACACCATGGACGGTGTCCATCCCGACCTGGTCATCGGCCCGTCCACGGAGGTCCTCGCCGGGAACGGCAAGATCCTCACCGCGGGCGCCGTCGACTCCCACGTTCACCTGATCTGCCCGCAACTGATCGAGGAGGCGCTCGGCGCGGGCGTGACCACGCTCGTCGGCGGCGGCACCGGCCCGGCGGAGGGCACCAAGGCCACGACCGTGACCGGTGCCTGGTACCTGCATCGCATGCTGGAGGCGCTCGACACCTGGCCGGTGAACGTGGCGCTGCTCGGCAAGGGCAACACCGTCAGCGAGGACGCGCTCCGGGAGCAACTGCGCGCCGGGGCGTCCGGTTTCAAGCTGCATGAGGACTGGGGCACGACGCCCGCCGCCATCGACGCGTGCCTGCGCGTCTGCGAGGAGTCGGGCGTCCAGGCGGCGCTGCACTCCGACACCCTGAACGAGGCGGGGTACGTCGAGTCCACGCTGGAGGCCATTGGCGGCCGCGGCATCCACGCGTACCACACCGAGGGCGCGGGTGGCGGCCACGCACCGGACATCATCACCGTCGCAGCGCACCCGAACGTGCTGCCGTCGTCCACCAACCCGACGCGCCCGCACACGGTCAACACCCTCGACGAGCACCTCGACATGCTGATGGTGTGCCATCACCTCAACCCGTCGGTGCCGGAGGACCTGGCGTTCGCCGAGTCGCGGATCCGCCCGACGACGATGGCGGCCGAGGACAT
Organism: Actinomadura sp. 6N118; assembly: GCF_044326415.1. NCBI lineage: Bacteria > Bacillati > Actinomycetota > Actinomycetes > Streptosporangiales > Thermomonosporaceae > Actinomadura > Actinomadura sp. 6N118. The sequence continues at coordinate 183,689 of NZ_JBIRAZ010000002.1, read as the reverse complement.
CCTGCACGACCTCGGCGCGATCTCGATCATCGGCTCGGACTCGCAGGCCATGGGCCGCATCGGCGAGACCGTCATCCGCACCTGGCAGACCGCCCACACCATGAAGAAGCGCCGTGGCGCGCTCCCCGGCGACGGCAGTCCCAGCAGCCCGGCCGACAACCTGCGCGCCCGTCGCTATGTCGCCAAGTACACGATCAACCCGGCGATCGCGCACGGTCTCGACGACCAGGTCGGCTCCGTCGAACCCGGCAAGCTGGCCGATCTCGTCTTGTGGGATCCGGCGTTCTTCGGCGTGCGCCCGCAGGTGGTGCTGAAGGGCGGCATGATCGCGTGGGCCGCGATGGGCGACGCCAACGCCTCCATCCCCACCCCGCAGCCCGTACTCCCCCGGCCGATGTTCGGCGCGGCGCCCGCCGTCGCCGCCGCGACGTCCGTTCACTTCGTGTCGCAGGCCGCCTTGGACGACGATCTGGCTTCGCGCGTCGATGTACGGCGCCGTCTCGTTCCGGTCAAGAACACGCGCCGCGTCACCAAGGCGGACATGCCGCTGAACGACGCCCTACCGCACATCGAAGTCGATCCGGATACGTTCACCGTCTCCATCGACGGCGACGAGGTGGAGCCCGCACCTGCCACGGAGCTGCCGATGGCCCAGCGCTACTTCCTGTTCTAGTGGACGCACGGCTGCTGCTGCTCGCGGACTCCCGGCTCCCCGCCGGGGGGCATGCGCATTCGGGTGGCCTGGAGGCCGCCGTCACCGCCGGCGCAGTCAAGGACGTCGCTGGGCTTGCCGACTTCCTGCGCGGCCGCCTCGCGACGTCCGGGCTGGTCAACGCCGCACTGGCGGCGGCGGCCTGCGCACACGCCCACACGCACACCCAAACCCCCGCTGACGCCCAAGCCTGGGAACGGCTCAATGCGGAGGCTGACGCCCGTACGCCGTCACTGGCTCAACGCCAAGCGTCCTGCGCCCAAGGCCGTTCCCTGTTGCGTGCCGCACGTACGACCTGGCCGCACCCTGCGCTTGAGGCGCTCGCCGCAGCAGTACGCAAGCCGCACCACCCGATCGTGCTCGGCGCCTCAGCCGCAGCAGGCAACGGTACGCCGCACCAAGCGGCCACCATCACCGCCTACGGCGCCATCACCGGCCCCGCGTCCGCCGCCGTACGACTGCTCGGCCTCGATCCCCTCGCCGTACACCGGGCCCTGGCCGAACTAGCCCCCGACGTGGACACGATCGCCACCGAAGCCGCCGCCGCGCCGGACGACTGGACGGCGCTTCCGGCCCCCTCCGCCCCCATCCTTGACCTCTATGCGGAGCTCCACATGAGCGCGGACCTGCGCCTCTTCGAATCCTGACTGCTCCGAACCCTGACTGCTCCGAACCCCCAGGAGGCGCTCAATGGGAGCGAACCATGACCACGACCCGCACACCGCCGCACCCGCGCACGGCCGTGCCCTGCGGCTGGGCATCGGCGGCCCGGTCGGCAGCGGCAAGACCGCGCTGACCGCAGCCCTGTGCCGCACACTGCGCGACGAGCTCGACCTCGCCGTCGTGACCAACGACATCTACACCACCGAGGACGCTGATTTCCTGCGGCGCAACGCGGTGTTGTCGGACGACCGGATCACGGCCGTACGCACCGGATGCTGCCCGCACACCGCCATCCGCGACGACATCTCCGCCAACCTGGACGCCGTGGAGGCGCTGGAGGAACACCACCCGGGCCTGGACCTCATCATCGTGGAGAGCGGCGGCGACAACCTGACGGCCCTCTTCAGCCAGGGACTCGCGGACCGGCAGATCTTCGTGCTGGACGTGGCGGGCGGTGACGACGTGCCGCGCAAGGGCGGCCTCGGCGTGGCGGCGGCCGATCTGCTGGTCATCAACAAGACCGACCTGGCCCCGCTGGTCGGCAGCGACCTGGACATGATGGCCCGTGACTCGTCCCGGGTCCGCGATGGCAGGCCCGTGGCGTTCACGTCCCTGCGCGAGCAACCTGGCGCCCCCGAAGTAGCGGACTGGGTGCGCTCCGTCCTGCACGAGGCCCGCCACCACAACCACGAAACCGGCCATCACAACCACGCGGCGGCCTCATGAGCCGTGGGTACGTCGCCCGCGCCGCCGCGTCCGTGGAACGGGACGTGGGCGGCCGGACGCGCCTGACCAGGCTGCGTTCCGACGGCCCGCTCGCACTACGCGAGACCGCAGAGGCGCTCTACCTGGTGGGGGCGGCCGCCGGTCCGCTAGGCGGCGACGACTTCGAACTGACGCTGGAAATCGGGCCGGATGCGCGCCTGGCGATACGTTCAGTCGCCACCACGCTCGCGTTGCCCGGCGATGGCGAATCCCGGGTGACCGTACGGGCCACGGTCGCCGCAGGTGGCCATCTCGACTTCGCCCCAGAGCCGACCGTGGCCGCCGCCGGCTGCCACCACCGCTCCATCGCCGCCATCGAACTCGCCGAGGGCGCAACGCTGCGTTGGTATGAGGAACTCATCCTGGGCCGCCATTTGGAGCTCCCCGGCAAACACACCAGCCGCTTCGACGTGACCCTCGGCGGCGCCCCACTCCTTCGCCACGAGCTACGTCTGGACGACCCAGCCGTCTTCGGCAGCCGCTCCGTAGTCGGCGGCGCCAAAGCAATCGGCAGCGTTCTGCTAGTCGCCCCCAACCTCTCCCGCGAGCCGCACACCGCCGAAGGCCTGGCCGTTCTCCCGCTCGCCAAACCTGGCGTCCTCATCACGGCCGTGGCCGACAATTCCGCCGTGCTCCGCCGCCGCCTCGCTCAGGGGGAGGAACTGGCCGGATCCGGAATGAGCCGGAACGCGATGAACGCGGGCGTCTCCTCCAGCTCGGCGTAATCGTCCGGATAACGCGTGGCCATCTCCGCGTCCGGCCGCGGCTCCAGAAGCTCGTCCACCAGAAACCCCGCAGCCCGAAACTCCGCGAACATGGCCGTCAACGGCCGCCGCCATACCCGCACCGGCCAGTCGTTCTTCGGGCTCAGCGACACCTCGACCGCGCCGACCGCGAAGTACGAGCCGCCGAACTCCTGCCAGTCCGCGATCGGGTGATGAGTCGAGAGGATGGCCGCCCCGCCCGGCCTCAGCACCCGCCGGAACTCCCTGAGCATCGCCACCCGGTCGTCCACATAGTGCAGCGCGAGCGCCAGCACCACGAGATCGACCGAGCCGTCCCCGAGCCAGTGCAGCGGCTCGGTGAGATCGTGAACGCGCAGGTCCCGGTCCGTGCCGAGCCGTTCCCGCGCGAGCTCCACCAGCGTCGGGCTCTGGTCGAACGCGATGACCCGGGCGCCGCGCCGCCGCAGTTCCGACGCGTACAACCCGGGCCCGCAAGCCGCGTCCAGCACGGTGAGCCCGCTCACGTCGCCCGCCAGTCCCAGTACCGCCGGCCGGTCGTAGAAGGCGTTGTACGGGCTGTCCACCGCGTGGTCGGCATACTCCGCGGCGAACGGTTCGTAAATGGGTCTGTCAGACACTCTCCTCACTCTGCCATGAATGATCAACATTGAAACCCCTGGCAAACATGTACAAAACGGCCCCTGGACAAACGACCACGTGCACGATGGGATCAGCAGGATGTAATCCCCGTCACAACCCAGGGGGATCCGGATGGACGTTGTGCTCGACGGCGTGAACAAGATCTACCCCGGTGGCCTCCACGCGGTGCACGACCTCCGCCTGCGCATCGAGGACGGGGAACTGTTCGTCCTGCTGGGCCCGTCCGGCTGCGGCAAGTCCACGGTGCTGCGCATGATCGCGGGCTTGGAGGAGCTCACCTCAGGAGACCTGTGGCTGGGCGGCTCCGTGGCGAACGGACTCTCCCCCCGCGAGCGCAACGTGGCAATGGTCTTCCAGAACGGCGCGCTCTACCCGCATCGCAGCGTCCGCGGCAACATGATGTTCCCGCTGGAGATCACCAGGGACGATCCAGATGAGGCACGTTCCAAGGTCCGCGAACTGGCCCGCGCCCTGGGCCTGGACAGCATGCTCGAGCGGCTGCCCGGCACCCTGTCCGGCGGCCAGCGCCAGCGCGTGGCCATGGGCCGCGCCCTGATCCGCGAGCCCGCCCTCTTCCTCATGGACGAGCCCCTCTCAAGCCTGGACGCCGGCCTGCGCGCCGAACTCCGCGTAGAGATCGCCGCCCTTGTCCGCTCGACCGGCGCGACCACCGTCTACGTGACGCACGACCAGGTCGAGGCCATGACGATGGCCGACCGCATCGCCGTCCTCCGCGAAGGTGTCCTCGAGGACGTGGGCACCCCCGAGCAGATCTACCACGACCCCGCCACGGTCTTCGTCGCCGCGTTCCTCAGCTCTCCGCCCATCAACCTCCTGCGCGCAACGGCCTGGGCCGTCCAAGACCAGGGCGTGGTTCTGGACCTAGGCCCCCAGCGCCTGACACTCCCCTGGGAAGACCCCCGCGCAACAGCCCTCATCAGCCACCACGGCGCCCCCGTGACCATCGGACTCCGCGCCGACGCCCTCACCCAGACAACCGCCGAACCCACCGGCCAAGAACTGGTCGGCCATGTCCGGACACTCGAATTCCACGGCCACGAATGGCTGGCCTACGCCGAGGCAGGCATCCCCTCCGTGGATCCGGCGGAGTTCACCCAACGCCCCGTACAGCCCCCAGCCCCAATCCAGCCCTCCCGAATCCGCGCCATGTTCGGCCGCTCCACCCCCGAGCCCGAACCCGAGCCTGAGCGCACTGGCCATCACCGCCGCACAGACCTCATCTTCCGCATCACCACCGGCCCCCGCCCAAACCGTGGCGACGACGTCCGCCTGGCCGTCGATCTGGACCGCCTGCTGGTCTTCGACAGCACGGGCCGCCGAGTCGACCCGATAGCCCGCTGACAAGGGAGATCTGATCGGGGTCATTGCTGGCGAGCGCCTGGAAGGCGTTCTGGATGATGTTGTGGCCCATGAACCCACTGTCACCGTCACCGCGTGCCGGTGTCTTGCACAAATGTTCCGGGGATCAACCGTGATCAGATGACGTTCCGGTAGTAGCCGATCTTCCACTGGATGTGCTCTTGTTGCGTCTTCAGCACGGCGATCTGTTCCTCGACCCGCCGGTCGTGGGCCTCCAGCAGCTCGACCCGCTCCTTGAAGGTCTCCTCGCCGCCGCGTAGCAGCTCTGAGAATCGCAACATCTCCGCGATCGGCATGCCGGTCTCTCGCAGGCAGCGGAGCATGTGCAGCCAGGCGAGATCGTCATCGGTGAACACCCGCCGTCCGGCTGCGTTCCGCGCGATGTCCGACAGCAGGCCGATCTTCTCGTAGTAGCGCAGTGTGTCGATGCTGAAGCCGCTCTTCTCAGCGGTCTCACCCGGGGAGTAGAAGCTCACGCCCCCAGCATTCCACCTTGAGTGCACTCCAGGTCAATGCACCTGCCGATGAATCGGCGCTGGGTCGCGCCTCTCTATTAGAGACGGTCCGATTCGGAAAGGCGTTGACATGAATGACGTTCGCAGACCGCGTGCGGTCTGGACACTGGTGCTGGCTCCCCTGGGGGTGTTCCTCACCTCGCTCGACATCGTGGTGGTCGCGACGGCCCTGCCGGTGCTGCGCGTCGAGCTGAACGCGAGCCTGGCCGACCTCGAATGGACGATCAACGCCTACAACCTGGTGTTCGCCTGCCTGATGTTGTCCGGCGCGGCGTTGGGCGACAGGTTCGGGCGGCGGCGGATGTTCGTGGCAGGGCTGACGGTGTTCAGTCTGGCGTCGGCCGCCGCCGCGATGTCCTCGAACGCCGAGGCGCTCATCGTGGCGCGGGTGGTCCAAGGGGTGGGGGCGGCGGTCATCCTGCCGCTGACGCTTGTTCTCATCATCGAGGCGTTCCCCGAGGGCAAGCGGGGTGCGGCCATCGGGATCTGGGGCGCGGTCGCCGGACTCGGGGTCGCGGCGGGCCCGGTGGTGGGCGGCGCGATCACCGAGGGCCTGTCGTGGCAGTGGATCTTCTGGGTGAACGTGCCGGTGGGGCTGGCGGCGGCGGGGCTGTCGACCTTCCTGCTGAGGGAGAGCCGCGGTCCGCGTCCGCAGTTGGACCTGGTCGGTCTCGTGCTGGCCGGGGTAGGGGTCTTCGCGTTGACATGGGCGCCTGTGCGCGCTCCGTTGGTGGGCTGGGGCAGCGTGGAAGTGATCGGCGCGCTGGTGGCCGGTGTGGTGTTCCTGGGGGCGTTTCTATGGTGGGAAGCCCGCACTCCGTATCCGATGGTGCCGCTGCACTACTTCCGGGCGCGTGGCTTCGCCACGTCCAACGTGGTTGCGTTCCTCCAGCAGATCTCGCTGATCGGATCGCTGTTCATCATCGCGCAGCTCTTCCAGGTCGGCATGGGCTATTCACCGTGGGAGGCGGGCCTGCGCATCCTGGTCTGGAACGGCACACTGATGCTCACCGCGCCGCTGGCGGGTGCGCTCGCGGATCGCTTCGGCAACCGGCCGTTCATGGCGCTGGGCATGGTGATGCAGGCGGTTGGACTGGCATGGCTCGCGGCTGTCGTGGAGCCGGGTGTGAGTTATGTCAGTCTGGTGGCGCCGCTGATCGTCGCGGGTGTGGGCATCTCCGCCGTGATGCCGACTGTCGCCAACGCCGTGACCGCGTCCGTGCCGCTGGAGGACACCGGGGTGGCGGCGGGCGTCAACAGCGCGTTGCGCGAGCTCGGCAGCGTCTTCGGTGTGGCGATCATCGCGCTGGTCTTCGCCGGCCAGGGCGGCTACTCGTCGCCGGGGGCGTTCATCGACGGGTTCGTCCCGGCGATGTGGGCCGCCGCGGGCATCGCACTCGTCGGTGTTCTGCCCGCGGTGCTCTCGCCGTCCAGGGTCACGCCGGGCGTGTCTGCTCCCGTTCGCGAACGAGTTCTGTCGTGACCGGGTGGAGGCGCTCGGCGGCCGGCGGGACGTGAAAAAGGTAACGGGAGCGATCATTCTTCGGTGATCGAGAGGAGTTCGGCGGCGAGCATCCGCTGCTGGTGATGCTGAGCCAGGCGCCGTACGAGGAGACACGCGGCCTCGTCCAGCGCCTGGTCAGCGTCCTGGCGTCGGATCAGCCGGTCAGGTAGCCGCCGGAGGCGTCGAGGTCGGTGCCGATGACGGCGCTCGCCTCGTCGGAGGCGAGCCACATGATGACGCTCGCCATCTCCTCGGGCCGCACGATCCGTTTGATGGGATACCCCTGGGCGATCTGCTCGTAGGTCATGCCGAACGCCTTGGCCGCGCGTTCCAGCATCGGGGTGTCGACCGCGCCCGGCGCGAGCGCGTTGATCCGGATGTTCTTACCGGCGTACTCCAGCGCCGCGACCTTGGTGAGCGAGGCGACGGCGTGCTTGCTGGCGTTGTACGGGGCGATGGTCGCGAAGCCGACCTCCGCCGAGATCGACGCGGTGTTGACGATGACGCCGCGTCCGCGCCGGAGCATGTGCGGCAGCTCGTGCTTCATGCACAGGAAGACGCCGCGCGCGTTCGTGCGCCATACCGTGTCGAAGTCCTCCGCCGACTGCTCGTGGAGCGGCGCGGCCCGCGGCGTCTCGATGCCGGCGTTGTTGACGGCGATGTCGATCCCGCCGTACCGCTTCACACACGCGGCAACGAGCATCGACACCTCGGACTCGATCCCCACGTCCGTGCGGTGGAACGTCGCCTCACCGCCTGCGGCCCGGATCTCCCGTTCGTTCTGGCGGCCCAGCGCGGCACGGCGGCCACAGAAGAAGACCCGGGCGCCTTCGCGTGCCAGCGCGAACGCGGTGGCCTTGCCGATGCCCGATGTCGCGCCGGTCAGCAGGACGGTCTTGCCTTCGAAGCGCCGTCCGCGAGCCTCTGCCGCCGCGTTCGGCGCGCTCACCATGCCCAATCCCAGGACTCCCGCGCCGGTCGCCAGGACGCTGCGTCTGCTGGGCGGCGTCATCGGGAGCTCCGGGCAAGCCGCTTGGGGATCGGGGCGAGCGGGTAGACGCGCCAGAAGTACGCGTCGGCGGCGTGCTGGTCACCCGGGTAGTTGACCGCCTCGACGATGCGCCCGTTCTTGATCCGGAAGGCGAGGGCCCACACCTGGTCGAGCCCCTCCGGTGTCGTGCTCCATCCCCGGTGCAGGTCCACGACCCAGTCCCCGTCCGCCGCCAGGAAGATGGGTTCGGCCTTCATCCCTGCACGGCCGAGTTGCTCGAAGAACGCGATGACCTCGTTCACCCCCCGCTTCGTGCCGGCTAGCGGATGGTGACCTGGGATCGTCCACGCGATGTCGGGCGCGAAGAAACGTTCGCGCATGGCGGCCGTGTCCCCGGCGGCGTACGCGGCGTAGTAGTTGCGGATCAGCGTCACATGAGGGTGCTCGCGGCCGGTGGCGGAGGCCGCCGCCGGGGTGGCGGAGCCAAGGGTCGCGGAACCAAGGGCGGCGGAGCCAAGGGTGACGGCGGCTGCGGAGAGGCCACCGGCGCGAAGCAAGGTGGCACGAGAAATGTCGGACATGCACTTAAGGCAACTAGGCTGCTTCAGCGAAGTCCAAGACCTGCACCTATGCACTAAACGCATGGCTATCGGAGGCCTCGTTGGACGTGGACACGCGTACGCTGCGGTACTTCGTCGTGCTCGCCGACCAGCTCAACTTCACCCGCGCCGCCGAGCGGCTCTTCGTGTCCCAGCCGTCGCTCAGCCGCCGCATCCGGCAGCTCGAAGCCGACCTGCGCACGCCCCTCTTCGAGCGCACCGGCCGCGAAGTCCTCCTGACCCCGGCAGGCGAGGCGTTCCTCCCAGCGGCTCGGCAGCTGATCGCCGACTGGCAGACGGCGCAGCGGACGGCGCGTGTAGTGGCGGCCGCCCGGTCCAGGATCCTGCGTGTGGGCTTCGAGGCCTCCGGCGCCGGAACGCTGGGCACCCGCGCTTACGCCGAATTCATGAAGCGGCACCCGGACGCCTCCGTCGAGCCCAAACGTTTCGACTGGGGCGGCGAGGTGACGGCCCTGCACGAGGGACTGGTGGACGTGGCGTTCGTGTGGTTCCCAGCCGAGACGGCGGGGCTGCACGTCGAGGTCGTACGCGTCGAACGGCGCTGGGCAGGGCTCGCGGCCGGGCATCCGCTGGCCGGCCGGGACACCGTCTCCATCCACGACCTCGCAGCCGAGCCGATCGTGTGGACCCGGCAGGCACCCCGTGACTGGGTGGACTGGTGGGCGGTGAACCCGCGCCCCGACGGCGGCGAGCCCATCTGGGGCCCGGAGAACGACAACGTGGAGGAGATGCTGGAACACGTCGCCTCCGGCACGGCGATCTGCATCGGCCCCGAGTCGATGAGCTCCCACTACAGCCGCCCCGACCTGGTCTGGCGGCCGATCCTCGACATCCCGCCCCTGCGCATCGCGCTCTGCAGGCCGATGACCACCACCAACCCGCTCGTGGCCGACTTCGCCACCCTCGTGCGCGACCTGGCGCGAGAAGGAAATCCAGAGATCTGACCGGGCCGTCTCGTACCCGTGATCCGGCTCATTGCTCGACCTGGAGCGCGCTTTGCTTGACCTAGAGCGCGCTCCAGATTGCAGAGTGATAACCCATGAACATCGCTCTCGGCACCATCCCGTTCGGCACCACCCTCGACGACACCGCCTCGTTCGCCATCCTCGACCGTTTCCACGAGGCGGGCGGCAGCATGATCGACACCGCGAACTGTTACTCCTTCTGGCTCGATGGAGCCGTCGGCGGCGAGAGCGAGACGGTCATCGGCCGCTGGCTGGCCGCACGCGGCGTGCGCAAGGACATCGTCCTGGGGACCAAGGCCGGGGCGCAGCCGAGGACCCCCGGCACCGGGCTGGAGAACGCGGAGGGCCTGTCGGCCAAGTCGATCCGGGCCGCGGCGGAGGGCAGCCTGCGGCGGCTCGGCACCGACCACATCGACGTCTACTGGGCGCATATCGAAGACCGGACCGTGCCCCTCGAAGAGACGATGGGCGCGTTCGGCGAACTGGTCGCGAACGGCAGCGTCGGTCGCCTCGGGGTCAGCAACCACGCGGTATGGCGCGTCGAGCGGGCCCGGGCGCTGGGCCGCCCGACCTACACCGAGCTCCAGTACCGCTACTCCTACCTGCTCCCCCGGCCCGGCACGCCGTTCGACGAGAGCGGCCACTACCACGCCAACAGCGAGCTCTTCGACTACGCGCACGCCGAAGGCCTGACCATGTGGGCGTACACCTCGCTGATCAGCGGCGGCTACACGCGCACCGACAAGCCGCTGCACGAGGCGTACGACCACCCGGGCACCACCCGCCGCCTCGCCGCGCTGAACGCCGTGGCGGACGAGCTCGGCGCCACCCCCAACCAGGTCGTGCTCGCCTGGCTGATGGGCGGCGACCACCCGATCACGCCCATCATCGGCGTGAGCTCCCTCGCCCAGCTCGACGAACTGCTGCCCGCCGCCGACCTCAAACTGGACGACGAGCTACGCGAACGGCTCGACACGGCCGGATGAAGCTTGACCTGGAGTGCACTCCAGGAAGCAGAGTGGACACCATGCGCATCGGACTTCAGATTCCCAGCTTCACCTTCTCCGGCGGCCCGGAGCGGATCGGCCCAGAGTTCGGCCGGATCGCCCGCGAGGCCGACCAGGGTGGGCTCCACTCGCTCTGGGTGATGGACCACTTCTTCCAGATCACGATGGTCGGCCCCGCCGAGGAGCCGATGCTGGAGGGCTACAGCGCCCTGTCGTACGCGGCGGGCATCACCGAGCGGATCACGCTCGGCACCATGGTCACCGGGGTCACCTACCGGCACCCGGGCGTCCTGGTGAAGACCGTGACGACGCTGGACGTGCTGTCGGGCGGCCGCGCCTGGCTGGGCATCGGCGCCGCCTGGAACGACGAGGAGTCGCGCGGGCTCGGCATCGCGTTCCCGCCGACCGCCGAGCGGTTCGAACGCCTCGAGGAGACCCTCCGGATCGCCAAGCAGATGTGGGCGGGCGACGAGAAGCCGTTCGAAGGCGAGCACTACCAGCTCGAACGGCCGCTCAACTCGCCTCAGTCGGTCCGCCGCCCGCACCCGCCGATCCTGATCGGCGGCACCGGGGAGAAGAAGACGCTGCGGTTCGTGGCCAAGTACGCCGACGCCTGCAACATCTTCGACTCCGACGAGCTGCCCCACAAGCTCAACGTGCTGCGCGAGCACTGCGAACGCGAGGGGCGCGACTACGCCGAGATCGAGAAGACCTCGCTGACGTTCATTCCGGGCGAGAAGCCGTCCGTCGACCAGGCCGTCGAATCGATCGGCCGCCTCGCCGAGCAGGGCGTCGACCACGTCATCTTCTCGCAGATGGCCGGGCAGGACCTGGCCGGCACCCTGGCCGCCGCCCTCTCTCAGACCGAGAAGATCACTCCCGCCGGCCGCTGACCGCACACGGCCGGGCGGCCGGATTCCCAGGCCGCCCGGCCGCGTGACAGGGAATCGCCATGGGACACCGGATCACATGGCGGCGACCTGGACGACGTACTGGGTAATCAGGCTGACCACGCCCAGGACGACGAAGATGATGAGCAGCACGCGCCCGTTCGGGCCGAGCATCAGCGGCCGCGTGGGCGACACCCGCGGCTCGTCGAGGCCCTCGTCGCCGAAGAGGCGCTTTGGGTACGCCGACGTGAGCAACATCGAGTACGCGTTGTAGCGCACCATGTAGCGCTGGACCGCCGCGGTCGCCTCGAAGAGCGCCGGCGGCGCGTGCCCGCTGATCAGGACGGCCAGCCAGATGACGAACGACGCCGCCGCCCAGCCCGCGGAGACGACCTGGGACACGATGGCCGCCGGGATGACGAGGATGAACCGGAAGAACACCGCGACCCGGTTGAGCGGTCCCGGCCGGAGCTCGATGCGGACCGGATAGTCCGGCGCGTTCATGGCGAACGGCGGATAGTCGTCCAACAGCAGGTAGCCGTACGACGTCACCCGCGTCCACCAGGCGAGATAGCCACCGAGGAACCGTGCGATCCCATCCGGGAGGCGGCCCAGGAAGAGCGCGGCGAACCAGCCGGCGATCAAAACGAAGAACGCCGCGATGCTCAGGAGGATCAGCACGATCACATGCGGGATCACCAGGATGATCCGCAACGCCACCGTCCAGCGCGCCTGCTCGGATGGGCCGTCGATGTCCAGGGCGGGCAGGAACTCTGTGCCGCCCGCGGAGGTTGTCGCCATGGCGTTCTCCCTGCTGTCCTGGAGGAGGTGGCTGTGCCGGAGAAGGTGCCCGGGAGCGTACATCCGTACACACGGGGTCACGAACGGCCGCGTCCGGCAGCGGCCAGCGCGCGTCCGCTTCCGGCCTCCGCCGTTCTGCCCCGGGCTTCCAGCAGAATCGGATCATGAGCTCCTTCCGCCACCCGGGCACCGTCCTGACCGACCGCCGCTTCGCCGTCCCGCTGGACCACGGTGATCCCGGCGGCCCGCAGATCGAGGTGTTCGCGCGGGAAGTCGTCGCCGCGGACAAGGCCGAGCGGACGGATCTGCCGTGGCTGCTGTTCCTGCAGGGCGGGCCAGGCAACCGCTCACCCCGCCCGATAGGCAGGGAGAGCTGGCTCGACCGCGCGCTGGACGACTACCGCGTGCTGCTGCTGGACCAGCGCGGTACGGGGCGTTCAACCCCGGCGCATCGGCGCTCCCTTGCCCGGATAGGCGACGCCGCGGCGCAGGCCCGGTATCTGACGCACTTCCGTGCCGACTCGATCGTGCTGGACGCCGAGCTGATCCGGCGGGAGCTGGTCGGGGACGCACCGTGGAGCGTGCTGGGACAGAGCTTCGGAGGCTTCTGCGCGACCACCTACCTGTCGTTCGCGCCGGAAGGTCTCCGCGAGGTGTTCATCACCGGCGGGTTGCCGGGCCTCCAGGCCACAGCCGACGACGTCTACCGTGCCGCCTATCCGCGGGTGGCCGCCAAGAACCGCGAGCACCACGCCCGCTACCCCGGCGACGCCGCGGTCGCGGCGCGGATCGCGAGCCACCTGCGCGACCATGACGAGCGGCTGCCCGGCGGCGCGCGGCTGACCGCCCCGGCGTTCCAGTCCCTCGGGCTGATGCTCGGCGCCGGGTCGGGTGGCCACCAGCTCCACTACCTGCTGGAGGACGCCTTCGAAGAGGGCGCTGAGGACGGCGCTGAAGGCCCCGAGCTCACCGACACGTTCCTGGCCCAGATCGAAAGGCATCTCAGCTTCACCTCGGCACCGCTTTACGCGCTCCTGCACGAGCCGAGCTACGCACAGGGGCGCGCGACCCGCTGGGCCGCCGAGCGGGTCCGCGCCGAGTTCCCCGAGTTCGGGACCGGCGAACGGCCGCTGCTGTTCACCGGCGAGATGATCTACCCCTGGATGTTCGAGAACGATCCGTCGCTGCGCCCGCTGCGCGAGACGGCGGACCTGCTCGCCGAGCACGACTCGTGGCCGGTGCTGTACGACGCGGCCCGGCTGCGCGGCAACGACGTCCCGGTCGCAGCCGCCGTCTACCACGACGACATGTACGTCGACCACGGCATGTCGATGGAGACGGCGGCGACGATCCGCGGGCTGCGCACCTGGGTGACGAACGAGTACGGGCACGACGGCCTGCGGGTCAGCGACGGCCGTGTGCTCGACCGGCTGATCGCCCTGGTCCGCGGCACCGCCTGAGCGCCCCGCCTCGGCCTGAGCACCCTCGACCCGGTTTGAGCCCCTCGGCCACGGCCGGAGCACCCTCGACCCGATCGCGGTGGCAATGGCCCGGATTCATCCCTCCTGCAGGTCCTTCATGCGGTTGATTTCGGCCAGCTGGGTGGACTGGACGTCCCGTGCCATCTGCTGCACGGTCACGTTGGTGCCCCTGTCCAGGACGTCCTTGACCATCGTCAGCGCACCCTGGTGGTGGACGATCATCAGCTGCAGGTAGAGCTTGTCGAACGCCGCGCCCTTCGCCTCCCGCAACTGCGTCATCTGTTCCGGCGTCGCCATGCCCGGCATGCCCGCGTGCGGGTCCTTCTTGCCCCCATGACCGCCGTGCCCGCCACCGGTGCCCGTGCCCGCGGTCGACTTGCCGACGCTCTTCAGCCACGACTGCATGACCGAGATCTCGCCCGCCTGTCCCTTGTCGATGCGGTCGGCCAGCGACTTCACCTTGGCGCTGGACGCCTGACCGGGCGCGAGCACCGACATCTCCACCGCCTGCTGGTGGTGCGGGATCATCATCTGGACGAACCGGACCTCCTGCTCCGTGGGCGGCTTGGCCGGGGAAGGCCCGACGACGACGGTCTTGTTGGGCTCCCCGGGACGCCCGGGCTGCAGCACCGTGGCCTTCGGACCGGCGTCCGGCTTCTTGTCGTCGCCCCCACTGCACCCAGCCAGGCCACAGGCGGCCAACGCCATTGCCGTCGCCACCACCGCGATCCGCTGTCGCATCAACGATCCTCCAAGCTGCTCAGATAGCCGGACCGTATCCAGTGAAGGTCACGCGGCAAAAGGGTCTTAGATCTCGAGATGCTCACAGATACCCCCAGGGCTGGTCAAAAGCCCGGGCAGCGCCCATACTCCGATGATCAAGGACATATCAACGGGGGCTAGTACGTGTGAAGGAGTCTAGGGTGGCGCTAGTCGTCAAACGCAGGACCAGACGCAGGGCAGTGATGGGCAGCCTTGCGGCCTTGGTCGTGGCGGTCTCCACCGCGCTCGTCGCTCCGGCGACTGCGGCCTCGGCCGACATCCCGGGCCGGGACGAGATCGCCAAGAGCCCGAACATGCACCATCTGGCGAACATTCCCAAGCAGGGCCCGCTGGCCCCGGAGACGGCCTACGGCTCCGACTGGGCCTTCAAGGGCAAGTACGCCTACGGCGGCAACTACGAGGGCTTCACGGTCTACGACATCAGCAGGCCGGCCAAGCCCAAGGTCGTCACGGTCGTCCACTGCCCGGGTTCACAGAACGACGTCTCGATCGCCGGGAACCTGCTGTTCCTGTCGACCGACTCGTCGCGCAGCGATGACTCGTGCAAGAGCACGCCCAAGCCCGTGACGGACAAGTCCGCGTGGGAGGGCATCAAGATCTTCGACATCAGCAACCCGGCGGCCCCGGCGTACGTCAAGGCCATCGAGACCAAGTGCGGCTCGCACACCAACACGATGGTCCCCGGCAAGCGCGGCACCGCGTACATCTACGTGTCGTCGTACAACCCGGACTCGACCTACCCGGACTGCCAGCCGCCGCACGACCTGATCTCGATCATCAAGGTGCCGCTGAAGAAGCCGGCCGACGCCACTCTGATCAAGGAGCCGGTGCTCTTCCCGGACGGCGGCAACCCCGGTGACAACCTGCCGTACCCCGAGGGCACCCGCGCGACCAGCGGCTGCCACGACCTCACCGCCTACCCGGACAAGGACCTCATGGCCGGGGCGTGCATGGGCGACGGCGTGCTGTTCGACATCAGCAACCCGGAGAACCCGCGCACGATCAACAGCGTGCGCGACGACAAGAACTTCGCGTTCTGGCACTCGGCGACGTTCAACAACCGCGCCAACAAGGTCGTCTTCACCGATGAGCTCGGCGGTGGCTCCGCTGCCACCTGCAACGCCACCATCGGCATGGAGAAGGGCGCCAACGCCATCTACGACATCGTCGGCAAGGGCGACAAGCGCAAGCTGCGCTTCCGCAGCTACTACAAGATCCCGCGCGCCAACACCGACACCGAGAACTGCGTCGCCCACAACGGCAGCCTGATCCCGGTGAAGGGCAAGGACATCATGGTGCAGGCCTGGTACCAGGGCGGCATCTCGGTGTGGGACTTCACCGACTCGCGCAAGCCGAAGGAGATCGGCTTCTTCGAGCGTGGCCCGCTGTACGACGACAAGCTGGTCCTCGCGGGCTCATGGTCGGCGTACTACTACAACGGCTACATCTACTCCAATGACATCCAGAAGGGTCTGGACGTCATCGACATCAGGGACAGGCGTACCGACAAGGGCAAGCGTGTATGGCTCTCCGAGCTGAACACGCAGACCCAGCCGGACTACTTCGACTGATCCTGACGTTCGGCACGATGCACCTTCTGTGACGGGCATCACCTGTGAAGGGCCCCCGGCGGTCTCACCGCCGGGGGTTCTTTCATGTCCCGGGCCCTTCAACGTCCTAGGGCCCTCTTCACGTCCCCGCGAGCCCGTATGCCCGCTGTGCCCGTGGGCTTGGCTTGTCCGGGTTGAGCACGCGGCGGACGGGGGCGATGCGGCCGTCGGCGATCTCCAAGGTACGCGCGGTGCGCGGCCACCGTGATCAGTTAGGCCGACAGCTCGTGGATCTCGTGCAGTGACTCCTGGAGCGGCGGGTCAGGCGGCTGCCGGGGTGAAGACCCATTTGCGGTACGACCAGTAGCGGAACGCGGAGCCCAGGGCGAGGCCGACCAGAAGCGCGATGTTGTAGGAGATCCCGCCGGTGAAGCCGAGCGTGTAGACGGTGAAGCCGGTGATCAGCACCTGGATCGACATCCCGACGCCGTTCAGCGAAAAGAAGATCACGACCTCGCGGCCCGAACCGTCGCTGTCGCGCGTACGGAACGTCCAGAAGCGGTTGGCGAGGTAGGAGAACAACGTCGAGGCCATGGTCGGCACGACCACGCTGGTCAGCGGGCTGCCGCCGAGCCAGTGCCGGAGCAGGTTGGCGCCGCCGATGGTGATCACCGTGCCGACGAACCCCACGAACCCGAAGCTCAACAGCTCACGCAGGAACGTGCGGTGTGCGGTGGCGGTCACGACCGATTTGCTCGGTCTTGACCGCTGTATGGTGCTCACTCGCCCAGACCTTACCTGAGCGCTATATATGTCCAGGCCACGTAGGCCAAATTGAGATCAAGCTCGCGCCGGTACGGACGGCGCTGTCAGACCTCGGTCAAGGGGACCTTGGCGTCGGTGAGCCGGTCCCGGTCGACCTCCCGGCCCGCGCGGATCAGCGCCTGGATGTCGTCGGTCACGTCCCAGACGTTGACGTTCATGCCGGCCACGACCCGGCCGCCCGCGAGCCAGAAGGCGATGAACTCCATCCCCTCGCGATCGCCCCGGAAGACCACCTCGTCGTACTCGCCCGGCGCGGACGTCCCGGCCATCTCCATGCCCATGTCGTACTGGTCGCTGAAGAAGTAGGGGATCTTGTCGTACGAGACGTCGCGGCCCAGCATCGCGCGGGCGGCGGCCGGACCGCCGTCCAGGGCGTTCGCCCAGTGCTCCACCCGGATCCGGCGGCCGAGCAGCGGGTGATACGCCGCCGCGACGTCGCCCGCCGCGAAGATGTCGGGGTCGGACGTGCGCATCGACTCGTCGACGAGGATGCCGTCGGAGACGTCGAGGCCGGCCTCCTCCGCCAGTGCCATGTTGGGCTTCACGCCGATGCCCACGATCACCACGTCCGCCGGGATCTCGGCGCCGCCCGAGGTGACCACGGCCGACACCTGACCGGCGCCCCAGAATCCGGCGACGCCTTGGTCCAGGCGCAGGTCGACGCCGTGCTCACGGTGCAGCCCGGCGAAGATCTCGCCGACCTCGGGACCCACGACGCCGTGCAGCGGGGTCGGCTCCGGTTCGATGAGGGTCACGTCGTTGCGGTACGTCCGGGCGGCCGCGGCGGTCTCCAGGCCGATCCAGCCCGCCCCGGCCACCACGACGCGGCGCCCGCCGTGCGCGATGGCCTCCCGCAGCTGCGCCGAGTCGCCCATCGACCGCAGGTAGTGGATGCCCTGCAACTTCGAGCCCGGGACGTCCAGATGGCGCGGCGAGGCGCCGGTGGTCAGCAGCAGGCGGTCGTAGCCGACCGGCTCCCCGCTGACGGGCCACACCTGTTTGGCGGCACGGTCGATGCGGCCGGCCGCCGTGCCGAGCCGCAGCTCCACATCGTGCTTCTCGTACCAGTCGGCCGGATGGACGTGCGCCTTGTCCCGCGGCTCTTGGCCCAGCAGGAAACCCTTGGACAGAGGCGGCCGTTCGTAGGGACGTTCGATCTCCTCCCCCATGAGCACGATCCGTCCCCCGAAGCCCTCCTCCCGCAGGGTCTCCGCCGCTTTGGCTCCGGCCAGGCTCGCGCCGACGATGACGAACGTCTCCTCGGGCATGGCGACCTCCAGTCGCTGGGCACCGCGTCGTTCTTGCTATCCCTACAGCGCCCTTCCCAAGGAGACAAGGGGGCACACACGGCTTGATCAGTCTCTGCCCGCAACGGCCCGTGCCCGATCGGTTCTAGTCCGATCAGCCGAGCCCGTGCCGGATCAGACCGTGCCCGATCAGCCCGTGCCCGATCAGGCCTGGCCTGCCAGGCGCCGGTAGCGGGCGACCGCCGAGGCGTCGGTGAGGGAGGCGATCTGGTCGACGACGGCGCGCAGCCGGCCCGCGTCGTCGCCGGCCTCCAGATGGGCGCTGCGGAAGGCCGGGTCGAGCGTGCCGGGCGCGCCGCGCTGAATCAGCTCGGCCAGCTCGACGAGCAGGTCCCGCTGCCTGGCCCGCCGTTCCTCATGGCTGATCCATACGTAGTGCGCCGTGACGCCCTTGAGCAGCGCGCACTCAAGGCGCTGGGCACGCGGCACGATCAGGTCGGCGGCGTAACGGGTCAGCGGCCGGTCGCCGTACCGCGCCCGGGTGGCGTCCTCGGTGGCCAGGCAGAACCGGCCGATCAGCGTGCTGGTGAGGTTCTTCAGAGCGGCCAGCGAACGCGGCGTGCCGTCGTAGCGGTCGGGCCAGTACGGCTCCGCCAGCAACGCGGCGAACCGTTCTTCCAGCTCGGCCAGGTCGGCGTCGTCGCAGTAGAGCTTGATCGCGGTGGCGGCCACCAGCCGCCGCTCGGCCGGGTCGGCCAGCCGGACGAAGTCGATATGCCCGGCGACCAGCGCGTCCTCCAGATCGTGCACGGAGTAGGCGACGTCGTCGCTCCAGTCCATCACCTGCGCCTCGAAGCAGGTCTGCCTGTCGACCACGCCCTCCCGTACCCAGCGGGCCACGTCGGCGTCGTCCTCGTACACCCCGAACTTGCCGTTCACGGCCTCGGACTGGGGCCAGGGGTACTTCATGGAGGCGTCGAGCGCGGCGCGGGTGAGGTTGAGCCCGACGCTCCGCCCGTGGAGGGGCGGCCCGTCCTGGGCGAACGACTTCGGCTCCAGCCTGGTCAGGACGCGCAGGCTCTGCGCGTTGCCCTCGAAACCGCCACAGTCACGCGCGACCACGTCCAGGGCCGTCTCGCCGTTGTGGCCGAACGGCGGATGCCCGATGTCGTGCGAGAGGCACGCGGCCTCGACCAGATCCGGATCACAGCCGAACGACTTGCCCAGCTCGCGCCCCACCTGGGCGCACTCCAGGGAATGCGTGAGCCGCGTGCGCAGGCTCTGCACGTTGTCCGCCGTCGCGTCCGAGCCGGGCGAGGCCACCTGGGTCTTGGCCGCCAGCCGCCGCAGGGCGGCACTGTGCAGCACACGTGCGCGGTCACGCTCGAACGCCGTGCGGTCACGCCGTTTGGCGGGCTCAGGAGCCCATCGCTCCCGGTCGTGGTCTGTGTAGTCCTTCATCGATCACCGGAATCCCTCGTTCATCACCAGGGTATGCGGGCCTCGTGACATCCCGGTTGAACCCGGAGGCCGCCATCATGACGGGTCGGGCGGCGTGCTGCCCTTGATGGTCTCGCTCGGCGGCTTCCAGCTCTTGCCGAGCAGCACGTAGGACAGGTAGCCGCCGGTCTCCCGCACGATGTACTGCATCTGCGTGTCGCGGGTCTGCACGCTCGGGCCGCTGCGCGTCGGCGAGGCCGCCGCCTTGATCCCGTTGTCCTCGGCCATGCGCTTGGAGCGCAGGCCGTGCCATGGATCGGTGACGATCACGCCCGAGTCCAGGTTGAGCCTCTTGAACTCCCGGCCGAGCGCCTTCATGCTCTGCAGCGTGTCCCGGCCCTCGGCGACCGCGATCACCCGGTCGGCGGGCATCCCGCCCTTCTCGATCAGCCAGCGGCGCCCGGACCCGGCTTCGGTGAAGTTGTCGCTTGGCTGCTTGCCGCCGACGGTGACGATGCGCGGCGCGACCCCGGCGCGGTAGAGGTCCAAGGCGTGCTGCAGCCGCCACCTCAGCGTCGGGGACGGCACGCCGTTGTACTGGGCGGCGCCGAGCACGATGATCGCGTCCGACTTGGGGCGTTCGTCCTGGCGGGCCTGGTACCAGACCCGCCAGCCCACCGCGAGCGGCGTGAGCACCGCGATCGCGATCAGGCCGAGGACCACGCTCATCGTCAGGACGAACCAGCGCGGCCGCGGCTTGCGCCCCCGCTCGGCCTTCTCCGGAAGATCGTCCGCGCGCTTCTCGGACTCCTCCGGGCGCTCGGTATCCGGCACATCCACTTCCAACGTCATCGCATCCGACACGTTAGTTAGATGGTCCGGCGCGCGTCATAGGTTCACAAGTGCTCGCGGGAGAACCTTGACTCGTGGCGTACCTCACGCTGTGATCAATCACCACGCTCTCACAGCGTGAAGCCATCCCACAGCCCCCACCCAGCCACCCTTCCAACGGAAAAGCTCCGCTTTACCGATTCTCAGCGAGTGTCGTCGCCGTTCGACTCGATCGCGGCTCGGGCCGCCTCCAGGCGGGCGACCGGGATGCGGAACGGCGAGCAGGACACGTAGTCGAGCCCGACCTCGTGGCAGAAGTGCACCGAGTCGGGGTCACCGCCGTGCTCGCCGCAGATGCCGAGCTTCAGCCCCGGCCGGGTCGCGCGGCCCTCCTCGGCGGCGATCCGCACCAGGCGGCCGACGCCGTCGCGGTCGAGGGTCTCGAACGGCGAGACCCCGAAGATGCCGAGCTCCAGGTAGCGGGAGAAGAAGGCCGCCTCGACGTCGTCGCGGGAGAAGCCCCAGGTCGTCTGGGTGAGGTCGTTGGTGCCGAAGGAGAAGAACTCGGCCGCCTCGGCGATCTGCCCGGCCGACAGCGCCGCCCGCGGCAGCTCGATCATCGTGCCGATCAGGGCGTGCACGTCGATCCCGGAGGCCTCTTTGACCTCGGCAAGGATCCGCAGCGCGTCCTCGCGGACGGCCTCCAGTTCCTGGACGGCGCCGACCAATGGGATCATGATCTCGGGGTGCGGATCACCGCCGGCCCTGATCCGTTCGGCCGCCGCCTCGGCGATCGCCCTCACCTGCATTGAGAAGAGGCCAGGAATCACCAAACCCAGCCGCACGCCGCGGAGTCCAAGCATAGGGTTCTGCTCGTGCAGCCGGTGAACGGCCTCGAGCAGCCTTCGGTCCTGGGGGTCCACCTTGTCGCCGGCGAGGGCCACCTTGACCGAGAGCTCGGTGAGGTCAGGGAGGAATTCGTGCAGCGGCGGATCGATGAGCCGGATCGTGACCGGCAGGCCGTCCATCGCAGCGAAGATGCCCTCGAAGTCCTGTTTCTGCAGGGGCTCGAGGGCGTCCAGCGCCGCCTGCCGTTCATCGGGCGTCTCCGCCAAAATCAGCTTCTCGACGAGCAGGCGCCGGTCTCCCAGGAACATGTGCTCGGTCCGGCAAAGGCCGATGCCCTGCGCGCCGAAGCGGCGAGCCCGCGCGGAGTCCTCGGGGTTGTCGGCGTTGGCCCGGACCTTGAGCCGGGCACGCCCGTCGGCATGCTTCATGATCCGGTGTACGGACTGCACGAGCTCGCCGCCGTCTGCGGCCCTCAGCTCGCCCTCGAAGTAGCGCACGACCGGCGAGTCCTCGACCGGCACCTCGCCGAGGAAGACCTCGCCGGAGCTGCCGTCGATCGAGATGACGTCGCCCTCGCTGACCTTCACACCGCCCGGCGCGGTGAACGAACGGGCCTTGACGTCGACGTCGAGCTCCTCGGCGCCGCAGACGCAGGTCTTGCCCATGCCGCGGGCGACGACGGCCGCGTGCGAGGTCTTGCCGCCGCGCGAGGTCAGCACGCCCTGGGCGGCGACCATGCCGGACAGGTCGTCGGGGTTGGTCTCGCGGCGGACGAGGATGACGTCCTCGCCCTGCGCGGCGAGCTCGACGGCCCGTGCGGAGGTGAAGACGACCTTGCCCACGGCGGCGCCGGGCGAGGCGTTCATGCCCTTGGTGAGCTTCTTGGTCTCCTTGGCGGCGGCGCTGTCGAAGCGCGGGAACATCAGCTGCGCGAGCTGGTCGCCGGTGACCCGCCGGGCGGACTCGTCGGCGTCGATGAGCCCCTGGTCGATCAGCTGGCAGGCGATGCGGAACGCCGCGGCGGCGGTCCGCTTGCCCACCCGGGTCTGGAGCATCCAGAGCTTGCCGCGCTCGATCGTGAACTCGATGTCGCACATGTCGCGGTAGTGGTTCTCCAGCGTCTCCATGATGTCGAGCAGCTGGTCGTACGAGGTCTTGTCGATCTTTTCGAGCTCGACCAGCGGCACGGTGTTGCGGATGCCGGCGACCACGTCCTCGCCCTGCGCGTTCTGCAGGTAGTCGCCGTAGATGCCCTGCTGCCCGGACGCGGGGTCGCGGGTGAACGCGACGCCGGTGCCCGAGTCCATGCCCAGGTTGCCGAACACCATGGAGCAGATGTTGACCGCGGTGCCGAGATCGACCGGGATGCGTTCCTGGCGGCGGTAGAGGATCGCGCGGTCGGCGTTCCACGAGTCGAACACGGCCATCGTGGCCAGGTTCATCTGCTCGCGCGGGTCGGTCGGGAACTCCCGGCCCGCGTGCTCGCGCACGATGCCCTTGTAGGTGCCGACCAGGTCGCGGAAGTCGCCGGCGTCGAGATCGACGTCGTCCTTGGTGCCCTTGCGCTCCTTGGCCGCCTCCAGCGCCTCCTCGAAGAGGTCGCCGTCGATGTCGAGCACGGTCTTGCCGAACATCTGGATCAGGCGCCGGTAGGAGTCCCACGCGAAGCGCTCGTCCCCCGCCTGGGCGGCCAGGCCGTGGACGGACTCGTCGTTCAGGCCGATGTTGAGGACCGTCTCCATCATGCCCGGCATGCTGAACTTGGCTCCGGAACGTACGCTGACGAGAAGCGGGTCGCCGGCCTGCCCCAGGCGTTTGCCCATGGTGCTCTCGAGCGCGGTCAGATGGGTGTCGATCTCGGCCTCGAGGCCGTCGGGAAGCGTCCCGTGCTCGAGGTAGTACCTGCAGGCCTCCGTTGTGATCGTGAACCCAGGCGGCACTGGCAGGCCGAGATTGGTCATCTCGGCCAGGTTGGCGCCTTTGCCACCCAGCAGATCCTTGAGGTCCTTGTTTCCCTCAGTGAAGTCATAGACGAACTTCGGCACGAGGAGCTCCTTTACGCTCCGGTTCAACCACAGCACAGGGCGAGCGCTATGCCCTGTTTGCGGGACTGTACCCGCGAAGCCGGCTCTTGCTCGTCGCCCCGGCTGCCGCGGCACGTTTTCGCAGGTCAGAGGCGATTTAGTGGTCTATTCCAATGCGGACATTCCAGACAAGTCACGTCGGAAACCGCCCTGACACCGCGCCGCGGGATGGCGCACCCATTGCGATGGAGAGGGAATGATGGATCAAGGAGGTGAGGTTGTGAGGCCGATGGTCGCCGGAGGCCGGGCGGGAGATCCGTTCGCTCCTATCGCCGATTACGGATTTCTGTCCGACTGTGAGACGACCGCGCTGGTGGCGCCGAGCGGGAACATCGAGTGGATGTGCCTGCCGAAGATGGACTCGCCCAGCGTGTTCGGGTCGATCCTCGACCGGGACGCGGGATACTTCCGCGTCGGCCCGGCGGGGGTGGAGGTGCCCGCGGCCCAGCGCTACATCCCCGGCACCATGGTGATGGAGACCACCTGGTGGACCCACGGTGGCTGGCTGGTGGTGACTGACGCCCTGCTGATGGGCCCCTGGCACCACGAGACGGAACGATCCCACACGCATCGGCGCGCCCCCACGGACTATGACGCCGACCACGTCCTGCTGCGCATGGTGCGGTGCGTGAACGGCCAGGTCCAGGTGCGGCTCGACTGCATGCCGGTGTTCGACTACGGCCGGGCCCCCGCCCAGTGGGAGCACACCGGTGCCGGCTACCACGAGGCCGTCGCACGCGGCAACGGAGTGTCGCTCCGCCTGACCACGGACATGAACGTGGGTTTCGAAGGCTCGCTCGCCACCTCCCGCACGCTCCTCAAGCAGGGCGAAGCCCGCTTCGTCGCCCTCTCCTGGAGCGAGCACGAGCCGCCGCACACCTACGAGGACGCGCACGAACGCCTCGTCTGGACGGTGCACCACTGGCAGCACTGGCTCGACCGGGGCCGTTTCCCCGACCACCCCTGGCGGAGCCACCTCCAGCGCAGCGCCCTCACCCTCAAGGGCCTGACCTTCGCCCCGTCCGGCGCGGTCGCCGCCGCGGCCACGACCTCCCTGCCGGAGACCCCCGGGGGCGACCGCAACTGGGACTATCGCTACACGTGGATCCGCGACTCCACGATGGCGCTGTGGGCGTTCTACACGCTCGGCTATGACTGGGAAGCCAACGACTTCTTCTACTTCATCACCGACGTCGCCGAGGCCGCCGAGGGCAAGCTCCAGATCATGTACGGCCTCGACGGCCGCGAGGAACTCCCCGAGTCCACGCTCGACCACCTGTCGGGCTACGACAACGCCAAGCCGGTCCGCATCGGCAACGAGGCCTACATGCAGGCCCAGCACGACGTGTGGGGCGCCATCATCGGCTCCATCTACCTGTTCGTGCGCAAGCGGGACCGCCTGGACGACCGGCTGTGGAAGATCGTCGTCAAGCAGGTGGAAGACGCGCTCGACAACTGGCAGCAGCCCGACTGCGGCATGTGGGAGGTGCGCGGCGAGCCGCAGCACTTCACCTCGTCCAAGGTGTTCTGCTGGGTGGCGGCCGAACGCGGCGCCCGCCTCGCCCGCATCCGCGGCGACAGCGAGAGGGCCCAGCGCTGGCAGGCGGCGGCCGACGAGATCCACGCCGACGTCCTGGCCAACGCCCTGGACGAACGCGGGGTCTTCACCGCCCACTACGGTGCCTCGACCCTCGACGCCTCGGCTCTGCTGATCCCGCTCCTCGGCTTCCTGCCCGCCGACGACAAGCGGGTCCGCGAGACGGTCCTCGCCATCGCCGACGAGCTGTCGGAGGACGACCTGGTCCTGCGCTACCGGGCCACCGAGACCGACGACGGCTTCGAGTCCGAGGAGGGCACGTTCACCATCTGCTCGTTCTGGCTGGTGAGCTCCCTCGTCATGATCGGTGAGCTCGAACGGGCCAAGGCGCTCTGCGAGAAGCTTCTCTCGTACGCCAGCCCGCTTCAGCTGTACGCGGAGGAGATCGACCCGCACAGCGGGCGGCACCTGGGCAACTTCCCGCAGGCCTTCACCCACCTGGCCCTCATCAACGCGGTCATGCAGGTGATCCAGGCCGAGGCCGACCAGAACCCACCCCCGCTCGCCTGAGAGCACCGCCGTGGCCGGGATCCCCGGCCACGGCGAGCCGCGCCAAGCCGGAGCTTGGCGCGGCCCGGCCTGATCAGATGACGGCGCTCAGATGACGGCGCTCAGATGACGGCGCCGGATTCGCCGGGTTGGCGGGTGGGGCGCTTGAGCGTCTTCGCACGCGGCGTGGGGGCCTTGACGAAGCGCTCGAACTCGATGGCCAGCGGTGTCGCGGTGAAGACGCTGGAGTACGTGCCGATGCCGATGCCCACCAGCAGGGCGAGGGCGAAGTCGGTCAGCGAATCACCGCCGAGGAAGGCCAGAGCCGCCAGGATGAAGATGGCTCCCATGCCTGTGTTGACCGTGCGGGGCACGGTCTGGAGGGCACCGCGGTTGGCGACGCCGGCGAAGCGGGCCTTGGGCTGCTCGCCCCAGAGTTCGCGGATGCGGTCGAAGACCACGACGGCGTCGTTGACGGAGTAGCCGATGACGGTGAGGAGCGCGGCGAGGAAGACGCCGTCGATGGGTTTGCCGAGCCAGGCGAAGACGCCCGTCACGATGATCACGTCGTGGAACATCGCGAGGACGGCGCCCGCGCCGAAGCTCCAGCGGAACCGGATGGCCAGATAGGCCAACTGGACGAGGAGGGCGACGCCGAGGGCGATGAGGGCCTTCTTGCGGAGCTCGTCGCCGAGGCTGGGGCCGATCAGCTCGTCGCGTTGTTTGGTCGTCTGGCCGCCCTTCTCCGCAAGGGCGCTCTGGATCTCGTTGACCTCGGCGTTGCTGAGGTTCTCCGTACGGACGGAGATGTCGTCCTTGCCGGAGGTCTGCACGACGGCGCGGGGGAAGCCCGCGTCGGCCACGGCTGAACGTGCCTCGTCGATGTCCAGGGTCTTGCTCGTGGAGTACTCGACCAGGCGGCCTCCGGTGAACTCGACGCCGTAGTTGAGCCCCTTGGAGAAGATCCCCGTGATGGCCACGATGACGGCGAGCGCGGACAGCGCGAGCCAGAGCTTGCGGCGCTTCATCAGGTCGGGGTTGCGGCGGTCCAGCCACTTGCGGAGCCGCCCGGTGGAGCCGAGGCCGGTGAGGCCGGGACGGTTGGCGATGAACTTGCGGCTGAGGGCGGCATCGGTGAGGACGCGGCTCAGCAACATCGCCGAGATCAGCGAGCCCAGAACACCGATGGTGAGGGTCACACCGAAGCCCTTCACGGGGCCGGAGGCCAGGAAGAACAGCAGCGTGCCGGCCAGCAGCGTGGTGATGTTGGAGTCGGCGATGGCCGACCAGGCCTTGTTGAAGCCGGTGATCAGCGCGCTGCGCACGCCGCGTTTGGGTGTCGCCTCGTACTCTTCGCGGGCTCGTTCGAACGCGAGGACGTTGGCGTCGATCGCCATGCCGATCGCGAGGACGAAGCCCGCCAGGCCCGGCAGGGTGAGGGTGGCCCCCATCATGACGAGCGCCGCGTACGAGATCAGCGCGTAACAGGCCAGCGCGATGGTCGCCAGCGCCCCGACGAGGCGGTAGACGGCGATGATGAACAGGCCGGTCAGGAGCACGCCGATGACGGCGGCCTTGGCGCTGGCGTCGATGGCCTCGTCGCCCAGGGTGGGGCCGACCACTCGCTGCTCGATGGTCTTCACCGGGACGGGCAGCGAACCGCCCTGGACGAGCGCGGCCAGGTCCTTGGCCTCGTCCGCGCTGAAGTTGCCGGTGATCTGCGTCGAGCCGCCGGCGATGCCGACGTTGCAGGGCACGTCCTCGACGACGCCTGGCGAGGAGATCACCTTGCCGTCCAGCATGATGGCGATGCGCCGCTCGTCGCCGGCGGCGCAGGCGGCCTTGGCGGTGACCTGCTGCCAGGCCTTGCCGCCGCCGTTGCGGAAGTCGATCGTGACGTACCAGCCGGTGCCGTTCTGGGTGTCGATCGACGCGTCGGCCGAGCCGATGCCGTCGCCGGTCAGCGCGGCCGGGCCGATCAGGATCGGCTGGCCCTGCTCGTCGGCGATGGCCTGCTCGCCCTTCGCGGGCTTGCCGCTGTTGGCGCGGACGGGGTGGGCGGTGAGCTGGGCCGTCTTGCCGATCACCTCGGCGGCCCGGGTGGGGTCCTGGACGTCGGGCAGCTCGACGATGATCCGCCGCTCCCCGGACCGGGTGATCGACGATTCGGCCACACCGAGCGCGTCGACGCGGCGGTGCAGCACCTCCTTGGCGCGGTCGGTGTTCTCCCTCGTCGCCTTGGCGTTGGGAGAGTCCTGGGTCTCGAGAACGATCTGGGTGCCGCCGCGCAGGTCGAGGCCGAGGCGGGCTGGTTTGGACAGGGCGAAGTACAGCGATGCGGCGAGCACGGCGAATGCC
Source organism: Actinomadura sp. 6N118 (assembly GCF_044326415.1). Taxonomy (NCBI): domain Bacteria; kingdom Bacillati; phylum Actinomycetota; class Actinomycetes; order Streptosporangiales; family Thermomonosporaceae; genus Actinomadura; species Actinomadura sp. 6N118. The sequence continues at coordinate 155,957 of NZ_JBIRAZ010000002.1, read as the reverse complement.
AAGATCGCCCGCACCACGTTGGCGCGAGTCACAGTGAAGCCTTCCATGAGGTCTGCTGGGAAAATTCGTCAGATCACATGGAAGGCGGCGGGGCACGCCCGCGCGGCAGGCCGCCCGGAGCGGCCTCGGCAGACTCGGGCCGCTCGGCCGGACGGCCCGTGAGGACGCTGGACGGCCGTACGTCGATGCCGGGCGGCAGGACGGCGGGGACGGGTGCCGGAGCGGGCGCGGCGGCGATCTGCCGCGCCGAGGCCGAGATGGCCGCCGTGTCGGAGCGGACGGGACAGGGCTTGGAGCTCTTGCCCCGGCTCGCCAGACTCGCCGGGCCGGGCTGGGCGGTGGCGCCCGCCCGCACCCCGATGCCGGACGCGCCGGACGCCGGTGCCGCGCCGGGCAGGACCACGAAGCCCAGGACGCCCAGCGCGATGAGGAGCAGCCGGGCGGCCCGGCCACGATCTTCACATGCCGGCGCGGAGGATCGCTGAGCGTCGCTCACGCGCGTCCTCCATCCCCGCCGGTGGGCAACGGCCGCCGGGATACGGCCGTCGAATCCACGCCACGCTACCGGACCGCCCGGCCACCTTGATCCGTTTCGGCCAGAGGAGGCCTGGGACCGCCACCTCGGAAAACGCGAAGGTGTCTCAATCCGGCCATACCAAGGTCTCCACAAAGCATTGCAGAGGAAGTAAAAGACGAATTACTTTCACGATGCCCACCCCCGAACCGGACAAGGGAGTTTCCGGTGGCACGCATCAGACAGACCGTCACGGTCGGCATCGCGGCACTCGCCGTCGTCGCCGTCGCCGCCCCGCCAGCATCCGCCGTCACCACGACCATCCGTAAGGGCTCGGCCACCGCCGACGCCTACTCCGGCAACGTGCGCGCCTCGCTCCTCGGCGAGGCCACCGTGACCACCTCCATCGGCAGCGGCAGCTGCAACCAGTCGACGATGACGGGTTCGATCGAATCCAGCGGCGCGAACCTCAGCATCTCGGGCGTCACGTTCAACACCAACGGCGGCCCGTGCAGCGGCAGTGTGTCCTCCACCATCACCCCGGAGAACCTCCCGTGGGGCGGCGGCAACGTCACCTGGGACTCCGCCAACACCGGTGGCCGGGACGCCAGCGTCCTCATCTCCAACTTCAGGATCAAGGCCGTCGTGGACCTCCTCGGCGGCATCACCTGCTACTTCGGTGGCAACCTGACCGCCAACGGGTTCAACGGCGACAACGCCTCCCGGCCGGTGGCCACCAACAACCAGGCCCAGGTCGGCGTCGCGAACGCCACCGTCAACCGGCTGTCGGGCGGCAACATCTTCTGCCCGTCGACCGCGACGGTCAACGCCACCTACCAGCTCCTCGGTGAGACCACCCCCGGATCCGGCACGTACGACCAGTCCCTCTACGTGACCGGCACAAACCCCTGATCCATCTCCCGCCAGCTCCCCCACCATCAGAAGCGAACGGCCGCGTGACCACCACAAGGTGATCACGCGGCCGTCCTGGGGCCTGCGGCCTGTCAGCAGCCGATGAGCTGGGCGGCCAGGAAGGACTCCACCTGGCCGATCGCGATGCGCTCCTGGCTCATGGTGTCGCGCTCGCGCACGGTCACCGCGTCGTCTTCGAGGGTGTCGAAGTCGACGGTGACGCAGAACGGCGTGCCGATCTCGTCCTGGCGGCGGTAGCGGCGGCCGATGGCCCCCGCGTCGTCGAAGTCGACGTTCCAGTTCCGGCGCAGCTGGGCGGCAAGGTCGCGGGCCTTCGGCGACAGGTCCGCGTTGCGCGACAGTGGCAGCACCGCGACCTTGACCGGGGCCAGCCGGCGGTCGAGCCGCATGACCGTGCGCTTCTCGAGCTTGCCCTTGGCGTTGGGCGCCTCATCCTCGGCGTAGGCGTCCATCATGAACGTCAGCGTGCAGCGGTCGACACCGGCCGCCGGCTCGATCACGTACGGGACGAAGCGATCGCCGGCCTCCTGGTCGAAGAACGACAGGTCGGCGCCCGAGGCCTTGGAGTGCGTCGACAGGTCGAAGTCGGTGCGGTTGGCGATGCCCTCCAGCTCACCCCACTCGCTGCCGACGAAGTCGAAGCGGTATTCCACGTCCACGGTGCGCTTGGAGTAGTGCGAGAGCTTGTCCTGCGGGTGCTCGAAGAGCCGCAGGTTCTCCTTGTTGATGCCCAGGTCGACGTACCACTGCAGGCGCTCGTCGATCCAGTACTGGTGCCACTCCTCGTCGGTGCCGGGCTTGACGAAGAACTCCATCTCCATCTGCTCGAACTCGCGCGTCCGGAAGATGAAGTTGCCGGGCGTGATCTCGTTGCGGAACGACTTGCCGATCTGGCCGATGCCGAACGGGACCTTGCGGCGGGCCGACTGCTCGACGTTCTTGTAGTTGATGAAGATGCCCTGCGCCGTCTCGGGCCGCAGGTAGGCCAGGCCGGACTCGTCCTCGACCGGGCCGAGGTAGGTCTTGAGCAGCCCGTTGAACATCCGCGGCTCGGTGAACGAGCCCTTCACGCCGCAGTTGGGGCAGGCGATGTCGGCGAGGCCGTTGGCCGGCGGCTTGCTGTGCTTCTCCTCGTACGCCTCTTCGAGGTGGTCGGCGCGGAAGCGCTTGTGGCACGACTGGCACTCGGTCAGCGGGTCGACGAACGCCTGGACGTGACCGCTGGCCTCCCAGACCTCCCGGGCGAGGATGACGCAGGAGTCGAGGCCGACGACGTCGTCCCGGCCCTGCACGATCGACTTCCACCACTGGCGCTTGACGTTGTTCTTGAGCTCGACGCCCAGCGGCCCGTAGTCCCAGGAGGCACGCAGACCGCCGTAGATCTCACTCGACGGGTAGACCAGACCCCGCCGTTTGGCGAGGTTGACGATCGTATCCATCACGTCGGAACGGCGTGCCATGAGCGTTCTCCATCCGGCTGGCAGTCGGCGGGATTATTCGTACGCCCCGCGCGCCGCCGCCTCGATCAGCTGACGGGCGGCGCGGTGAAAAGGCGAGATGTGATCCCCGGTGTTATGACGCCCCCGAACGCCTCGACCGCGACGGTGCGCCGGCGCTCCAAGAGCGTTTCTGAGTCTAGGGCACCGCCGCCACCTCCCGAACGTCAACCCAGTGGATCCGATCGGGTACTCAAAGTGACGGGTGTGCGTCTCGGCGACCGTCAGTAGACGCGGCCGTCCACGATGTTGCTGTCGATGTTCAGCGCGATGCCGCCGTGCCTCTCCCTGTGGCTGCCCCGGTACTGCTTGATCCGGCGGTGCGGGTGCCACCAGTGGTCGCGGAGGTATGGGGTGGCATACGGGTTGGGCTTTCCGTCCCACTGCGCGAACCAGATCGCCGTCGGCCTGGTGATCCCGGTCGCCCGGCCAAGATCGCGTCCACCCGATGCGGCGCTGCTGTAGACGCCGGAGACGTACTCCCGGTCGGCCACGCCACGCGACCAGGCATCCAGGAAGTTCAGCACGGCCCGGCGGCACCTGGCCTTGCCGCGGTACGCCTCCATGTCGAAGTAGATCGGCATACCTCGCGGGATGCCGAGCGCCCTGGCCCGCGCGACGGCGGCTGCGGCGGCCCGGCGGCCCTCCGCGGCGGCGGCCTTGGCCTTGAAATGCACGCGGAAGCTGTCCCTGTTACAGGGCGCCTGCTTCCCGACGTACGTGGGGATCAGCCGGTAGCCCATACGGCGGACGGCGCGGATCCACGACCTGGTGAGGTTGGGCTGGGAGCATCCGCGCGACGCGCCGCCGATGTAGATGTTGGCGACGCTGTACGAGCGGCGCCAGGCAGCCATGGCCCGCCTTGAAGGCGCCGTGCAGGTGTCGAAGCCCCTCCCCTTGGCCCACGATTCACCGTGCTCGGTGAGGATCGTGACCGTGGACTCGTCCTGCGCGGTGCCGCCCTCGTGGGTGCTGGGAGGTGGTTCCGCGATCCATTCCGTCGTCAGCCGGATCGAACGGATGACGGCCTGCAACTCTCTCGTGCCCCCGCCGTACACGCCGGTGACCGACGCCCCCGCCTCGCGCAGATCGACCCGCACCTGATGATCGGCGTTCTCCCTGATGGTGAAGCGGGCCAGTTTTCCGGCCCGCACCTCTGCCGCCCGTCGCCGCTGCTCGGCCTCGGAAGCCCCAGACAACCCGAAGGCCCCAAAGCCCCTGGCAGTCCCGGAGGCGCCGGAGGCGCCGTCGAGCGGCTCGATGTGCAGCGTCTCCGCGCCGCCGATCAGCCGCGCCGGGCAGTCAGGCTGCGGACCGGGCCTGCCGAGGTAGATCGCGGGACGGTCGTGCCGTACGCACCGGGTGGGGTCGAGGTCGAGCCGATGCACCTCCCAGCCGGCCGGCACCGGGACCCGCACACCGCGGTATTCGGCCAGGCGGGCCCCGTTCAGCGCGGTGGCCGGGACGGCCGGGGGCCGCGCGGTGGCCGGTTGGAGGCCGGTGACGAGGGCGGCGACAGCCGCCGCCCCGAGCAGTCCACTGAATACGACCGCATGCCGCATCACAACTCCCCCGTGTTGTGCGCCCTGCCCGTGCGCCCTGCCCGTCAGCGGCAGTGATCACCAACCTGGAGAGAGATGAAACGGCTTCAGAGGCGTTCTTTCCCGGAGTCTGCCGTTCGTTGACTGACGACCTCGTAGGCGCCGGGTTCGTCCACCGCCATCGCGGCCAACGGGATGAAGACCAGGCGCACCTCGTACGCGCCGAGCGCCCGCCGGTAGTACCCGGCGCCGTCCCACTCGGTGATGAGGGCCCAGAGATCGGGCTCGTCGACCGTGCGGGCCAGCCGTCCCGACACGTAACCCGGGCTCGCCGCGAGGGCGTCGAGCACGGAGTTCATCTGCGTGGTGAAGCCGTCGGCCTCCTGGCTCGGCACGCGGTACCGGGTGATTGCGATCATCCGGCCATCCTTCCAGCCGCGCGGAGAGCGGCTACGTTTAGGCCCGTGAACACTGAGAGCGAAACCCCGGGAATGCGCGCCACCGTGGAGCGGTTGAGTGCGAAGCCGGTGGTGTTCTTGCACACACTCCCTCGCTGGGTGCTGCTCGTCGCGGTCTTCGCGCTGCTGGTGGTCGGAATGTGGGGGAACGGCTGGGTCGGCGCGGCGGGATTGCTCGTCCTGCTGGCGTTTCTGACCTGGTTCGCCTACCTCAACTGGCCCGCGCTGGACACCTCGGGACGGGCTTTGCGGGTCGTCGCCATGGGGCTTTTGGCGGCCTTCGCGGTGGGTCACGTGGTAGGCGGCTTCTAGGTCGGTTTTGACAACCGTTTTCATCTTCGTACACACTTGTGGGGTGTTCACCTCCCCGAAGTCTCTCCGCGCCCTCTCGCTGCCGGCGCTGGCCGCCGCTGCGCTGTTCGGTCTCACCGCCTGCGGCGGCGCCGACTCGGACGGAACCACCACCAGTGGCTCCGGCGGCGGCTCCGGCAAGACCAAGATCGTCGCGTCGTTCTACCCGATGGCCTGGCTGGCCGAGAAGGTCGGCGGCGGCCACGTGTCCGTCGAGACGCTGACCAAGCCGGGCGCCGAGCCGCACGACCTGGAGCTGACGGCACGGCAGGTCGCCGACGTCCAGAAGGCCGACTTCGCGGTGTACGTGAAGGGCGTCCAGCCCGCCATGGACGACGCCGTCGCCAAGCACGCCAAGGACAAGTCCCTGGACGCCGTGAGCGTGGTCAAGACGCTGCCCGCCGCCCCGGAGGACGAGCACGAGGCGGAGGGCAAGGAGCACGAGGGCGAGGAGCTCACGTACGACCCGCACGTCTGGCTCGACCCGAACCGCATGGCCACGATCGCCACCACGCTGGGCGACCGCCTCGCGGCCGCCGACTCCGGCCACGCCGCCGACTACAAGGCGAACGCGAAGGCGCTCGCCGGCCAGCTCGCCGTGCTCGACCAGAGCTACAGCCAGGGCCTCAACGGTGCCAAGGGCAAGACGATCGTGACCGCGCACGCCGCGTTCGGCTACCTGGCCAACCGGTACGGCCTCAAGCAGGTCCCGATCGCCGGAGTCGACCCGACCAGCGAGCCGTCGCCCAAGCGCGTCGCCGAGCTCACCCACGAGGTGCGCGAAGCCGGCGCCACCACGATCTTCACCGAGACGCTCGTGAGCCCGAAGGTCGCCGAGAGCCTGGCCCGCGAGGCCAAAGTGAAGACGGCCGTCCTTGACCCGATCGAGGGTATCGCCGAGGGTTCCTCGGACGACTATATGTCGATCATGAAGAAGAACCTCGAGACCCTCCGCACCGCCCTGGGAGTCACATGAAGGGCAGCAACACCATAGGCACGGCGCACAGCGGCTCGGCCGCGCAGTCCGCGCCCTTCGAGATGACCGGCGGTCACGTCCGGCTCGAAGGGCGCGAAGTGCTGCGCGGCATCGACCTGAGCGTCGAGCCCGGCGACGTCCTCGCCGTCATGGGGCCGAACGGGTCGGGCAAGTCCACCCTGATCAAGGCCCTGCTCGGGCTGATCCCGCTGTCGGCAGGCCGCACCGAGATCTTCGGTGCGGTCCCGGCCCGTTTCAGGGAATGGAAGCGGATCGGGTACGTGCCGCAGCGGCTCCCCATGGGCGGCGGCGTGCCGGCGACCGTGCGCGAGGTCGTGGCGTCGGGGCGGGTGGCACGGCAGTCCCGCTGGCGGCCGACCTCCGCCGCCGACCGCGCCGCTGTGGACAGCGCGCTGGAGGCGGTCGGCCTGTCCGACCGCGCCCGTGACTCCGCGCATCTGCTGTCGGGCGGGCAGCAGCAGCGGGTGCTCATCGCCCGCGCGCTGGCCGGCGAGCCCGAGGTGTTCGTGATGGACGAGCCCACTGCGGGCGTGGACGCCGCAAGCCAGGCCGCCTTGGCGCGAACACTGCGCAACCTGACCACCGCCGGCCGTACGGTGGTCCTCGTAACGCACGAGCTGGGTCCGCTGGAGCCCCTCATCACGCGGAGCATCGTGCTCGAACACGGCCGCATTGCGAACGAAAGCGCATCCTTCGCTGCGCACCTGAGAACACAGACTGGAACTCCTGCGTGACCGAAATGCTGCAGTACGACTTCATGCGCATCGCCCTTGTGATGGCGGTGCTGATCGGGCTGACCGCGCCCGCGGTCGGCACGTTCATCGTGCAGCGCAAGCTCTCCCTGCTCGGGGACGGCATCGGGCACATCGCGCTGACCGGTATCGGCCTGGGCCTGCTCACCGGCAACTCGCCGATCCTGGGCGCCCTCCTCGTCTCCGTGCTCGGCGCGGTCGCCATCGAGGTGCTGCGCGCGCGCAGCCGCAGCGGCGCCGACGTGGCGCTCGCGCTGCTGTTCTACGGCGGCCTTGCGGGCGGCGTGCTGCTCACGAACGGCCAGGACGGCGGCAGCAGCTTGCAGTCGTACCTCTTCGGATCCATCAGCAGCGTGTCGGCGACCGACCTGTACGTGGTGGCCGGGCTGGCCGTGGCAGTGCTCGGCATCGTGGCGTTCTTCGGGCGGGAGTTGTTCCTGCTCTGCCAGGACGAGGACGTGGCCCGGGCAGCGGGCCTGCCTGTCCGCTTCCTCAGCATCCTGATCGCCGCGACCGCCGCCGTCACTGTGGTCATTTCCATGCGCGCCATCGGGCTGCTGCTCGTCAGCGCGCTGATGGTCGTGCCCGTGGCGGCGGCCCAGCAGCTCACACGGGGATTCAAGAGCACGATGCTCGTGGCGATGGGCGTCGGTGTACTGTCGGCTGTGTCCGGCCTGGTCGGCTCGTTCGAGTACGATCTCCCGCCGGGGCCCTCGATCGTGTTGCTGGCTCTGGCGGTGTTCGTCGTCGCGACGATCGGAGGTACGGTCCTGCGGCGGAGACGTACCCGTACGGTTCCGGCGACCGCCGATCGACCGGCCCGGACCAGCGTGGAAGCCGAGGCGGAGGTGCTTGGGGGATGACTGCCCGTCGTAACGCGGTGCGGCAGGCGCTGGCCGGCTGCGACAACTTCCGCAGCGCCCAGGACATCTACGCCGACCTGCGCGCGGACGGCTCCAAGATCGGTCTGACCACCGTCTACCGGGCGCTGCAGGCGCTGAGCGACTCCGGTGAGGTCGACGTGCTCCGCACGGACGAGGGTGAGGCCGTCTACCGCGCCTGCCGCACCGAGGAACACCACCACCATCTGGTCTGCCGCGCCTGCGGCCGTACGGTCGAGGTCGAGGGTCCGGCCGTGGAGAAGTGGGCCGACGCGATCGGGGCCGAGCACGGCTTCGTCGAGATCACCCACACCGTCGAAGTCTTCGGCACCTGCTCGAACTGTGCCGCTCTGTCATAGGCTTCGCAGCCTCGGCGGCCTCGCCTGGCGGCTCGGCCACCGAACTACGAAGCGGCGAGCGCGACATCGCTTCGCGATCTCTCGTGAAGCTTCGCCTTCGGCTCGCTTCACGACCCGTTAGCGCGCTCGCGTGCGGATTGCTGTTACCGGTGGGTAATGAGCAAGGATCGTTGCATGGCTACGACACGTACCGCGAACGCGCATTGGGAAGGGCCGCTGATGGGCGGCCAGGGCAAGGTCTCCTTGGACTCGTCCAACGTCGGCGAGTTCGAAGTCAGCTGGCCGTCGCGGGCCGAAGAGGCGAACGGCAAGACGAGCCCCGAGGAGCTCATCGCCGCGGCGCACTCCACCTGCTTCTCGATGGCGCTCTCCCACGGCCTCGCCGGGGCGGGCACCCCGCCGGAGAAGGTCGACACGAAGGCCGACGTGACCTTCCAGCCGGGCGAGGGCATCACCGGCATCCACCTGACGGTCCGCGCCAGCGTGCCGGGCCTCTCGGCGGCCGACTTCGAGAAGGCGGCGCAGAACGCCAAGGAGAACTGCCCCGTCAGCAAGGCCCTTGCGGGCACCAAGATCACCCTCGACGCAGCGCTCGCCTGACGGCTGTTCAGCCCGCCTGACAACGACACTCGCCCCGCGCCCGCTCCAGCAGGCGCGGGGCGATCGGGCTAGCGTGCGGCTGAAGGTTCGGCTGGATTCGGGGCTGCACCGCCGTAGCGACGGTCACGGCTGGCGTAGACCTCGCAGGCGTGCCAGAGATGGCGCCGGTCGAAGTCGGGCCACAGCGTGTCGAGGAAGACCATCTCCGCGTACGCCGACTGCCAGAGCAGGAAGTTGGAGATCCGCTGCTCCCCCGACGAACGCAGGAAGAGGTCGACGTCGGGGATCCCCGGCTCGTCGAGGTACCGCGCGAAGACCTTCTCCGTGATCTTGTCGGGGTTGAGCCTGCCGGCCTTGACGTCCCGGGCGATGGCCGCGGCGGCGTCGGCGATCTCGGCCCGGCCGCCGTAGTTGACGCAGAACTGCAGGGTGAGGACGTCGTTGTGGCGCGTCATCTCCTCCGCGTCCTCGAGCTCCTTGATGACACTTCGCCACAACTTCGGCCGCCGGCCCGCCCAGCGGACCCGCACGCCCATCGAGTGCAGCTGGTCGCGGCGGCGCCGGATCACGTCCCGGTTGAAGCCCATGAGGAAACGCACCTCGTCGGGCGAGCGCTTCCAGTTCTCGGTGGAGAAGGCGTAGGCCGACAGGTTGGGGATGCCCAGCTCGATCGCGCCCATGATCACGTCGAAGAGGGAGTCCTCCCCCATCTTGTGCCCCTCGGTGCGCGGCAGCCCGCGTTCCTTGGCCCAGCGCCCGTTGCCGTCCATGACAATGGCGACGTGCCGGGGCACCAGGTCGGCCGGGATCGCGGGCGGGCGGGCGCCGCCGGGGTGCGGATACGGCGGCTGAACGGCCCTCTTCAAGCTCTCTCCCTGATCGAACTCGTTCCCTCGCCGGATCGCTCCACATGCCGGAGCGACCGGATGCCGTGCTCCAGGTGCCACTGCAGGTAGGCCGCCACGAGGCCGCTGCACTCTACCCGGTGGCGCGGCTCGCTCCCGTCGGCGTACTCCCAGTCGCCGCGGAGCAAGGCCAGCATCAGCCCGAACGTCGGCGGTGCCGGGGTCGCGGCCCCCGGCTGGCGGCACCGGGCGCAGACCGCCCCGCCCGCCGCGATCGCGAAGCCGCGCAGCTGCCCGCGGTCGCCGCAGCGGCTGCACTCGTCGAGCGCCGGAGCCCAGCCCGCCACCGACAACGACCGCAGCAGGAACGCGTCCAGCACGAGCCGCGGATCGTGATCGCGCTCCACCAGCGTGCGCAGCGCGCCCACCAGCAGCAGGAACTGCCGCAGCGCGGGCTCCCGTTCCTCGGCGGTGAGCTTCTCCGCGGTCTCCAGCATCGCCGTGCCCGCCGTGTACCGGGGATAGTCGGTGACCAGCTGCTCGCCGTACGGGCGCAGGGTCTCGGCCTGGGTGATCAGGTCGAGCGAACGCCGCTCGTACAGCTGCAGATCCACATGGGTGAACGGCTCCAGCCGTGCCCCGAACCGCGACTTGGTCTTGCGGACGCCCTTGGCGGCGGCGCGGATGCGGCCCGTGCGCCGGGTCAGCACCGTGATGATGCGGTCGGCCTCGCCCAGCTTCTGGGTGCGCAGCACGATGCCTTCATCACGGTAGAGCGTCACCTGCCCATTCTCCCGCACTTCTGGACACGGGCCGTCCATCGCTGTCCATCACCGTCCGTGACCGCATCCGGTCGCAATGAAGTCGGGAAAGTTGTGGCCTGAATCACAACAGCCTGGCAGCGTTGTTCCATGAGATGCACCATCGTCCCCCCGCACATGCTGGAGCGGGTCGTCCACGACGCCGAAGACCCGGCCCTCCGTGACATCGCGCGACGTACCCTCGCGCTCAGCGCGGCCATGCGCAGCGAACGCCGCACGCTTCCGGTCGAGCCGCCCTCGCCCACCGAGGACTTCGTCCCCAACAGGACCATCGCCGACGCGCAGAACCAAGAGGTCCTGCCCGGCGAGACGGTGCGCGCCGAGGGCGCGGCCGCCACGGGCGACAAGATCGTGGACCAGGCGTACGACTGGCTCGGCGTCACCTTCGACTTCTTCGAGGCCGCCTACCGGCGCAACTCGATCGACGCGGCGGGGCTACCGATGATCTCGACGGTGCACTACGGCCGCGACTACGACAACGCCTTCTGGAACGGCGATCAGATGGTCTACGGCGACGGCGACGGGGTGCTGTTCAACGCGTTCACCGGGCCGCTCGACGTCACCGGGCACGAGCTGGTGCACGGCATCACGCAGTACACCGCCAACCTGGAGTACTACAGCCAGTCCGGCGCCCTCAACGAGTCGGTCTCCGACGTGTTCGGGGCGCTGATCAAGCAGTGGCACCTCGGGCAGACCGCCGACCAGGCCGACTGGCTCATCGGCGAGGGCCTGCTCGCCGAGGGCGTCAACGGCAAGGCGCTGCGGTCGATGAAGGAGCCCGGGACCGCGTACGACGACCCCCGGCTCGGCAAGGACCCGCAGCCCGGGCACATGGACGACTACGTCGACACCTACCGCGACAACGGCGGCGTCCACATCAACTCGGGGATCCCCAACCGCGCGTTCTACCTGGCGTCCGTCGCGATCGGCGGCAACGCCTGGGAGAAGACCGGCCGCGTCTGGTACGACACGCTCACCGGCGGCACGATCAAGACGGACGAGGACTTCGCCGGCTTCGCCGCCGCGACCATCGCCGTCGCGACCGGGCTGTACGGAGCCGACGGGGCCGAGGCCCGCGCGGTGAAAGAGGCGTGGGCGGGGGTAGGCGTCCAGGCGTGACGAACGACCCGAGGTGACAGCGTGAGGGTGAAAGTGATCCGCAGCGGCGGTTTCGCGGGCATCGAGAAGCGCGGCGAGTCCGACACCGCGAGCGATCCGATGCTGCGCCGGCTGGTGGACCGGGTCGACCTGGGCGCCGTTCCGCCGCCCGGCCGCATCCCCGATCAGTTCCTGTACGACATCGACATCGACGGTGACACCGCCACCGTCGGAGAGGCGCAGCTGAACGGCCCGCTCCGGGAGCTGGTCCACCATGTCCTGGGCCGCCCGTCCTGAACCGCTGGGCGCACATAAATGAGCGGAGCCCTTGCCGTGAGGTCGTCACGGCAAGGGCCCGCACCAACGATCACACGCATGGTTCACAGCGTTGTGACCGGGCTTGCATCCCCTCGGCCCGCTGAGGCGAGGGAAGTTTTCTCAGCAGCTTCAGCCGTCACGCGATCGCGTTAACTGAGCTGGAGCGAGCCGCAGGCGAAGCTTCACGCGAAGATCGCGAAGCGATGCCGCGATCCCTCCCGCTACACCCCCCGCCCAGCCGCCCTTTCAATGGACAAGCTTCGCTTGGCCGCTGCTTTTGCGGTTCGGGGTCCGAACCGCCAGGCGAGGACCTCGAGGCCGCGAAAGCCTTAAGCAGAGCGCGCTACGCGGTTGACGGCCGACAGCATGGCCTTGAGGGAGGCGGTGACGATGTTGCCGTCGATGCCGACGCCCCAGACGGTCGTGCCGTTCACGTCGCACTCGACGTAGGCGGCCGCGCGGGCGTCGCCGCCGGCGCTCAGGGCGTGCTCGCTGTAGTCGAGCACCCGGACGTCGATCCCGACGCCGGCGAGGGCCTCCTCGAACGCCGAGACCGGGCCGTTGCCGACGCCCTGGATCTCGCGGATCTCGCCGTCGAGCCGGATGTCGCAGTCGAGCGCGTCCTTCTCGTCCACCCGGGACGTCGTGCGGTGCGCGAGCAGGCCCACCCGGGGCCCGCTGACCAGGAACTCCTTCTCGAAGATCTCCCACATGAGCTCGGCCGAGACCTCGCCGCCCTCGTCGTCGGTGTGCTGCTGCACCACCCGTGAGAACTCGATCTGCAGCCGGCGCGGCAGCTCCAGCGCGTGCTCGGTCTTCATGATGTACGTGACGCCGCCCTTGCCGGACTGGCTGTTGACCCGGATCACGGCCTCGTACGAGCGGCCGACGTCCTTGGGGTCGATGGGCAGGTAGGGAACGGCCCAGGTGAAGTCGTCCACCGGCACGCCCGCCGCGTCGGCGTCGCGCTTGAGGTGGTCGAAGCCCTTGTTGATGGCGTCCTGGTGCGAGCCCGAGAACGCGGTGTAGACCAGGTCGCCGCCGTACGGGTGACGCTCGTGGACCGGCAGCTGGTTGCAGTACTCGACCGTCCGCCGGATCTCGTCGATGTCCGAGAAGTCGATCTGCGGGTCGACGCCCTGGGTGAAGAGGTTCAGCCCGAGCGTCACCAGGCAGACGTTGCCGGTGCGCTCGCCGTTGCCGAACAGGCACCCCTCGATGCGGTCGGCCCCGGCCATGTAGCCCAGCTCGGCCGCCGCGACCGCCGTCCCGCGGTCGTTGTGCGGGTGCAGCGACAGGATGACCGAGTCGCGGTAGGCCAGCTTGCGGTTCATCCATTCGATCTGGTCGGCGTAGACGTTGGGCGTGGCCATCTCGACCGTCGCCGGCAGGTTGACGATCGTCTTCCGCTCCGGCGTGGGCTGCCACACGTCGTTGACGGCGTTGCAGATCTCGACCGCGTACTCCAGCTCGGTCCCGGTGAAGGACTCCGGCGAGTACTGGAAGAAGATCTGGGTCTCGCCCATGTCGTCGGCGAGCTTCTTGCACAGCTTGGCGCCCTCGACCGCGATGGCGGTGATGCCGTCCTTGTCCTGCCCGAACACCACGCGCCGCTGTAGCGTGCTGGTGGAGTTGTAGAGGTGGACGATGGCCTGCTTGGCGCCCCGTACCGCCTCGAAGGTCCGCTCGATCAGCTCGGGCCGCGCCTGGGTCAGCACCTGGATCACCACGTCGCCGGGGATCCGGTCCTCTTCGATGATCTGCCGCACGAAGTCGAAGTCGGTCTGGCTGGCCGCCGGGAACCCGACCTCGATCTCCTTGTAGCCCATCCGTACCAGCAGCTCGAACATCTGGAGCTTGCGGTGCGCGTCCATCGGGTCGATCAGGGCCTGGTTGCCGTCCCGCAGGTCCACCGCGCACCATCGCGGCGCCTCGGTGATCACCTTGTCCGGCCAGGTCCGGTCCGTGAGCTTGATCGCCTCGAACGGCTGATAACGCGCGAAGGGCATGCCGGAAGATTGCTGTTGCGGATACATGTGGTGAGTTCCCTCTGCTCAAGTCCTGCGGCCGACGTCCACGTCGCAGCGTTTGCCGTGCACGGAGATGGCCCGCAGCGAGGGAGTCGACCTGTTACAGGCCCCCGCTGCGGCCGCTAAGGAGGAGCAGCTCACGCAACACGCTGGCAAAGCTAACAGATTCCATCCGTGTTACGGAAACACCGTCCGCCATTTGAGACGCAGCAACAAATCCCCCTAATCAGGGCATCAACGCCACGAACGCCCCCGCCCATTCCCGGGCGAGGACGTTCAAAGTGCCTGGTCAGCGTCAGCGGACAAGAACGGAGAGGCAGGTGACGCAGCCCTCCAGGGCCTCGAACTCGCCGATGTCGACGGCGGTCACGCGCAGGCCGTCCGCGGCGAGCCGTTCGGCGGTACGAGGCGCGGCGGCCGACAGCAGGACGTGGTCAGGGCTCAGCACGACCACGTGCGCCCCGGCGGGCTCCGGCGCGACCCGTACGCTCGGCAGGACCGAGGTGTCCACCATCTCGGGCACCCCGATCAGGGTGCCGTCGGGCAGCGCGGTCATCGCGGACTTCAGATGCAGGCACCCGTCGATGTCGACCGGCACCACGCGCCGCCCGCCGAGGAGGTGGGCGAGCTGGCAGATGCCCTCCTCGTTCGTCCGGGTACCGCGGCCCACGTAGACGGTGTCACCGGCCTGCAGCACGTCGCCGCCGTCGAGTGTGCCGGGCCCCTTGATGTGCTCGATCCGGAGGCCGAGCTCGCTGACCGCCTGCTCGGCCGCCGCCGCCTCGCCCCGGCGTTCGGGGGCGCCCGAACGGCCCACGACCGCGAGATCGCCGCACACCACGACGGCGTCCTCGACGAACACCGCGTCGGGATGGTCGTCGTCGGGAGCCACCGCGCGGACCTGCCAGCCCGCCGCCCGCAGCGCCGAGACGTACGCGGCGTGCTGCCTCGCGGCCAGCGCGACGTCCACCGGACGCCGCTCCAGATGCGTGAGAAGTCCCTTGGCAAGCCGCGGGCCGGGGGGCCGTACCAGGGCGGTGCCCGCCGGCGAGCCGGGGTGCTGCGGCCCCGCGAACGACCCCGGCAGCGGGGTCACCGGGCCGCGCCCTCGGTCGTCACGATGACCCCGAGCGCGTGCGCGGGGGACATGCCGAGCAGCTGCGCGACGCGGTGCAGGGTCTGGCGCTCGTTATCGGTGAGCGGCCCGTCGGCCAGGCCGACCCGGACGGCCTGTGACAGGAACCACTCCTTGGCCTCGACCGCGAGCTGGGCGCCCGCCTGCGCGACCTCCTCCTCCAGGAACTCCACCCGGAGCTGAAGGTCCGCGGCCACGTCGTCCGCGCCGTAGCGCGACTCGCCGTAACCCCGGACGACCTCGATGACACGGCCGCGCGCCGCCTCGTCGGAAGGGTCACCGGCCCGCAGGACCAGAGTGGCTGCGGCGCGCATGCCGGCGGGCAGCGCGGCGGCCATCTGCTGGGCGGTGGGGGCACGAAGGACCGACACACTGAAACGGGTACGGCAGGTACGGCATTCGACGGCCTCACCGATCCGGTTGAGCGGGATCACCGGCAGGAAGAACAGCGTGAACCACCGCCGCCCGATCCGCCGCCGGTACGCCCGGTCACCGCCGCACTGCGGGCAGTGGAACGATCCCTCACTAACCGTACGGAAGAACACCGACAGGCCGAAAATTAGCAACACCGGGATCTCCTCCCATTACGGACTCCTCCAAAGTACCGATCCCCGGCTCGTGACGCGGCCGACCCGCCGAGTCCCCGCGACGCTAAAGATCACTGTCGCCGCGCCCCTTACTCTGGGTCCATGAGTGGTGACCAGGGCCCGGATGCCCACGCCTCGCGCCCGCGGCCCGAATTCCTGCCACCGGCCGACGAGTATCCGCCGCCCGTTCACCCAGCTGCGGACGAGGCACCCGGAGGGCCGCCCGCACCCGCCACCCCGCCCCCCGGCTCAGGCTCCGCCGGCACGTGGTGGAACATCCTGGTGATCTGCGCCGCGTCGGCCCTGCTGGTCGCGGCGTTCCTGCCGTGGATCCGGGCGCGGGTCGTCGTGAACGCCTTCGGCCAGACCCTCACCCACGACCTCGGCGAGAGAGCGGGCATCGACGCCGACAGCATGGTGCTGGCCCTCCCGGTGCTCGCCCTCACCGCCGTCGGCATGGCGCTCTGGGGCATCGCCGCCCGCGACACCCGGATCTCGACCCTCACCGTCGTCCCGGGCGCTCTGGCTCTGCTGGTGTGCATGCTCTTCCTGCTGCGGCTGGACGACGCCAGACAGGACCTGGGGAGCGAGTCGACGTTGCTGCCGTACGACGTCACCCCGGCCTACGGGTGGTACGTGTCGGTCGCGGCCGCCCTGTTCGTCCTGGGCTCCAGCCTGGTGCGGCCCCTGATCGGACGCGGCCGGACGAGCGGCGGCCGAACGAGCGAGGGCCAGGAGCCGCAACAGAACGATTCCGCTCTGCAGCCGCACGCAGACCAGTCGCACGTGGACCAGTCGTACGTGGACCAGTCGTACGCGGAACCCGCATACGATGCCCGCGCCTACGCGGACTCGTACGAGACATACGAGACCTACGAGACGCAGGACGAGGACCCGAAGTCCCCGAAGAAGCCGGATCTCGACCCCGGCCCGCCACCCGCCTGATCAGTCGTAGAAACCCAGCCTGCGCAGGTGCTTGGGGTCGCGCTGCCATTCCTTGAGCACGCTGACCCTGAGATCGAGATAGACCTTCGTGCCGAGCAGCGCCTCGATGTGCTTGCGGGCCTGGGACCCGACCTCGCGCAGGCGGCTGCCCTTGTGGCCGATGATGATGCCCTTCTGGCTGGACCGTTCGACATAGAGGTGCGCGTGGACGTCCATGAAGTCGTCGCGGCCCTCCCGCGGCGCCATCTCGTCCACGACCACGGCGATCGAGTGCGGCAGCTCGTCGCGGACGCCCTCCAGCGCGGCCTCCCGGATCAGCTCGGCGACCAGCACCTGCTCGGGCTCGTCGGTCAGGTCGCCTTCGGGGTAGAGCGGCATGCCCTCCGGCAGGTGCTGGATCAGCAGATCGCCGACCAGGTCCACCTGGAAGCCGTCCGCGGCCGAGCACGGCACGATGTCGGCGAAATCACCGAGTTGCCCGACCGCCACGAGCTGCTCGGCCACCCGCTCGGGCGGGGTCAGGTCGGTCTTGGTGACGATCGCCACGATCGGGGTCTTCTTGATCCCGGCCAGCTCGCGGGCGATGTACTTGTCGCCCGGGCCGACCTTCTCGTCCGCCGGGACGCAGAACCCGATCACGTCGACCTCGGTCAGGGTCGAGCGCACCAGGCTGTCCAGCCGTTCGCCGAGCAGGGTGCGCGGCTTGTGCAGGCCCGGCGTGTCGACGACGATCAGCTGGGCGTCGGGGCGGTGCACGATGCCCCGGATGGCCCGGCGGGTGGTCTGCGGCCGGTTGCTGGTGATCGCCACCTTGGTGCCGACGAGGGCGTTCATGAGGGTCGACTTGCCGACATTGGGCCGCCCGATGAAGCAGGCGAACCCGGACCGGAAACCTTCGTTCGTCGTCACGCCGCCAATTGTCGCAGGCGAAAACGGCTGCTCTGTTGATCGGACGACGCCGGAGACCGAGCGAGACCCGGGTGGTGGCTAGGCGGCGGAGTGGCCTAGGGCCGCCAGCGCGGTACGGGCCGCCGCTGCCCAGTGTTGCGCGCCGACACGTTCGGCGACCTCGGCCGCGCGCCGGTAGTGGCCCGCCGCCGGTCCGGGACGGCCGAGGAAGACCGCCAGGTCACCGAGGATGTGCGCGACCGGCCCGATGCTCGCGACGGCGCAGGAGCCGCCGCTCACGTGACCTTCGTACGGCAGCAGTGCCTCGTAGGTCTCGGCGGCCAGATCTCGCTCGTCCAGGGCGATGGCCCGCTGGCCACGGATCGCCATCACCAGGTCGAAGAAGAAGTCCGGCCGCACCGGACCGGCGTCCGCCACGATCCGGCGGGCCTCCGCGGAGCGCCCCGCCCCGATCAGGGCCAGCGCGTAGAGGTCGGCGACGCCCTCGACATGCGGCCACTTCTGCCAGATCCATCGTGCGGACTCGACGAGCTCGCCGGCACGGCCTTGCGTGAGCCGGACGCAGAAGATCCCGAGCATTTCCGTTCCGCGCTCGCTGCTCCAGATGCCGGTCCGGCTGATGGCATCGCCCACCCCGGCGTACGCGCGTTCGGCGGCTTCGGGCCGGGCGGCGAAGACATGTTCGACCGCCTCGTACCAGCTCGCGATCAGGCCCAGCAGCGGCAGGCCGTACTGTTCCGCCAGCCGTTGCCCCACCTGCAAATGTTCGCGGGCCGCGGCCAGGTCGAGGGAGGCGATCGAGGCCATCTGCCGCTGCAGATGGCCCAGAACCTGGTAGAGGCCGAGCTCGTGGGCCGTCGCGAGCTCCAGGATCTCGGCGGAGATGCGGCGGCGTTCGGCCAGGTCGTCCGCGGTCCGGAAGGCGTTGAGGAAACGGCCGTTGAGGGCGACCACCAGCAGATCGGGGCGGCCGAGGCGGCGGGCCCGGCGGACCGCCTCGATCGAGGCCTCGGCGCCGCGCGGGTCCGGGTCGCCCTCCAGCTCGATCGCCACCGAGGTGAGGAGCCGGATGCGCAGTTCCTCGTCGTCGTCGCCGAGACCCGCCAGAGCCGCTTCTGCGGCGTCGACGGCGTCCTGATCCACGGCTCCGTACACGTGGCTGGTCCACAACGTGGGGACGTCGTAGCTCACGATGATCCGGCCCAGGAGGCGTACGTCGCCGAACGCCCGGGCCTCGGCCATCGCGCGCCACCGCCGTTCCCGTGCCGCGACCACCAGCCCGGCCAGCGCGGACGCGTGGATCGCTGCCACCTCCGTCTCCAGGAGGTCGCGCATGGATTCCGGGCCCTGCGCTCGAAGGAGATCCGCCGCCTGGACGAGGAGTTCGGCGGCGGTCCCGTGGGCGAACCTGGCTTCGGCGGCCTTGGCCGCCAGCCGGGCATAGCGGGCGGCCTTGGCGGGATCGTCTCCGGCGGCGAGGAAGTGGTGGGCGAGCGCGGCGATCTCGTCGGGACGCCGCCGTTCCTGCGCGGCCGCCACCCGGCCGTGGATGCGGGTGCGGCGGATCCGCGACAGCTCGTCGTAGAGGGTGTCGCGGATCAGGGCGTGCCCGAACCGGATCCGCCCGGCCGCCGGTTCGACGATCAGCCCGCCGGCCAGCCCGGCCTCGACCGCCTCGATCACCGCGTCCTCGTCGCCGCCCGAGATCTCGGTCAGGACCGCGAGGTCGACGTCCCGGCCGACGACGGCCGCGTTCCGCAGGATGGACTGGGCGTCCTCGGGCAGCCGGGCGATGTGCCTGCGCAGCACGTCCCCCACCCCGGCGGGGATGCCGCGGGTGGCCGCCGACGGCCCCTCGACGTCCAGCAGCCGGGCGGTCTCGCGGGTGAAGAACGGGTTGCCGCCGGTGCGTTCGGCGATCCCGGCGACGTCCGCCTCACCGACCTCGGTGACGCACACGTCCCGGACGAGCATGGCCACTTCGTCGGAAGCGAGCCCGGCGAGTTCGATGCGCAGCGGCTCCTGCCGGGCCAGCGCGGCCAGGGCGGCGGCCAGCCGGTCGGAGGTCTCCGTCTGCCGGAAGGTTGCGACCATGAGTACAGGCCTGCTGCGTAGCCGCGCTGGAAGTCCGGTGAGAAGGGCCAGGGTCTCGTCGTCGGCCCAGTGCAGGTCATCCAGGACGAGCAGCAACGGAGCCTTGTCAGAGAGCGCGCCCAGGTAGCCGGCCACGGCCAGATGCAGCCGGAAGCGGCCCGTGGTGGCATCCGCTCCGAGTCCCGTCACCGCGTCGCCGAGCAACGGCCCGAGAGTCCGGGCGAGCTCGGCCTCCGGCGGGTCGACCGCGGCCAGCTCCCGGAGCAGCTCAGCCCAGGGCCAGGCGGCCGGGGCACCACCGGTCTCCGGCGCGCTGCCCCAGGCGCAGGTCCAGCCATCGCCGCCCAGCGTGTCGCCGAACCGTTCGATGAGGGACGTCTTGCCCATTCCGGCCTCGCCGCTGACCAGGGCCACCGTGCATCTGCCTGCGGCTGAGTCCTGCGCGGCCGTGGCGAGCCGCTCCAGCTCGTCCGCCCGGCCGACGAAGAGCGTGCCCGCCGGTGTTTCCCCTGCCGGTTCTGGCACAAGGCGCAGAACGGGCGGCGCCGTCTTGAACGGCATCGTCTCGGGCGGCGTCGTCCTGGGTTGTGTTGTCCTGAGGGGCGTCGGCGGGATGGGCGTTTGCGGTCTTGGCGCCGGTTGCGGGTCGAGCTCCGGCGCTTGGGCGAGGATGTCGGCCTCAAGGCGCCTCAGGGCCGGGCCGGGATCGACCCCTAGTTCGTCGGCCAGGGTCTTGCGGGCGCGGCGCAGTGCTCCGAGGGCGTCGCCTTGTCGGCCGGCCCTGTAGAGGGCCAGGGCCAGCAGCCGCCAGGCCTCCTCGCGCAGGGGATTGGCGGACGCGTGCGCCTCCAGGTCGGGCACCGCCTCGATGGCGGCGGCGAGACGGAGCATCGCCTCGGCGCGGCGTTCGACGGCCAGGCGATGCCGTTCGTCCAGCCGCCCGGCCTCGGTGACGGCCCAGGACAGCTCGGCGAACTCGGCGTACGCAGGCCCGCGCCACTCCCCCAGCGCCGCCTCGGCCCGCAGCCGCGCCGTCGCCGGGTCGTCCGCGGCGAGGAGCTCGCCGGCCTCGTCCACCAGCGTGTCGAAGCGCCAGGCGTCCACATTCGCGGTGGGCAGCCGCAGCGCGTACCCGGGTGGCGAGGTGACCAGCACCTCGGCGGGAGTACGCGGCGGACGGCCGGGTTCGAGGGCGCGGCGCAGGTGGGAGACGAACGACTGGAGGCCGGCCGCCGCGCGCGGCGGCGCCTCACCGGGCCACAGCTCGTCGATCAGGCGGTCGGCCGGGACCATCTGCCCGTGGGCGGCTGCCAGCCGTGCCAGGACCGCACGCTGGCGCGGCCCGCCAAGATCGGCGGGTGCCCCGTTGACGGATGCCACGAACGGGCCGAGCACCCGGATCGCCGCCCCCATCGCGCCTCCCGCCATGTACGGCAGCCTAAACCGCCTCTGGCCAGAGGCCAGAGGCGGTCGGGGTTCAACGGGCGCGGGTCACCCGCGCGGCCCTCAGACCTGCACGATCAGATCTGCGTGATCAGACCTGCACGGTCTCGCGGTCCGATTCGGCGGTGGGGGCGGGCTCGCCGCCGTGCATGTCGATCTTCGGGATGATCCGGTCGAGCGGCCCGGGCAGCCACCAGTTGGCGCGGCCCAAGAGGGCCATCGTGGCGGGCACGAGGACGAGGCGTACGACCGTCGCGTCCAGGGCCACCGCGACCGCCAGCCCCACTCCCATCTGCTTGATGACCAGGCCGGGGTCGAGCGCGAAGCCGAGGAACACCGCGACCATGATCAACGCCGCGCTGGAGATCACCCGGCCGGTCGCCGCCAGGCCCGTCGCGACCGAGCCGCGGGCGTCGCCGGTGCGCAGCCACTCCTCCCGTACGCGGGACAGCAGGAACACCTCGTAGTCCATCGAGACGCCGAACAGCACCGCGAACATCAGCAGCAGGATGAAGCTGGAGACCGGCACGCTGTGCGGCAGCCCGAGGAGTTCCGCGCCCCAGCCCCACTGGAAGACCGCCACCAGCACTCCGTACGCGGCGCCGATCGACAGCAGGTTCATGGCGGCGGCCTTGAGCGGCGCCAGCAACGATCTGAAGACGATCATCAGCATGATGAAGGAGGTGGCCACGACCACGCCGATGACCGGCCACAACCGGTCGGACAGGACGCGGCTGAGGTCGACGTAGACCGCCGTGTACCCGGTGACCTCCGCGCCGTCCGGCAGCGCGCCGGCCCTGATCCGGTCGACGAGCCCGGTGACGCGCTCGTCCTGCGGCCCGTACTCCGGTGTCACCGCGACCACGGCGGCGCTCTTGTCCGGCGAGAACTGCGGCGGCGCGACGGCCACGACGCCGTCGGTCTTCGCCAGCTTGTCACTCAGCGCGGGCAGGGTGCCCTGGTCGACCTTCTTGAGGTCGGCTGTCACGAGCAGCGGGGCGTTCACTCCCGGCCCGTACGACTCGGCGATCAGGTCGTACGCCCGTCGCACGGTGTTGGAGGTCGGCTCGCTGCTGGCGTCGCTGGGCCAGGTGCGCATGCCCAGGGCGGGACCCGCCAGCGTCAGCATCAGCACCAGCGCGGCCAGGAGCCACGCCCATGGCCGGCGCGCCACGTGATCGGCCCACCGCCGTACGCGCGGCGACTCGATCTTCAGCTGCGCGCCTTCCGCACGGTCCCGCTTGCGCAGCACCCGGCGACCGGCCAGGCCCAGGACGGCGGGCAGCAACGTCACGGCGCTCGCCACGGTCGCCGCCACCACGATCCCGGTGGCGAAGCCCATCGTGATGAACACCGGGATCCGCGACAGCACCAGCCCGCACAGCGCCAGCAGCACGGTGAAGCCCGCGAAGATCACCGACTGGCCCGCCGTCGCGGTGGCCCGGCCGATCGACTCCGGCACGTCGAGCCCCTGCGCCAGGCCCTCCCGGTGCCGCGTCAGGATGAACAGCGCGTAGTCGATCCCGACGCCCAGCCCGACCATGATCGCCAGTGTCGGCGCGGTGTTGGCCACGTCCGTGAACGCCGCCAGGATCGTGATCCCGGAGACCCCGACGCCGAGCCCGGTCAGCGCCACCACCAGCGGCAGCCCCGCCGCCACGACCGAGCCGAACGCGAGCAGCAGGATCACCAGCGCCGCCACGATCCCGACCGCCTCGGCGATCCCGCCGGGAGCCGTCACGTTCTCCGGCACCTGCCCGCCGAACTCCACCGTGTGCCCGGAGGACGCCAGCCCCTCGGTGGCGTCCTCCAGGTGCCCGAGCGTCTCCTTCGGCGTGAGATCGGTGACCGGCACGTCGTACCGCACCGTCAGCAGCACCGTCGCGCCGTCCCTGCTGGGCGGGACGGTCTCCACGGCGGTCACGTGCGGGAGCCGCTTCAGCCGTTCCGCCGCCGCCGCGACGTCGGCCTCGGCGAGCTTGCCCGAGTCGGCGTGCACCACGACACGGGCGTCCGCCCCCGCCACGGCCGGGAACCGTTCCCTCAAGAGATCCGTGGCCTCCTGCGACCCCGTGCCCTTCAGCGTGTAGTCGTCGTGCAAAGCGCCGCCCGCGACGCCGGAGACCCCGGCCACCGCGCCGACGAGCAGTACCCATACCAGGACGAAACGCCAAGGCCGCAACGCTGCGGCCCTCCCCAGGCGGTAAAGCAAACGAGACATCGTTCCCTCGCAAAAGCGTCTTCCATTGAGGTCACGAGCCTCGCCCGCCGCTCTTGCCGCCCACTTGCCAGCGACTTGCGACCGGCGCCGACCTTGAGAGACGCCCTAGGCTTGTCCCCGTGAACGACGAGGACAAAAAGATCATCACGCTGGCGCGGGCCGCCCGTGCCCGCACGGGCGCGGCCGAGGGCGCGGCGGTCCGGGACGAGACCGGCCGGACCTACTCCGCCACCAGCGTCGACCTGCCGGCATTGAAGCTGACCGCCCTCCAGGTGGCGATCGCCATGGCGGTCTCCAGCGGAGCCGAGGAGCTGGAGGCCGCCGCGCTGGTCACGGCCGACGCGAGCGCCCGCGACTCCGACGTGGCCGCCGTACGCGACCTGGGCCCCAAGGTCCCCGTCTTCGTGGCCGCCCCGGACGGTTCCCTGAAGACAACCCTCGCCTGACATCGCCTGACTCCGTCAGGGCGGGCCCGGCGCGGCGCGGACGGCGCGGAGCTTCTCCAGGGCTTTGATCGCGACCCGCTCGGTGAGGCGCGACATGCCCGACCCTGCGGCGTCCACCACAAGGAGATCGTTGCCAACTGCAGCCATGACCACGCTCAGGCCGAAGCGTCCGCGCACTTCGGCGTAGTGGACGGCGAGCGCGTTGCGGAGGGCCTTGACCTTACGGGTGTCGACCCGGCGCAGGCGGATGTCGCCCTCGGCCGTCTCGACCTCGATCCGCGGGCACCTGACGATCGCCCTGCGCATCTCGGCCACATGCCGCGCGGCCCGGCCGGACGGCAGCCGGAAGAGGTGCTCAGCCAGGCTGACGACGGGGCTGGCGCGATAGAACGCGGCGTGCGCCTCCGGGGCGTCCTCGACACCCCGGATGTCGCGCGGAGTCTGGACGTCGGCGAGCTGGAGCAGGCGCGCACAATCGGGATCGACGGGCTCCATGCCCTCGAAGACCCGTTGATTGTCCGCGGTCAGAAATCCTGTGGGCATCTCGGCACCGGATAACACGGCGCCCGACATGTTCACCGCCACGGGCTTCGACGACGAAGCCTCCGCCCCGCACCCCGCCAGCAAGGTGGCGAGCAGGGCTCCGCCCACGATGCGCCACATGAGATCCCCCCGAATCTCTCAGCGCAAGATCATTCCCAGCGAGACGCCTATCTAACCCCTGATGTCGGACTTGCGGTGTGATTACTCCACAGATGTCCGATGCTCTTGGAGGCGGCGCACGAGGACCGTGCCGATCCGGTTGCGCCGCCCGGCGATGCTCTCGGCAGTCAGCGCCAGCCCGGCCACCTCGGCGGTGGAGCCCTCGATGGGCACCCGGCCCAGTGCGTGCGCCAGCAGGCCGCCGACCGTCTCGACCTCCTCGACGTCGATCTCCACGTCGAAGAGCTCGCCCAGATCCTCCACCGGCAGCCGGGCCGTCACCCGGGCTGTGTCCTTGTCCTCGTCCAGCCAGTCCACCGGCGGCGTCTCGACGTCGTACTCGTCGGCGATCTCACCCACGATCTCCTCGAGGATGTCCTCGATGGTGACCAGGCCGGCGGTGCCCCCGTACTCGTCGATCACGATCGCCACGTGCGTCTGCCGGGCCTGCATCTCCCGCAGCAGCTCGTCGATCGGCTTGCTGTCGGGCACATACGTGGCGGAGCGCATCACCGACTCGACCTTCTCCACCGACTCGCCCTCGCGGTGCTCATGGCTGCGCCGGACGATGTCCTTGAGGTAGGCGATCCCGACCACGTCGTCCTCGTTCTCGCCCACTACGGGAATCCGCGAGAAACCACTGCGCAACGCCAGCGACATCGCCTGCCGCAACGTCTTGCCACGTTCGATGAACACGATGTCGGTGCGCGGCACCATGACCTCGCGCACGAGCGTGTCGCCCAGCTCGAAGACCGAGTGGATCATCTCTCGCTCGTCCGGCTCGATCAGGCTGCGCTGTTCGGCGAGGTCGACGAGATCCCTGAGCTCCGCCTCCGTGGCGAACGGCCCCTCGCGGAAGCCCCGCCCCGGCGTCAACGCGTTCCCCAGCAAAATCAGCAGCTTGGGCAACGGCCCGAAGATCCTCGTCACCGGATGCATGACGGCCGCCCCGGCCAGCGCGATCCGGTCGGCATGCTGCAACCCCAGCGTGCGGGGCCCGACCCCGACCACCACGTAGCTCACCACGATCATGATTGCCGCCGCGGTCACGTAGGCGCGCCACGTCTCGTCCAGCCACGAAATGCACAGATCGGCCACGAGCACCGTCGCGACCAGCTCACAGCTGATCCGGAGCAGCAGGACCATGTTGAGGTACCGCGCGGGGTCGGCCACCACCTCGGCGAGCCGCTGCGCGCCCCGCCGGCCCTCCCGGACCAGCTCCTCGACCCGGACCCGGGACACCCGCGCCAGCGCCGCCTCGGTACCCGCCAGGAGCCCGGCCAGGATCACCAGTCCCGCCGCCAGGGTGAGCAACCACCCCATCTGTGCGTTCACCGTCCTCCAGCCCCCACCCAACCGCCTTTCAACGGTCGAGCTCCGCTCGGCTCATCATGCTCCAGCCCCTACCTGGCAGTTCGCTCCAGAAGACGCAGAAGATCTCATTGCTGTCTGCGTTTCTCCTGCCAGGCGCTCAGCAGCTCGGCCTGCAGGCCGAACATCTCCTTGTGCTCGTCGGGCTCGGCGTGGTCGTACCCGAGCAGATGCAGGATCCCATGCGTGCACAGGAGCTCAAGCTCGTCCTGCGTGCCGTGCCCGGCCTGGGCGCCCTGCCGCTCGGCCACCGCCGGGCAGAGCACCACGTCACCGAGCAGTCCGGGATCGGTCTCGTCGTCATCGGTGCCGCCCGACATCGGACCCGGACGCAGCTCGTCCATGGGGAACGCCAGAACGTCGGTCGGACCGGGCTCCCCCATCCACTTCTCGTGGAGCTCGCTCATCGCCGCCTCGTCCACCAGCAGCAGCGACAGCTCGGCGAGCGGGTGAACCCGCATGCCGTCCAGCGCATGCCGGGCCAGATCGACGAGACTCTTCTCGTCGACCTCGACGCCCGACTCGTTCAACACCTCGATGCTCATCAGAATCCTGTCCCATGCAGGGCCGAGCCGGTCCGTCGCGGGCCCGGGCCGACAAGATCATCCCAGCGCCCTCAAGCCTTTCCACAGCCTACCGACCCACCCGAAACCTCAGCGACCACGGTCGGCTGACCGTGGTCGCTGGGAAACCTGCTCGCCGGGGGACTGTCAGCGGCCTCGCTTGCGGGAGCCGCCGCGGCCGGCGGCGCCCTTGATCTCGGAGACCCGGTCGCCCTTGCCCTGACGGGCTATCTCGTCGAAGCGGCTGTAGGCCTCGACGATGTCGGTCACCAGCTTGTGGCGGACGACGTCATGGCTGTTGAGGTGGCAGAAGTGGATGTCGCCGACGCCCTCCAGGATGTCCTGGACGACCCGCAGTCCGCTCAGGTGACCGTTCGGCAGGTCGACCTGCGTGACGTCGCCGGTCACCACGACCTTGGAGCCGAAGCCCAGGCGGGTGAGGAACATCTTCATCTGCTCGGGCGAGGTGTTTTGTGCCTCGTCGAGGATGATGAACGAGTCGTTCAACGTCCGGCCACGCATGTACGCCAGGGGCGCCACCTCGATGGTGCCGGCCGCCATCAGGCGCGGGATCGAGTCGGGGTCGACCATGTCGTGCAGCGCGTCGTACAACGGCCGCAGGTAGGGGTCGATCTTCTCGTACAGGGTGCCGGGCAGGAAGCCCAGACGCTCTCCGGCCTCGACCGCGGGGCGGGTGAGGATGATGCGGTTGACCTGCTTGTCCTGCAGCGCCCTGACCGCCTTGGCCATCGCCAGGTAGGTCTTGCCGGTGCCGGCCGGGCCGATGCCGAACACGATCGTGTGCTTGTCGATCGCGTCGACGTACCGCTTCTGGTTGAGGGTCTTGGGCCTGATCGTGCGGCCGCGGCTGGAGAGCACGTCGAGGGTCAGGACCTCGGCCGGGCGCTCATCGGATTCGTTGCGGAGCATGGCGAGGCTCCGCTCCACCGCGTCGGGGGTGAGCTGCGTGCCGCCCTTGAGGAGGTCGATGAGCTCGGCGATCAGCTGCGACACCAGATCGGTCTCGGCCTCGGCACCCGTCACGGTGATCTCGTTGCCGCGAACGTGGATGTCGGCGTGGAACGCGCGCTCGATGACGTGGAGCAACTCATCCCGTGAACCCAGCAAGCTCACCATGGAATGGTCGTCCGGCACCAGGATCTTGATCTGGGACGGCGAACCGGTGCGGCCGTCGCGTCCCGCGTGAGTTGATTGGGTCATCAGCCGGGCCTTGCGGCCTCTCCGACCTGCCTTCTGTCTGCTCCAGGTGTCCAGCGGTTGTCTCTTCCATGGTACTGGGCACCCACGACATCACGCCGCTGTATTTATGGTCGCCAAGGACCCTGCCCCGCCACCGGAACGGACGAGGCAACGCCAGGGGAACGCGGAACGTCAGCCGGGAGGCCAGTTGAGGCCACGGCCGCCCAGCACGTGGGCGTGCACGTGGAAGACGGTCTGGCCCGCCTGGGCGCCGGTGTTGAAGACGACGCGATAGCCGGTGTCGGCCACTTCCTCGTCGACCGCGACCTGGCCTGCCTCCTGGAGGATCTCCGCCAGCAAGTCGGGGTCGGCGGCCGCGAGGCCGGCGACGGTCGGGTGGTGCTCCCTGGGGATCACCAGCACATGCGTGGGCGCCTGCGGATTGATGTCACGGAACGCGATCGTCCGGGCGGACTCGCGAACGATCTTCGCGGGCACATCCCCGGAAACGATCTTGCAGAACAGGCAGTCCGTCATCTGTGTCCTCCCGTCGCCACCAACCCCAGCGAATCCTATCGGGGGCGATTTCGGCCATGGCCTGCGGACCTGGTTCCCGGGTAGTCTTTCGTTGATCAACCGAACGGCCGTTCGGGTCCACAGGCCGCCGTTCACTGGTTAAAGTGGCACACTCAGGCGTTCCCCCCGGCTCCCGAGCCGTGCTCCACACAGCCTCAGACCGGCCGGGGATCGCCCATCCACGCCGTACCGAAGGTGACCATCCGAATGGGTGGCCGGGGGACGGCAAAGGCGGCGGATAGGTGACTGAGGCAAGACAGAAGATGCCCTTTCGTAAACCGGACGAGGGTAAACCGGACGAGGAGGGTGCGCGTCCCACAGACGTGACCGAGACCCTCGTGGCCAGGGGCACTGCCGGGGCCGTGGCCGTAGCCTGGGACGCCGACCAGGCCGTGACCGCCCTCTACAGCGCCAATTACCGCTCACTGGTACGCCTTGCCGCGATGCTCGTACGGGACTCCGGGACGGCCGAAGAGGTCGTCCAGGACGCGTTCGTGGCCATGCACGGCGGCTGGCGCCGCCTGCGCGACCCGGACAAGGCGCTCTCGTATCTGCGTCAATCGGTGGTCAACCGGTCACGATCGGTGTTGCGGCACCGCGCCGTGGTCGAGAAGTACGCGCCCAAGGGCCTGCCCGACGCGCCCAGCGCGGAGGCCGGGGCCATCGGTGAACTCGAGCGCTCCGCGGTCATCGCCGCGCTGCACAAGCTGCCGAATCGTCAGCGTGAGGCGCTGGTCCTGCGCTACTACGCCGATCTGTCCGAAGCCGAGATCGCCCACGCCATGGGCATCAGTCGCGGCGCTGTGAAAAGTCATACGGCGCGCGGCATGACCGCGCTACGTAACGTCCTGGAGCAATTCTCATGACCGATCCCCACGAAGAGCACGGCGAGATCCTGCGCCGCGCCCTTAACGCGGAGGCGGACACGGTCACCCCATCCGCAGACGGTCTGGAGCGCATCCGGACCCGAATCGAGAACCGCCGTCAGCGGCGTTTCGGATGGGCTTGGTTCACCGAGAGCTGGGCACGCCCCGTACTGGCCGTCGGGGCGGCCGTCGCCATCGCGGGCATCGGCGTGTCCGCACCCCAGACGGTCAATCTGTTCACGTCGCCGGCGGGTCACAACGGCTCGTCCGCTGGTGGCAACGAGGCCCCCACGAGCAACCTCCCCAACGCTCAGGGGCAGCCGAACGGCTCCCAGACCAAGGGACCCCCGCCTCCCGCCAAGAACGGCAAGCCCGCCAGCTCGCAGAGCCCGACCCCGCCAAGCTCTTCCTCAACGTCCGCCTGCCAGCCCCCTGGCAGCGGTGACGGTGGTTCACCTCCACAGAGTGCCGCCACCCCGGCACCGGGCAGCACCGTGCCCAGCCAGCCGACCGCGACCGCGTGTCCGTCGACACCGCCGCCCGCCGCCCCGCCGCCCTCGTCGGAGCCGACGGACAAGCCCACCGACAAGCCGACCGAGGATCCACAGCCCTCGGTGACCCCGACCCCGACGGCCTCCGAGCAGTCGGCCAACGAGCCCTCCGACTCAACCCCCTGATCGGGACCACTGATCCGGGACCTCTGATCGAGACCCTCTGATCGAGAGGACC
The DNA here is from genome assembly GCF_044326415.1 of Actinomadura sp. 6N118. Lineage (NCBI taxonomy): Bacteria > Bacillati > Actinomycetota > Actinomycetes > Streptosporangiales > Thermomonosporaceae > Actinomadura > Actinomadura sp. 6N118. Next base: position 126,176 of record NZ_JBIRAZ010000002.1, on the reverse strand, counting down.
ACAGGCGGCGCCGTCACAGGCCCTTGGACGGCGCCGCCGCTCCCTCGCGCGCACACGCCCGTGATCACCAGCGGCCGGTCGCGGCCAGGAGGACGGCGGCGGCGGCCACTCCTGCTGTGGAGGTGCGCAGGACCGTCGGGCCCAGGAGGGTCGGGCGGCCACCGGCGGCCGTGAATTGGTCCAGCTCTTCGTCACTGATGCCGCCCTCTGGGCCCACGATGAGGATGATCTCACCGGTCGTGGGCGGCTGGAGGTCACTGAGGGGGGACGTGGCCGTCTCGTGCAGGATCAGGGTGCTGGACGCGGCCTTGATCCGTTCGACCACCTGGGCGGTGGCGGCCAGATCGGTGATCTCGGGGAGCCAGGGGCGGCGGGCCTGCTTGGCGGCCTCGCGGGCGGTCGAACGCCAGCGGCCGAGCGCCTTGTCCCGCCGCTCGGGCTTCCACTGCGTGACGCAGCGAGAGGCCGCCCAGGGCACGATCTCGTCGACCCCCACCTCGGTCATGGTCTCGACCGCCAACTCGCCTCTGTCGCCCTTCGGGAGGGCTTGAACGACCACTAGGCGCGGCTCTGGGCGGGGATGGCGGTGGCGGGCGAGGACGTCGAGCGTCAGGGTCGCCTTGTCCGCGGCCGTCACGACGCACTCGGCCAGCAGCCCGGCGCCGTCGGTGAGGTCGACCCGTTCCCCGGCGCGCAGGCGCCGCACGGCCGCCGCATGCCTGCCCTCGGGGCCGTCGAGGACGACGCTCTCGCCGTTCAGGCGATCGGGCTCCACGAGGAACACCGGCGGGCTCATGCCTCATCCTCCCGTGAGAAAAACCCCCGCCGTGACCGGGTGCGGTCACGGCGGGGGGTCGCCGTGCAGGCCCTCCTGGTAGGACCGGACGGTCTCTCTTCAGTGCTGGTTGAACACGTCCCGCAGGCGCGAGAAGACGCCGCGCTGGCCCGGGGCGAACTTGCCCGGCGGGCGTTCCTCACCGCGCAGCGTGGCCAGGCGGCGCAGGAGCTCTTCCTGCTCCTCGTCGAGCTTGCCGGGCGTCTCCACGTTCACGTGGATCATCAGGTCGCCGCGCCCGCTCTCGTTCAGATGCCGCACACCGCGCCCGTAGAGGGTGATCACCTGGCCGGACTGCGTGCCGGGCTTGATGTCGACCTCTTCGGGGCCGTCGAGCGTCTCGATCGTGACGTTGGTGCCGAGGGCGGCCGCCGTCATCGGGATCTCGACGGTGCAGTGCAGGTCGTCGCCCTCACGTTCGAAGATCTGGTGCGGCTTCTCCACGATCTCCAGGAACAGGTCGCCGGGCGGGCCCCCGCCCGGCCCGACCTCGCCCTCACCGGCGAGCTGGATGTGGATGCCGTTCTCGACGCCCGCCGGGATCTTGACCTTGACCGTACGGCGCGTCCTGACCCGGCCGTCGCCCGAGCACTCGGGGCAGGGCGTGCGGATCACGCTGCCGTAGCCGCCGCACTGCGGGCAGGGGCGGGAGGTCATGACCTGGCCCAGGAACGAGCGCTGGACCTGCTGGACCTCGCCACGACCGTGACAGGTGTCACAGGTATCGGGATGGGTGCCGGGGGCACAGCCCGATCCGGTGCAGCTCGTGCAGACGACCGCGGTGTCGATCGACAACTCGCGCGTCGTGCCGAACGCGGTCTCCTGCAGGTCCAGCTCGACGCGCAGGGTCGCGTTGCGGCCGCGGCGGGCACGGCTGCGCGGCCCGCGGGACGTGGCCGTGCCGAAGAAGGCGTCCATGATGTCGCTGAACGGGAACCCGGCGCCGCCGAATCCCCCCGCGCCAGCGCCGCCGGCCGGGGCGAACGGATCTGCGCCCAGGTCGTACATCTCGCGCTTCTTCGGGTCGGAGAGCACCTCGTAGGCCTGGGTGATCTCTTTGAACTTCTCCTGCGTCTCCGGATCCGGGTTGACGTCAGGGTGCAGTTCGCGCGCGAGCCGGCGGTACGCCTTCTTGATCTCGTCCGCGCTCGCGTCGCGGCGGACCCCTAGGGTCGCGTAGTAGTCGTTGGCCACTTACGAACCCGCCAGGATCTGTCCGACGTAGCGTGCCACTGCCCGTACCGCTCCCATCGTGCTGGGGTAGTCCATACGTGTCGGCCCGAGCACTCCCAGCCGGGCCAGTGTCTGATCGCCGACTCCGTAGTCGGCGGCGACGACGGAGGTCGACCGGAGCCCCTCGTCGGGGTTCTCGGTCCCGATGCGCACCGTAAGACTAGAGGAATCACCGGTTTCCCCGAGCAACCGCATGAGGACCACCTGCTCTTCCAAGGCTTCCAGAACGTTGCGCAGGCTACGGGAGAAGTCGACTGCGGCCAGGTTGGCGGCCCCCGCGAACACGATCTTTTCGTCGTGTTTCTCGACGAGGGTCTCCAGCAGGACCGACAGGACCGCGGCCGCAAGCGGCCGGTCATCGGACGCGACCTTCTCGGGCAGGTCGGCCACCGCGACCGGGACCTCGCCCAGCCCGCAGCCGTCCAGACAGGTGTTGAGCAAGGCCCGCAGATGCCCGATCGACTCCTCGGAGACCTCGCCGTAGGTCTCGATGACCCGCTGTTCCACCCGGCCGGTGTTGGTGATCAGGACGAGGAGCAGGCGGCGCGAGGCGACCGGAACCAGCTCCACGTGCCGTACCGACGAACGGGTCAGCGAGGGGTATTGCACGACCGCGACCTGACGGGTCAGCTGGGCGAGCAGCCGGACGGTGCGGCCGACGACGTCGTCCAGGTCGTAAGCGCCGTTGAGGAACGTCTCGATGGCCCGGCGCTCGGCCGACGACAGCGGCTTGACCGTGGACAGACGGTCGACGAACAGCCGGTAGCCCTTGTCGGTCGGGATACGCCCCGCGCTGGTATGCGGCTGGGCGATGTAGCCCTGCTCCTCCAGAACGGCCATGTCGTTGCGGATCGTGGCCGAGGACACGCCGAGATTGTGCCGGTCCACCAAGGCCTTGGAGCCGACCGGCTCATTGGTGGAGACGTAGTCCTCGACTATGGCGCGCAAGACCTCGAGTTTGCGGTCGTCGAGCACGTGGTCACCTCCTTCGCCCCCGTACTGGCACTTGCCTGTGAGCGCCCTCTGTACTGGCACTCCACTGGCACTCCGTACTTTCGAGTGCCAATTGTACGGCCCGGAAGGGACGGTCAGGAGGGTGCCGGGATGGTCTCCAGTCACTAGAGTGCCGATCCGTGCAGAGCAAGGACTACGGTGACGACGTTCTCGCGGGCGACTGGCGACGCCCACGCAAAGGACAGATACCCGAGATTCCGGCTGAGATCGACCTGGTCGTGGAGGATCCCGGCAGTGGCTTCTGCGGTGCCGTGGTGAGCTGCGACAAATTCGGCGTGACGCTCGAAGACCGTTTCGGCAAGCGGCGCGTCTTCCCGCTGGCCAAGGCGGGCTTCCTGATCGACGGCAAGCCGGTGACCCTCGTCCGGCCGGCAGGGGTGACTGGGACTACCGGCGCGACAGGGGCGAGGGGCGTGACCGGGAGCGGGTCGGCGCGGTCGGCACGGTCGGCGCGATCGGCCTCGGGGTCGATCGCCGTCCCGGGGCTGCGGGCCAGGGTCGCCAAGGAGAGCCGCATCTATGTGGAGGGCGTGCACGACGCCGAGCTCGTCGAGAAGATCTGGGGCCATGACCTTCGGGTCGAGGGCATCGTGGTCGAGTATCTGGAAGGCATCGATGATCTTCCCGCCATCGTCGAGGAGTTCGGTCCCGGGCCGGAGCGCAAACTGGGCGTGCTCGTCGACCACCTCGTGACGGGCTCCAAGGAGAGCCGGATCGCCTCACAGGTCTCGTCCCCGCACGTGCTGATCACCGGGCATCCGTTCATCGACATCTGGGAAGCGGTCAAACCCGCGGCGGTGGGCATTCCCGGGTGGCCCCGGATCCCGCGCGGCGTACCCTGGAAGGAGGGGGTACTCGGCGCACTGGGCTGGGGGGACAACGTGGGGGAAGCTTGGAAGCGGATCCTGCGATCCGTGTCCACCTACACAGACCTGGAACCAGAACTCCTGGGCCGCGTCGAAGAATTGATCGACTTTGTGACGGTCCCCCAGAACCCCTGACAGCCCCCGCTGCAAGCCGGACCCCATTGAGGAGCAGGCGATGTCGTACGGGCCTCCGGAACAACCGGATCACGGACAGAACCAGCCGGGCTATGGGCAACAGCAGCCTGGATACGGGCAAGAGCAACCAGGTTCCGGCCAGCAGCCGGACTACGGGCAGCAGCCGGGCCGCGGCCAGCCAGGCTACGGGCAAGATACGCCTGGCTATGGCCAGCAGCCGGGCTACGGTGAGCAACCGGGCTACGGCCAGCCGGGGTACGGCCAGCAGCCGGGCTACGGTGAGCAACCGGGCTACGGCCAGCCGGGGTACGGCCAGCAGCCGGGGTACAGCCAGCAGCCAGGCTACGGCGAGCAGCCGGGATACGGACAGGTGCCCGGCTACGACCAGTCCTATGGCTACGGCGGCCAGGTCCAGGCGTACGGGCCGCAGGGGCACGGATACGGCGCACCGAGCTCCGACGACCGGACCTGGGGGCTCCTGTGCCACCTGGGCCAGTTCCTGCTCGGCTTCATCGCGCCGCTGCTGGTCTTCCTGATCAAGAAGGACGAGTCGCCATTCCTGCGCCACCACGGGGCCCAGGGGCTCAACTTCGCGATCACGCAGCTCGTCTACCTGATCATCAACTTCGTGCTGATCTTCGTGATCATCGGGATCCCGCTGCTCATCGCGCAGGGGATCGCCCAGATCGTCTTCCTGATCTTGGCGGCGGTCGCGGCCAACCGGGGCGAGTACTACCGGTTCCCGAAGTTCATGGCCTGGCCGATGATCAAGTAGGCCGGCCGAAGCCAGATCAGGTCAGGTCGCGGACGACGGCGTCGGCGAGCAGGCGGCCGCGCAAGGTGAGGACGGCGCGGCCACGCTCGTACGGCCCGGCCTCGATCAGGCCGTCGCCGATCGCGCGCCGTACCGCCGCGTCGTCGAGGAGCTCCACAGGGCAGCCCTCGGCCAGCCGCAGCTCCAGCATGATCCGTTCGATCTGGCGGTCGGCGGGGTCGAGGATCTCTCGCGCGTGCGCCGGGGTGACGTCCTCAGCCAGCCGCGACGCGTACGCGGCGGGGTGCTTGACGTTCCACCAGCGGGTGCCGCCGACATGGCTGTGCGCGCCGGGACCTACGCCCCACCAGTCGGCGCCGGTCCAGTAGAGCAGGTTGTGGCGGCAGGCAGCCGAGTCGCCGGTGGCCCAGTTGGAGATCTCGTACCAGCGCAGCCCGTGGGCGCCGAGCAGTTCCTCCGCCATCAGGTACCTGTCGGCCATCGCGTCGTCGTCGGGGCTGGCGAGCTCGCCGCGCCGCACCTGGGCGGCCAGGCGGGTGCCCTCCTCGACGATCAGCGCGTACGCGGACACGTGATCGGGCTCGATCGCCAGCGCGGCCTCCAGCGAGGCCCGCCAGTCGTCGTCGCTCTCCCCCGGCGTTCCATAGATCAGATCCAGGTTGACGTGCTCGAAGCCCGCCTGCCGCGTCCACTCGACGACCTGCGGCACACGTCCAGGCGTGTGGGTCCGGTCGAGCGTCGCCAGCACATGCTCCCTGGCGCTCTGCATGCCGTACGAAACGCGCGTGAACCCGGCCTCTCGCAGCTTGCCCAAATAGGCCTCGTCCACGGACTCGGGATTGGCCTCCGTCGTGACCTCCGCGCCCGGTGCCAGCCCGAACTCGGCGTCGATCGCGGCGAGCACGCGTCCCAGGTCGTCGGGTGAGAGCAGCGTCGGCGTCCCCCCGCCCACGAACACGGTCTCGACCGGCAGCGCGGTCTCCCCCATCACCCGCCGCGCCATCCGCACCTCGCGGATCGCGGTGTCGGCGTAGGACTCCCTGCTCGCACCCGGCCCCAACTCGGTGGCGGTGTAGGTGTTGAAGTCGCAATAGCCGCAGCGCGTCACGCAGAACGGCACATGGACGTAGAAGGCGAACGGCCGGGAACCGAGGCCGGTCAGAGCGCTGCGGGGCAGGGTTCCGTCGGCCGGTACGGGGTCGCCATCGGGCAGGGTCGCGGGCACCCTCCAAGTCTGCCCTGCCCACACCCCTGGTCCAGCCGCCCGCGACCGGCCCAGGCATCAGGCTGCGGGCTGCGGGCTGCGGGCTGCGGGCTGGATCAGGCTTGGCGGAGCTTGGCGCGGAGCCAGGGCGGGATGTGCTCGTCGGTACGCGGGAAACGTTCGAGATCCAGGACGTACGCGGACGGAGTCAACGGCGGCGTGAAGTCCGGCTCGCCGTCATAGTCGAACTCGGCGCTCACCCGCCCCGACCGTTCCACCCTCAGGCGCGCGGTGAACCAGGCGCCCTTGCCCCGCACGTACATGGCCCGGCGCAGCTCGTCCATCTTGCCGATGGCCTGCCCCGGCGGCATGGCCGGACGCGCCGTCCCGAGCGAGTCGATGATCTCGAACGAGGCGCTGTCGATGCCCACGGTGGCGCGGAACTCGAATCCGAGCCGTTCCCAGCCGAACGGCGCGGCCGACCGCAGGGCCCGCACCGCGCCGTTCACCGCTGCCCGCTCCTTCGGAGAACGCAGAACCTGCTCGGAGTGGGGCACGGTCGAACCTCCCGGACCTCGGTGACCCTTGCCGTCTGACCGTACCGACATATCAGCGCTGGTCGAGCAACCGCCGCCGTGTCGCGCGGAACGCCAGGTCAGAGCGCCAGGACAAGCCAGGACGATCACGGTCGTTCAGTACGGGCCACCGCGGCACCCGCCCAAATGGCGATCTTGCCCCCCTTCCGACCAGCCGCGGGGCGTCCGTACGACCGGAGCGCGCGAGCCCGGATAGGGTCACCTGGTGCGGAATAAGGGGGCAATCAAGTTCGGGCGGGTGCCCATCCGGGTGCTGCTCCGCGGCGAGCCTGGCGGCTGGCACTACGTGATCGCCGAGAAGGACGGGGCCGAGGAACGCGTCGACGTGCGCGGACCGGGCGTGCGCTGGGAGGGCGGCCACCCAGAACCCGCCTGGTGGCGGCGCAGGCTGGACGAGACCGCCCAGGGCCTCCGTGAGCATCTCGGCCGCAGCCTGAGCGACCGGACGTTCCTCGAACTCGGCCTGGAAGCCGACATCTCGTGGTTCGAGGTCGAGGCGCCGGTCGCATGGGAGGGCCTGGTGACCCTGCGGGATCCCGATCCGGCGCGGTTCCCGGGCAAGGTGCCTCCATACGTCGTCACGCTCGAACCCGGCAACGGCGCCGTCCTGCCGGACGCTCATCTGCGCTTCTCCACGCACGCGGCCGATGCCTGGGCGACGCTCGCCACCGTCGCCGAACAGTGCGGAACGCAGCCGCCCAAGGCCCAGTTCCTGTGCGGCTGGGCCGACCACCGCAGCATCTGGGTCGGGCGCGGGCGGCTCGCCGTCTCGACCGAACGCCACGACGGCCGCGGCGGCGAGCTGGTCGGCGAGATCTACGGCGAACGGGTGACGCGCTGGGGCGGCAACCCCGAACTGCGCTTCCGGCTCGACGGCATCGACCTGCTCAACGAGCCCGCCGACGACGTGATCGCGCTGTTCCGGGACCTCGGGCACGAGGTGACCGAGCGGGGCCGCATGTCGCATCTGCCCGCACTCGGTCTCAGGCTCTATCGGCCGGAGGGCCAGCCGGGGCAGGGCCTGTTCACCGGCGTCTCGATCCAAGCCCCCTGGCGCCACCGGCGCTGAACGATCCTGACACCCACGAGGGACCGGTTCTTCACCGGACCGCAATCAGGGCTCTCTAGATTCCCTGATCATGAGAAGCCGCGCTCGCTCCGCCGCCTTCGGTCTGACCGGCGCCCTCGTCGGCGCACCCCTCGTTCTCGTGCCCGCCACCGCCTCCTCGGCCGCCGGCGCCCCCTCAGCCGCCACCGCCTCCTCGGCCGCCGCCGCGACCACCATCACCGTGAACCGCGGTGGCCCGGCACGCACGCTGACGTTCAGCGCCGACCGCGCCGGCGAAGCCGTGATCTCGTTCACCGCCGCCGCGCCCGGCGTCTCCTGGGCGCGCAAGGGCGCCGAGTCCGCGGTGGTGGCGATCTCGGTGGACGGGCGGCACGTTACCGACCTCGTCGTCCCCTCCGCGGATCCGATCCCGCGCAGCCTCGGCCTGGGTCCCGTACGGCCCGGCAAGCACAAGGTCACGCTCAAATTCGCGAAGGGCAGCGCCTCGTCCGCACGCCGCGTCGCCCTCGCCCGGCCGACCGTACGGCTGCCTCAGGCCGACCAGCTCGCCCTCCGCCACGCGCCCGTCATCATCGGCCGCACGGGCTGGCCGTTCGGCGACCCGTACCAGAACGCCAAGACCGACCTGCCTTTGATCGCCTGGCATGACTCGAGCCCCGCCAAGACGCCCGGACACCGGATCATCGAGTACTCGGCCGTGTGGAGCAACGAGGACGGCGGCACCGACAGCCCTGCCCTCATGGCCCGCTGGGGCCGTACGACCGACATCGAGTGGGTGTACCGGGTCGAGGTGGACGCGTCCGGCCGCCGCGTCGCCGGCACCGGCGTCTACCAGGGGCCGCAACACCTGACGCTGAAGTTCACCGGCCGCTACGAAGGCGACCACCCCGTTCTGCAGACGTGCACGTCGAACAACAACATGTGCGATGTCATCATGCCGAAGGCGCCGCTCCGCTTCCTCCTCGACGCGTCCCGCACCAAGCCCGCCGCCCGTGCCCGCGAAGTCGTCATGGACCGCGAGCCATGGACGTACCGGATCATGTCCCAGGAGATGCTCCGCGAGGGCAAGATCGAGAAGCCCTCCGACCCCGCCACGAAGGCGGTCGGCGACCTGCGCACGTACCTCTTCGTCGAGCTCGCCAAGCACACCGGCGCCCCCACGGGCAGCGGCTCGGCTCCCGGCGTGTCCCTCGGTGTACGGCTGAAGCGCGACCCGTCCAAGCTCTACCGTTCCGACCACGCCGAAGCGTCCTGGTCCATCGAACGCGACGGCCCCGCCGCGACAACGATCGAACTCCCCCAGGGCACGACCGTCGCCGACATCGAGTCCATCGAGGCCATCCGCCGCCCGGTGGGCTTCGGCGACAACGGGGCCCCGGCCACGGTCACCTCCATCAACCGTGGTTTCTTCCTGCGCAGCGCCTATCTCCCACAGCGCTCGGCGATCTCCTGGGCCGGCTCGATCACGCTCACGGCCCAGTCCCCCACCGCGATCCTCTGGCGTGACGCCGCTCTCTCCAATTAACTCGTGGAACCTGCGAACCTCGCGTGCGTCGAAGTAGTCATACACTTCGCCTAGAGCTCTTGCAGACTCTGAGAGGACACGCCTCATGGCCTACGGGCCTCCCCCGTCACCCGGCCAAGGTCAGCAGCCGGGACAGCCTGGATGGCAGCAGCAAGGCCAGCAGGCCTGGCAGCAGCAACCGCAGCCGTCCGCGTGGCAGCAACAACCGCCCCCGTCACAGGGCCGCAACACCGCCCAGATGCCGGGGAGCTTCGGCCAGGTGAGCCACGACGAGAAGAGCTGGGCCCTCATGGCGTACGTGGGCCAGTTCCTGATCGGCGTGATCGCGCCCGCCATCGCGTTCTTCGGCAAGGGCCGGTCACCGTTCGTCCGCCGGCACGCCGCGCAGGGCCTCAACATGGGCCTCGCCGCGATCGCCGTGTGGCTGGTCGGCGGCCTGCTCTCCCTCGCCGTCGAGGTGATGATCTGGGTCCCGCTCGGCTTCACCGCCGTGACCATGTTCTACCTGGTGTACGGGGCGCGCGCCGCCAACCGGGGCGAGTACCGTCGCGTCCCCGCACCGGTAGCCTGGCCGATCTTCAAATAACCCGCGAAGCTCCCGGCCGCCCGGCCACCTATCCGCCCGGCCGCTGATGACTCGCGGCACGCTCTCGTGCGGCGACTCGGTCGTTCAGCTGGCTTGGGAGTCTTCGGGGATGCCGGGGCCGGGGAGGACGGTCAGCGTTCCGGGTTCGCCGGGCGGCTGGTCCAGGCGGATGACCCGGCCGGGGTAGGCACGCTCGGCGATCGCGACGTCGCGTTCGTCCCAGGCGCCGTAGAAGACGGGGCATCCGTCCCACAGCTCCACCTTCTCGGCGCCCGTCGGCCAGCGTCCGAAGGCGTCGATCAGGATGGGCTCCTCGCAGTGCGGCAGATCCGGGCCGGTGCGATGATCTTGGTTGGGCATGTGGATCCCCTTTCTCGGGGCGGGCGGCCGGGGCAACCGGTCGAAGATCTGGTCAGGGGCGAGCTCGATCGCGAAGGGCCGGGTGATCGTGCAGGTCCGCCCCCAGGTGACGCGCGCCTCCTCGGCGTACCGCCCGTCATCGCTCAGCTCGAACACCTGCAGCTCGGGCTCGTCGCCCTTGAGGTCGACCACCCAGTAGGACGGGACCGCGAACCGCTCGTACATGTCCTTCTTGGCACCGAGGTCGACCTCGCGCGACGCGTCGGAGGTCACCTCGATGGCCAGGAGCGGCGCGCCCTCGATGTACCGGCCATCCCCCGCGTCCTGCTCCTTGCGGAAGACCAGCAGATCCGAGCGCAGCCACGTGTTGTCGGCCAGCCGTGGCCCCGACCCGGTACGGGACGCCTGCTCGGCCGTCTCCGCCAGCCCGATCGGGACCACCAGGTCGGAAACGAGAACCTGATGCAGCAACGTATGGGTCACAACGCCCAGTGTCCTCGTGGGGACAGCGCGTCACCACCGCTTTGCGATATCGAGACCGTTTACTGGAACGCGATCCCGCTCTTTGCGCGTGCTACTTCTTGGGCTTGTCGGTGGAGGTCTCGCCGGTGGAGAGAGCGGCGACGAAGGCTTCCTGCGGGACGTCGACGCGGCCGATCGTCTTCATCCGCTTCTTGCCTTCCTTCTGCCTCTCCAGCAGCTTGCGCTTACGGGAGATGTCACCGCCGTAGCACTTGGCGAGCACGTCCTTGCGGATGGCGCGGATGTTCTCGCGGGCGATGATGCGGGCGCCGATGGCCGCCTGGATGGGGACCTCGTACTGCTGCCGCGGGATGAGCTCCTTGAGCTTGGAGGTCATCATCAGCCCGTACTCGCGCGCCTTCTCCTTGTGCACGATCTGGCTGAACGCGTCGACCGACTCGCCCTGCAGCAGGATGTCGACCTTGACCAGGTCGGACTCCTGTTCGTCGGTGGGCTCGTAGTCCAGCGACGCGTAACCCCGCGTCCGCGACTTCAGCTGGTCGAAGAAGTCGAAGATGATCTCTGCCAGCGGCAGGGTGTAGCGGATCTCGACGCGGTCCTCGGACAGGTAGTCCATGCCCTGCAGTACCCCGCGCCGCCCCTGGCACAGCTCCATGATCGTGCCGATGAACTCGGACGGGGCCAGCAGCGTCGCCTTGACGATCGGCTCGTACACGTTGCCGATCTTGCCCTCGGGGAACTCGCTGGGGTTGGTGACGACGTGCTCGGTGCCGTCCTCCATCACCACGCGGTAGATGACGTTGGGCGCGGTCGAGATGAGCGTCAGGTTGAACTCGCGCTCCAGCCGTTCCCGGACGATCTCCATGTGCAGCAGGCCCAGGAAGCCGCAGCGGAAGCCGAAGCCCAGCGCCGCCGACGTCTCCGGCTCGTAGATCAGCGCGGCGTCGTTGAGGCGCAGCTTGTCGAGGGCGTCGCGCAGCTCCGGGTACTGGTCGCCGTCCATCGGGTAGAGGCCCGAGAACACCATCGGCTTGGGGTCCTGGTAGCCGCCGAGCGACTCCGGCGCCGGCCGCGAGGCCACGGTGACCGTGTCGCCGACCCGCGCCTGCCGGACGTCCTTCACACCGGTGATCAGGTAGCCGACCTCGCCGACGCCGAGGCCCGCGACGGGCTTGGGCTCCGGCGAGATGACGCCGACCTCGAGGGTCTCGTGGGCCGAGCCGGTCGACATCATCAGGCTCTTCTCCCGCCGGGAGAGGTGACCGTCGATGATCCGGATGTAGGTGACCACACCGCGGTAGGTGTCGTACACCGAGTCGAAGATCAGCGCCCGCGCCGGGCCATCCGGGTCGCCCACCGGGCCCGGCACCGTCTCGACGATCTTGTTGAGCAGCTCGGGCACGCCCTCGCCGGTCTTGCCGGAGACCCGCAGGACATCTTCCGGCTCGCAGCCGATGATGCTCGCCAGCTCCGCGGCGTACTTCTCCGGCTGGGCCGCCGGCAGGTCGATCTTGTTGAGCACCGGGATGATGTGCAGGTCGGCCTCGAGCGCCATGTAGAGGTTGGCGAGCGTCTGCGCCTCGATGCCCTGCGCCGCGTCCACGAGCAGCACCGCGCCCTCGCACGCCGCGAGCGAACGGGACACCTCGTACGAGAAGTCCACGTGCCCGGGCGTGTCGATCAGGTTGAGCACGTAGTCGACGCCGTCGCCCCCCGTCCAGGGCAGCCGCACCGCCTGGCTCTTGATCGTGATGCCGCGTTCCCGCTCGATGTCCATGCGGTCGAGATACTGAGCGCGCATCTGGCGCTCCTCGACCACGCCGGTGAGCTGCAGCATGCGGTCCGCGAGCGTCGACTTGCCATGGTCGATGTGCGCGATGATGCAGAAGTTCCGGATGATCGCGGGATCGGTCTTGTTGGGCTCAGGCGCTGGCACCGGGGTCCGTTTCGCAAACTCAGAGGTCAGGGATCGTCAAGTGACGATGGCAGGGCAGATCTTGCCGTATCCCATAGTCCCATGTCCTCGGGCATGCTCCGTTCACACGGTCACATCGCCCGCGAGGCCGTACATTGGAGTCGCGCGCAGGCCCCACGCCCGCTGGTTTTGGGTGGAGCGCTGGGATTGGTAGGCTGTGCGACTGCGTGTGGCGTTGCGTCGTGCCGTGGGGCACCGCGGCCGCCGCCGGTGCCGGTCCCTGCCGGTGAACGCAACCCATGTAACCAACGACTTTCAAGTTGAGGCTCTTCGACGTGGCGAACATCAAGTCCCAGATCAAGCGGAACAAGCAGAACGAGAAGGCTCGTCTGCGCAACAAGGCCGTCAAGTCCGAGCTGAAGACGGTGATCCGCAAGTTCCGCGAGGCCGCCGAGGCGGGCAACGTCGACCAGGCGATCACTGCCCAGCGCACCGCGGCCCGCAAGCTCGACATCGCGGTCAGCAAGGGCGTCATCCACAAGAACCAGGCCGCCAACCGCAAGTCGGCGATCGCCAAGCAGGCCGCCGCCCTTCAGGCCAAGTAAGACCCGGCGTCCTCACAGAACGCCGTGGCCCCAGTCGGGCCGCGGCGTTTTCGTGCTGCCCGCAGGCGCGTGATCGTCGTACGGTGGCCAGGTGACCATGGACGACCGGCGGATCGTGAAGATCTCCAAGTATCTGGCCAAGCACCTGCGCCACCGGCCGGAGCGGATCGACCTCACCCTGGACGCGGCCGGTTGGGTGAACGTCGACGAACTACTCGCGGCCGCCGCCCGCCACAACTTCCCGATCACCCGCGCCGAGCTCGAGCACGTGGTCGCGAACAACGACAAACGCCGGTACGCGTTCGACGACACCGGCGAACGCATCCGCGCCAGCCAGGGCCATTCCGTCGAGGTCGAACTCGACCTGCCGGTGACATCGCCACCCGCCGTCCTCTACCACGGCACCGTGGGCGCCTCCCTCGCCGCGATCCGCCAGGAAGGTCTGCGTCCCATGGCCCGGCACGCCGTGCACCTCTCCCCCGACCGCGAGACCGCCACCCGCGTGGGCGCCCGCCGCGGCCGCCCGGTCGTCCTGGTGGTCGACTCCGCCCGCATGGCCGCAGACGGCCACGAGTTCCGGGTCAGTGCCAACGGCGTCTGGCTGGTCGACTCCGTCCCACCCGCCTACCTCATGATCCCCGGCTGATCCGGAGCACGAGATGCACCACGAAGTCACCATCGACATCAACGCGCCTGCGGAGACCGTCTGGCGTCTCCTGGAAGACGTCGAACGCTGGCCCGAGTGGACCGCTTCGATCGACCGCGTGGAACGGCTCACCGACGGCCCGTTCGGCGAAGGCAGTAAGGCCCGCGTCCACCAGCCCAAACTCCCCGCCGCCATCTGGACCGTCACCGATTTCGCCCCGGGCCGCTCGTTCACCTGGATGGCACGCACCCCCGGCCTGACCACAGTGGCCTCGCACGACATCACCCCGAACCCCAACGGCACAGTGAACGTCCGCCTAAGCCTGGACCAAACCGGCCCCCTGGCGTTCCTGATCGCCCTCCTGGCAGGCCGCCGCTCCCGCCGCTACGTAGCAATGGAAGCCGCGGGCCTGAAACGCAAGGCCGAGTCCCAGCAGTAACCCAACGGCATCCCGATAAGCCGTATGCCCGAGGGCCACCGCGGCGCCGACTGACGCCCCATCCTGCGATCAGCGCAAGTCGCGGCACGGCTGGCAACCATGACGTCCTTCTGGGCAGGCCCGAGGGTCACCTGGAGTACGACGAGTCCCGATCAGCGGCTGGTCCCACAGACAGCGCCACCGGGTAGTCATAGCCACGCCGTGACGGCACCCGTCCAGTCATGAAGTCCGGCCATGATCGAGTCGGCGCCACGCAACAGAGTGGCAGCCTTTCACGTCCCGCAGTCGCATGATGGAGCCGGACACCGGCCGCACATTTGCCTCAGCGGACGGCTCGGGCGGCGACGATGTCGCTGACGGCTTTCTCCAAGGCGTACGCGGGATCGGCGGCGCCGCCTTTGACCTGGAGGTCGGCCTCGGCGACGGCGCCCAGTGCCCGCGCGACGCCCTCACCCGACCAACCGCGAAGCTGCCTCTGAACACGGTCGATCTTCCAGGGCGGCATGCCGAGTTCCTTGGCCAGCGCCGCGCCTCGGGCCCCTCGTGGGGCGCCGCCGACCTTCGCCAGTCCCCGCACCCCCTGCGCCAGAGCACTGACGATCAGCACGGGCGCGACGCCCGTCGCCAGGGCCCAGCGGAGCTGCTCGAGTGCGTCGGCGAGCTGTCCCTCGATCGCCTTGTCGGCCACGCTGAAGCCGCTGACCTCAGCCCGGCCGCGGTAGTAGCGTGCGACCGCGGCGTCGTCGATCTTCCCGCCGGCGTCGGCCACGAGCTGGCTGCATGCCCCGGCCAGCTCGCGCAGGTCGTTCCCCACGGCATCAAGCAGGTTGCGCGCACCGTCAGCGGAGATCTTCCCGCCATGCCGTCGGATCTCGTTGCGGACGAAGTCGATCCGCTCACCCATCTTGGTGATCTTCGGACAGGCGATCTTGCGGGCCCCGGCCTTGGCGAGCCCGTCCGCCAGCGCCTTGCCCTTGGCGCCGCCCGCATGGACCGCGACCAGCGCGACGTCCTCAGCCGGATTCTTGACGTACGCGAGGACCTCGGCCGCCAGATCCTTGCCCAGATCCTGGGAGGACCGCAGGACGAGCACCTTGCTGCCCCCGAACAAGGAGGGGGAGGTCAGCTCGGCCAGCCGCCCCGTCTCCAGCCCGCCCGGCGCGAGGTCGATCACCTCGACCTCAGGATCGGCCGAACGGGCGGTGGCGACCACGTCGCCGACCGCACGGTCCACGAGCAGTTCTTCGTCACCGACGATGAGCGTGATGGGTTCAGCTGGCACCCCAGCAGCATGCCACGCCCGGCCCCAAGCTCCGTCCCGGAACCCGCCATCCCCTGAAGACGGTGCCCCACCCCCCTGCCCGACCACGTAGCCCAACATCCCTCCCCCAGTCCCCCACACAATCGTTCACGCGATGGTCATGGCACGCCCGGCGCCCAGGCCGTATGTACCTGAGGCCGTCATGCAGCCCTCGGCCTGGTCACTGGCGCGATGAATGTGCCCAGTTGGGGGTCCAGGTTTCGGGTCCGGGCCGGGCGGAGCCGAGGTGATCGCGGAGTGCGGCGAGTGCGGGGTGTGGGTTGTCAGCACGCCAGATCAGGCAGTGCGGATAGGCCGGTGTCGGTTTGTGAAGGGCGATGCGCCGCAGTCCGTAGTCAGCGGGCCAGGCGAATCGGGTCTGCTCGCCGACGAAGGTGGCCAGCCTCGAGGAGTCGGCGATCGTGTCGAGGAGGGGGTCGATGCCGAAGTTGGGGCCGGTCGTCTCGATGGTGAGCCCGAACTCGGCGGCGAGGTCGTCGTAGAACGTGGCCCACTCGGTGCCGGAGACGATGCCGGGCATCCAGATCCGGTGCTCTGCGAGCTGGGCGGGTGTGACCGCGTGGGCGGAGGCGAGCTCGTGGTCAGGTCCGGTGACGAGCTGAAGGGATTCGTTGAAGACCAGGGCCGCTTCGATGCCATCGGGAAGCCGCCGGGTGACGGCGCGGAAGGACGCGTCGATCATGCCGGACTGGAGGGCGCCGATGGCCGCGTCCGCGTCGAAGAGGGTCACGACATCGAGGTCGATATCGGGATGCGCGCCGTGGAAGCCGCGGAGCAGACCTGCCGGCGCGAGCCGCCGGCCGATCACGTCGACCCGCAGCGCCCGGCGGCCCAGCCGGACGGAGGCGGCCGCCCGCTCTTCGGCGTGGAGGAGTTCACGGGCGTGGGGATGGAACGCCTGCCCGTCGATGGTCAGCTGGGCTCCACGGGCTGTGCGGGTGAACAGCCGTACACCGAGATCCTTCTCCAGCGCGGCGATGCGTTTGGAGACCGCCTGCTGAGTGATCGACAGGTCGGCCGCTGCTTGCTGGAACTGGCCCGCGTTCGCGACGGCCACAAAGGTACGCACGGCGTCGAGGTCCACAAATAGACCTTAGCGATACAACGTCTGGTTGTGACTCACCCCTAAATCAGTTGTTTGATCCCACCGCGCCTGCTCACTACGGTCTTGATGGTCAACGCGGGGTTGTAAAGGAGAACACTGAACATGAGGTCGCTGGGCCGGGAGTTCCGGTGGCTCTGGACGGCCTACGCGGTCAGCACGTTCGGCACACGGCTCGCGTTCGACGCGTTTCCCCTGATCGCGATTTTCGTCCTGCATGCCGAGCCGGTCGAGGTGTCGGTGCTGGCGGCTGCCGGACTCGCGGCCGGCGCAGTGATCGCGGTGCCGCTCGGTCCCTGGGTGGAGTTCCGCCGCAAGCGGCCGGTGATGGTCGCAATGGATCTGATCCGGTTCGTGGCCATGATGAGCGTTCCCACCGCGTTCGCGCTCGGCTGGCTCACGTTCGCACAACTCCTGGTCGTGTCGGTCATCGTCGCCGCCTCCGACATCGCGTTCAGGGCGGCGAGCGGCGCATGCCTGAAGGCGCTCGTGCGTCCCGAGGATCTCCTGGTCGCGAACGGACGGTTCGAGTCGACGACCTGGACCGCCACCGTGCTCGGACCGCCGCTCGGAGGGGCCGCGATCGGGCTCTTCGGCCCGATGGCGACCGTGGTGGCCAACGCGGTCAGCTACCTGCTCTCGGCAGTGGGAATCCGTGCGATCGGCGGCAACGAGCCGCGGCCCGTACGAACCGGCGCGCCACGGCTCCGAGCCGCCGACCTGCTCGAAGGATGGCGCCACATCCTGACCCACGCCACCCTGCGCCCGCTGTTCTTCAACGCCCTCCTGGTCAACGGCCTGATCATGGCGACCTCGCCGCTGCTGGTGTCCCTCATGCTCGGCCCCCTCGGGTTCGCCCCCTGGCAATATGGGCTGGCGTTCGCAGCGCCCTGCGTCGGCGGTCTCATTGGCTCGCGCCTGGCCCACCGACTCGTCGCGCGGTTCGGGCAGCACAAGGTGATGCTCACCGCCGGAACGCTGCGCGCGTGCTGGTTGCTCGGCCTGGCCTTCATCCATCCCGGCATCACCGGTCTGGCGCTCGTCATCGTCATCGAACTCGGCTTGATCACCTGCATGGGCGTGTTCAACCCGGTGCTCGCCACGGCCCGTCTCGAACAAACCGCAACCGACCGTGTCGCCCGTACCTTGGCAGCCTGGACGGTCACGAGCAACGCCACCATCGCGGCCATGACCGCCCTCTGGGGCCTCCTGGCCAGCATCACCACGCCCCGCACCGCGATCGCGGCAGCCGGCCTCCTGATCCTGGCGACTCCCCTCCTACTCCCCCGCCACCCCCCAAAGCAGACCCCGGACCCAATCCTGCAAGCAGACACCCTCGGCTCCCAGGAGCCGGTTACACCCAAGCCATAAAGGCACGTTCCCAGAGCAGAAGTCCGCCCCAATGGCAGCCGCCCCGGCCGGGCGCCTTGCCTGCCCTGTTTCGGAGTCCACTGTGTGGCGGTGAGTCGCGATCCGTGAGTGGCGGGGTTGCCGGGGAAGGTCATCGACACCGAACCAATCGATCACATGACGGGGCGGCTGCAGCGCCCTGGCCGCCTTACTATGACCCCAACCGGCACGCCATGGAATGCCGCATTGCCTTACGCCACCGCGCCTCTTCGACAAGCTCAGCCGTCTGCCGACTGAGGCGGTCATCGGCGGGTGACAACTGACACGCCTCCCATTGCCCGCAGCAAGGCCACGTCGCCGCTCTGGTCAGTGCGGTAGATGCGGGTGCGCGTGTGTCGTAGGAGGGTGAGGGTGGCGGGCGCCGGGTGTCCGTAGTCGTTGTCCTTGCCGACCGAGATGACCGAGATCGCGGCGTGGGCGGCGGCCATGAAGGCCGGGTCCTGACGGCGTGACCCGTGATGGGCGACCTTGAGAACGTTCACTGGCGGAACGTTCGTCGCCAAGGCCTGCTGCGCCTCGGTCTCGATGTCGCCCGCGAGCAGGGCGCTGAAGCCCGGGCGCCGAGCCACCAGCACGATGCTGGCGTTGTTGATCGTGGTCCCGTCGTCGTCCGATGACAGTCGCGGTCCCTCTGGCGGCGCGAGCACGGACAGGTGGAGGTCGCCGATGGTCCACTGCTGGCCGGGTACGGCCGCCCTGACCTGCAGGCCACCGAGCAGGCGCGACTCCTTGCCCGAACTGCGGGACGTGGTCAGCACCATGTCGACCCTCCGGCCACGTCTGACTCCGCCGACCCCGTCCACGTGATCCGCGTGGGGATGAGTGAGGATCAGCATCGGCACGCCACGGACGCCGAGCCGTCGCAGGCATCCGTCCATCAGGTGGGGTTCCGGCCCGGCGTCCACCACGACCGCTCGTTCACCACCGGCTGCGAGGACCAGTCCGTCACCCTGACCCACGTCGCAAACGATCAGCGCCCACCCGCTGGGCGGCCATCCCGGAGCCGTCACCCGCAATGCGAGGACGGCGGCGAGGACGCCGACCATCACGGCGGCTCCGATCAGGCGCGCCGGCCGCCACCGCAGGATCACGAATGCTGCGGCACCTGCCAATAACAGAGTGAACGCACCCAGCGCGCCTCCAGTCCAGGCAACTGTCGCGTATGGCAGATCGGCCGCCGTACGTGCGATCCAGATGATCCAGCCCACAGCAAGGCCCGCAGGCCACACGACCAGCCGCGCCAGGGACAACTCCGCGAACGCGACCACCGCTGCGAGTGCGCCGAGCAACGTCGCGGGTGCCACCGCCGGGGCCGCGAGCAGGTTCGCCACGATCGACACGACCCCCAGCTCACCCGAGAGCATCACCAGCAGCGGTGCGACGGCGAACTGCGCGGCGGCCGCGACCGCCAGGGCGTCGGCCAACGGACCGGGCATCCGGCGACGGAGATGCCTCCGCCAGGGTGGCGCGAGTACGAGCAGTCCGGCCGTCGCGACCACAGAGAGCGCGAACCCGTACGAACGGGCCAGCGACGGGTCGATCAGCACCAGCAGAAGCACCGCCGCACACAGCGCGGGCAGACCCTGCTTTTCGCGGCCGCTCAACAGCGCGATCAGCCCGATCGCCCCCATCACCGCAGCTCGCAGGACACTGGGCTCAGGCCGCGCGACGAGCACGAACGCGACCACGGCGACGGCAGCGGCGAACGGAGCCCAGCGCCGCCCCAATCCCAGCAACCGGCACAACCCCAGCACGGCGCCGATGACGATCGCGAGATTCGCGCCTGAGACCACGAGCAAGTGTGAGAGACCCGCCGTCCGGAAGTCCTCGGCCAGCCCTGTGTCCAGCCGCGACGTATCGCCGACCACCATGCCCGGCAGCACGCTCCGCTGATCGTCGGGCAACCCCTCGACCGCCAGGCGTAACTTGACCCGTACCTCCTCCGCCGCCCGTTGGACCCTCGACGGCGGCCCCAACACCTGCGGTGGGCCTCGTACGACCGCAGCCGCTGCCAGCAGCTCACCGTGCCGGGGAACGGTCAACCGAGCGGTCAGCCGCACCCGCTGGCTCGGCACCAGCCCCGACCACCGCCGGTCCGCCGCGATCAACAACACCGGCACCCGAACCCGAGTCCGCTGCACCACTTCCGCCCGCGCACGCACCAGCAAGACCTGACGCGCCGCTGCCCCAGTGGCCTGCGGCTCCCCCGTCACCACCGCCTCAAGCGACACCACGCGCTCTGCGCGCGCCATCTCCCGTACCGGCCCCGTCTCCACCGCCGCAACCCGCATCCCCACACCGGCCGCCGAAGCCGCCACGCAGGCCAACACCACCCCCACAAACGCCCGCCGAACCTTCACCGCCCTCAATAAACGAATGCGGCGGCCCGACTCCCAGACCCACCAGAAGCTCTGCCTTCGCCGACCACGCCGTGTGATGCGGCATGCCAGGCTCGCCGCTCGCCGCCAGCAGCGGGTCAGGAGCAGGATCGCGGCAACTCCAGCAATGGCAGCGGAGCCGTACGCCACGACTGGCGGAATTCCGATCGCAAGTGCCGATGACAACCACACGGCCAGCGCGGGAGGAAGGAGCCGCAAGTCGTGCCTGGGTCCTTCTTCCTCCTCTTGCGGAGTCATACGCGGACCATGGGCTTGAGCTCGGAGAAGCGGCGTGAGCCGATCCCGGAGACTTCCTGGAGCTGGTCGACTGAACGGAAGGAGCCGTGTTGGCTGCGGTAGTCCACGATCCGCTGGGCCAGTACCGGGCCGACGCCGGGCAGGTCGTCCAGTTGCGCAACGGTCGCGGCGTTGAGATCTAGCGGTGTCCCTGGGGCCCCGGGCGTCGGCCCTCCGGATATGGCAGGAGCGGCGGCCGTCGGTGGAGGGATGCCGACTGGGATCTGCTCGCCGTCGACGAGCTTGCGGGCCAGGTTGAGGGAGTCCGTCCGGGCTCCTGGTCGTACGCCACCGGCCGCTTTGATCGCGTCCGCCACCCGCGTGCCGGTCGGCAAGGTGACTACACCGGGACGTCGCACCTTGCCGGAGACGTGAACGATGACGCGGGCGGCGGGCGACGTCACGCCGGCGACGGCAAGCGACGGGCTGGGGACGGCCTCAGTCGTCGGCTCCGGGCGAGGACGTGCCATCCAGAGGTAGACACCGGCGACGAGGGCCGCGATCACACCGAGCAGGGCGAGCGCGCGGGCGCCCGGGAGGCCTGGGTCGAGTCGATCACGCAGCGGCGGCTCAGGGGCTTCAGGGCCTGAACGTAAGGACGCGGCAGGAAGAGCGCCGCCTCCGAATGAGCTTGGCGGGCCGCTCCCTCCCTGCCTGGGCGAGCGCAACCGTTCGATCAGCTCGTACAGCCTGTCAGTGGGACTACTGAACCTCATGCGTCACGAAGCTAGGCACTCACCGTGACCAGCGATAGACCCAGAGCAAATTGTGGATAACTCCATGACCCTCGCCAAGCTCAGCAGCCGGACGGCCGCACCTTCTCCGGCGACCGGATGGGCTCGGCAAGGGCCGTTCAGCCGAGTTGGGGAGCCACCACAACGCCGATCATGCCCGGGCCCACGTGCGCTCCGATGACCGGTCCGGCCTCGCCTACATAGACATCCTCGACGTTGGGAATGCGCTCCCGCAGGCGGGCCGCCAGGGCTTCCGCGCGAGGGGCGGCGGAGACATGCTGAACGCCGAGGTCGACGACGTGATGTTCGCCGGCGGCCTCGACCGCCAGCTCTTCGAGGCGAGACAGGGCCCGAGAAGACGTCCGGACCTTTTCCAGCGGCTCGATCTTGCCGCCGACGATGTTGAGCAGCGGCTTGACCATGAGCGCCGAGCCGAGCAGTGTCGCGGCGGCACCGATGCGGCCGCCGCGGCGAAGGTGTTCGAGCGTGTCAACGTAGAAGAGCGAGCGGGAGAGTTCGGCGCGGCGGAGAGCGACCGTCACGACCTCGTCCGTGTCGGCGCCGCCGAGCGCGGCAGCGGCGGCGGAGAGGGCGGTGAGGCCGAGCCCCAGTCCGATGGTGCCGGAGTCGATGACTCGTACGGGCACAGGCGCATCTTCGGCTGCGAGCCGTGCCGCTTCGACGGTGCCCGACATCGCCGCAGACAGATGCACCGAGACGATGGAGTTCGCCCCCGCTCCGGCGCAGGCCTTGAAGGCGTGCGCGAAACGTTCAGGAGACGGCCGGGACGTGGTGACCGGATGCCACTCCTTGAGCGCCTGAGCCGCCTCGGCGGGGGTGATGTCACCTTCGTCCCGCACGGTCCCGCCGATGGCGATCTGCAGCGGAACGACGGTGAGCTCATGCCGTTCGGCAAGGCCAGGGGGTAGGTAGGAGGTGGAGTCCGTGACAACCGCGACGGCGCTTCCCATGGAGCGAGGTTATCCCCTTGCGGAGGAAGGCGAATTATCACCAGGTAACGATCGTTTTTCAGGGCTGGACGGGGACCCCGCCTCGCCAGACCCGGAGGGCGCGGAGTCCGAAGGCCCAGGCGAAGGCACCCTCGTGGTCGGCGTCCCAGAGGACGATGTCGGCGAGCATGCCCGGGGCGAGGGAGCCGCGGTCGCCGACGCGGAGGGCGGCGGCTCCGCCGAGAGTGGCGGCGCGGAGGGCCTCGGTGACGCTGAGGCCGAACATCGCCACGGAGAGACCGATGACGAGCGGCATCGAGGTGATGCCGCACTGGCCCGGGTTGTGGTCGGTGCCGAGGGCGACGGTCACGCCGCGGTCGAGCATGGCGCGGACCGGGGCCGGCGGGCGGGCGCTGTTGAGGGCGCTGCCCGGGCAGACGGTGGCGGTGACCCCGGCGTGCGCGAGTGCCTTGATGTCGTCGTCGTTGGCCTGGGTGAGCAGGTCGGCGGAGGCGCAGCCGACCTCGGCGGCGACCTGCGCGGCGCCGACGCGTTCGTTGGCGCAGGCGTGCATGCGGGCCTTGAGGCCGGCACGCTTGCCGGTCAGGAGCAGCGCGCGGGCCTCTTCTGCGGTGAAGTGCCCCTCGTCGCAGTAGACGTCGATCGAGTCGGCGCCGGCCGCGGCGGCGTCGCCCGCCCAGAGGCGGACGGCCTCGATGTAGTCGCGGCGGCGGCCGAAGAACTCCGGCGGCAGGATGTGCGCCGCGAGGAACGTGGCGTGGATGCGCGGCATGGAGGGCTCACCCTCGAGCGAACGCAGCATCCGGATGTCGGCCAGCTCGCCGTCACGGGTGAGGTGGTAGCCCGTCTTGGCCTCGACGGTGGTGGTACCGGCGAGGATCCACTGGCGGAGGCGTTCGCGGACGGCGTTGCACAGGGTCCACGGGTCGGTGCCGCGCGTCACGGTGACGGTGGAGTTGACGCCGCCGCCGGCCGCGGCGATCGCCGAGTGGGAGGAGCCGCTCGTGCGCATGGCGAGCTCGGCCCAGCGGTTACCCGCGTAGACGGGGTGCGAGTGGGCGTCGATGAGGCCGGGGGTGACCAGGCCGCCGCCGAGGTTTTCCACGTGGTCGACATCGACGATGTCATCGATGATGCCGGGGACGCTCTGCGGAAGATCCGACGCGGGCCCCGCCCAGACGATCCTGTCGTCGTGGATGAGCACGGCGGCGTTGCTGCAGACGTCGGTGCCCGTCCAGAGCCTGCCGATGTTCGTCAACAGCCGTACCGTCATAGGGTCACCGACCTGAATGGATCAACGCGCCGGTCGGCACAGGACCGGACGCCGTGGCGAGATGGGGCGGGCCACCTGCTCGCGACCATGAACGCAGACATGCCATGCAGAGGGCCACCTGCTCTCGATCCGAACGCCGACTGGGTGCCGACGAACTCACCACTGGGGGAATGGGTGATCGATTGATCACCTTGAGCAACGAGACCGGAGATATCGGTTTCGTCACGGTAGTGCACTGGAGGCCCGACCGACAACCTCTGGCCAACAAACGCACCCATCTCGGAAAGGGTTCCGGGAACCCGCCGCTCACCAGGCCGCGAGGGGCCCTCGTTCGCGCAGGTCACCAGACGTGGACAACCAGACAAAGTACGCAGATCCCTTAGTAATCCAAGAAGTATTCGGCCACTGCCCCTCTCCTCCGACGCCCTGTCCTTAGTCCTACGACCGTACGGACTCTCGCAGAGGCGTCAAGCGGAATTGAGAAGCTGTCACCGTAAGGCGACCACCATTAAGGTTTCGGCCGACAATCCACCCGTCAAAGGCGCGACCCACCCGCTCGGCCAATGACCCCCGGCCAACATGCTAACGCCCGCTGCCACCCGCCAAACGCATGAGACACGAGGCGACGCACCGCCGCCGGCCACCGAGCCGGCAGCAGAACGAGGTGCACGCGCCAGGCTCGGCCCCACCCTCACCAGGGAGGAAGCAAAGCCTGACTGGGGCACCCACCTGCGACTCCGCGCGTGGTCCACGAGCGGGCCGCCTCGGTTTGACACGGACGACTCGTGGTTTCCCCGCCGCACCCTAAAAGGGAACAGAAGGCAAAACAGGCTGTTGTCGCTTGGATGGCTAAGCCTCCACACAAGTGCACGCGGACCGGAATTCGGACGAGACCGATGGAACCGGTCTCGCCCGCAGGTCACCGGACCGATGGACTCGGTCCGGCAGGGAGGCGCACGACGCCTGGGTGCGGATGGGACCAGCGGCCTCATCCGACCCGCTAGGACCCTATGGCCTCGTTCGGATGCATCACACCACTCCGGAGAGTGATGTTAGAACGGTGCAAAGGTTAGGACGTTGTGACTGTTTGCTCCACGTACCGTTCGAGGTCTCCGGCCAGGTCAGCGGGTACGCGCGCGTGGAGGACGGTGCCTTCGGCGACGTGGTCCTGCTTGATGACCTCGCCGCGCTCGTGCACCTGGGCCACCAGGTCACCGCGGTCGTACGGGACGACGACGTGGAACTCGCGCTCCAGGCCCGGCAGGTCACGCTCGATGAGCGCGCGGAGCTCCTCCATGCCCTGGCCCGTACGGGCGGAGACGACGACGCTGTGCGGCTCACGGCGCTGGAGGCGGGCCAGCGTGAGGTCGTCGGCGGCGTCGGCCTTGTTGATGACCACGATCTCGGGGATCGAGTCGGCGCCGATCTCGCGGAGGACGACGCGTACCGCCTCGAGCTGGGCCTCGGGGTCGGCGTCGGACCCGTCGACCACGTGCAGGATCAGCCCGGCGTCGGTGACCTCTTCCAGCGTCGAACGGAACGCCTCGACGAGCTGGTGCGGAAGGTGCCGCACGAACCCCACGGTGTCGGCCAGGGTGTAGGCGCGGCCGCTCGGGGTCTCCGCACGCCGGACGGTCGGGTCGAGGGTGGCGAACAACGCGTTGTCCACCAGCACCCCGGCACCGGTCAGCCGGTTGAGCAGCGACGACTTGCCCGCGTTGGTGTAGCCGGCGATCGCCACGGCCGGGACCGCGTTGCGGCGCCGCTCGCCGCGCTTGGTGTCGCGGGACTTGGCCATCTCGGCGATCTGGCGGCGCAGCTTGGCCATGCGCGTACGGATCCGGCGCCGATCCAGCTCGATCTTGGTCTCACCGGGGCCGCGGCCGCCGATGCCGACGCCTCCGGCGGCCCGTCCGCCGACCTGGCGGGACAGGTTGCCACCCCAGCCGCGGAGGCGGGGAAGGAGGTAGTCGAGCTGAGCGAGCTCGACCTGGGCCTTGCCCTCGCGGCTCTTGGCGTGCTGGGCGAAGATGTCGAGGATCAGCGCGGTCCGGTCGATGACCTTGACCTGGACGATCTCTTCGAGGTGCCGCAGCTGGCTGGGCGCCAGCTCGCCGTCGCAGATGACGGTGTCGGCGCCGGTGGAGATGACGATGTCGCGCAGCTCGGCTGCCTTGCCGGAGCCGATGTACGTGGCGGCGTCGGGGCGGGTGCGGCGCTGGCTCAGGCCCTCGAGCACCTCCGAGCCCGCCGTCTCGGCGAGCAGCGCGAGCTCGCGGAGGGAGTTCTCCGCCTCGTCGGCGGTGCCTTCGGTCCAGACGCCCACCAGGACGACCCGTTCGAGCCGCAGAGCCCGGTATTCGACCTCGGTGACGTCGGTCAGTTCGGTGGAGAGCCCGGCGACGCGGCGCAGGGCGCGCCGGTCCTCAAGGTCGAGGTCGCCGGTCATCGGCTCGCCGTCGAAGTCGGTGAGGTCAGTGAATTCGTCGAACTCGGCGTCGCCGTCGAGGCCGCCGGCGACGTTCGAACCCTCGAAGCTCTCGATCTCGTCCCGCTCGATCTCGTTGCGGATCTTGGTCTCCTGGTCTGCGAAGAAAACGTGAGTCATATGTCTTGTTCAACACCGCCGCGCGGGTGCGTCTTCCCTCACATCCCGGCGATCGTCTCACGGCCACGACCACACGGACAGTTGATTATCACCCCGCCACTCGGGGATACCCAGCCCACCCGGGGATACCCAGCCACCCGGAGCTACCCCGGGGGCTACGGGGATACCCCGGGAGCTACACGGCCCACCCGGAGTTCCCACCCGACGAACCTCATCCCCTCGCCATCGGCAGGGTGCGCTTAGGACTGGGACGGGTAAGTCGGCAGGTCGTAGGTCTTGCGGGCTTGGCCACCCGCTTTGACCTGCTCCCATACCGGCGAGTAGCGTTCTCCACACAACAGAAGCAGAATTTCACTATACGAAAGGGCAGGGCAGATGGCTGCACTCGAAGGCGTGGAGGTCACCGGCCCCATCAACGCGCGGTACGACGAGATCCTGACGCCCGAGGCGCTCAGCCTGGTCGCCACGCTGCAGCGCGAGCTCGGCACCCGGCGCAAGGAGCTTCTGCAGGCCCGCGCCGACCGGCAGGCGCGCCTGTCCGCGGGCGGCACCCTGGACTTCCTGCCGGAGACCGCCGAGATCCGCGCCGACGAGACCTGGCGGGTGGCCACTCCGGCACCGGGCCTGGAGGATCGCCGCGTGGAGATCACCGGGCCGACCGACCGGAAGATGACGATCAACGCGCTCAACTCCGGCGCCAAGGTGTGGCTGGCCGACTTCGAGGACGCCAACACCCCGCTCTGGGACAACATGATCGAGGGCCAGCTCAACCTGCGCGACGCCCTCGACCGCACGATCGACTTCACCGACCCCAAGTCCGGCAAGTCCTACGCGCTCAAGGCCGACGACGAACTGGCCACCATCGTGGTCCGGCCCCGCGGCTGGCACATGGAGGAGAAGCACCTCCTGGTGGACGGCGAGCCCGTGTCAGGGTCGTTGTTCGACTTCGCCCTGTACTTCTTCCACAGCGCGCGCCGCCAGCTGGCGAAGGGCAAGGGCCCGTACTACTACCTGCCCAAGATGGAGAGCCACCTCGAGGCACGGCTCTGGAACGACGCGTTCAACATCGCCCAGGACACCCTGGAGGTCCCGCGCGGCACCATCCGCGCCACCGTGCTGATCGAGACCATCCCGGCCGCGTTCGAGATGGAGGAGATCCTCTACGAGCTCCGCGACCACTCCGCCGGCCTGAACGCGGGCCGCTGGGACTACCTCTTCTCGGTCATCAAGAAGTTCCGGGACCGCGGCGCCGACTTCGTCCTGCCCGAGCGGAACGCGATCACCATGACCGCCCCCTTCATGCGCGCGTACACCGAGCTGCTGGTGCGCACCTGCCACAAGCGCGGCGCCCACGCGATCGGCGGCATGGCCGCGTTCATCCCGTCCCGCAAGGACGAGGAGGTCAACAAGATCGCGCTGGAGAAGGTCACGGCGGACAAGACCCGCGAGTCGAACGACGGTTTCGACGGCTCCTGGGTCGCGCACCCCGACCTCGTCCCGGTGTGCCGTGAGGTCTTCGACGGCGTGCTCGGCGACAAGCCCAACCAGCGCGACCGGCTCCGCGAGGACGTCCGGGTCTCGGCCGCCGACCTGCTCAACGTGTCCGCGACGCCGGGCGACATCACCGAGACGGGCCTGCGCGGCAACGTCGACGTGGCGCTTCGCTACCTGGCGACTTGGCTGAACGGGTCGGGCGCGGTGGCGATCCACAACCTGATGGAGGACGCCGCCACGGCGGAGATCTCTCGTTCCCAGGTGTGGCAGTGGATCTACAACGGCATCTCCACGAAGGAGGGCCAGAAGATCACCAAGGAATGGGTCGAGCAGATCCTGGACGAGGAGGTCGCCAAGATCCGCGAGGAACTGGGCGACGCGTACAACGAGCCGCGTTTCAACGAGGCCGTGACGCTCTTCAAGGACGTCACGCTCGCGGACGAGTACAAAGAGTTCCTGACCACTCCCGCGTACGTCCACTTCCCGTAGGCGGCATCTTCCCGTAGGCGGCATCCGGGTGATCTTGCAGTCGTTCGTCTCGGGGGAGGAAGCTGAAAGGGCGAGGGCTCAAAGGGCGAGGGGAGGTGGGCGGGGATGGAAACGACACTCCCTGCGCTCGCGGGGCGCCTGGCAGGGGTGCTCGGCGACGAGGCGGTCATCACCGATCCGGTGCGGTTGCGGACCTACGAGTGCGATGGCCTGACCAACCATCGCGCCATGCCCGCGATCGTCGTGCTGCCCGAGAACGCCGAGCAGATCGCGGCGGTCGTACGGGAGTGCGCTGCGGCGGGCATCCCGTACGTGGCGCGCGGTTCGGGCACCGGGCTGTCGGGCGGCGCGCTCCCCCGGACGGACGGCGTGCTGATCGTCACGTCCCGGATGCGCCGCATCCTGGAGATCGACATTCCGAACCAGCGCGCCGTCGTCGAGCCCGGCGTGATCAATCTCGATGTGACCCGCGCCGTCCGTCCGTACGGCTACTACTTCGCACCTGACCCCTCCAGCCAGCAGATCTGCTCGGTCGGGGGCAACGTGGCGGAGAACTCCGGCGGCGCCCACTGCCTCAAGTACGGCTTCACAGCCCACCACGTCCTCGCCTGCGAGATCGTGACGCCCGACGGCGAACTGGTCACCCTGGCCGCGGGCGACCCCGGCTATGACCTCCTGGGCGCGTTCGTCGGCTCTGAGGGCACGCTCGGCATCGCGACCAAGATCACGGTCCGGCTGACGCGCGTACCCGAGACCGTGCAGACGCTCCTCGCCGCCTACGACTCGATCGAGGCCGGCGGCAAGGCCGTCTCGGCCATCATCGGCGCGGGCGTCGTGCCGGCGGCGATCGAGATGATGGACGCGCTGTCCATCGAGGCCGCCGAGGCATCGGTCGCGTGCGGCTACCCGCCCGGCGCCGGAGCCGTCCTCATCGTCGAACTCGACGGCCCCGAGCCCGAGGTCGCGGCCCAGTTCGCCGAGGTCGAACGGCTGTGCCGCGAGGCCGGCGCGTTCGAGATCCGCATCGCCGCCGACGACGCCGCGCGGGCACTGATCTGGAAGGGCCGTAAATCCGCGTTCGCCGCCGTAGGCAGGATCAGCCCCGCCTACATCGTCCAGGACGGCGTGATTCCCCGTACGGCGCTCCCCCAGGTCCTCGCCAGCATCGACGCGCTCTCGGCAGAGTCGGGTGTACGCGTCGCCAACGTTTTCCATGCGGGCGACGGCAATCTGCATCCCCTCGTTCTCTTCGACGACGCCGAGCCAGGCGCGGCTGAACGCGCCGAAGAGGTCTCCGGCAGGATCCTCGATCTCTGCATCGAGCACGGCGGCTCCATCACGGGCGAGCACGGGGTCGGCGTCGACAAGGCGCGTTACATGCCGCGCATGTTCAGCGAGGCCGACCTCGACACAATGCAGATGGTGCGCTGCGGCTTCGACCCCGCCGGTCTGTGCAACCCGGGCAAGGTGTTCCCGACACCCCGCCTCTGCGGCGAGGTGCCGGGCGTGCGGAAGGGCCCGCACCCGTACGAAGGAAAGGCGGACATCTTCTGATGGGCGGCCGAAAGGCGGACATCTGATGGGCGGCCCTCTGGACGCGCTGGCGAAGGTCTGCGGTGACGTACGGCCGGGAGAGCCCGAGGAAGGCGTCCTCGGCGTAGCCCCGCGTTTCGTGGCCGCGCCCGCGACGGTGGCCGAGGCCGCCGAGGTCATGCGGGTCGCGGCCGAGCAGGGGCTCGCCGTCATCCCCCGGGGCGGCGAGACGCGCCTCGACTGGGGCCTGCCGCCGGATCGCTGCGATCTGCTCCTCGACACGTCGCGGCTGGACCGCGTCATCGAACACACCGCCGGTGACCTGGTTGTCAAGGCCGAAGCCGGGCTCACGACGGAGCGGCTCGCCGAGGTCCTGGCCGAACGCGGCCAGCGCCTGTCGCTCGACGCGCCCCTCCCCGGCTCCACGGTCGGCGGAACGATCGCCACCGGCGCCGCCGGTCCCCTCCGGCTGCTGTACGGATCGCCCCGCGACCTGGTCATCGGCCTCACCATCGTGCGGGCGGACGGCCAGATCGCACGTTCGGGCGGCAAGGTCGTCAAGAACGTGGCGGGATACGACCTAGGGCGGCTCTTCGCTGGGTCGTACGGAACGCTGGGCCTCATCGTCGAGGCCGCCTTCCGGCTGCACCCGGTGCCCTCTGCCCACGCCTACATCACGGCCCCCGTCCCAGACGCCGCCAAGGCTCACGAGGCTGTCCAAGCCGTACTGCACTCCCCCGTCGTCCCGAGCGCCCTCGAATGCGAGGCTTCCCCAGAAGGCATCACGCTGGGCGTCCTCCTGGAGGGCGTCCCAGAGGGCGTAGCGGCCCGTTCCACCCACGTGGCAAACCTCCTGGGACCCGACGCCAACATCAGCCAGGAGGCACCCGCCTGGTGGGGCACCTATCCCGACGGAACGACCCTCATCGAAGTAACCGCCCCTCCCTCTGCCTTGACGGAGGCGCCTGTGGCCGAGACTGGCGCGGCGTTGGCCGAGATGGGGGGTTGCCAGGTGCGGTGGTCGGCGTCTGGGAAGGGGTACGTGGGGTTGACGGCGGATGCAGGTGAGGTAGCTGAAGTGCTGACGCGCCTGCGTGCGACACTCGTCCGCCACCGGGGCGGTGCCGTCGTGCGGTATGCGCCTGAAGGTGTTCGCACGGCTGACGATGTGTGGGGGCCTGTGCCTGCGTTGACGTTGATGCGCCGGGTGAAGGACCAGTTCGATCCGGAGCACCGGCTGTCCCCTGGCCGCTTTGTGGGAGGAATCTGATGACCACACCCCAGGACCTCCCCGAGCCGGTCGTTGGATCGCCCGGGGCCACGCCGCCGGACCTGCTCGGTGGAGGTGAGCTCCCCAATCTGCTCGGGGACTGCGTGCACTGCGGGTTCTGCTTGCCCACGTGCCCCACGTACGTGCTGTGGGGCGAGGAGATGGACTCACCGCGCGGGCGCATCCATCTGATGCAGCAGCACGCGGAGGGCACGCCGCTGAGCGGGCCGATGGTCGAGCACTTCGACCGGTGCCTGGGCTGCATGGCGTGCGTGACGGCGTGCCCGTCCGGTGTCCAGTACGACCGGTTGATCGAGCTGACCCGGGCCGAGGTGGAACGCGAGCATCCCCGTTCGGCCAAGGAGCGCCTTATCCGCGAGGTGGTCTTCAAGCTCTTCCCGTACCCCGCTCGCCTCCGGGCCCTGCGCGGCCCGCTCCGCGCTTACCAGAAGACGGGGCTCGACCGGCTTGTCCGCCGCAGCGGCGTCCTGGACCGTCTCTCGCCCGCCCTTGCCGCCATGGAACGGCTCGCGCCGCCTCTCGGCCCGGCACCACGCCTCCCCGAACGCGTCGCGGCACGCGGCGGGCGGCGCGCGACGGTCGGGATGCTGACCGGATGCGTGCAACGGGAGTTCTTCCCGGGTGTGAACGCGGCGACCGCTCGCGTTCTGGCCATGGAGGGCTGCGACGTCATCATCCCCAAGAGCCAGGGGTGCTGCGGAGCCCTATCCCTGCACTCCGGCCGTGACGACGAGGCACGCGACTTCGCGCGCCGGACGATCGTGGCGTTCGAGGCCGTGGACGTGATCGTGGTGAACGCGGCGGGCTGCGGGTCGGCGATGAAGGAGTACGAGAGGCTGCTGGCGGACGATCCCACGTGGGCGGGCCGGGCGGAGGCGCTGTCGGTCAAGACGAAGGACCTGGCCGAATTCCTCGTCGAGATCGGTCCGCGAGCTGAACGGCGGCCAGTTCCGGCCACGGTCGCGTATCACGACGCCTGTCACCTCTCGCATGCCCAGGGTGTGCGCAGCCAGCCACGCGCCCTGCTCACCGGCATCCCGGAGCTGACCGTCCGGGAGATCGCCGACCCTGAGGTGTGCTGTGGTTCGGCCGGTACGTACAACATCTTCCAGCCGGAGGCCGCCGCCGAGCTCGGTGACCGCAAAGCCATGTCCGTAAGGGCCACAGAGGCCGAATTGCTCGTCGCCGCCAACCCCGGCTGCTCCATGCAGATCGCCACCGCGCTCGCCCGGCAGGGCACGCGGATCTCCGTCGCGCACACGGCCGAGGTGTTGGACGCGTCACTCCGTGGCCTCGGCGCCGGACCCCTCCTCAGGCGATCTTCGTAGCGAACTGACTGCCTTTTCCGTCTAATCACCCTTGGTAATGCCCCGCCACGACCATTCCGAATGCCCTGCTATGGTGACTGCCCCCGGGGCAGGGAGCGCCTATCGGGCCTGGTCTGGTGGGTCCGGAGCGCTCGAGCCCGCAGGCAGGTCCAATGATGCTCCCGCCTGTGCTATAGGCAGGCCCGACGACGCGCCTGAGCTTCATGAAGCTGGGCCCGAGGACTGTGCTGGAGAGCCCGAGGAGCACGACACCATGTCCAACAGCTACCACTCCCACCGCCGCCGGAAGAAGAGCAGCGCGGGCAAGGTCGGCTTGGCCGGCGCACTCACGGGTGCGGCCGGCATAGCGGCCGTGGCAGCCGGGATCCTCGTCATCCGCCCCGTTCTGAGTCCCGGCGACGACGGGGCCGCTGACAGGCCGCCGGCTCTCTCCAGCCAGGGCAACGCTCCAGGGGCGACACCCGCGCCCAAGGTCGGTCCGGCGCTCAGCATCACCACTCCCGAGGGCTACGCCTACAGCCTCGCCGCCGCCAAGACGGGCGTGGACTCCAAACCGCTGAGCGACAGCACCCCGGCCCCGGCCGGCTCAACCTACGCGTACGCCGAGTACGTCATCACCAACACGCAGAAGCGCCCGGTCCTGCTGGACTTCCCCGCTGACATCTTCCTGCCGCGCGGGGAAGTGCCCAGAGCGGCACAGGAGCGCTGCATGCCGCAGGCAGGCGTCCCTCAACACATGTGCACGCTTCCCAACCGCAGCAAGGTGACGGCACGCCTGAACGGCTCGCAGGCGCCCATCGAGGACGCTGGCGACACGCTCATCCCCGTGGGCGCCTCGTACCTCGTCCGGGTCGCCACCGACCTGTCCGTGAGCGAGAGCCTCGATACCCAGGACATCAAGCTGTACGTGTGGAACGCCCGCTACACCAGCGACCGCAAGGGCATCGAACTGGCGTTCCCCGCCGGCGCCGGCTGACCTGCGGTGTAGGCGCCGGTTCGGACCTGCGGTGTGGGCACCGGTTCGGATCTGTGTTGTAGGCGCCGGTTCGGATCTGCGGTGTGGGCGCCGGTTCGAATCTGCGTTGTAGGCACCGGCTGGCCTGCGCTGTAAGCGCCGGCTCGGACCTGCACGGGGATCCAGGTCCGAGCCGACTTCACCCCCTGGTGGCGGTACGGCGCGGCGGATTTGTGGAGAACGAATACTCGTTTTATATTTTGGTCATGCCACGAGTCAGCGAAGAGCACCTGGAACGCCGCCGCGCGCAGATCCTTGACGCCGCCCGGGCCTGCTTCATCCGCAAGGGCTTCCACGAGACGTCCATGCAGGACATCTTCGCCGAATCCGGCCTCTCCGCCGGGGCCGTCTACCGATACTTCAAGAGCAAGACCGAGATCATCGAGGCCCTGGCCTCCGGCACCATCGGCAGTCTGGCAGTCTACGTCGCCGCGGTCCTCGAAGAGGACCCCGTCCCGACCCTGGACGACGCCGTCGGCCGCCTGACCGAACAGATCGTCACCATGGTCGGCCCCGGAGAAAACCTCCGCCTCGCCCCCCAGGCCTGGGCCCTCGCTATGTACGACGAACAATTCGGCACCTACGTCCGCGACCGGATGACCGCGGTCCGCACACTCTGGATCGCGTACGTGGGCCGCCTGCGCGACGCCGGGATGGTCCCGCCCGACACCGACTGCACCGCCGCCGGCAAAGCCCTCTTCGCCATGCTGCCGGGCTTCGTGCTCCAATACCTCCTCGTGGGGGACGTCACTCCGGATGACTTCCGCCGAGGGCTCCGCTCGCTGGCCGCCTCCACCACGCTGACCCCCAATCCCGCCTAACCGGGTTTTACCCAGCCAGGGGCCAACTCAGAGCTGCCAACTCACAGCTGTATGACGTGGTGGGCTCTGCATTACCAACGTCCAGCTATTTTGAGACGTGGTACGGGACGTGAGCGTGAACTGACGTCCAGTTCCCACCAGAGCGCAGCGGTCGCCTGGGGGAGCTCCGGCGAAGACTCGGATGGTGCAGGTTGGCGCACTGTGTGGCTAGAGTCACGTCGACGTACGAGCATCCCGCGCATGACGATCTCCCCCTTTTTGCAGCCCCCGCGTGACCCCGGTTACACGCTGGTGACGAGGCAAGTCTCCACTCCGCGCAGTCCCGTTGTCCTGAGACGGCCGCCCCTGCGCCCGCAGGACATGACCCGGAAGCTTTACCATTCCATTACTTTTTGACTCGGGGAGCGTGGATGCTCACGGTGAGGCACGACGAGCGGGCCGCCGCCCGGGGTGGGCTCTTGCTCGCTCTGACGGCGGTACTGGTCGTGTTCGCCTCACTGCTGCTCGGCCTGGACATACCCGAGCGCCGGCGGATGGTCTGGTGGCATCCGGAGATCGTGATCGCGCTCTTCTGGACGCCCGTCGCCGCGTTCCTGCTGCGGCATCGCCCCGGGCTCCGGGTGGGCTGGGTGATGCTCGTGGCGGGGTTCAGCGCGTCGGTGTACGTGCTGTCCCTCAATCTCGGACCCTGGCTCGACGAGCACGGCTGGATCGGGGCCGGGTTCTTCCTCTGGCTCAGCCACTGGCTGTGGGCGATCGACACGTTCATCCTCACCCTCGTCCTGCCGCTGATCTTCCCGGACGGGCGGCTGGTCTCCCGCCACTTCCGGCCGGTGCTGGCGCTGGCCTGCGCGATTCCGCTGATCGTCTGCGTGCACCTGACGGTCGACCCGGAGGCGCGGCGCTTCCACCACGGCGTCTCGGTCTATCCGCTGCAGGACGTCCCGTGGCCCATCAGCACGGTGATCGTCGGCACGCTCCTGCTGAGCATGGTGTCGATGGTCGTCCGATTCGTGAAGTCGCCGCCCGACGTACGGCGGCAGATCGGCTGGGTCATCTACCCGGGCGTCCTCGGACAGGCGATCATCTGGGTCGGCGAGGTCACCCCGATCGGCGACCCGATCCGCAACACCACGATCGCGGCGGTCCCGATCTGCATCGCGATCGCCATCACCCGGTACCGGTTGTACGACATCGACGTCGTCATCAACCGCACCCTCGTGTACGCCGGCCTCGTCATCGTGATCACGGGCGTCTACTTCGCGCTGGTCGGAGCGACCAGCCTGCTCGTCGCCGACCATGGGTCGCTGGCCGGGCTCGCCGGCGCGATCGCGGCGGGGGCGGTCTTCGAACCCGCGCGGCGGCGGCTCCAGCGCGCGGTCGACCGCCTCCTGCACGGTGAACGCGACCCGTACCGGCTCGCCGACGGGATCAACCGGCGTCTTCAGGCCGCCTCCGACCCCGCCGCCGCGCTGGCCGTGGCCGCCGAGGCCGTACGGGAGGCGCTGCGCGCGAACGGCGTCATCATCGAGGTGCTCGACCGGGACGGCCGCGCGGTCACCGCGGACAGCGGCAAGATGGAAGAGCGCCCCGAGGTGATCCCCCTCGTCTGGCACGGTGAGCCCGTCGGGCGCCTGATCTTCTCCCGCCGCCGCACGCCCGATCTCCGCCTCGCCTCGATCCTGGCCTGCAACCTCGCCGAGCTGGCGAACGCGGCGCGGCTGGCCGCCGACGTGCAGCGCTCCCGTGAACGCATCCTGCGTACCCGCGAAGAGGAACGCCGCCGTCTGCGCCGCGACCTGCATGACGGCCTGGGCCCGACGCTGGCCAGCCTGGCGATGACCGTGGACGCGGCACGCATCACCCTCAAACGCGACCCGGAAGCCGTGGACGCCCTTCTGGAAGACCTCCGCTCCACCATGGGTCGCACGATCGGCGACATCCGCGACCTCGTCTACGACCTGCGCCCGCCTGCGCTGGACGACCTCGGGCTTGCAGGTGCCATCCGCGCACTGGGCGGTGTGGTCTCCACGGAGGACGGCCCCCGCGTCGACGTCCACGTTGAAGGCGACCTGTCCAGCCTCCCCGCCGCCGCCGAGGTCGCCGCCTACCGCATCGTCCAAGAGGCCCTCACGAACGTGCACAGACACGCCAAGGCCCGCGCTGCCGTCGTGCATCTCAACATGAACGGCGACCTCCACGTCACCGTCGGAGACGACGGCGTGGGCCTTCCCCCGGACGTCCGTTCCGGCATCGGCATGTCCTCGATGCGCGAACGCGCCGCAGAACTGGGCGGCTCCTGCTCAGTGGGCCCGGCCCCTAACGGCGGCACCGTAGTCAGTGCCCGCCTCCCAATCCCCCCGTGACCCGCGCCAGAGCGCGTACAAGGGAATCCTTTACCGCCGTGATCCCGCAGGGGTAACAGCGGAAGCGGGACCACGGCGGAAGAGGATGCACCCCTCATGCATGAGGGCCGGTGACCGCCCCCCGCCAAGAAGGTCGCCACCGGCCCCCGGGCTCCGCTGCGGTGCCGGGGCTCCCATCCCGGACCCGTGCGGGCCTTTCCACCAGGAGGTGTGCAAGACCGAAGTTAAGCCCCGCAGGGTCCCGCCAGTGAGGGACATCTGTCCCGGTCTTTCCGGGACGAACGTGCACAACCCCTCTGGCCTCTATAAATACCGATCAGTTTTCCTCAGTTGATGACAAAAGCCGCAACACCTCCTGACTATGCCAGCAGATGGTGGCATAGTTAATCGCGGTTTGATCGTCCCTCCGCGCACCGAGGAGTCATCGTGTCCGCACAGCACATCGTGTCCTCGCTCGCCGACCCCATCACTCGACGTCGCGCCCTCACACTCGCCCTGGCGGCCGGAGCCGGCTCCGCGCTTGGCGGAACCGCGCTTGGCGGAACCGCATCCGCCTCCGCCACGACACAGGCGGCGCCACCCACGGGCCAGTGGAACGACGTGCCGATCCCCTCCGACACCGCCCCGCAGCTGTTCGGCGTGGCGGCGCCCACGCCGCACCACGCGTTCGCGTTCGGGCAGCACTCATGGCAAGACAAAGAAGTCACGACCGCACTGCACTGGAACGGCCGGGAATGGCTCCACAAGGACGTTCCGCCGATCAAGTGGACCTGGTACCTGGACGTGGCCGCGGCGAGCCCCTACGGCGCCTGGGTAGTCGGGCTCACGCACCGCGAGCAACTTCCGGTCGGGCTTTACTGGAACGGGTTCCGCTGGCGGGAGGCGCCGCTTCCCAGGACAGGCACCGGAGGCATCTCGTCGCCCCCAGCGGTCAGCGCCGAGCCGGGCGGCACCGCGTGGGCCGTTCTCTCCGAGGGCCCCGCGGCCGGCCAGTCCTCCGTACTGCGCTTCGAACACGGCGCCTGGGTGCGCAAGGCGTCCCCCACGCTGCCGGAAGGCTCCCAGCTGGTCACCATCGCCGTACGTTCGCCTTGGGACGTGTGGGTGGGAGCAGCGGGACCTTCCTCGGGCGGCGAATCGTTCACCTTCCATTGGGACGGGAGGAGCTGGACCAGGCAGAGCATGCCCGGCTCGACCGTGCCCTCCTGGGGATCGATGGACATCTTGCCGGTCTCGCGCAATGAGGTCTGGGCGTACGTCGGCGGAGGGTCGAGCCAGCAGCAACTCTTCCGGCTGGACGGTGATGTGTGGACGAAGGCGACGAGCGTTCCGCGGTACGGGATGTTCCCGATGCCGTACGGGGGCTCGCTCGTATCCGACCGGAACGGCGGCGTATGGCTCCCCGCGCTCGGCGAGAGCGTGGGAAGCGGCCGGACCGGTTACCTGCACTGGAACGGGACGGAGTGGGGCAGGCTGCTCGGCCCCATGCGCGACACGAGCATCGGCTTCGTAGAGGCCCAGGACATGGTCGCCATCCCGGGCACCCGCTCGATGTGGGCGGTCGGGGTCCAAGGCACCGGCGTGAAACCCTTCATCGAACGTTTCGACCCCCGCTGATCCCGCGACAGGCGCGGGTCAGGTGGCTGTGAGCCAGTCTTGGCGGATCTCGCCCTCGGCCACCAGGACGGCCGGGCCCTTGAGGTAGCTGGTCTGTCCGTCGAAGGTGACAGTGAGACGGCCGCCCAGGACGTCGACGATCCACTCGCCCTGCGGGAGCTTGCCATCGACCGGGGCTGCGGAGCCGAGCGCCGCCGCCGCTGCGACCGCCACCGTGCCGGTGCCGCAGGAACGGGTCTCGCCCGAGCCGCGCTCGTAGACCCGCATCTCCAGGTGGTTGTCCCCCACCGGCCGGAAGAACTCGACGTTGACCCCCTCAGGGAAGGCCTCGGGGTCGAAGTCCGGTGCGCGGGTCAGGTCGAGCGTGGCGACCGGCTCGTCGATGCGGCAGGCCAGATGCGGGTTGCCCATGGAGACGCGCTCTCCCGCGTACGGGCGTCCGTCGACAGCGGCTTCACCGGCGCCCTGGTGGACGGGCGGTCCCATGTCCGCGCTCACGTCGCCGCTCACGCCCACCGTCACGCGTCGCAGTCCGGCGCGGGTGGCCAGATTCCACTCTCCGGGCGCCGCGAGGCCCGCGTCGACCAGATACCGGGCGAACACGCGCACGCCGTTGCCGCACATCTCCGCGATGCCGCCGTCGGCGTTCCAGTAGTCCAAGAACCACTCGGCGTCTCCGGCCAAGGCCTCCGCGGCAGGGTCACCGGCGGTCTTCGTCCGTACGACGCGCAACACCCCGTCCGCCCCGATGCCCGCGCGCCGGTCGCAGAGGCGGGCGACGATCCCAGGGGTCAGTTCGAGCCCGCCGTCGGCATCCGGCAAGATCACGAAGTCGTTCTCGGTCCCGTGGCCCTTGAGGAAGCGCATCTCCCGATCGTATTGGCTCAGGTCGCCGGTCGCGTCAGGGCCAAGGCCTGATCAAGGAGGTCGGGCGCGTCGTACGGCAGCCAGTGGACCCGCGGATCGCGTCTGAACCACGACTCCTGGCGCCGCGCGAAACGCCTCGTGGCCCGGACCGTCTCCTCCTTCGCCTGATCCTCCGTCCACTCCCCCGCCAAGTACCGCAACACCTGGGCATATCCGAGGGCCCGCCCGGCGGTGAGACCGTCCCGGAGCCCCTCTCGTTCAAGCTTGCGCACCTCGTCCACCAGCCCGGCCTCCCACATCCGCGCCACGCGCAGCGCGATGCGCTCGTCCAGTTCGGGGCGCGGCACGGTGAGTCCGATCTGCACGGCGTCGTACCGGTAGCGGTGTTCGGGCATGGTGGCGGTGAAGGGGCGTCCCGTGATCTCGATGACCTCCAGTGCGCGGACGATACGCCGCCCGTTGCTCGGCAGGATCGCCTCCGCGGCCTTGGGGTCGCTGCGCTGCAGCCGTTCGTGCAGAACGCCGGAGCCCACCGCCGCCAACTCCTCCTCCAGCCGCGCCCGTACGGCCGGATCTGTGCCCGGAAACTCCAGATGATCGAGCGCGGCGCGTACGTACAGTCCTGAACCCCCGACCAGCACGGGAATCCGGCCGCGACCGTGGATCTCGCCGATCACCTCGGCGCTGAGCCGCTGGAATTCGGCGACGCTGGCGGCCACCGTCACGTCCCAGAGGTCGAGCAGATGGTGCGGGACGCCGCGCATCTCGGCCGGGGTGAGCTTCGCGGTGCCGATGTCCATGCCCCGGTAGAACTGCATCGAGTCGGCGTTGACCGCCTCGGCGCCCAGGCGCAGCGCGAGGTCCACGGCGAGATCGGACTTGCCGGCGGCGGTCGGCCCTACGACGGCGATGACGTTTGGTGAGGTCACAGGCTTAATTCTGGCAACGAATTGGGTAGGGGTCGGGGCGTACGGGCGTCGTACGGGAGCCGGACGATGCCGTGGGACGAGGGATCGGGGGGAAGTAGATGTCCATCGTCGACAAGGTTAAGGAAATGCTCGGCGGCCACGGCGACAAGGCCAAGGGCGCGGTCGGCAAGGCCGGTGACATGGTCGACAAGAAGACAGGCGGCAAGTACGCCGACAAGGTCGACACGGCACAAGACAAGGCCACGGAGTACATCGACGGTACGAAGCCGAAGGACACCGGCACGCCACCGCCAACGGGCCCCGGTACTCCGCCCAGGGCCTGACCAGGACAGCCTCGCGGACCGCCCGGCCGTCGCGGACCGCCCGGCCACCGCGGATCGCGTGCTCCCGGCGGTCGCGCGGCGGCGTTGTGGCGGCGCAGGTTGTGGCAGCGCAAGTCGTGGCAG
Source organism: Actinomadura sp. 6N118 (assembly GCF_044326415.1). Classification (NCBI taxonomy): domain Bacteria; kingdom Bacillati; phylum Actinomycetota; class Actinomycetes; order Streptosporangiales; family Thermomonosporaceae; genus Actinomadura; species Actinomadura sp. 6N118. The sequence continues at coordinate 85,600 of NZ_JBIRAZ010000002.1, read as the reverse complement.
CGCAACCTATGGGTGGGCGGAGCAGGCGGATGTGGCCTGCGGTGCGGGAGCCGGGCGACCGATGGACGGCATGCCCAACGTGACGCCCTTGGGACGACCCTGGCGGGCCTCCCACGCGTCACCGGCGCGGGTGCGGCGGATGGACTGCGCGGGCTTGTCGGCCACCAGGTGATGCGGCGCCGCGTACGTCACCTCGACCGTGACCATGTCACCCGGCCGAACCGGCTCGTCCGGCGCCTGGAAGTGCACCAGGCGGTTGTCGGGCGCACGTCCGGACAGGCGCCGCGTGGCGCCGTCCTTACGGCCCTCGCCCTCGGCGACCAGGACCTCCAGGGTCCGGCCGAGCTGCTTCTTGTTCTCGGCCCAGGAGATCTCCTCCTGGAGGGCGACCAGCCGCTCGTACCGCTCCTGCACGATCGCCTTGGGGATCTGGCCGTCCATGGTGGCGGCCGGCGTGCCGGGGCGTTTGGAGTACTGGAACGTGAACGCCGACGAGAACCGCGCCTCCCGTACGACGTGGAGGGTCTGCTCGAAGTCCTCCTCGGTCTCCCCCGGGAAGCCCACGATGATGTCGGTGGTGATCGCCGCCTCCGGGATCGCTGCGCGGACCTTCTCGATGATCCCGAGGTACCGCTCCTGGCGGTACGAGCGGCGCATGGCCTTGAGCACCTGGTCAGACCCCGACTGCAGGGGCATGTGCAGCGACGGCATCACGTTCGGCGTCTCGGCCATGGCGGCGATCACGTCGTCGGTGAAGTCCTTGGGGTGCGGCGAGGTGAAGCGCACCCGTTCGAGCCCCTCGATGTCGCCGCAGGCACGCAGCAGCCCGGCGAACGCCGACTGGCCGCCCGCTGTCATCTCGCGGACCTCTTCCGGCGCTGTGGCGAGCGAGCCGAAGCCCGAGCCATAGGCGTTGACGTTCTGCCCGAGAAGGGTGATCTCGTGGACGCCGTCCGCGACCAGGGCCTCGATCTCGGCCAGGATCTCGCCCGGCCGGCGGTCCTTCTCCTTGCCGCGCAGCGACGGCACGATGCAGAACGTGCAGGTGTTGTTGCAGCCGACGGAGATCGACACCCACGCGGCGTACGGCGACTCGCGGCGGGTCGGAAGCGTCGAGGGGAAGGTCACCAGGGACTCTTCGATCTCGACCTGCGCCTCCTCCTGAATGCGAGCACGTTCCAGGAGCACCGGCAGGGAGCCGATGTTGTGGGTGCCGAAGACCACGTCAACCCAGGGCGCCCGTTTGACGATCGTGTCGCGGTCCTTCTGGGCCAGGCAGCCGCCGACGGCGATCTGCATGCCCGGGTGGCCGTCCTTGACGGGCCGCAGGTGGCCGAGGTTGCCGTAGAGCCGGTTGTCCGCGTTCTCCCGTACGGCACAGGTGTTGAACACGACGACATCGGGCTCTGCGTCCTCGGCGCGGACATAGCCGGCGTTCTCGAGGAGGCCCGACAGCCGCTCCGAGTCGTGGACGTTCATCTGGCACCCGTAGGTACGGATCTCGTACGTGCGGGGGCCGATCTCCATAGGCGCACTCATGACAGTCACCAAGCGTACGCGGCAAGGCAGGGTCCCCGCGCGAGTCGATCAGGAGTCATCGAGGGAAACGATCATGAATTCGGCGGCCAATATCGATCATGAGTTGACCGGCCGTCACCCGGCGTGACCATTGATCACTGAGTGATAACAACGTGATCACCATCTGAGACAACCCCGTGACCAGGACGGTGGCCGCGGGCGCCCGCCGTGTGCGCCGAACGTGCCGCCGACGTGGGGATTCGTGATCGGATCGGTACCGCTCCGAGGGTTTTTCATTGCTAATGATGACGTAAAGTCCGGGCCCATGACGGACAGCGGAGTTGGGCCTGAGCTGAGCAAGGACGACAGCGGGGCCCAGGATGACATCCCGGGCGGCGGCCCCCTCGTCGTGCTCGAGAGCGTCAACAAGCACTTCGGTGAATTGCACGTTCTCAAGGACATCAATCTCACGATCCAGCGCGGTGAGGTCGTCGTCGTGATCGGCCCCTCGGGCGGTGGCAAGTCGACCCTCTGCCGGTCGATCAACCGCCTGGAGCCCATCGACGACGGCACGATCCTGGTCGACGGGAAGAAGCTGCCCGAGGAGGGCAAGGACCTCGCCCGGCTCCGCGCGGACGTCGGCATGGTGTTCCAGTCGTTCAACCTGTTCGCCCACAAGACGATCCTGGAGAACGTCACGCTCGGGCCGATCAAGGTCCGCAAGATGGGCAAGCAGGAGGCCGAGAAGTACGCGATGGAGCTTCTGGAGCGGGTCGGCATCGCCAACCAGGCCCAGAAGTACCCCGCCCAGCTCTCCGGCGGCCAGCAGCAGCGCGCCGCGATCGCCCGCGCGCTGGCAATGAAGCCCAAGGTGATGCTGTTCGACGAGCCCACCTCGGCCCTTGACCCGGAAATGGTCAAGGAAGTGCTCGACGTCATGACCGGCCTGGCACACGATGGAATGACCATGATCGTGGTCACCCACGAGATGGGCTTCGCCCGCCGGGCCGCGCAGAAGGTCGTGTTCATGGCGGACGGCCAGATCGTCGAGGAGAGCACTCCCGACGAGTTCTTCACCAACGCGCGCACCGAGCGCGCGAAGGACTTCCTTTCCAAGATCCTCACGCACTGAGCCGCTGGGGCTCCGTCAGGGAAGAAGAGGTAGACACAAGCATGCGCGTTCGCAACTACGGGGTCGCATTCGCGGCCGTCGCCGCTGTGTCAATGGTGGCGACCGGGTGCAGCGAGAAGAAGGACAGCACCATCGATGGCAAGAAGGAACTCGTCGTCGGTGTGAAGGCCGACCAGCCGGGCCTCGGCCTGCAGAAGGGCTCCGGCTTCGAGGGCTTCGACGTCGACGTCGCCAACTACATCGGCAAGAAGATCGGCGCCACCAAGGTCACCTTCAAGGAGGCCCGCTCGGCGAACCGTGAGTCCTTCCTGGCCAACAGCACGGTCGACATGATCGTCGCGACGTACTCGATCACCGAGGCGCGCAAGCCCAAGGTGACCTTCGGCGGCCCGTACATCGTCACCCACCAGGACATCATGGTCCGCGGGAACGACAACTCGATCAAGACGATGGCCGACCTCAAGGGCAAGAAGCTCTGCCAGGTCGCGGGCTCCAACTCCTGGAAGAACATCACCGAGGGCACCAACCTCAAGAAGGAGAAGGCGGCCGCCGAGCTCGTTCCGGCACAGGCCTACCTGGAGTGCATCCAGAAGCTCAAGACCAATGCCGTGGACGCTGTCTCCACCGACGCCACCATCCTCGCCGGCTACGCGCTCGCCGAGGGTGACAAGGTCAAGGTCGTCAACGCCCCGTTCACCGATGAGAAGTACGGCATCGGTATCAAGAAGGGCGACACCAAGGGCTGCGAGGCCGTCAACAAGGCCATCACGGAGATGTACTCGGACGGCACGGCCAAGCAGCTGTGGGAGAAGTGGTTCGGTCCCGCGAAGCTGCCGTTCGACGCCAAGCAGCCGCCCGCCGAGGGTTGCTCCTGATCCAGCATCCGCCTTCGACGTGTCCGCACGCCGGTGAGTCCTGTCGGGCTCACCGGCGTCGGCTAAAGGACCTCACGTAATGAACTGGGACGTTCTCATCGACTTCAGCCCGTTCGCCAAGGACGGCGACGTGGTGCTGAAGGGGTTCTGGGCGACCATCCGGCTGTCGCTGATGACCGGGGTGCTGTCCCTGATCCTCGGCACAATCCTGGTTGCCATGCGGGTGTCGCCCACCCCGGTGCTCCGCGGTGCAGGCACTTTCTATGTCAACACCCTCCGGAACACCCCGCTGACCCTCATCCTCGTCTTCGTCAGCCTGGGGCTCAGCGACACGCTCAGGATCCGCATCTCCGAGACCACGAGCCTGAATGCCTACTGGCTGGCGGTCTTCGGCCTGTCGGCCTATACGGCGGCCTTCGTCTGCGAGGCGCTGCGCTCGGGCATCAACACTGTCCCGATGGGCCAGGCCGAGGCCGCCCGGGCCATCGGGCTGACGTTCACCCAGTCCTTGCGGATGATCATCCTGCCGCAGGCCTTCCGGTCAGTCATCGCACCGCTGGGCAGTGTCATGATCGCCATGATCAAGAACACCACTGTGGTGCTCGTCGCGGGCTACATCGAGTCGGCCGGGGTAATGAAGCAAATGTTCGATGACCACGGAGCCACCTTGCCGGTCTTCCTGGGCTTTGCGGCCGGGTTCATGATCCTCACACTGCCCGCCGGTCTCTTCGTGAGCTGGCTCAGCAAGCGGCTGGCGGTGGCCCGATGAGCGCCGTCACCGAGGCCGCCCCGCGCAAGACCCCCAAGGCGGCGAAGGCGAAAGAAGCCTCCGTCCTCTTCGACGCGCCCGGCCCGAAGGCCCGGCTACGCAACAACATCCTCACCTTCGTCGGCGCCGTCGTGCTGCTCGGGATCGTGTACGTGATCCTGGCCAGACTCGCCGACGCCGACCAGTTCCAGGGCAAGCTCTGGGAACCATTCATCAAGTGGTCAACCTGGACCGACTTCATCTTCCCGGGCCTGTGGGGCACGCTGAAGGCCGCGCTCGTCGGCGCGGTCCTGGCCCTGCTCTTCGGAGTGATCTTCGGCCTGGGGCGACTGTCGGACCACTGGTGGCTCCGCGTTCCCAGCGCGTCGATCGTCGAGTTCTTCCGCGCCATCCCGTTGCTGCTGCTGATCTTCTTCGTGTTCTCTGGTCCATCCACGATCGCCAACGGACTGAACCGCGAATTTCCTCAGGTCAGCGCATTCGCCGCGGTCGTCATCGGGCTGACTCTCTACAACGGCGCGGTGCTCGCCGAGATCTTCCGTTCGGGCATCCTGTCGCTGCCAAAGGGCCAGACCGAGGCGGCCTACGCCATCGGGCTGCGCAAGAACGGCGTCATGCGGCTCATCCTGGTCCCGCAGGCCACCACCGCGATGATGCCGGCCATCGTCAGCCAGCTGGTGGTCCTGCTCAAGGACTCCGCGCTGGGCTGGATCATCGCCTACCCGGACCTGCTCAACCAGGGCTTCCGCATCCTGCCGAACAACTTCAACAACCTGATCCCGGCGGCCATCGTCATCACGATGGTCTACATCGCGATCAACATGGCGCTGAGTTACGTGGCCAACAGGCTGGAGCGCCGGTCCCGGCGTAGCAAGAAGACCAGCGCCCCCGCCATGGGCGCCGGTGGCCCCGCCCCCGCCCCGGGCATGTCCGTCACCGGACAAGCCACCGGGGAGGCTGGCGCCGCTGGTGGCATCTGACCTCCACACCGCCGTGCAAACAGAGAGGGCGCCACCGGATTCCGGTGGCGCCCTCTCTGTTTGCACTCAGCGGCTGCTCTAGTTATCAGACCACTGCTGCACGTACATGCGGTGCAGTTTGTCGTAGTTCCGATTGCAGTAGACCGGGCCTGAGACGCTGTAGCCGCCTACGATCGTCCCTCGCTTGATGTAGAGCCTGTCGTTGAGCGCCCGGCACTCGACGACGATCCTGTGGTTCCACATGATGCGATTGGGACGGCAGTCGGAGAATCCTCCCCTGAGCTTTCCGCTCCAGTGCTTCTTCGGCTTTGCTTTGTACGCCTTGCACTTCGCGACGCGCAGGGCACCTTGCCGAACTTCGGCGACTGATGTGATCGCGGCCGTCGTAGGCTTTGCGGGGCTTGTGGGCTGCGCGAGGGCGGCAGCGGTCTTTGCGGGGGCCTCCGCAGCGTTGGCCGAGGCGGGCGCCGCCAAGGCCACGGCGGACGCAGCGATGGCAAGTGTGACTGCTCCACGCGTGAGAATCATGTGATCCCCTCTTTTCCTTCTCGTCGATCTCGAGCGATGGGAATACCAAAACAGGGGCCCGTCTCAGCAATGTCGTCGCGCCGTCTCCGCGCCGTCTCCGAAACGTCTCCCCGAGATAGGTCTGGACGTTCGGCGGGGCTGGCCGTGACGGACGGCGGGCTTCCACGCGGCCATGTGAGCAGCGTGCGTGGCGGCCCTGCGGTGGAGTTGACGGAGCCCGGCCGGGAATCCTCGCGCGGTTGAAGGGGTTCTGGGATGACGTGACTCGGGACGTGGATGTGGTGGTGGTCGGGGCTGGGCAGGCCGGGTTGTCTGCTGGGTACTTTTTGCGGCGGAGCGGGCTTGACTTCGTGATGTTGGATCATGCGCCGCGGGCTGGTGGGGCTTGGCAGTTTCGGTGGCCGACGTTGACGTTGGGGACGGCGCACAACATCCATGACCTGCCGGGGATGCCGTTGGAGGACCGTGATCCGGAACGGCCGGCGTCCGAGGTCGTGTCGGAATACTTCGCGCGGTATGAGCGGGAGTTTGGGCTTGATGTGCGGCGGCCCGTTGATGTGACCGCGGTGCGGGATGCCGGTGGGCGGTTGGTGGTGGAGAGCTCTGAGGGCGTTCATGCGGCGCGGGCGTTGATCAACGCTACGGGGACGTGGGATCGGCCGTTCTGGCCGTTCATGCGGGGCATGGGGAGCTTCCGGGGGCGGCACATGCATACGGTTGACTATCGGGGGCCTGATGAGTTTGCCGGGTTGCGGGTGCTGGTCGTGGGCGGGGGCGCTTCGGGGACGCAGGCGTTGATGGAGATCGCGCCGTTGGCGGCGGAGACCACGTGGGTGACGCGGCGGGAGCCTGTGTGGGTGGACGGGCCGTTCGACGGGCACGCGGCGGTGGCCAGGGTCGAGGAACGGGTGCGGCAGGGGTTGCCGCCTGGGAGCGTCGTGAGCGCGACCGGGTTGCTGTTGACCGAGGAGGTACGGGCCGCGAGGGCCCGTGGGGTGCTGGACCGCAGGCCGATGTTCGAGCGGGTGGTCCCTGAGGGGGTCGAATGGGCGGACGGAAGCAGGTTGGGGGTGGACGTCATTGTGTGGGCCACCGGGTTCCGGGCGGCTCTCGATCATCTGGCGCCGCTGCGGCTGCGGGGGGCCGGCGGGGGCATCCGGATGGACGGGACGCGGGTGGCGGACGATCCCCGGATCCACCTTCTGGGGTACGGGCCGTCCGCGAGCACGATCGGGGCGAACCGGGCGGGACGGGCCGCCGTACGCGAGATCAAGTCCCTGCTGAGGGCCACCGTCCCGGAGGCGGTCGGCGCCTGAAGACCTCCCCGTTGAGCGGCGTGTATCTTTCCGAATTCAACTCCTCGTTCATCGCCCAACCGATCCCCGTATGCGGGACGATTCGCATATGACCGCTCGTGTGACCCTTCCCTACGGCTCCTGGCCCTCCCCCATCTCCGCCGCCGATGTCGCTCGTGCCCGGCGCCGGCTCAGTTTTCCCACCGTTCACAACAGCGATGTGTGGTGGCAGGAGACGAGACCTGAGGAGGGCGGGCGAACCACGGTCATCCATCTCCAGGGCGGTCACCGCACCGAGCTTCTCCAGACCCCGTGGGACGCGCGGACACGTGTGCACGAATACGGCGGGCGGTCATACCTGCCGGTCCGCACCGGCAACGGTCACGCGATCGTGTTCTCCAACTACGAGGACCAGCGGCTGCACCGGCTCGACCCGGGTGATGCCAAGCCGCGTCCGCTGACGCCGGAGCCGGCGTTGCCGGGCGGGCTCCGCTACGCGGACTACGTACTGTCGCCGGACGCGACCGAGGTCTGGTGCGTCTGCGAGGGCCACACCCCGGACGGGATCCGCCGCGCGATCGTCGCCGTGCCGCTGGACGGGAGCGGCGCCGAGGACGCGGGGGTCATCCGTGAGCTGGTCAGCGGCGCGCACTTCTACGCGAGCCCCGCGCCGTCGCCCTCGGGCGGTCACCTCGCCTGGGTGCAGTGGAGCCACCCGCGCATGCCCTGGGACGGCACCGAGGTACGCGTCGCCGTCATCGAGGAGGGCAAGGCCGTCGCACCCCGCACGGTCAAGGGCGGTCTCACGGAGTCGGTGGTCGCGCCGCTGTGGCGGGACAACAGCAGCCTGTACGTGATCTCCGACTGGCCCGGTTGGTGGAACATCTACCAGGTCGGGCTGTACGGGGAGTCGCCGCAGGCGCTGTATCCGGCCGAGGAGGAGTTCGCCGGGCCTCTCTGGCAGCTCGGCGGCATGCCGTACGCGCTGCTGGAGGACGGGCGCCTCGCGGTCCTGCACGGTGAAGGTGACCAGCGCCTGGGCATCTACGACCCGGAGACGCTGGAGCTCATCGATCTGGAGGTGCCGTACGACGACTGGCAGCTGGCGCTCTCGGCGCACGGCACCACGGTCGTCGGCATCGCCGGTGGCGCCACCGTGCCCTCGTCGGTCGTCCGCATCGACACCACCACGGGCCGGGTCGAGGGTCTGCGGCGCGAGGTGGCCGAAGTCCCCGACGCCGCCTATCTGCCGAAGCCACGCAGTGAGCAGCTGGAGGGGCCGTTCGGACGGCCCGTGCACGCGCACATCTACCCGCCCTCCAACCCCGATGCCGCGGCACCCGAAAACGAGCTTCCGCCGTACGTGGTCTTCGTGCACGGCGGGCCGACGTCTCGTTCGTCCAAAGTGCTCAGCTTGGAACGCGCCTTCTTCACCAGTCGCGGCATCGGCGTCGTCGATGTCAACTACGGCGGCTCGACTGGCTATGGCCGCGCCTACCGTGAACGTCTGCGGCGTCAATGGGGCGTCGTGGACGTGGAGGACGCCATCGCCGCCGCACAGGCACTCATCGACGGCGGCATAGCCGACCCTGGACGCCTGGCCATCCGAGGCGGCAGCGCAGGCGGCTGGACGACCCTGGCCGCCGTGACCCAGACCGACCTCTTCAAGGCCGCGACGTCGTACTACGGCATCAGCGACCTGCAGAGCTTCGTCTCGTCCACGCACGACTTCGAGTCGCAGTATCTCTTCGGGCTCATCGGCCCCCTGCCCGGATACGAGCGGGCGTACGAGGAGCGTTCGCCGCTCAACCACGCCGAGCGTACGGCGTGCCCCGTCCTGCTCCTCCAGGGTCTGGACGACCCGGTCGTACCCCCAGACCAGTCGGAACGCTTCGCCGCCGCATTGGCCGGCGAGAAGACCCCTTACGCCTACATGACGTTCGAGGGCGAATCCCATGGCTTCCGCCGCGCCGAGACCACCATCACCTGCCTGGAGTCAGAGCTCGCCTTCTACGGCCAGACTCTCGGCTTCCGGCCGAAGGGCGTAAACCCCATCGACCTCAGCAACTGACGGAGAGACCAGCACCTCCGGCCATAACGACCAACCACCATGTGAGCGCCGACGACGAACCCGTCGGCGCTCATGCCCTATGTGCTCATGCCTTATGTCCCACGCCCCGCGGCCACATGCACCGGTGGGTCGGCGGCCGGCGGCCGGAGCAGGCGTCGATGTGGTTCTGGCGGGCATCTAAGGGCCCAGGTAACCAGCTCAGGCGTTCTTGTCGGCCCAGGAACGAAGGTTGTAGACGTCCTTGTCGAAGTACGGCGAGTACGAGATGTAGTGGACGTTGCCGCCGCCCTGGTAGCCGCCGATGACTCCGTTGATGGAGCCGGTCCGGGTACGGGTGTTGTAGTTCAGCAGCCAGGGGCTGCCACTCGTACCGCCGTGGAAGCCTGAGCAGTCCATCCGCAGCTGGAAGCGGGAGTGCTTGCGCGTCGTGGTGATGCAGTAGATCGGCCGGTCGCGGCGGTCCCAGACGATGCGCGGGTAGCCAGCCACGTTCACCTTGCGCCCGGCGCCCTTGTTGATCGCGAGGCTGTTGCCGCCCACGACGTTCTCGATCTTCCGTCCGGCGCGCGGGTTGAGGGCGATGATGCCGAAGTCCAGGTCGGCGTCGCCGTAGCGGATCCAGCGCTGCGTGACGACGAGCCTCTTGGCCGTCCACGTCCCGTACGGCCGCTTGCCGCGGTCGTACTTCGGCACGAACGCGATCTTGGTCGCGTACCGTCCGCCCTTGCCGCCGTGGATACAGTGCGCGGCCGTCATCAGCAGTCTCTTGGAGTAGCTCTTGACAACGCTCGCGGTGCAGTAGTGGTCGCCCCGCCCGTTGTTGAAGAACAGCGCACCGATCGAGGGCACGCCCCCGAACGCCTTCGACTTGGCGGCCAGCGTGGTCGCCTGCCCGCTCGCACCGTCCTTCGCCCCCACCGGTGTGGCCTTGGCCAGCCGCTGCGGGGTCCAGTACCGCTCCGTCGCGGTCGCGTCCGCAGCGCTGATCTCAACGCTTGAGACGGTCTCGACGGTCCGGGTCTCCGGCTCCTGCTGCGCGTACGCCACCGCCCCGGCACCAGCCGCGACGACCCCTGTGGACGCAACGACCGCAGCCGTCACCCGCTTCCGACCCTTCAGCATTTGCCAGAAACTACCGACTCTTCCGCCCCGCCACAACGCGAACGATCACTCTGGTCCCAGCATGTGACCGTCTCCGACTCTCCGCATCCGTCCGGCGACGGCCGGTCAGCGGGCGAACTCGATGGCGCGGGACTCGCGGACGACGGTGACGCGGATCTGGCCCGGATAGGTGAGCTCGTCCTCGACCTGCTTGGCGATGTCGCGGGCGATCACCTGGGCCTGGATGTCGTCGACGGCGTCGGGCTTGACCATGACGCGGATCTCGCGGCCAGCCTGCATGGCGAAGACCTTCTCCACGCCCTCGTGCTTGTCGCGGGCGATCTCCTCGAGCCGTTCCAAGCGCTTGACGTACGCCTCCAGCGACTCGCGGCGGGCCCCGGGACGGCTGCCGCTGATCGCGTCGGCGGCCTGGGTGAGGACGGCTTCGACGGTACGGACCTCGACCTCGTTGTGGTGGGCCTCGATGGCGTGCACCACGTCCTCGTGCTCGCCGTACCGCCGGGCGATCTCCGCGCCGATGAGCGCGTGACTGCCCTCGACCTCGTGTGTGAGGGCCTTGCCGATGTCGTGCAGCAGGGTGCAGCGCTTGGCCTGCTCGACCGGCAGACGCAGCTCGCTGGCCATGATCCCGGCGATGTGCGCCGACTCGATGAGGTGCTTGAGCACGTTCTGCCCGTACGACGTCCGGTAGCGCAGCTGGCCGAGCAGGGCGATGAGCTCGGGGTGCATGTCGGCGACCCCCAGCTCGACGAGCGCGTCCTCGCCGGCCCGTACGCACAGCTGCTCGACGTCGCTCTTGCTCCGCTCGTAGATCTCCTCGATCCGCTGTGGATGGATGCGGCCGTCAAGGACGAGCTTCTCCAGCGTCAGGCGCCCGACCTCGCGCCGGACCGGGTCGAAACAGCTGAGCAGCACCGCCTCGGGCGTGTCGTCGATGATCAGGTTCACACCGGTCGTCGTCTCGAACGCGCGGATGTTGCGGCCCTCACGGCCGATGATCCGGCCCTTCATCTCGTCGCCGGGCAGGTGCAGCACGGAGACGACCGACTCGGCCGTCTGCTCGCTCGCCACCCGCTGGATGGCCAGCGTCACGATCTTGCGCGCCCGTTTCTCGCCTTCTGCCCGAGCGGAGTTCTCGATCTCCCGCGTGATCGGGATGGCCTCGCGCTTCGCCTGGTTCTCGATGGCGCCGACGAGCTCGGTCTTGGCCTGCTCGGCCGTCAGCCCGGCCACTTGTTCGAGCGCGTGGCGGCGTTCCTCTTCGGCCTTGCTGAGCTCTTCCTTGCGGGACTCCAGCGTGCGCTTGCCTTCAGCGAGCTTGGCCCCCCACTCCTCGAGCCGGCGAACCTCGCCGTCCAGGCGTTGCTCCCGTTCGGCCAGCCTGGTCTCGCGGCGTTCGAGGTCCTCACGCAGCGATCGGATGTCCTCACGGAGGGCGCGGGCCTCTTCGTCCAGCTCGGCCCGCTGCGTCTGGACGAGCTGGTGGGCCTGCGTCTCGGCCTTGCCGAGGATCTCCTCGGCGTCCGTCTTGGCGGCGGCGCGGATCTCGTCCGCCTCCTGCCGTACCTGGGACAGCTCGTCCTCGATCGCCTTCCCGGACGGGCGGCGCAGGACCAGTATGACGAGAGCGACCAGGGTCACCAGCAGTGCGGCACCCAGCAGGACGCTCTCCATGGGGCTGCCCCTTCCTCGCCCGTGGGCCCCATCGGGGATTGGAGCCCTGTTGTGCGAGGATTTACCCGCGTCACAGCCGATATGGGTACACGACACCGCCCGGACGCCCTGTCATCGGGGCCCGAGAAAGTCGGACGTCGTGATCCTTTATACCTCTCAACTGCCTGAACGTGCTCAGTCGTATGGCAATCCGCTGGGCGCGGAGTAACTCCTCACTGCCGTAACGGTAAGCGGCACAGAGGTAATGAGCAAGCAAACCCTAGGCATTCCGGACTAACCGAACGTGCCCGTGACGAGTTGCTTACCGTCCTCCGACCTGCCGGAAGAGCCGTTCACCTGCCCCGTCACCCTCCACGCCCGAGTAAGAAAGAGTCAGATCCTTGTCAGGACCTCCGTCATTCACCCCGGCGTGTCGAACCCTTCGCCGAAAAGGAGCGGGCCCGCTTCCTCTGGCGGAAGCGGGCCCGCCGGTGGTTCAAGCAGCCTCCCAGACGCCCGTCTTGGCCGCCTCGCGAACGAACTCGGAGAAGTCGCGGGGCTCTCGACCTAGCGCCCGCTTGATCCCATCGGTCTGGTAGGCGTTGCGCCCATCCAGCACGGTCGTGAAGAGGTACATCAGGAACTCCACCACGTCATCGGGAACGCCCTGCTCCTTGGCGCCGGCGGCGTAGTCCTCCGCGCTGATCTGGACAAACGGGATCTCGCGCCCGGTCGCTTCGGCGATCTCCTGAACCGCCTGGGCGAACGTGAGCAGCCGTGGCCCGGTCACCTCGTACACCTCCCCCACATGGCCGTCCTCGGTGAGCGCCGCCACCGCCACGTCGGCGATGTCGTCGACGTCCACGAACGGCTCGCGCACATCACCGGCCGGAAGCGCGACCTCACCGGCCAGCAGGGGCTCGATCAGGAAGCTCTCATTGAAATTCTGGGAGAACCACGCCGCCCGCACGATGGTCCATTCCAACCCGGACTCGCGCACCAGCCCCTCGCAGACCTGGGCCTCCTCCTCACCTCGCCCCGACAGCAACACCAGCCGCCGCACCCCGGCAGCGACCGCCGCCTCGGTGAAGGCCTTGATGTCGTCCGTCGCCCCCGGCACCGCCAGGTCCGGCGCGTAGCTGACGTACACCGAGGTGACCCCGTCCAGGGCCGCCGCCCAGCCGTCCCGGCCCTGCCAGGAGAACGCCGGGCTGGCCGACCGCGACCCGACCCGCACCGGCACTCCCCGCGCTGCAAGCCGCTCGGCCACCCGCCGTCCGGTCTTCCCCGTGCCTCCCAGCACCAGTGTCAGGTTGTCGTTACCGTTCTGGATGTTCGCGTTGTTCGCCATACCCCTCAGTCAACCGATGCCCGACCTGCCCCAACATGGCCGAGAGACTCGCCCGCATACGCCAGAGTCCAACGGGCGTGGCTCAACCCCTAGGGGTCGGGTCACCCCAGGGGTTGGGTCACCCCAGGGGTTGGGTCAGTCCCAGAGGGTTTGATCAGCCCCTGTGGATGGATCAGTCCCAGAGGCTAGATCAGCCCCCAGGAGGTTAGGTCGGCCCCCAGGGGATGGGTCAGTCCTGGGGAGTTGGATCAGTCCCAGGGGGTTGGCTCGGGGAGGTCTTCCAGGTCGGCGCCCTCTTCGGCTAGGGCTTCTTTGACGACTCGGTAGGCGAGGCCGGGTGAATAGCCTTTGCGGGCGAGCATGCCGACCAGGCGGCGGGTGCGTTTGGCGGGGTCCAGGCCTTGGGTCGAGGCGACCTTGCGGGCTATGAGCTCGCGGGCGGTGCGTTCCTCCTGCTCGGGGTCGAGCGCCTCCACAGCGTCCTGGACGGTCTCGTTGTCGACGCCGCGCTGGCGCAGCTCGGCGGCCAGGGCTCGCTTGGCCAGGCCGCGGCCGGTGTGGCGGGACTGCACCCAGGCTTGGGCGAACGCCTCGTCGTCGATCAGGCCGACGTCGGTGAAGCGGCCGAGGACGTTTTCGGTGACGTCGTCCGGGATGTTTTTGCGGTGCAAGGCGTCGGCGAGCTGGGCACGGGTCCTGGGTGCCGTGGCCAGCTTGCGGAGGCAGATCTCGCGGGCGACCGCCTCAAGGTCGGCCGGTGGGGCATCTGCGGCGGGACTGTCCTCGGCCGGGGCGTCGGGGCCCCACCGCCGTCTGCGTCGCCCGCTCATGCCGATCCTCGCGGGAGCCGTACGGACGATCCAGGCTCCACAGGAGCGGCGGCGCCATCGGGGAAGGACCGAACACCGGTCTGTCGGTGCCGGAAAAGGCGCCGCCGCCCTACATACGAGATCATTCCTCAACCTTCGTCAAGAGTCACCCTGAATGGCGGATTCTCCGTCAGAACTCGCCATGTCACGTGATGATCCCGGTCTGGTTCAGGCGTCGCCGGGCTTCGGGGTCTTGGTGCTCTTGCGGCCGGTGGTCGCGGTCGCGGCGGCGGCAGGTTTGGTCGCTGCGGCGGCGGGCTTGGCGGCCTCGGTGGTCTCCGGGGCCTCCTTGTCGACCTTGGGGCCGACGCCCAGCTTCTCCTTGATCTTCTTCTCGATCTCGTCGGCCATGTCCGGGTTGGCCTTGAGGAAGTTGCGGGCGTTCTCCTTGCCCTGGCCGAGCTGGTCGCCCTCGTAGGTGTACCAGGCGCCGGACTTGCGGACGAAGCCGTGCTCGACGCCCAGGTCGATCAGGCCGCCCTCCTTGCTGATGCCCTGGCCGTAGAGAAGGTCGAAGTCGGCGACGCGGAAGGGCGGAGCCATCTTGTTCTTGACGACCTTGACGCGGACGCGGTTGCCGACCGCCTCGGTGCCGTCCTTGAGGGTCTCGATGCGACGGACGTCGAGGCGGACGGAGGCGTAGAACTTCAGCGCCCGGCCACCGGTGGTCGTCTCGGGCGAGCCGAACATGACACCGATCTTCTCGCGGAGCTGGTTGATGAAGACGGCGGTGGTCTGGGTCTGGTTGATGGCGCCGGTCATCTTGCGGAGCGCCTGGGACATCAGCCGGGCCTGGAGGCCGACGTGGCTGTCGCCCATCTCCCCTTCGATCTCGGCCCGGGGTACGAGCGCGGCAACCGAGTCGATGACGACGATGTCGATCGCGCCGGAGCGAATCAGCATGTCGGTGATCTCAAGCGCCTGCTCGCCTGTGTCGGGCTGGGAGACCAGGAGCGCGTCGATGTCGACGCCGAGGGACCTGGCGTACTCGGGGTCGAGCGCGTGCTCGGCGTCCACGAACGCCGCGATGCCACCGGCACGCTGGATGCTGGCGACGGCGTGCAGCGCGATCGAGGTCTTGCCCGAGCCTTCCGGCCCGTACACCTCGACGACGCGGCCACGCGGCAGGCCGCCGATGCCGAGCGCGATGTCAAGGGAGATCGAGCCGGTGGGAATCACCTCGACCGGCGCCCGTGCCTCGTCTCCCATCCGCATGACCGAGCCCTTGCCGAACTGCCGCTCGATCTGGGTCAGTGCGGTCTCGAGAGCCTTCTCCCGGTCGTTCGCTGCCATGGTCGTCCCTCTGTCCTGTGTGTCGTCGCCGGCCTGCCGGCTCTCGCCCGGCACGCGGCCCTCGCGGACCGCTGCTCGATGTCGTAGGCGACGTTACGGGGAGCCACCGACAGTTTCGAGACTCAGACGGAGCTGTGGATAACGTCGCATGCGCACGACAGCTTACCGAACACTCGTTCGATCATGTGGGCGCGATCCGATTTGGGCTGGAATCTCCGTGCACACCGGGGCCTGGAAGCCGTACGCTGGCGCCGTCCACGGAGGGTTGCACCATGACGCTGACCGTTCTCTTCTGCGTCGATCCGCTCCACCCCCGGCGCGTTGATCCCCACTTCTCCCGCGAGGCCGCCGCCGTGCGGGACCACTATGGCGAAATCGCCTTGATCAATCACGATTCGTTGCAGCAGGGTCACGTGGATGCGGCGATCCGCGCCGTCCCCGGCGACCTGGGCCCGGTCTGGTACCGCGGCTGGATGATGACCAGCGAGGAGTACGCGACGCTGGCGGCTGCCCTCAAACAACGCGGCACCATCCTTCTCACGCACCCGGAGGACTACCAGCGCGCGCACGAGCTGCCAGGGTGGCACGACACGTTCGCCGGACTCACTCCGTCCAGCGTGTGGCGCCCTCTCTCCCCGCTGGAAGACCCAGGTGACCTCAGTGAGCTCGTACGAGCTCTCCCGGCTGGGCCGGCCGTGGTGAAGGACTATGTGAAGTCACGCAAGCACGAGTGGGACGAGGCTTGTTTCGTCCCGGACGTTCACAACCTCCCGCAGCTCCGCACGGTCGTGTCGAAGATGGTTGCGCTACAGGACCAGTTCCTGGCCGGTGGTCTCGTCATCCGGGAGTACGAGAACTACAACGGCGGTGAAGCCCGCGTGTGGTGGGTCGACGGAGAGCCCGCGCTCATTGGGCCCCACCCGGACAGCCCAGAGGTGGAGCCCGAGCCGGACGTCGACGCCGTGGCCCCGGCCGTGCGCTCCCTGGGTTGCCGCTTCATCACGACCGACCTCGCCCGCCGCACCGACGGCGAGTGGCGCGTCGTGGAAGTGGGCGACGGCCAGGTGAGCGATCTCCCCACCACAGTCGACCCCATGGACCTCTACGCCCACCTCCCAGTCCCCGACTGACCTTCCTGCAACAGCGCGCCTTGTGACGGAACCGGAATGCATGAACCTTCCGTCTCACTACGCATCGCCCCTAGGCTTTGGGCACTGTGATGCCGGATCGCTTGCAGATGCGGGGTCCGTTCCAGCTGTCCGGAACCTTCGGGGTGCCTGCAGTCTCTTTCGAAAGGCGTGTTTACCCTTGCCTCCACAGGAGTCCCGGCGTCGGCTCAGTTCCCGCGCGGTGAAAATCGGGATGGTGAGCGCGCTGTCCCTTTCGGTGGTGTCGTGCTCGTCCGATGACGACGACGCCATCACCGCATACTGCGTCACAGAGGACGATGGCTTCTCCACTGGGACTCCGGCGCCTTTTCCTACTGAGGGCCCAGACGGTTTCAAGGTGGTCGATGAGGACAACTGTGACACCCCGGATTCCACCAGGAGTTCTCACGCCAGCTACTTCTGGTACTACGGCGGTGTCCGTCAGAGCGGGCGGGTCAGCGCCGGCAGAATGACCATGCCCAGCGGTACGAACATCAAGTCCGCGGAAGGCAAGACGATCCGCAGCGGCTTCGGCAGCTCGTCCAGCGGCAGCTCTGGCGGCTGAACGACGATGCGACGCGAACGTTCAACACCGCGTGCCGACTGGGGCCAGAAGGTGGAGTCCCAGGGACTGGCTTTCCACCGGACCGCACACCCGGAACACCTGCCGCGCCCCTACTGGGACGAGTCGGTGCACTACGTCTTTGAGATGGACGAGGTACTGGCCCTGGAGGAGGTCGTCGAGGAGCTCCACAAGATGTGCCTCCAGGCCGTGGAACATGTGGTCACCACTGGCCGCTACAACGTTCTCGGCATCCCGGACTGGGTGGCGCCTCTGATCGAGGAGTCATGGCGGCGCGGCGACCCGCATCTGTACGGGCGGTTCGACCTGCGGTACGACGGCACCGGCCCGGCCAAGCTGCTGGAGTACAACGCCGACACCCCGACTGCCCTGGTCGAGAGTTCCATCGTTCAGTGGTACTGGCTGCAGGACGTCTACCCGGACGATGACCAGTGGAACTCCATCCACGAGCGCCTGGTAGCGCGTTGGAAGGAGATCCTCTCCGGCCTTCCGGACGGCCCGACCCACTTTGCCTGGACCAAGGGCGACGAGACCGGCGAAGAAGTCATGACGATCGCCTACATGCAGGAAACCGCGGAAGAGGCGGGCCTACCCGGCGTGGCGATCGCCATGGAGGACGTCGGCTGGAACCCTGCGCGTCAACGGTTTGTGGATCTGGACGAGAAGGAGATCCACGCGCTCTGCAAGCTCTATCCGTGGGAATGGATCGTTGCCGAGCCCTTCGGCCGCCACATCCCGGACGCACCCACCGCCTGGATCGAGCCCATATGGAAGATGGTGCTCTCCAACAAGGCGCTCCTGGTGCTCCTATGGGAACTCTTCCCCGGCCACCCGAACCTCCTGCCTACCTACCTCAACACGCCCTCGACGCTCACCTCGTACGTGCAGAAGCCGCTCCTGGGACGCGAGGGAGCGAGCATGCGGATCGTGACGCCTGACGGGGCGGAGACCCGCACCGAAGGCAAGTACGGCGCGGAGGGCTTCGTCTTCCAGGAGTTCTGCCCGCTGCCCGATTTCGACGGGGAGCATCCGGTGCTCGGCGCGTGGGTGGTTCACGACGAGTCCGCCGGGCTCGGCATCCGCGAGACCTCAGGCCTCATCACCGACGACACCTCGTCGTTCGTCCCACACCGCATCCCTCTGTAACCACATCCCTCTGCAACGGACGCCGGCGCACGCTTTCCTCTGGCGAACGCTTCCCCTCTAAGGAGACCCATGACCACGGCCGCTAACGACGACAGCCTCGCCCAGATACTGCTGGAGGGCAGCGGGGCACTCCTGGCGTACGCGGCGGTCGGCCTGCTGTTGTTCATCGTCGGCTTCTACATGACCGACCTGGCGACGCCCGGCCGCCTCATCACCGTCATCCGCGAGCACCGCAACCCCAACGCCACCCTGCTCGCCACGGCCTCGACCGTCGGTGTGGGCCTCATCGTCTCGGTGTCCATCTACGCCTCCCATGGCGATCTCCTGGAGGGCCTCAGCCGGACGCTTGTCTTCGGCGGCGTGGGCATCATCGCCATGACCGTCGCCACCCAGATCTTCGACCGCGTGGTGGGCATCAGCATCAAGCAGCTCGCCGACGACGCGGAGGACAAACTCGAGCCCGCCGCCATCCTCCTCGCCGTCGCCAACCTGATGATCGGCGTCGTCACCGCCGTCGCCACCTACTGACCGAACCCATCAGCACTGACCCAAGCCAACAGCACTGACCGAAGGCCAATAGCGGCGATCTGCGGTCAGTGAAGGCGTGCTGGGACGTCGAAGGTGGCGACCACGGCAGCCCAGACCTTCTTCGCGGGCTCCCCGTCCGCCAGGGCCTGTTCGATGGTGCGACCCCCCAGGGCGGCTATGACGTAGTCCTTGGCCACGCTCGACGCGTAAGCCTCGCCGAACTGCTGATTCATCCGATCCCAGAAAACTGTGAGCCGCACCGGACCACGCTATCCGACGGACTCCGACACCTCGTCCGGGACGGACGGCCGACCGGCGCCTTCGAGATATTGCCGGTGCAGACCGGTCAGATAGCGCTCCACGCCCTCGACCACCCGCGCCGTACGGTACGAGGGGAAGACGTCGAAGGCGTGTTGGCCGCCCTTCATCTCGGCATAGATGACGGGCGATTCCGAGACGTCGCGGAGCTTGTCCACGAAACGCCTCGCCTCTGCCACTGGGATCAGGGAGTCGTGGCTTCCATGGATGACGAAGAACGGCGGCGCGTCAGAGCGCAGGTAATTCACGGGGGATGCCTTGGCGAAGGCATCCGGCTCCTCCGTAAAGGAACGCTTCACCAGCATGCGTTCAACCAACCGCGTCGCCCCCATAGGGACGGGCCACGGTCCCGGCTCGACGAAGTCGTACACCCCATAGAACGGGACGGCCCCACGCACGCTGGTGTCCACGTTTTCAATGCCCGGCTGGAACTCCGGCACGTTCGCGCTGAGGGCCACCATCGCCGTCAGGTGCCCGCCCGCCGAACCACCCGTCACGCACAGAAAGTCTGGATCGGCCCCATAGGACTCGGCGTTCTCGCGATACCAGGCGATGAAGTGCTTGAGGTCGACGAGGTGCTCTGGCCAAGTGGCCCGTGGGCTGAGGCGGTAGTTGACGTTGAAGCCCACCCATCCCTGGACGGCCAGGTGATTGAGCAGGGGAAGCCCTTGTTCCCGCTTGTCCCCGATGACCCAGCCGCCGCCATGGATCTGCATCAGCCCTGGCCGCAGATGCCCGTTCTCAGCAGGTCGGTAGACATCCAGTTTGAGCCGCAGTCGCCCTTCCTCCCGGTAGACGACGTTGCGTTCGACCTTTACTCCCCGCCTCGGTATGAAACAGAGCGGCGGCAGGACGAGGTGTGAACGCGGATACCGCGGCGCATCGTCCGGGTCCAGGTCCAGGGGCACCCCGGAGTCTCGCAAGGTCACGATCGTCTTCCGCGCCGCGATGATTGTCGCCGCGGTGCCCGCCGCTGCTGCGAGACCTGCGATCAGGCCCGTCCAACCCAGCCATCCCTCGAGCCCTCCGGACGCCACCAGAATCCCCAGCCCCGTGACCTCCGCGACCAGCAGATGCGGCGCCAACTCGATGGTCAGCCACCCGGCGAAGAAGCTCGGCACCAACGTCGTTATGTGACGCCGGCGCGGGCGGTGGGCGTTCACTGCGAGCAGAAGGGAGAACAGTCCGAAGGCCAGCAGGACGTACGTCATGAAGGCTCCTCGCCCTCACGCGAGGTCCCTTCGGGAGGGCCTCGCTGCTTGCGGATGCAATCGCCTCCAGGATCCACCAAACAAGTACTTGCTTACAACTCCGGCCGCCCATGCCGCTCCGCCGCACTGGTGTGACGACGACCACGCTGCGGTTTTGTCGGAGGCACAAGGCAGGATGGAGGGATGAGCGGTGACGTGCTGGAACGCTTCTCCCCGGCCACGCGTGCGTGGTTCACCGGGGCCTTCGCCGCGCCGACGACAGCGCAGGCGGGAGCGTGGGAGTCGATCTCAGGCGGCGACAACACCCTTGTGGTGGCGCCGACCGGCTCCGGCAAGACCCTGGCAGCTTTCCTGTGGTCGCTGGACCGCCTCGGCGCCTCGCCCGCGCCCGACCCCAAGCAGCGCTGCCGGGTCCTGTACGTGTCGCCGCTCAAGGCCCTGGCCGTCGACGTCGAACGCAACCTCCGGGCCCCGCTCACAGGCATCCGGCAGGCCTCACGCCGCCTCGGCCTGCCGGAGCCCGACGTACGGGTCGGCATCCGTTCCGGTGACACCCCCGCCGACGAGCGCCGCCGTCTGGCCACCAAGCCGCCGGACATCCTGATCACCACGCCGGAGTCGCTGTTCCTGATCCTCACCTCGCAGGCCCGCGAGTCGCTCCGCGGCGTCGAGACGGTGATCGTGGACGAGGTGCACGCGGTCGCGGGCACCAAACGCGGCGCGCACCTGGCGATCTCCCTCGAACGCCTCGACGCCCTTCTCGAACGGCCCGCCCAGCGCATCGGCCTTTCGGCGACCGTCCGGCCCGTCGGCGAGGTCGCGGCCTTCCTCGGCGGCCCCAAACCCGCGAAGGTCGTCCAACCGCCCTCCGACAAGGTCTTCGACCTCGACATCGTCGTACCCGTCGAGGACATGGGCGAGATCTCACACTTCGTCGACCAGGGTGGCGAGGCCGACCCGCGCCAGAGGTCGATCTGGCCGCACGTGGAAGACAGGCTGCTGGACCTGATCCAGGCCCACCGTTCCACCCTGGTCTTCGCCAACTCGCGACGCCTGGCCGAACGCCTCTGCGGCCGCCTCAACGAGCTCGCCTACGAACGCGCCGTCGCCAGCACCACAGAAACGTCCGCCGCCAGCAACGCGGAAGGCGATGCCTCAGTGGAGGGCGACGGTCCAAGGCGCATCAGCCAAGAGGACATCGAGCGCGCCCTCCAAGCTCGCGCCTCCGGACACACCACAGACAGCCCACCAGGCACCAACACAGCGCCCGCCATAGGACCGCCTAGGCGCAGCCCGGCGGAGATGATGGCTCAGGCAGGTGCGGCGCGCGGCGTTCCGGCAGAGATCGCTCGGGCGCACCACGGTTCGGTCTCCAAGGAGGAACGGGCAGGCATCGAGGACGCGCTCAAGCAGGGCCGTCTGCCCGCCGTGGTGGCCACCTCCAGCCTGGAGCTGGGCATCGACATGGGCGCGGTCGATCTGGTCGTCCAGGTCGAGTCGCCGCCCTCCGTCGCCAGCGGCCTGCAGCGCGTAGGCCGGGCCGGGCACCAGGTCGGCGCGGTCTCCAAGGGCGTCATCTTCCCCAAGTACCGAGGCGACCTGGTGCAGACCGCGGTCGTCGCCGAACGCATGCGCGGCGGCGAGATCGAGGCGCTCCGCTATCCGCGCAACCCGCTCGACGTGCTCGCCCAGCAGATCGTCGCGATGGTGGCGATGGACGAGTGGACGGTCGACGACCTCGACACCATGGTCAAGCGTGCCGCCCCATACGCCACCCTGCCCCGTTCCGCACTCGAAGCCACTCTCGACATGCTCGCGGGCCGCTATCCGAGCGATGAGTTCGGCGAGCTGCGGCCACGCCTGGTCTGGGACCGCGTCACCGGCGTCCTGCGCGACCGGCCGGGAGCCCAGCGCCTCGCCGTGACCAGCGGCGGGACGATTCCCGACCGCGGCCTCTTCGGCGTCTTCCTCGTCGGCGAAAAGGCCTCCCGCGTCGGCGAGCTCGACGAGGAGATGGTGTACGAGTCGCGTGTCGGCGATGTCTTCGTCCTGGGCGCGAGCTCCTGGCGGATCGAGGACATCACACCCGACCGCGTCCTCGTCTCGCCCGCGCCCGGCCAGCCGGGCAAACTCCCGTTCTGGCACGGCGACGCACTCGGCCGCCCCGTCGAGCTCGGCAAGGCGCTCGGCGCGTTCACCCGCGAGCTGGTCAAGCTCCCGGCCGAAACCGCCCTTCACCGCGTCACCGCCTCGGGTCTCGACGAGTGGGCGGCCGCCAACCTGGTCTCCTACCTGAGCGAGCAGCGTGAGGCCACCGGGCATGTGCCGGACGACCGCACCCTCGTCGTCGAACGGTTCAGGGACGAGCTGGGCGACTGGCGCCTGGTCGTGCACTCGCCCCTCGGCGCCCGCGTTCACGCGCCCTGGGCCCTGGCCATCGCCGGCCGCCTCCGGGAGCGGTACGGCGTTGACGCGCAGTCCATGCACGCCGACGACGGCATCGTGATCCGCATTCCCGACATGGACGAGCCGCCGAACCTCGACCTCGCCGTCTTCGACGCCGACGACATCGAACGCATCGTCGTCGACGAGCTGAGCGGCTCGGCCCTCTTCGCCGCCCGGTTCCGCGAGTGCGCGGCCCGTTCACTCCTCCTGCCGCGCCGCCGCCCCGACAAGCGCATGCCCCTGTGGCAGCAGCGACAGCGTGCCGCGCAGCTATTGGCCGTCGCCAGCAAATACCCCTCGTTCCCGATCGTCCTGGAAACGATGCGCGAGTGCCTGCAGGACGTGTTCGACGTGCCGGGCCTGGTCCAGCTCATGCGCGACATCTCCGGCCGCAAGGCGCGCCTGGTCGAGGTGGAGACGCCCGAGCCCTCCCCGTACGCGCGTTCGCTCCTCTTCCACTACGTGGGCGCGTTCATGTACGAGGGTGACTCGCCCCTGGCCGAACGCCGCGCCCAAGCCCTCGCGCTCGACTCGGCCCTCCTCGCCGAACTGCTGGGCCAGGCCGACCTGCGCGAGCTGCTCGATCCCGAGGTGGTCGCCGACACCGAACACGAGCTCCAGCGCATCGCGGCCGACCGCCAGGCCCGCGATATGGAGGGCATGGCCGACCTCCTCCGCGAGCTGGGGCCCCTGACAACCGCCGAAGCGATCCTCCGCACCGCCCCGGAAGCCGATCGCGCTGCCTCTGACCTTGAGCGCGCCGCGTCCGGATCCGACCGCCCCGACGCGGAGTTCTCGGACGGCGCGACCGTCCCCGACCCGAGGCCGGCCCGGTGGCTGGCCGAGCTGGAGCAGGAACGCCGCGCCATCAGGGTCCGGATCGCCGGCGAGGAACGCTGGGCGGCGATCGAGGACGCCGGACGGCTCCGCGACGCCCTCGGCGCGCCGCTGCCCGTCGGCATCCCCGAAACGTTCCTGGAGCCGGTGGGCGATCCGCTTGGCGACCTCATCTCTCGCTATGCCCGCACGCACGGGCCGTTCCGCGCGTCCTCCGCAGCATCCCGCTTCGGCCTGGGCACCGCCGTCGTCCTGGAGACGCTGCGCCGCCTCCGGGCAAACGGCCGCGTCGTCGAGGGCGAGTTCCTGCCGGTCGAGGCGGTCTCCGGCCCGCTCACCAGCGAGTGGTGCGACAACAACGTCCTGCGCATGTTGCGGCGCCGCTCCCTCGCGCGCCTGCGCGCCGAAGTCGAGCCCTCGCCACCCGAAGCACTCGGCCGGTTCCTGCCCACCTGGCACGGCATCACCGGCGGCTCCCGCCTGCGCGGCATCGACGCCCTGGTCCAGGCGATCGAACAACTCCAGGGCGCCGCAGTCCCCGCCTCGGCACTCGAATCCCTGATACTCCCGTCCCGCATCCCGGGATACTCCCCCGCCCAGTTGGACGAGCTGACCTCCGCAGGCGAAGTGGTCTGGGCGGGCCAGGGCGGCCTCCCCGGCGGCGACGGATGGGTCTCGCTCTACCTCGCCGACACCGCGCCGCTCCTCATGCCGGAGCCCGCCGAAATCAGCCTCACCCCCGCCCACCAGGCCATCCTCGACGCCCTCTCGGACGGCGGCGCACTCTTCTTCCGCACGCTCTCCGACCGGCTCAACGCCATCGAATCGATCAACGACCCCGACCTGGTCACCGCCCTCTGGGACCTCGTCTGGGCAGGCCACCTCACCAACGACACACTCGCGCCCCTCCGTGCCGCGCTCGGCTCCGGGCGCCCGGCCCACCGTGCCCGTGCCACCCGCCGCGGACGCCCCGTCCTGCCGTCCCGGACCGGCCCGCCCACGGTCGCCGGACGCTGGTGGCTCCTGCCCCAACGCGAACCAGCAGGCACCCGCCGCTCACACGCCCTCGCCGAGGCCCTCCTCGACCGCTACGGCATCGTGATCCGCGGCGCCGTCGCCGCCGAGCGCACACCGGGAGGCTTCGCGGCCGTCTACCCCGTCCTCCGCGCGTTCGAAGACAGTGGCCGCTGCCGCCGTGGCTATTTCGTCGAAGGCCTGGGAGCCGCGCAGTTCGCACTCCCCGGTGCCGTCGACCGCCTCCGCTCGCTCCGCCCCACACCCCCGCCCGACCAATGGGAGCTGCCCCTCCCCGGCTCCAAAACGGCTCCCGACAGCCGAGCCCTGGTGCTGGCCGCCGCCGACCCGGCCAACCCCTACGGCGCCGCCCTGCCCTGGCCCGAACGTAAGGACGAGGTGGCCAGCGGCCACAAACCCGGCCGCAAGGCCGGCGCCCTGGTCGTCCTGACCGAAGGCCGCTTGGCCCTCTACGTCGAACGCGGCGGCAAGACCCTCCTCACCTGGAACGACGACCTCGAAGTCCTCCAACCCGCCGTAGACGCCCTCGCCCTGGCCGTCCGCGAAGGCGCCCTGGGCAAACTCACCGTCGAACGAGCCGACGGCGAGTCCATCAACGACTCCCCCTTGGCCGCCGCCCTCGAAGCCGCCGGCTTCCATCCCACCCCAAGAGGCCTCCGCCTCCGCGCCTAGCCCCCAAACAGAGTCATGGCCTTTGTTGTCATGGCCTTTGTCTTGATGTCACTTTCGGGGTCCTGGTGATCGCGTTCCTCCTGACGTGGCGCGTTCTGCATTGGCCTGCGCCTGGACAGGATGGTGAACGTGGCGAGCAATCCCCCACCGATCAGGAACGCGGGTCCCAGCGGAACGAGGAAACCGAAGCGCAGGCCCATCGAGACCGTGGCGTCCACGTTGGGCTTGCCGTCCATGCGCATGACGACGACGGACCAGGCGCCCTGAGTCTTGTCCCACTTCATGGTGCGCGTGCCGGTTCCGGCGGATGATGCCACCCAGAACGTGCGGCTCGTGGGAGGAGCAGGGCGTGCGGCCCCGCTCACGCGTTTGAAGTTCGCCTGGAACGGCTTCAGCTTTGCTGAGACGAAGTCGTCGTACGCGCTGCCCCGCAGATATCTCTCGACCTCTTCCTTGGGCCCGATCCCTACGAACAGTGGGACGTTCGGGTCGGCGGGGGCAGCCACGATGCGCACGCGGGCGACTTCGCCGATGTCGGGCGACGGGTTGGCGGCGTGCGCCGAGGAGGAGCCGACGTCGATCTCGTCGGTCTTCAGCGCCGTAGCGGTCGTGGTGAAGCGATGCTCGGACGTGCTGAAGTAGCCGCCTTCGTCCGCCTGCAGTGAGGCCAGTGCGACGAAGCCGAGGCCGACCGGCAGGAGCACTGCCGCTCCCAGCGGAGCGAGCAGCCGTACGGGTCGCGACGCGGTCATGATCCACTCCCTTGGATGTTTTGTAACACACTCGTGCCATAAACAAAATAGCACGAGTGTGTTACAAAACTAGGGACCGGATCCGGCCATCACGTTGGCGGTGGATTTTGAGGGGTGGGAGCGAGTTGGAGGTTTGGCTCGGATCAGGAGTACGGCCAGGGCGCAGACTCCCACTCCGGCCAGGGACAGCGGAGTCATGGTCGTGCCGAACATCAGCCATGACCAGGCCATCGTTGCCGGAGGCGTCAGATAGAGGAGGCCAGAGACGCGGGCTACGCCGGTACGGGCCAAGTTGATCCAGTAGAGGCCGTAACCACCGAACATCGCCGCCACGACCAGGATGGCGATCGCGATCCAGAACGTGGCGTCGGCGGGTGGTGTGAGCGTCCCGGTCGCGGTGGCCAGTGCACTGAAGAGCAGCGCGCTGATACCTGCCTGGATGGTGAGGGCGTCGATGAGGGTCGCCCGTGGCCGGGTGCGGCGTTCGATGAGGGTGGCCGCGACCAGGGAGAGCATCGCCGCGACCGGGAGCAGGTACGCGGGAAGCGGAGCGCGGGATATACCGAGATCGGCACTGACCACCAAGGCCACGCCGGCGAGGCCGATCACGAAGCCGGCGATCTGGCGCCTGCTGACCGACTCACCCAAGAGGGGCACGGCCAGCGTCACCGCGACGATGGGCTGGAGTGCGCAGATCAGGGCAGTCGTTCCCGAGGAGACCCCGTGCTCCACGGCGGCGAACACCCCGTACAGATAGCCGACCTGGCCGAGGCCGCCGATGACCAGGTGCAGGGCGAGTTCGCGCGGCGGAACGCGGCGGCGGCGCCAGAGCATCCAGAGGGCCAGCACGGCGAACGCGATGATGAAGCGCCAGGCGAGCAGGGAGGACGCTGCGGCGGTGCGGGTACCGAGCTCGGCGCCGATGAAGCCCGAACTCCACGCGATCACGAAGCCCGCGGCGAGCAGGAGATCGATGCGGCGGTCTGACATGGGTCTCCTTAGGTATACATACCGGTATACCTACTGTAGCTATACCGGTATGTATACTTGACGTATACAGAGGAGGCCTCATGCCGACCGTCAGCAGACCACTCACGCCCGCTGGTAGACGGGTGCTCGATGTAGCCAGCGAACTCTTCTATGAACGGGGCATTGGCGCCGTAGGCATGGAGTTGATCGCCGCCGAGGCGGGCGTCACCAAGAAGACCGTGTACGACCGGTTCGGGTCGAAGGAGGCACTCGTTCTCGCCTACCTGCGCGCTCGAGATGAACGCTGGCGCGCCTACCTGACCAGCCGTATCGAGAACGCCGGCGGCGCTCGCGAGCGCATCCTCGCCACGTTCGACGCACTCGGCGACTGGCTGCGCACCGAGAGCGCCCGGGGCTGCGCGATGGTGAACGCCCTCGCCGAACTACCCGACCACGCCCACCCGGGCCATCGCGCCGCCGCCGATCAGAAGGCATGGCTTCGCACCCTCTACGCCGAGCTTGCACGCGAGGCCGGCGTGAACGAGTCCTTGGCAGACAAGCTCATGATCCTCCATGAGGGCGCCGTCGTGACGTTCAGCGTCGCCGGCCAGCAGAACGCCGCCGCCCTCGCCCGCGAAGCGGCAGACGCCCTGCTCCCCCACCCCGCCACTTAGGGCGAGATCTTGTGTGTGCTCCCCCGCCACGGCACGCTCAGCTGCCCTGCCACGGTCTGCTCGCCTGCCACGCTCAGCTTCCCCGCCACGCTCAGCTTCCCTGCCACGATCCGCTGCCCCGGCCACGCTCAGCTCGCCCGCCACGGTCCACTGCCCAGCCACGGTCCGCTCCCCGGCCCCGCTCAGCTCGCCTGCCACGGTCGCTGGCCTGCCACGATGTGCTGACCTGCCACGCTCAGCTGGCCTGCCACGCTCAGCTGACCTGCCACGCTCAGCTGACCTGCCACGGTCTGCTGACCTGCTGCGGTCAGGGGCGGCGGGACTTGCGGCGGAACATGGCGATCAGGCCGCGGAGGGCGCGTTCGTCCAGGGAGCCGAACGGGTTGTCGTGGACCAGGTAGGTCCAGGTCGCGGAGGGCCGTTGCAGGCCCGCGGCGGTCAGGTCGATGCCGTCCGGGGTGGCGGTGAGGGTCTCGAACGTGTCGACGGCTCGTTCGACGGCGCGGCCCAGGAGCTTCTTGCCTGCGGGGACGGCCTCCCGGTTGAACTCGGCCAGCGGGTCCAGGCCGCGGCCGAGTGAGCGCAGGTGGATGCCCTCGCGCAGGTCGGCCAGATAGGCGAGGTGCTCGGTCCAGCAGCGGTCGAGGTGGAAGAGGGCGACCTGGCGTGCGGCTTCGGCGACCGCCTCCTCGCCCGCGATCTTGACGAGCTCGGCGTGGTGGGCGGTGCGGCGTTCGGCCATGAGGCGGTCGGCGTGGTCGCCGCGCAGCAGCTGGCTGCGCTCGGCGAGGACCGCACGGCGCTGGAGGCCGATCAGCTGGTTGTAACGCCAGGTGTTGCGGTGGATCTCCACCTCGACGCCTTCCGCGACGCGCTGTGCGTGGCCGACGATCCATTGGGCGTTCTTGTCATCGAGACGGCCATCGGACGCGGGCGTGGCGTTGGACTCCTCGTCGGGGGCGTACTGCGTGACCAGGTCGTCCTCAAGGCTGGTGAAGAACACCGAGCCGCCGGGGTCGCCCTGACGGCCCGCGCGGCCGCGCAGCTGATCGTCCAGGCGGCTGCTGTGGTAGCGGCCTGTGCCGATCACCAGGAGCCCACCCAGCTCGACCACGCGTTCGGCGTCGGTCTCGGAGGTTCCGCCCAGGCGGATGTCGGTGCCGCGGCCGGCCATCTGGGTCGAGACGGTGATCGCTCCCGCCACGCCCGCCTCGGCGATGATGGCGGCCTCTTCGGCGTCGTTCTTGGCGTTGAGGACGACGCAGGTCAGGCCCGCGCGTTCGAGACGGCGCGCGAGGCGTTCTGACTCCGCGACGTCCAGCGTCCCGACGAGAACGGGGCGGCCGGTGGCGTGCGCGCCGGCGATCTCCTCGGTGATCGCCACTTCCTTGTCGGTGAACGTGGCGTACAGCCGGTCGGGTTCGTCGACGCGGACGCAGGGCCGGTTCGGCGGGATCACCGCGATCTCCAGGCCGTAGAACTCGCGCAGCTGCCCCGCGACCGCGAGCGCCGTACCCGTCATCCCGCAGCGGGTCGGATAACGGCCGATGAGCTCCTGAACGGTGATCGAGTCGAGGATCTCGCCGCTCGCGGAGGTCTCCAGGGCCTCCTTGGCCTCCACGGCGGCCTGCAGCCCGTCCGGCCAGCGCTGGAGCAGGGCCACCCGGCCGCGCGAGGAGCTGATCAACTTCACGGCGCCCTCGCGGACGATGTAGTCGACGTCGCGTTGGAGCAGCACCTGGGCGTGCAGCGCGACGTTGACCGCGACGAGCGTGTCGGTGTTGCCGGGCGAGTAGAGGTCGATCCCGCCCAGCTCCCGTTCCACCGCGCGGGCTCCGGCCGAGGTCAGCTGGACGTTGCGGCCCTCCTCGTCGGTCGCGTAGTGCTGGCCCGGCCGCAGGCGCCTCACCAGGTCGGCGTACACGGGATCGGCCGGGTCGTGTTCGGACGCGCCCGCCAGAACGAGGGGCACCATCGCCTCGTCGACCAGGACCGAATCGGCCTCGTCGATCAGTACGACCTCGGGCTCGGGCAGGACCAGCTCGTCCGTGGTCGTGGCCAGCCTGTCCCGCAGAAGATCGAAGCCGACCTCGCTCACCGGCGCGTACGTGACGTCGGCGGCATAGGCCTTCCGGCGCTCCTCAGGAGTGGAGGACTGGCCGACCCAGCCGACGGAGACGCCCAGGAGCTCGTAGAGCGGGCCCATCCACTCGGCGTCCCGGCGCGCCAGGTAGTCGTTGACCGACATCACGTGCACACGCCTGCCGCGCAACGCATGCCCGGCGGCGGCCAACGCACCGGCAAGGGTCTTGCCCTCGCCCGTGGCCATCTCGACGATGTGACCGGACAGCAGGCCGAGCGTGCCGAGGAGTTGCACGTCGAACGGCCGTTCCCCCAACGCCCGCCGTGCCGCCTCCCGGCCGGCCGCGCACAACTCCGCGAGATCGAACTCCTCACCCACGTCAGTGGCGCGCCGGGTCTCCGCGCCAAGACCAGCCTCGGGGGTGCGGCGGGGCTCCGCAGTGCGGTCGGGGTCATCGCGGTCAGGCTCATCGTGGCTTTGGAGATGGGCGGGGCGGAGGGCAAGGGCGGCGGCGGTCAGCTCTGCGTCAGAGAGATCGCGGAGTCGGGCTTCTCGTGTAGAGGCCTCGGTGACCAGGGCGCGATAGGGCGCCAGATCGATGGTCCCGGGCTTCTGCACCAGGCGCCGGAACCGGTCACGCAGCGCCATGACGAGCTTCTCCGATCTCTTGGGTCACGATGAGCCAAACGGGCGGCCGCATCTTCTCGTTCCCCATGATGATCGCAGGTCGAGCGTCGTCCGCGCGTCTCCGGCGGTACGGGTCAGGCCCCTTCGACCACGCGTACCTGAGTGACGACCCGGCAGCCCTCCGGGAGGGCGTCGAAGGTCGGATAGTTGTCGTTCCCCAGCTCCAGACCGGCCAGGGTCTTCCGGCACCGCTCATCGGCTTGGACGACCTGGACGAGGTAGGGATCGCCCCGTCCGCCCCATTCGGTGCCGATGCCGGTGGACTGGATCTCCCACTGCCCGTCGTCGATCCGTTCCGCCCGATAGTCGGCCAGGTAGAACCTGTCGCGCTCCTCGGAGAAGATGAAAATGCGCAGATCAGCGTCGCCAAGGTCCCGGATGGTACCGCCGACCACGAAATCGCGGTCCTCGTGAAGTGCCTGGCCAGGCTCCGGGAACTCCACATTCACCCGAGTCTGTGGAACGGTCCGCGTGGGAGTCGGAGTGGCAGTGGGAGTCGGGCTGGTCTGGCGCGGCGGACCCGGGACCACCGGCGCCGGAGGCGGCACAAATGTGGGCGTGGGAGACGGGGTGCCGGTCCGATCGCTGGGAAGGAGCGCGCGTGCCTGCGGCGGTGGTTGGCCCTCAGCCGCCCCGACCAGGCTGGGGAGTCCCCGCAGCACAAACCCCGCGAAGACCGCCGCGACGCCGAACGCCAGAATGAATCTGCGTTCGAGGAACGACCGGGTCTGCAGCCGCTCACGACGCGTTCCCACGTCAGCTCACCGGCTCGGCCAGCCGACCCCCGGGACCGCACGCATGGCCACGACTACCAAGAGCATGACGACCTAGAGCATGACGACCATGAGGCGGCCATCCTCCGAGACTCACTCCAACCGCCATGTCGAACTCCTTGCGCCATTCGCCCCACAAAGTGTCAGCTGTACTTTCTGCCCCATTGGTAACCACCGTCAAGGCAATTGGCACATTTAATGGCCCGACCTGGGGTGTTGCTAGGGGGTGGGGGTCAGGCCCAGGAGTTCGGCGGCGGCTTGGGCGTTGGCGGCGGCGGCGCCGTAGGTGGCTACGTGGACGGCTCCTTCAGGGATCCAGACGGGAAGGCCCATCTCGACCACGATCGCGTCGGGGCGGGACCGGAGGAGGGCGGTGGTGAGGGCCCGCTGGCCCGCGTGGCGGTGCGCGTCACGCAGGACGACCACGAGACCACGGCCGGTGGCACGTTCCAGCAGGGAGGCCGCCTCGCCGGGGACGCCCTCGGCGCGGACGGTGTCGAGGGCCCAGGGGCTCAGGCCCCACGGTGTCGGACCGACCGCGATGTTGCCTGTGGACGCCAGCTCCACCACGAGCGGCCCGGTCGACAGACCAGGGAGGAGGCCGGGGAACTCTCCGGTGATGTGGACGGCCCGGCGCGCGGCCTCGATGCCCGCGGCGCGGTCCACGACTGCGGGGCTTGGGTCGGCCAGCCACTCCTTCATCCGGCGAGTACGTTCGGCGGCGTCGTGGAGGCGTTCCAGCGGCAGGCGTCCCGCGCGTACGGCGTTCCCGATGGCGGCGAGTACGGCTTGCAGGCTTTCCTGGTGCTCGTTCGGACCCAGGCAGAGAAGGTCCGCGCCGGCCAGCAGGGCCCGCACGGAGGCCTCGGGGATGCCGATGGCGCCGCTCGCACCCTGCATGTCGAGCGCGTCGGTCACGATGACGCCCTGGTAGCCGAGGTGCTCACGCAGGAGCCCGGTGATCGCGGCCCGCGAGAGCGTGGACGGGACGCCCTTGGTGATCGACGGCAGATTGAGGTGGCCGGTCATGACCGCCTGGGTGCCGGCCTGGATCGCGCCGCGGAACGGGAGGAGGTCGCGGCGGTCGAGGAGCTCCAGGTCGGCGTCCACGATGGGCACGCCGAGGTGGGAGTCCTCGACGGTCGCGCCATGACCCGGGAAGTGCTTGGCGCAGGCCGCGACCCCCGCCTCCTGGGTACCGATCACGGAGGCGACGGCGTGCCGGGCCACCAGCTCGGGGTCGGAACCGAACGAGCGGGTGCCGATCACCGGGTTGTCGGCGGCGGTGTTGACGTCCACGGTGGGCGCGAAGTTGAGGTTCACGCCGACCTCGGCGAGCTCGGCGCCCAGCGAACGGTAGACCCGCCGGGTGAGCTCGGGGTCGTCCACCGCGCCGAGCGCCGCGTTCCCCGGGTACGGGGAGCCGGTCAGATGCCCGCCGAGGCGGGTGACGTCGCCGCCCTCCTCGTCGATCGTGATGATCGGGTCGGCGGCCTTGCGCATCTCGGCGGTGAGCCCGGCGAGCGCCTCGGGGCTGGGCACGTTGCCGATCAAGGCGAAGAGGGTGACCCCGCCGAGGCCCCGCTCCAGCTCGTCCTGCAGCCAGCGCGGCGCGCTCGCTCCCGGGAACGACGGGAGGAGGGTCCCGCGGGCCAGCCGTTCGATCGAGCCGTCGCTCATCCCTTCACCGCCCCGGCGGTCAGGCCCGACACCATGCGGCGCTGGACCAGGAGGAAGAAGATGATCACGGGAATGGTGAGCAGCGTGGACGCTGCCATGATGGGCCCCCAGGCGTTGCCGCTGCGGCCGAAGAAGAACTGCAGCATGATCGGCAAGGTGTACTTGTCTTGGTCGTCCAGGAACGTGAACGCGAAGATGAACTCGTTCCAGGCGGTGATGAAGGAGAAGATGCTCGTGGCCACCAGGCCCGGCGCCACCAGCGGCAGCAGGACCGTGAAGAAGGTGCGGATCGGGCTCGCGCCGTCGATGGCCGCGGCCTCCTCCAGCTCCTTGGGCACGGCGGCGACGAAGCCGCGCAACATCCAGATCGCGAACGGCACGGCGAAGCCGACGTAGACGATCACGAGCCCGGGCAGGCTGTTGAGCAGACCGAACTGCTTGAGGTTCAGGAAGAGCGAGATGACCAGCGCCTCACACGGGACCATCTGCACGACCAGCAGCATGATCAGGAACGTGGTGCGGAACCGGAACCGGAAGCGCGCCACGGCGGTGGCCGCCAGCAGCGCCAGCAGGCCGGAGACCAGCACCGTGACGAGGGCGAGCACCGCGCTGTTGCGGAAGTACACCCAGAACGACGTCTCCGCGATGCCGCCGTTCAGCACCAGGTCGAAGTGGTCGAGCGTCGGGTTCGACGGCAGCGGCTTGGGCGTGCTGCTGAAGATCTCGGTGTTGGGCTTGAACGCGGTGGACGCCATCCAGAAGACGGGGAACACCGCGAGCAGGAAGACCACGATCCCTGCGGCGTTGAGGGCGCCCTTGCGGAAGACGCGAATACGGCGCGCGCGGCTCATTTCGTCTCTCCCTGTCGAACCATGACCCGCACGTACAGGGCCGTGACGATGAGCAGGATCACCGTGAGCACCATCGCGATCGCCGAGCCCATGCCGAGCTTGGGATTGAGCGACCCGAACGCCTCGGAGTAGGCGTACAGCGACAGGTTGAAGGAGTCACGGTTGGCCATCCCGGCCATCACGAACAGCTGGGTGAAGACCTTGAAGTCCCAGATGATCGACATGACCAGCAGGACCATGAAGATGGGCTTGAGGATCGGGAACGTGATGCTCCAGAACGAGCGCCAGGGCCCCGAGCCGTCCACCCGCGCCGCCTCGTACAGCTCCCCCGGCACGCTCTTCAGCCCCGCGAGCACCGACACCGCGATGAACGGGCAGGCCTGCCACACCACGCAGATCGTCAGCACCGTGTAGGTCGACAGCGGCGTGCCGAACCAGTTGAAGTCGTTCCAGCCGCCGCCGACGAGCCAGTCCGGCAGCAGATCGAGCGTCCAGTTGACCAGGCCGCCGGTCGTGCCGAACAACCAGGAGAAGATGATCGCCGCGGTCACCGGCGGGGTGGCCCACGCGACCATCACGCCGCCCGCCACGAAACTCGACATGCGCTTGCCGAGCTGGTGCAGCAGCAGCCCGATCAAGGTGCCGACGACCAGCGTCAAGGAGACCGCGACCACCGCGAACAGCACGGTGTGCTTCAGGGTCTGCCAGAAGAACGGATCGCTGAAGATCTTGTCGTAGTTCTCGGTGCCCACCTGCTCGGCGGGCTCGCCGCGGAGCTGGCGGTTGCCGACCTTCTGGAACGACATGATCCCGATCTGGATCATCGGCCAGAACATCAGGAGGGCGATGACGACCAGCGTCGGGGCGATCAGCAGATACGGCCCGAAGCGGGGACGGCGGCGCGGCCGGCCTGCCGTGCCGGTGGTCTTCCGACCCGGGTTCTTCCGAACCACGGGGGCGGTGTCGAGCATGGACTCAGTCCGATCAGCCGGGGTTGGGCGGGTCCTGCGACAGCGAGCGAGGACGAAGAACGAAGGGTGCGCGCGGCTGGGATCTCGGGGGCCTCCGGCCGGGTGAGGTCTCGAAGACCCCCGAGAGTTCAGGCGTCCTACGACACGTTGAGCAGGGTGTTGGCCTGCTCGTT
Source organism: Actinomadura sp. 6N118 (assembly GCF_044326415.1). Classification (NCBI taxonomy): domain Bacteria; kingdom Bacillati; phylum Actinomycetota; class Actinomycetes; order Streptosporangiales; family Thermomonosporaceae; genus Actinomadura; species Actinomadura sp. 6N118. Next base: position 50,608 of record NZ_JBIRAZ010000002.1, on the reverse strand, counting down.
GGCCTTCTTCAGCTCGCCGTCCGAGGACTTACCCTGCATGATGGCCTTGACCGCGTTCGGCAGGACCTTCTTGGCCTGCTCGAACTCGCCCCAGCCGGCGCTGATCGGCGGGAACTTGGTGTTGCCCGCGATGTCGGTGAAGATCGCCAGCTTCGGGTCGGTGAACTTCACGTCCGAGCGCATCGACGAGAAGCCGCTGTAGTCCGCCCAGGCCTGCGCGTTCTTGGCGTTGTTGAGCACGGTGATGTAGTCGAACGCCGCGTCCTTGGCCTTGCTGTCCTTCCAGACGGCCAGGTCCGAGCCGCCGGCCATGACGGGCGCGTTGCCGCCGGCCTTGGTCGGGATCGGGAAGACGGCCCACTTGCCGGCGTCCTTCTCGGAGATCTTCTTCATCTCCTTGAACGCCCAGCTGCCGTCGAAGTACATGCCGAGCTTGCCGAGGGCGAAGTCGCGCTGCGGGCCTTCGAGCTCGTTCTTGCCGACGTACTTGGCGGAGGCGACCTTGTCCTTGGTCACCAGACCGGCGTAGAAGTCGACGGCCTCCTTGACCTGCGGCTGGTCGAGCTTGCCGACGAACTTGTCGCCCTCCTTGGCGGCCACGTCGCCGCCGTTACCCCAGATGAAGCTGAGGAGGGCGTTGGTCTGGTCGCTCGGCACGCCGATGCCCGGCACCTTCTTGGCGTCCTGGATCTTCTTGGCGGCGGCGCTCAGGTCGGCCCACGTCTTGGGCTGCTGGATGCCCAGCTCGTCGAACCAGTCCTTGCGGAACCACACGCCGCGGACGCCGCCGTACCACGGCACCGCGTAGGTCTTGCCGTCCGACTGGTCGTTCTCCAGCGCGGTCTTGTTGAGGGTCTTGCCGTCGGCCCACTTGCCGTACAGGTCGGTGACGTCGGCCAGGCTGCCCTGCTCGATGTGCGACTGGACGTCGGTGTTGCCGAGCTCGGTGACGTCCGGGCCCTCCCCGCCGGCGGCGGCCTTCTGGAACGTGGTGGCGACCTGCGCCCACGGCACGTACTTGATCACGACGTCCGTACCCGGGTGCTTGGCCTTGAAGTCGGTCTCGACTCCGTCGAGGAACTTGGTCTGCTCGGGCGTGCCATCACCCATCATCCAGACCTTGAGCTGCGCCGGGGCCTTGGCCGCCCCGCTGTCGGCCTTGTCATCGCCGCCGCCGCAGGCCGTGGCGGCCAGGGCGATCGCGGCCGCTACGGCCGCAACCTTGGTGTACTTCACTGGGATTTTCCTTTCCAGCATGGCATCGCCGTGAGTGCATCCCCGACCGTCGGGGCTATGGATCGGGCCTGGACCCTTTAGGGTCCAGCCATGCCCGACACTTGCTCGCACCGGCCGCGGGACGCCCTGCTCGCCAGTCGGCGCTCGATGTGCGTCTCATCACCCGGTCTGGGCTGCCGAGGCGCTTGGGCGTAAACTAACAAGAAACTTTCCTAAACAAAACCGCCTGTTAGCGGATTGAGACTTTGAGGGGTCCAGCATGCCGAGACGACCGGGGACACCGCGGCTGCTGCGCGAACTGAACGACCGCGCCGCGCTGGACCTGCTGGTCGGCCAGGGACCACTGACCCGCGCACAGATCGGCGAGCACACCGGGCTTTCCAAGGTCACGGCCTCCCAGCTGCTCTCCCGGCTCGAGGAGCGCGGCCTGGTCGAGGTCGTCGGGGAGCAGGCGGGCGGCAGGGGGCCGAACGCGGCGCTCTACGCGGTGGTGCCGTCGAGCGCGTACGTGGCGGGCCTGGAGGTGGGCCCCGACGGGGTCACCGCGGGCGTCGCGGACATCACGGGCAGCATCGTGGCCCAGGTCACCGTCGACCCGAACGGCGCGGACGATCCCGTCAAGACCGTTCACAACGCCGTCGTGAAGGCCTGCCGATCCGCCAAGGTCGCGCTCTCCCGCCTGAACGCCTTCGTCATCGGCACTCCCGGCGTCGTCGACCCGCGCACCGGTGACGTGCAGTTCTCGTTCGACCTGCCGTCCTGGCACGAGGGCGTTCTCGCCGGGCTGAAGACCGACCTCCGCCGCCCGGTGATCATAGAGAACGACGTGAACCTCGCCGCCATCGCCGAACGCGCGTACGGCGTGGCCAAGGATGACGAGGACTTCGCCCTGATGTGGCTCGACCGCGGTATGGGCCTGTCGGTCATGCTCGGCGGCCGGCTCCACCGCGGCCGGTCCGGCGGCGCGGGCGAGATCGGCTACCTGCCCGTGCCCGGCGCGCCCCTCCCGTCCGGCGACGTCCGCCGCGACCCGGCCGACGAGGGCTTCACCGAGTCGACCACCTGGGGCATCCCGGCGCTGGCCGGCGGTTACGGCTCGCTGGTCGGCGCCGACGCCGTCCGCGGCCTCGCCCACACGCACGGCTTCACCGAGCCCACCGCCGTCGAGTGCGTACGGGCCGCCGCTCTCGATGAGGAACGCGGCGGATCGTTCCTGGACGAGCTCGCCAACCGCATCTCGTACGGCGTCACGTCGGTCAACATCGTCCTCGACCCGGGCCTGGTCGTTCTGGCGGGCCAGCTGGGCCGCGCCGGCGGCGAGCCCCTGGCCACCCGCATAACCCGCGCCGTCAGCCGCATCTGCCCGACCACTCCCACGATCGCCGTGACCGGTGTGGAGGGCAACGCCGTCCTCCGAGGCGCACTCCACGCCGCCATGGAAAAGGCCCGCGACGAGGTCTTCTCCTCACCCCCTGGATCCTGACCCAGGAACGCGAAACGCCTCCGCGGGGGAGCGCGGAGGCGTTGATCAGGCGGGTTACTGCTGTTTGAGCGTTACTGCTGTTTGGCGGTTCATTACTGCCTGGCGGGTTATAGCTGGTCGGCGGGTTCGGTCAGGCGGCCACTGGCCGGTCTTCGGCCTTGGCGGGTCGGTGGCCGGCCTGGCGCCTCGGGTCCTGCAGGGCGCGATCCCGGACGGTCTGGCTGATGATCTGGCGCTTGCGCCGCTGTGCGGCCGCCCATCGTGCCGTCGGTGTCATCGTCATTCCCCGTTCCGCGGTGTGTCACCGCATCCACGTGGCCCCCTATGACCTCTATGGTCCTGAAGAAACAGGCGTATCGTCATCCACCACAGGGATGATTTGCCGTCAGACCTCTAGGGGAGACGCATCCGTCCCAAAGTCCCGGGTGCTTGCGAAATTCGCCCGGAAACGGTTCGGTGTGCATACCGAGAACCGGGACAGAGCGTGGACCAGCCCCCCGGTAAGCCCAACCAGTCCGATCGGCAAGGGATAATACGTTCATGCGATTGTCCGCCCGGGTTGACTACGCGCTGCGTGCCGCCGCGGAGCTGGCGGTGGCCGGGAGTCATCCGGTGACCGCCGTCCAGCTCGCCGAGGCGCAGCAGATCCCGCCCAAGTTCCTCGAGAACATCCTCGGCCAGCTCCGCCGGTCCGGACTCGTCCGGAGCCAGCGTGGCCCCGAAGGTGGCTACTGGCTGGCCAGGCCGGCTGAACAGATCTCCATGGCCGACATCATCCGCGCCATCGACGGCCCGCTGCTGGGCGTCCGTGGCGAACGCCCCGAGCACGTCGGGTACGAGGGGCCCGCGCGCTCGCTCCAGGAGTTGTGGATCGCGCTGCGCGCCAGCGAACGCGCCATCCTCGAACAGGTCTCACTCGCCCACATCGCGACGGGCGAACTACCCGCATTCGTGAAGAAGCTCACCGAGGACCCCTCGGCCTGGGAAAGCCCTTCCTTCATCTGACAGGACGGGACAGCTGACGTGCCGGAAGGCGATGTCGTCTGGCTGACCGCCCGGCGCCTGGACGAGGCGCTCACCGGGCGGCCGCTGACGCGCAGCGACTTCCGCGTCCCCAAGCTGGCCACCACCGATCTGCGCGGGCGGCCCGTCCTGGGGGTCCTCGCTCGCGGCAAACATCTGCTGATCCGGGTCGGCGGCGGCCTCACCGTGCACAGCCACCTGCTCATGGAGGGCTCGTGGCGGATCCGCCGGCCCGGCGCTCCGCCTTCCGACCATCGCATCCGGGTGATCCTGGCCAACGCCGAATGGCAGGCGCTCGGCTACTCCCTCGGCATCCTCGAACTGCTCCGTACGTCCGACGAGGGACGGGCCGTGGGGCATCTCGGCCCTGATCTGCTCGGCCCGGACTGGAACCCCTCCGAGGCTGTGCGCCGCCTGTGCGAGCAGCCCGACCGGGCCATCGGCGAGGCGCTTCTCGACCAGACGAGACTGGCCGGCATCGGAAACGTCTACAAGGCAGAGATCCTCTTCCTGCGCGGCGTTCACCCGTGGACCCCGATCCGGGATGTCACCGACCTGTCCGCGATGGCCGAGCTGGCCCACCGGCTCCTCGTGGCCAACAAGGAGCGGCACGGCCACATCACCACGGGCGATCTGCGGCGCGGCCACGAACACTGGGTCTACGGACGCGCGGGCCGCCCCTGCCGCCGCTGCCGCAGCCGAATCCAGCGGGCGGACCAGGCGTCCGACTTCGGCAACCGGGTGACCTACTGGTGCCCTCGCTGCCAGCCGGCCCCGCCGACCCCAGAGGCATGATGAGCGAGGGCACCTGGGCGTTGCTGGTCGAGGAGCGGAAGGGCTCCAACGGCGAGTGGCATGTCTCGCTGGTGATGCCCGCCGGGGACGATCTCGGCCGGGCACGCGAGGCCGCAGAGGACCTGGCGTTCGTCCATCGGCCGCAACTGGCCGGTCTGCGGATGCGGCGCGACGTCTACCAGGTGGGCGAGGACGTCTGGATCGTCTCCCACCGCGCCAAGCTGGGAGGCGGGCCGACCTACTTCAAGGTGAGCGTCGTCCGCCACCTCGGCACGGCCGAAGGGTAACGCCGAAGAACATCCAGGCCGCGATCCTCCCTGAGGATGATCCACGGTGGTCGGATGTGCGGCGCCGCGCCCCCGGATAGCGTGCGCACGTGAAGATCGCCCGTACCCGCCTGCTGGTCGGCCTGGACGTCCTGGTCGCGGTCCTGCTGGGGTTCGTACAGATCCAGATCGCGGGCAACCTGCTCAAGGACCGGCCGGACTTCGCATTCGCCTTCGTGGCGGCCTGCCTCACCGCCACCGTGCTCGCCGCCACGGTCGCGGTGCGCCGGCGGTGGCCTTACCAGGCGCTCGTCGCCGCGCTGGCCGTCTGGATCATCGCGTACGTCACCGGCGCGTTGTGGGGCGCCTATGTCGCAGTGGCCCTCGCGCTCTACACCGTCGCCGTCACGGAAGCGCCTCGGCGGTCACTGCGCGCCCTCGCGATCTGCCTGGCGGGCGCGCCGGTGGCGGTCGCCGCCGACCCGTACCACGGCTGGGTCGCCGCCGCCTGGGGCACCGCGGCTGCCTGGCTGCTGCTCGGCGGCACCTGGCTCGCCGGCCGTACGGTGCGCGGCCGCAGGCTCACGGCGCTCCAGGCCGAACGCGACCGCGCGCACCAGATCCTCGTGGACGAACGGCTCCGGATCGCACGCGAGCTGCACGACGTCGTCACCCACGGCATGGGGTTGATCGCGGTGAAGGCCTCGATCGCCAACCACATCGCCGACGACCGCCCGGAAGAGGCGCGCGAGGCCCTGCGCGTCATCGAGGCGACCAGCAAGGGCGCACTCACCGAGATGCGCCGCCTCCTGGGCGTCCTGCGCGAACCGGACGAGAGCGGCCTGGCGCCGTCCCCGGGCGTCGCCGCCCTGCCCGAGCTGGCCGAACGCGTGGCGGCGGCGGGAGTCCGGGTCGAGCTCACGATCGACGACGCCTACGATCTTCCCGAGGCCGTCCAGCTCACGGCGTACCGGATCGTGCAGGAGGCCGTGACCAACGTGGTCAAGCACGCGGCCCCCGCGCACTGTCAGGTAACGATCATGAGGGCAGCGACGGAGGTGAGGATCGAGGTGACCAATGACGGCACGGTCGTCCCGGCGGTCCGCCCGGATGGCGGCGGCCACGGGCTCGTCGGCATGCGCGAGCGGGTCGCGATGTACGGCGGGGTCTTCACCGCCGCTCCGCGCCCCGATGGCGGCTTCACCGTGACCGCCACCCTCCCCCACCAGGACCGGGACACCGCGTGAGCGTGGCGGCGATTCGCGTGCTGGTCGCAGACGACCAGGCGCTCCTGCGCGGTAGTTTCCGGGCCCTCATCGAGACCTCGCCCGGCCTGTCGGTCGTCGGCGAGGCGGCGGACGGAGCCGAGGCCGTCGAACTGTCTCGGGCGGTGGTGCCCGATGTGGTGCTGATGGACGTACGGATGCCGGGGATGGACGGCATCGAGGCCACCCGCCGGATCCGCGAGGCGCCCGCGACCGCGGGCGTACGGGTCCTCATGCTGACGATGTTCGACCTCGACGCGTACGTTTTCTCGGCACTGCGCGCGGGGGCCAGTGGCTTCCTGCTCAAGGACACTCCACCCGGCGATCTGCTGGACGCCATCCGGGTCGTCGCGGCCGGTGAGGCCCTGCTGGCGCCCACCGTCACCCGGCGGCTCATCGAGGAGTTCGCCGCGCGCCCGGAACCCGCCCGGCCGCTCCCCCGCACGCTCGAGGGCGTGACCGAGCGCGAACGGGAGGTCCTGACGCTGATCGCCCGCGGCCTGTCCAACACCGAGATCGCCGAGCACCTGCACCTCAGCCTGGCGACGGTCAAGACCTACGTGGGACGCCTGCTCGCCAAGCTCGGCGCCCGCGACCGCGCGCAGCTGGTGATCATCGCGTACGAGTCGGGCCTCGCCTCCACCCGCTGAGCCGTCATCCCGGAGAGGACGCCGCGAATGTCCATCGTGGGCTGATGTGCCGGTCGTGCGCCGACGGCGATCGTGGTCGGCATGATCGAAGTACGTGAGCTGACCAAACGCCATGGGCGTGTCACAGCCGTCGACGGGTTGTCGTTCGTCGTACGGCCCGGACGGGTGACGGGATTCCTCGGGCCGAACGGGGCCGGCAAGTCGACGACGATGCGCGCCATCATGGGCCTGGACCTGGCGGACTCCGGTGAGGCACTGGTGAACGGCCGCCGCTACCAGGCCATCGAGCGGCCCCTCCACGAGGTCGGCGCGCTGCTGGACGCGGGTGCGGTGCACAGCGGGCGGACCGCGTTCGACCACCTGGACTGGCTGGCCCGCAGCAACGGCATCGGCCGCGCGAGGGTCCTTGAGGTGCTCGAACGGGTCGGGCTGGGCTCTGCTGCACGGCGCCGCGTCGGCGGGTACTCGCTGGGCATGCGGCAACGACTCGGAGTCGCGGCGGCGATCCTCGGCGACCCGGCCGTGCTGCTCTTCGACGAACCGATCAACGGGCTCGACCCCGAGGGCATCCGGTGGATCCGCGAACTCATGCGGGCACTCGCGGCCGAGGGCCGCACGGTCCTGGTCTCCAGCCACCTCATGAGCGAGATGGCCCTGACCGCGGACCACCTCCTGGTCGTCGGGCGGGGGCGGCTGATCGCCGAGACGTCCATGGCGGACCTGTCAGCGCGGTTCAAGCGTGACGTGCTCGTACGTTCGCCCCGTACGACCGCCCTCGCCGCAGCCCTCACCGCCGCCGGCGCGACGGTCGCGCAGATGTCCGGCGAACTGGTCGTCGCAGGCCTGGACGCGACAGAGATCGGCGACCTGGCCTTCGCCCATGGCGTCCCCCTCCACGAACTCACGCCGCGCAGCGCCTCGCTCGAAGAGGTGTTCTTGCAGTTGACCGGAGAGACCGTCGAATACCGGGCCGAAGGAGTCAGCCGATGAACACTGCGATCTCGGCCGAGTGGCGCAAGCTGTGCACGGTCCGTTCGACGCGGTACATCCTCGGTTCGCCGCTCGTGGCGTTGGCCGTCGGCGGCCTGGTGGCGGTGTTGATGACGGCCGACTGGGACGGCTCGACGGCCGCCGAACGCACCACGTTCCCCGGCGCCGATCCCGCCATCCTGGCCGTGCCGTTCACCCAGTTCTGCCTGGCGGCTCTCGGCGCGCTCGTGATGACCTCGGAGTACGCGACCGGCATGATCCGCACCAGCCTGGCGGCCGTCCCGAGGCGGCGCAGGCTGATCGCGGCCAAGGCGGCCGTGGTCGCCTCCGTCGCCTTCGTCTCCGGCCAGACGATCGCGGTCGCCTCGTTCGCCCTCGGCGGGCTCATCACCGGCGACCGACCGGCGCCGATCGCGGCATGGGAGTCGGTGCCCGAGGGCCTGGCCGCCGCGTTCGGGAACGGCCTGTCGATCATGGTCATCGGTGTCGTCGGGCTCGGGTTCGGCGCGGTGCTGCGTTCGACGGCGGGAGCCTTCGTCGCTGTGGGCGCGGTGCTGTTCGTGCTGCCGACGGTGGCGCGCATGGTGTTCCCGAGCTGGGGCGAGGACATCGCGTCGCTGCTCCCCGCCGGGCTCGCACCGCAGTTCGCGGGCACGGCCGACGACCCTGTGCTGCCACCGGTCCTCGCGCTCGCCGTGATGCTGGGGTACGCGGCCTTCGCGCTGATCGCCGCGGTCTTCGCCCTGACCCGGCGCGACGCCTGAGTCCGTCAGGCGGAGCCTGCCCGCACGGCGATTAAGGCTTAGCTTTGGGCTCATGACGCTGGACGACCTGCGTGTGTTCGTCGCGGTGTGCGAGGCCCGCAACCTCAGCGCCGTGGCGAGGAGCCTGTCGTGCAGCCAGTCGGCGGTCAGCCAGCACGTCAAGCGGCTCGAACGGGAGACCGGGCTGACGCTGCTCGAACGCCGCCCGCGCGGTGTCGCGCCGACGCGGGCGGGCCAGGTCCTGCGGCGCGCGGCGGCCGAGGGCATCGCCGGGCTGGACGGCGCGTTGCGGCAGCTGGACGACCTTCGCCGGGGCGTCGCGGGCACGATCCGGATCGCCACCGGCGCCACCACGGTCCGGCACTTCATGGCCGCCGGGGTGACCTCGTTCCGGGCTGGCCATCCCGAGGTCAACCTGCAGTTCGTGACCGCCGACTCCAGCCGCCGCTGCCTTGAGGCGGTCCGGTCACACGAGGTCGACCTGGCCTGGGTGACGATCGGCCCGCCGATGGACGGGGTGGAGCAACGTTCGTCCTGCGACCTGCCCTGGGTGCTCGCGGTCCACGTCGCCGATCCGCTGAGCCACCGGCAGACGATCACCCCCGCGGAGCTCGCCGGCATCCGCCACATCGAACTGCCCGAGCACTCCACGTCCCGCGTTCACCTGGAAATGCATCTCGAACGCCACGGCGTGCGTCTCACCTCGACCACGAGCGTGGCCGACTGGGACACCGCGCTGCTCCTTGCCGAGCTGGGGCTGGGCCATGCCGTCCTCCCCGCCCTGCCGGGCTGGGGCCGGGGCCCGGGCGGGGTCGTACGGCTGATCCCGATCCCCGAACTCCCACCCCTCGGCGCGGGCTGGGCAGCGCGCCAATGGGACGCGCTGAGCCCGCTGGCCCTGGAGTTCGCCGACACCGTGGTGACCGCACTGGCCTGAGTCAGCCGGATTCGTGTTCTTCGATGATCACGGCTGTGGCCTCGACCTCGACCAGCTGGTCGAGGTAGCCCAGGACGGCCACTCCGAGCAGGGTGCTCGGGGCGTCGTGGTCGCCCATGTGCTCGCGGACGACGTTCCAGGCCTCGACGAGGTCCTGCTGGCGGGAGGACGCCACGTACACGGTGGTCTTCACGATGTCGTTCAGGGAGGCGCCCGCGCTCTCCAGGGCGGCCGCGAGATTGATCATCACCTGCCGGGCCTGACCGGCGACGTCCCCCACGGCGACGGTGTCGCCGCTCGCGTCGAGCGGGCAGGCGCCTGCGGTCCAGATCGCCCGCACCGGCGCGTCGGCCACCGCGGCGTAGGCGTAGTCCACGGTCTGAGCAAGATCCTTGTTGCGGATCAATCTGACGGAAGTGTCCGGACCGGTCATGGTCACAGTCTCGCAGACCAGCGCAAATGGTTTCAGACGGTGAATTCAGGCGCGGTGTTGAACCGTGGCGCCCGGGCTTGCAGGGTGGATGGATGACCACGGAAGAACGAGTCGAAGGCCTGGCCGAGCTGCTCGTGACGACCGGACGCCTCACCGATCCGCTCTGGCGTGAGGGACTGCGGGCCGTACCGCGGCATCTGTTCGTTCCGGAGACGGCATGGGCGGTACCGGACCGGCCGCGGTACGAGGGATTCGCGATCGACCGGAGAGCCGATCCCCAGACATGGTGGAACGCCGTCTATACCGACACCGCGATCGCGATCCAGCTCGACGACGGCGCGGGCGACCCGCTGAGCGGCACCGGGACCTGGACCAGTTCCTGCTCGGCGCCGGGGATCGTGGTCACCTTCCTGCAGGAGCTCGGCGCGCTCGACCATCACCGCGTTCTGGAGATCGGCACCGGAACGGGCTGGACGGCGGGGCTGCTGACCTGGCGGCTGGGGCCGGGGAACGTGACGTCGGTCGAGATCGACGAGACGCTCGCCGCCCAGGCCGCCGAGAACCTCGGGGCCGCGGGCCTGGCGCCCCAGCTGATCGTCGGGGACGGCGTCGTGGGCTTCGCCGACGGTGCCCCTTACGACCGGGTGCACGTCACGTGTGGAGTCGAGCGCGTTCCGCATGCGTGGGTCGAACAGTGCAGGCCAGGCGCGAGCATCGTCCTCCCGTGGTCGCCGGGCTGGGGCATCGGGCACCTCGCCCAGCTCACAGTGACCGGTGACGGCACTGCCCTCGGCCATCTCACCGGGCCGGCCGGATTCATGATGCTGCGCTCTCAGCGGCGCCCGTTCGGCGGTCCTGAACGCGCCGTCGAGCAGAGCAAGAAGGCGGAGGTGTCCACAGCCCGCCTCGACCCGCGTTCGGTGATGGCCCAGGCCCCTGGAGCCGAGGTGGCGATCGCCGCGCTCGTCCCGAACGTACGGTCGCATCTGGAGGCGGCGCCGGACGGCAGCTACCGCATCTGGGCGGTCGAGAGCCGGGGTGACGACCCGTCGTGGGCGTGCGCGGACTTCGAGCCCGGCCGGACAGACCGCGCCGTGCGGCAGTACGGGGCGCGGCGCCTGTGGGACGAGGTCGAGAACGCCTACCTGCAGTGGGTGACATGGGGCTCTCCCCCGCGTGAACGTTTCGGCCTCACAGTCGACGCGACCGCCCAGCAAATCTGGCTCGACGATCCCCACCGCATAGTCAGCTGACTGCAGCGCCGTTGAGAGGCAACTGGTCTTGTGGGCTTGACGGGAATGTGGTTGCGCGAGACCGGAGCGTTCGGCGAGAGTCGGCGCATGTCATTCACCGCCCGCGACGTTCGCAGCGTCGCTGACGTCCGCCAGTTGCACGATCAGGGAGAACGGCCGAAGTATCTCTACTTCTGGGGCCATCAGCCGGGCAAGGAGGGCGCCGTTGGCTCTGGTTGTCTGAGCCAGTGGTGGCCCCTGCATCCGTTCACCTTTGAGGGCGTTGACTACCGTTCCGCCGAGCACTGGATGATGGCCGGCAAGGCGCGGCTCTTCGGGGACGAGGCCATGCTTTCCCGGATCCTCGAAGCGAAAAGTCCCGCAGAGGCGAAGGCGTTGGGCGGGAAGGTGAAGGACTTCGACGAGGAGACCTGGGCCGCGCATCGCTTCGAGATCGTGGCCGAGGGGAACGTCGCCAAGTTCGGCCAGCATGACGATCTGAGGACCTACCTGCTCGGCACAGAGGCGCGCGTCCTGGTCGAGGCCAGCCCGCGTGACCGCGTCTGGGGCATCGGCCTCGCCGTGTCTGACGAACGAGTCGCGGACCCGCACAAGTGGCGCGGGCTCAACCTGCTTGGCTTCGCCCTCATGGAGGCCCGTGCCCGGCTCAGGTAGCTTCCGTGACGCGGGCGGGCTCAGGTAGCTTCCGTGACGCGGGCGTTGGTCACGACGAGCCTGGCCTGCGGGCCGCCTTCGCCGCAGTCCGGGCCGTTGGGGAACGTGGCGTGCGGGGTCACGTCCAGCCGTTCGCTGAGCAGGCGCTTGCCGGAGGCATCGCGAAGATCCACGGTCACCTGGACGGGAGACTTCGGTAGACCCTGAACGTCGGCGAAGCCGTGCTTGTCACCGGTGGGTGAGGCGATGGCGCCGCAACTGCCATCGGGGGCGTCATCCGTGCAGCCTTGGGGGACGCTCTTGCTGGACGTCATCAGCCGCACCTTGGACGTGCGGCAGGTCCCGTTCCAGCAGACCTTCATTGAGGCGCTGGCGACTTTGGCCGCGTAGGGGGCCTTGAGGTCAAGGCTCACGCCCTCAAGCGAGCCGATCGCTGTGCAGGGCCTGTCGCCGGCGGCGAGTCCGGTCCCGCAGGCGGTGGCGGCGGCGAGGGACGAGAACGCCACAAGCTTCGCAAAGGTGGCCATGACCTCTCGACGCGGCCCGGCGTTCCACGGTTCCCTGTGCACGCGAATTCCCTGCGAACGCGCTCCGCTGGAAACGCGAAGAGCCCCGATCCGGAGATCAGGGCCCTGCGCGTCAAGGTCAGTGCTGGACGGAGAACATCCAGTGCTGCTTCTCAAGCTCGGCGGTGAGGCCGATGAACAGGTCCTGCGTCACCGGGTCGGCGTCCTCGGTGGCCGCGATGCGCTCGCGGAACCGCGTGATGATCTGCGCGAGCACGTCGGTGATCGCGGCGACGACCTTGTCGTCGGTGATGTAGCCGGCGTCGAGCTGCGGGTTCGCGGTGCGGTCGGCCAGGGTGCGGACGCGGCCGTCCGGGTTGACGCCGATGGCCACGGCGCGTTCCGCCACGGTGTCGGCGTACTGGCGGGCCAGATCCACGACCTCGTCAAGGTGCTCGTGGACCTGCTTGAAGTGGCGGCCGGTGATGTTCCAGTGGGCTTGCTTGCCCACCAGCGAGAGATCGAGCAGGTCGACGAGGGCGCCCTGCAGTGTCTCCCCTGTGATCTTCTGGGCGGCATCGCCGAGGGGGCTCTTGACCATCGCCATAATGAGGGCTCCTTCCACGTCGTTCCGGTATGTCCGTTACAACGACGAAGGGTTCCCCCCTATGCCGTGATCACTCGTGAGCCCGCCCACACCTGAGGCCCGGTGGGAGCTGGGCTCAGGTGGGAGCTCGGCTCAGGCGGCCATGTTCAGGCCGCCACCATGTCGGCACGGAACTCGCCGGTGATTTCCTCCGGCGTCTCCGGAATGCGCTCGTGCTCGGGCGGCGCACCCGCCATGACGGGCTCGTGCTGCAGCTCGGCGAGCGCCAGTTGGTCCGCTACCTCTCTCAACACGTGCGAGAGCGGAACCCCCAGTGCCTTGCAGATTGACGCGAGCAACTCCGACGAGGCCTCTTTCTGACCCCGTTCGACCTCGGAGAGGTACCCGAGGGAAACGCGCGCCGCCGCGGACACCTCGCGGAGGGTGCGTCCCTGGCGCAGCCGCAGCTGCCGGAGTACGTCACCGAGCAGCTGGCGAAGCAGGACCATCGTCTCGCTCCCTCCCTCAGTTCGGACCATCTGACAGTTCCACCGTACCCGGCTTGAAGGCAGCCGTGGCAGACCGTGGATTTCGTGTTCGCTTGGAACGTAACGCTGTAATCAGCCCTTCTCTTCCCGATCTTCTTCAGATTCACCGGCTCCGGGCTCCGCGTCAAGCCCCAAAATATCGCGTCGTAGCAGCTCAAGCGCATGGACGACGGTGAGCCTGCGGATCACATCGCGAACCTCGGCACTGGCACCCGGCACGATGAGTTGCGGACTGACTACAATCGGTTCATTTCCAGGTCCGGCCACAGAAATGTAGACCGTTCCGACCGGGTGGCCATCCTGCGGTTCGGGGCCCGCCACTCCGGTCACCGCGACGCCGTAGGACGCCCCGAGGCGGTCCCGGACACCCGCCGCCATCGCCGCCGCCACCTCCGGATGCACGGCGCCATGCTCACGCAGGAGGTCGTCGGGGACACCGAGCAGCGTGTGCTTCCTGTCGGTGGCGTACGTGATCATGCCGCCGACAAAGGTCTTCGACGCCCCGGGGACGGCGGTGAGCTCGGCGCCGATCAGGCCGCCGGTGAGTGACTCGGCGGCCGCGACGGTCCGCTCGCGTTCGATCAAGAGCCGGTGCACCACGCCGGCCAGTGTTTCGTTATCGGCTCCGTACACCAATGTGCCCAGCAGATCCCGGGTCAGCTCCTCCGCGCCGCTGAGCCGCTGCACGGCGTCCGCCCCCGACGCCGTGATGCGGACCTTCACCTCGCCCGGCGACGGCAGATAGGCCAGCTTGATCCCGTCGAGCGCCTCGACCTCGGCCAGCCTGGTGGCGATCACCGACTCCCACACGCCGGCCGTCCGCAGCGTACGGCGTGCGACCTGAGGATCGCCGGCCCGCTCGACCAGCTCCGGGATCACCACCTCGGTCATGATCGTGCGCATCTCGAACGGGACGCCCGGCAGCGCGTACGCCACTCCCCCGGGCAGTTCGACCCGGAGCCCCGGCGCGCTCCCGGCCGAGTTGCCGAGCAGGCCCGCGCCCTCCGGCACCTCCGCCATGCGCAGGGCCATCGGGGCCAGCGGCCGGTTGGCCGCCGCGACCCGGGCGCGCAGCCGTTTCTCCAGCATCGGATCGCGGACGAGGGCCACGCCCGCCGCCTTGGCCAGCGCGTCCCTGGTCAGATCGTCGTACGTGGGCCCCAGGCCGCCGGTCGTGATGACGGCGTCCGCCCGGCCGAGCGCCTCGTCGACCGCCGCGATGATCACATCCAGCTCGTCGCTCACGACCACGCTGCGGGTGACCTCGATGCCGCTCTCGGCGAGCCGCTGCCCCATCCAGGCCGCGTTGCCGTTGATCGTGTCGCCCAGCAACAACTCGTCCCCGATGGTGAGCAACTCGATCCGCATGGCGATCCTCCCGATAGCGATCATGATTCCACCGTCGAATCTACCGCCGCCGCCGTTCCAGGGTCCGCACGGCCTGATCGCGCTCAGGGAGCGGAGGACGCCACCACCGTTCGAGGCGCCCACAAAAGGCACGGGAATTTCGTCAAAGGAAGCCAATATCGCCACCTTGAAACCACCACCAAGGAGGTCACAAGGTAAAGCGCGGCACCCTCCTCGAACCCGCCTGCTCGACGGGCTGTCCGTGCTCGCACGGCACGCCGTGAACGCGGGACCAGCATCTGTACGGTCTGTACGCCATTTCTCTAAACCATTCCCCATGGGTTAATGTTTGACGGCGCGCTGCCTGGATAAGCCGATCTATTAAGCGGACCATTACTTCGCTTGTAGGTGCAAATCGCGGGCTCTGGAAGGACGGCATATGTCAGTGCCGTACGACGCAAAAGACACTGGGCCGAGATGGCGGGCAGCCGTATCCCGGCGTCAATTCAGTCCGCTCCACTCGGCGATCCGCGCCACGACGAGCGTCCTTGTCGTCGGTTCGGCGGCTCTCTACCTGCCGGTCGCGGCCAGAGGGCTCCTCCTGCTGACCGCCCCGCCCGCCCAGATGGTGATGAAGGACACCAGGCCGCAGCATGTCGGCCGTGCCGTGGCAGAGAACGCCCCAGGGGCCGGGCCGTCCACTCTGTACGGGCCGCTTGCCATCGCGGGCGCCCTGATCGCCGGGCTGCTGCTGTTGTGGGCGGGAACGTCCGGCCTCTGTGCCTTCCGTGATCAACGAGCGTGGCGGCAGCGGCAAGGCCTTCCGCTGGTGGCCTACACACTTGGAGCGGTCGCGTTCGGCCTGGCACATCTGAGCGTCTCGGGCGCCCCCGTCATCTGGGACGGCCCGAACCCGCTCATCCCCAGTGCGCTGCTCGGCCTGCTGGTGGCGACCGCCACCCTCGTCCTGCCTCCCACGCGATCGTTGAAGGACTCCATGATCGACCACGCGGGAGGGCGGTACCGCCCGGGTCGGCCATCCGCGCCTGGCCCCCGCTCGGGCGCGGATGGCTAATGCGGGCGGGCGAGCCTGCGCAGCACCGCACCGCACCTGCGTGCGTACGCGCGCTGCATGAACGGCACCAGCGGCCCGCCCAGCCGCACCAGTCGTCCGCCCGGACGGCTGAACGCGGTGACGGTCAGCCAGACGTCCCCCGTGTCGTCCATGTGCACCACGAACGCCTCCTCACCCTCCTCGGGGTGACCGGGCAACGTCCCGTACGCCCAGCCGACACGCTTTTCCTCGTCCTCGACCCAGACCACGCGGCACGGCGCCTTGAGCCGCAACGGGCCGATGCCCAGCCCCACGACCACGCTGATCCCGGGCGCCACCCGCCGGGCCGAAGCCTCGATCCGCACCGGGATGGCCCGGTGCATCCAGAACTCCATGAGCGCGTCCGCCGCGTTCCGCATCGCGACCGGCCCCTCGCCGACCAGCGTGCGCACGCGCATATGGCTGTATCCGTCCGGCAAGTCCAGGGTCTGGGTCGCCCCCACCTCGGCGTACGTGAACTCCTGCGTCACAGGGCCTCCTCCTTCAACAACCGCCACGCCGGGATCAAGTTTCTGAACGCGTTCAACGGCTCGCGATCAAGAGTCGGACGGTGACGTGCGCCGCAGGCGCCAGGCCTGGACGACGTAGTCGAGGCCGGTCACGACGGTGACGACCAGCGCGGCGGCCATGAAGCCCCACCGCAGGGGATCGAGCGGGCCGGGCAGGATGTAGAGGCCGATCGCGATGACCTGCAACATCGTCTTGAGCTTGCCGCCCTTGCTGGCGGGGATCACGCTGGTCCGGATCATCAGGAAGCGCATCAGCGTGATGCCGATCTCGCGGACGAGGATCGCGATGGTCACCCACCACCAGAGCTCGCCCAGCACCGACAGGGTGACCAGCGCGGCGCCCGTCAGCGCCTTGTCGGCGATCGGGTCGGCGATCTTGCCGAAGTCGGTGACCAGGCCGCGGGCGCGGGCCAGGTCACCGTCGATCTTGTCGGTGATCGAGGCGACCGCGAAGACGGCGAACGCGGTGAGGCGCCACGCGGTGCCCTCCTGGAGGAGCAGCCAGACGAAGACCGGCACCAGCAGGATGCGCAGCAGCGTGAGGTAGTTGGCGACGTTGTAGATGCTCGCCTGCGGCGGTGTCGCGATCGGTTCGTCCCGATCCGACGGACCGGCGATCATGGCACGTCCGCCACGAGATCCACGCCGTCGCTGTCCACGACGACGGCGGTGACGATGTCGCCGAGGGCAAGACCCGCCCCGCGGACGAGGACGGTGCCGTCGACCTCCGGCGCCTGGTGCTCGGCGCGTCCCTCGAACGCGCCGTCCTCGGTCTTGTCCTCCAGGAGGACGCGGATCTCTGAGCCGATGCGGTCCTCGGCACGCTGGGCGGTGAGCTCCTCGGCGAGGGCGGAGACCTCCTCAACGCGCCGGGCGACCTCGTCGTGGTCGAGCTTGCCGTCGAGGGTGGCGGCCTCGGTGCCGTCCTCGTCGGAGTAGCCGAAGACACCGATCGCGTCGAGACGCGCCGCGCTCAGGAACTCGGTCAGCTCGTCCAGGTCGTGCTCGGACTCGCCGGGGAAACCCACGATGAAATTGGACCGCACGCCCGCCTCGGGCGCGTGGGCGCGGACCGTTTCGAGCAGCTCCAGGAAGCGCTCCCGGTCGCCGAAACGCCGCATGGAGCGCAGCACCGGGCCGCTGGCGTGCTGGAACGACAGATCGAAGTAGGGCGCGATGCCGGGAGTCGAGGCGATGACCTCGATCAGGCCAGGCCGGGTCTCGGCGGGCTGCAGGTAGCTGACGCGGACGCGCTCGATGCCCTCCACCGCCGCCAGCTGCGGCAGGAGTTTCTCCAGGGCCCGCAGGTCACCGAGATCCTTGCCGTACGAGGTCGAGTTCTCGCTGACCAGGACCAGCTCGCGGACGTCGTGACCCGCCAGCCAGCGCGCCTCCTCCAGCACCTCCGCAGGCGGGCGGCTGACATAGGCGCCGCGGAACGCGGGGATGGCGCAGAACGTGCAGCGCCGGTCACAGCCGGAGGCCAGCTTCAGCGGGGCCACCGGGCCGCCGCCCAGACGGCGCCGGAGAATCCGCGGGCCGGTCGCCGGGGCGACGCCCTCGGGAAGATCACCGTGGCCGGGAATGGAGATCTGAGGGGCCGCGGCGGTGCGTTCCACGGGGCTGATCGGCAGCAGGGTGCGCCGGTCCCGGGGCACGTGCGCCTCGCGCTGCCGGCCCTCGACGACGTCGTCCAGCCGTTCCCCGATCGCGGCGTAGTCGTCGAAGCTGATCACCGCGTCGGCCTCGGGCAGCGCCTCGGCCAGCTCCGCCCCGTACCGCTCGGCCATGCAGCCCGCCGCGATCACCTTGGCGCCGGAGTCGTGCGCGGCCAGCAGCGTGTCGATCGAGTCCTTCTTCGCCGCGTCGATGAAGCCGCAGGTGTTGACGACCACCACGTCGGTGCCGTCGGCCGACTCGCTCAGGTCCCAGCCCGCGTCCTCCATCCGGGCGGCGAGCTCCTCGGAGTCGACCTCGTTGCGGGCGCATCCGAGCGTGACGAGTGAGACCGTGCGGCGTGTGGACATGCCCCTAACGGTAATGGGCGCGGGCCCCTACACCGACCAGCGACCGCCCAATTGGGAGGTTGAACGCGGGTCGCCAGTGATCAGGCGCCGTCGGGGTCGTCGGGCGTGAAGCTCAGCCGGACGACGCCGCCGCCGTCCTGGTCGGGGGTGCCGAGGTCCTTGCCGTTGACGGTCAGCCGGACGCCGTCGCCGTTGCCGATCAGGATGCTGATCTTCTTCTTGGCCGACCACTCGCGGACGTCTCCGGTGCGGAGCATGCCGCTGAACAGCGTCTTGCCCTTGTCGCCGCGCACGTTGATCCAGGTCGTCCGGCGCGCCTTGACCTGCAGCTCGACCTTCTTGCGGGGCGCCATCGCGACCGGGTCCTTGCGGGTCGGGGTGGCCGATGGCGTCGGCGTCGCCGCGGGCTGCCCGGCTCCGGGACCGCCGGCCACCTGACGTGCCTGGCGCCTTTCCGTGCCGGTTTCGTTGCCGACGACCTGCACGATGCCGTAGATGACGACGAGTACCAGCGCCAGCGCCATGGCGGCGCTCCAGTTGGGCGCGCGGCGTTCGCGGAAGGCGACCGCCGTCTCCGGCTCGAACGCGGTGACCGCGGAGACCGGCTGCGGCGCGCCGCCGTGCATCTCGTCGAACTCGCGAACGAGCGGTTCGGAATCGATGCCGATGACGCGGGAGATGCTGCGGATGTGTCCGCGCGCATAGAAGTTGCCACCGCACGCCGAGAAGTCGTCGCGCTCAATGGCACGGATCACGGTCTCCCGGATCCGCGTCTGCAGACTCACCTGTGTCACCGTGAGACCAGCCTGCTGACGTTCTTGAGTCAAGGTCTCACCGATGCTCACTCCGAGCCTCCCTTAGACCGCCCCATGGCCGACCCCACACACTCCAGCAATCACCATCCTAGGAACGGCCATGCCCATTGGGCGACAGCCAACACGTTCGAAACAGGGCAAGATTTCGCATCATTCGTGAACGCGTGTTCCCAAGATCGCTCTCGCCCGCCCTGAGATCACCCGGATTCCGCCTGCGTTCATCCACACGCGCTGCGTTTTACACGGCGCGTTCACACGCCGCGTTCATGCGCGCGTTCACCCACCACCGCGGAGTTCTGCTAGGACGCCGGGGAGGTCGTCGGGTTTGGTGAGCACGTCGCGCGCCTTGGAGCCCTCGCTCGGGCCGACGATGTCGCGGCTCTCCATGAGGTCCATCAGCCGGCCGGCCTTGGCGAAACCGACGCGGAGCTTGCGCTGCAACATCGACGTGGAGCCGAACTGCGTGCTGACGACCAGCTCGATCGCCTGCACCAGCAGGTCCATGTCGTCGCCGATGTCCTCGTCGATGTCCTTCTTCGGCCCGGCCTTCTCGGCGACGTCCTCGCGGTAGACCGCCTCCATCTGGCCCTTGCAGTGCTCGACGATGCTGTGGATTTCTTTTTCGGCGACGTAGGCGTTCTGGATGCGCATGGGCTTGCTGGCGCCCATCGGCAGGAACAGCGCGTCACCTTGGCCGACGAGCTTCTCTGCGCCGGGCTGGTCGAGGATGACGCGGCTGTCGGCCAGCGAGGAGGTGGCGAACGCCAGCCGGGACGGCACGTTCGCCTTGATGAGCCCGGTCACGACGTCGACCGACGGCCGCTGGGTGGCCAGCACCAGGTGGATGCCGGCCGCGCGGGCGAGCTGCGTGATGCGCACGACCGAGTCCTCGACGTCGCGCGGCGCGACCATCATCAGGTCCGCGAGCTCGTCGACGATGACCAGCATGTACGGGTAAGTCGTGTAGACGCGCTCGCTGCCGGGCGGCGGGACGAGCTTGCCCGCGGTCACCGCCTTGTTGAAGTCGTCGATGTGCCGGAACCCGGAGGCGGCGAGGTCGTCGTACCGGCGGTCCATCTCGCCGACGACCCACTCGAGGGCCTCGGCGGCCTTCTTGGGGTTGGTGATGATCGGCGTGATCAGGTGCGGGATGCCCTGGTACATGGTGAGCTCGACCCGCTTGGGATCGACCAGGATCATGCGTACCTCGTCCGGCGTCGCCCGCATCAGGATCGAGGTGATGAGGCCGTTGATGCAGGTCGACTTGCCTGCGCCGGTCGCGCCCGCGATGAGGATGTGCGGCATCTTGGCCAGGTTGGCCACCACCGTGCGCCCCTCGACGTCCTTGCCCAGGCCGACGATCATCGGGTGGTGCTCGTTGGTGGCGGCGGGCGACCGCAGCACGTCGCCGAGGCTGACGATGTCCTTGTCGACGTTGGGGATCTCTACGCCTATCGCCGACTTGCCCGGGATCGGGGAGATGATCCGCACTTCGGCGCTCTTCACCGCGTACGCGATGTTCCTGGTCAGCGCGGTGACCTTCTCGACCTTGACCGCCGGGCCCAGTTCGATCTCGTACCGCGTGATCGTCGGTCCCCGGGTGAACCCGGTGACCTGCGCGTCGATGTCGAACTGCTCCAGCACGCCGGTGAGCGCGTTGACCACGGTGTCGTTGGCCTTGGTCCGCGGCTTGGCGATGCTGCCGGGCCGCAACTTCGCCGGTTCGGGCAGCTCGTAGATCTCACCGGACGACGACAGCGGCAGTTGCTCGGACCGGGTCGGCGAGGGGGTCGGGTCGGGCACGGCCGGCGGCGCCATCACCGGCTCGTCCATCGGCTCGTCCACGGGCGCGGCGGGCAGCGGCACCTCGGGCTCGAACGGCTCGGGCTCGAAGAGGTCGTCGGCGAGGTCGCGCTGCTTCTTCGGCTTGTCGTCGAGAACGGGAGTGTCGTACGGCTTGGAGTGCTCACCGACCTCAAGCCCGGGGTCGTCGCCGTCCGCCTTGCTCTTGCGGCGGCGCTTCGGCTTGGCTCCCGAAGCCGAGTGGGCCTCGCCCTTGTCGTCCTCGTTCTGCCGTACGGGCCGTCCCTGCAACGTCGCGACGGACCACAGCTCGGCCATCCGCTCGGGCACCCGGTTGATCGGGGTCGCGGTGACGACCAGCAGGCCGAACGCGGAGAGCAGGAGCAACAGCGGCACCGCCACCCAGCCGCTCAGGGCGGCCTCCAGCGGCGCCGACGCCAGCCAGCCGACCACACCGCCCGCATGGCGCACGCCGGGCATGTCCTTCGCGGGTGAAGGCAGGCCGGCGGCGATGTGCAGGACGCCCAGCGCGCCGACACCGAGCGCCGTCATGCCGATGATGATGCGGCCGGTCTCGTCGTTGTGCTCGGGGTGGCGCAATGTGCGCCATGCCAGCACGGCGAGCAGAACGGGCAGCGCCATGGCGATGACGCCGATCCCGCCGCGGACGACCTTCTCGAGTGCGATCGTCACCACACCGTCCGGCCGCCACCAGGTGACCGAGGCCAGCACGATCGATGAGCCGAGCAGCGCCAGCCCGAGCCCGTCACGGCGGTGTTCCTCGTCGAGGTCGCGCGCGCCCTGCCCGTACGCCCGGAAGACCGAGCCGACGGCGACCGCCGCCAGGGTGTAGAGCTTGACGACCAGCTGGAACAGGCCGCGGATCAGCTGGAGGAACGGGTCGTTGTTCTTCTGGGGAGGACGCCCGCGGGACGCGCCTCCGCCCTTGGCGCCACCGCTCGAACGTTTGCGGGGGGCCGAACCGGACGACTTGCCGCGGGCCGCACTGGCCCGGGTACGCGAGTTCTTCGTACCTCCGGACGCACGTGTGGCCATGCTGATGAGACTAACCAAACGCCCCACGGGTTCCCCAGACCTAGTGCGGCGTGTTGCGACCTGCGCCCATCAGAGACGCAGCTCACGCATCAGCGACGCAGCTCACGCAGCGCATTCTGGATGAACTCCCCCGGCCCTATCAGCCAAGCGGATAGGGCCGGGGGGCGGCGATCAGACTTCGACGACCACGGGGATGATCATTGGGCGGCGGCGGTAGTTGTCGCTCACCCACTTGCCCATGGTGCGCCGGATCAGCTGGTTGAGCTGGTGCGTGTCGTTGATGCCGTCGGCGGCGGCGTCCTGGAGCGTGCCCTCGATCCGGGCGATGACCTCGTCGAAATCCTGGTTGACGATGCCGGCGCCGCGGGCGTGGATCTCCGGGCCGGCGACGAGCTTGCCGGACGTGGAGTCGATGCCGATGACGACGGAGATGAAGCCCTCCTCGCCGAGGATCCGCCGGTCCTTGAGCGAGGTCTCGGTGACCTCGCCGACCGACAGCCCGTCCACGTACACGTAACCGGCCGGCACCGCACCGACGATCTTGGCCTGGCCGCCCACGAGGTCGACGACGACACCGTCCTCGGCGATGACGATGTTGTCGTCGGGCACGCCGGTGAGAGCGGCCAGCTTGGCGTGCGCCCGCAGGTGCCGCCATTCGCCGTGGATGGGCATGAAGTTGCCCGGCTTGGTCACGTTCAGCACGTACAGCAGCTCGCCCGCCGAGGCGTGCCCGGAGACGTGCACGAGCGCGTTGCCCTTGTGCACGATGCGGGCGCCCCACCGGGTGAGTCCGTTGATCACGCGGTTGACCGCGGTCTCGTTGCCCGGGATCAGCGACGACGCGAGCATGACGGTGTCGCGCTCGGTGATGCGGATCGAGTGGTCGCGGTTGGCCATCCGCGACAACGCCGACATCGGCTCGCCCTGCGAGCCGGTGCAGACCAGGACGAGCCGGTCAGCCGGGATGGCGTCCAGGTCCTTGGGGTCGACCATGATCTCGTCGGGCACGTTGAGGTAGCCCAGCTCGCGGGCGACCCCCATGTTGCGCACCATCGACCGGCCGACGAAGCACACCTTGCGGTTGTTGGCGACCGCGGCGTCCAGCACCTGCTGCACCCGGTGGATGTGCGAGGCGAAGCAGGCGACGATGATCCGTTCCTTGGCGGCGTGGAAGACCTCGTCGACCACCGGGCCGATGTTGCGCTCGCTGGTGACGAAGCCGGGCACCTCGGAGTTGGTCGAGTCGGACATCAGCAGGTCGATGCCCTCGGCCCCGAGCCGGGCGAACCCGGGCAGGTCGGTGAGCCGGCCGTCGAGCGGCAGCTGGTCCATCTTGAAGTCGCCGGTCGCCAGCACCAGCCCCGCCGGCGTGCGGATCGCCACCGCCAGCGCGTCCGGGATGGAGTGGTTGACCGCCAGGAACTCGCAGTCGAACGGGCCGAAGCTCTGCCGGCCGCCCTCGGCCACCTCGACCGTGACCGGCTTGATCCGGTGCTCGGTGAGCTTGGCCTCCAGCAGCGCCAGCGTCAGCCGCGAACCGACCAGCGGGATGTCACGGCGTTCCCGCAGCAGGTACGGGACGGCCCCGATGTGGTCCTCGTGGCCGTGGGTCAGGATGACCGCCTCGATGTCGTCGAGGCGATCACGGATGTATTCGAAATCGGGCAGTATCAGGTCGATGCCCGGTTGCTCGGTCTCGGGGAAGAGCACGCCGCAGTCGACGATGAGCAGGCGTCCGCCGTACTCGAAGACCGTCATGTTGCGGCCGATCTCCCCGAGCCCGCCCAGCGCGACGATGCGCAGGCCGTTCTCCGGCAGGGTGGGCGGGGTGGACAACTCAGGGTGAGGATGGCTCACCTATTAACCTCCGGAATTTTGACTCCCCCGTGCAGTAGGTCTTCACGCAGTCGCGCCGCGAACTCTGGTGAGGCCTCGCAGAGCGGGGGCCGCAAGGGGCCGCCCGGGAGGCCCTGCAGGTTCAGCGCTGCCTTGACGGCGATGGCGCCCTGCGTTCGGGTCATGATGGCGGTGACGACGGGCAGCAGCCGGCGGTGGATCTCCAGCGCCCGTCCGGTGTCACCGGCGCGGTATGCATCGATCATCTCATGGAGATCGGCGCCCACGACATGGCCGACCACGCTGACGAACCCGGCGGCGCCCATCGACAGCCAGGCCAGGTTGAGCGCGTCGTCGCCCGAGTAGAAGACCAGATCGGTCGCCGCGAGCACCTGGGAGCCGGCGAAGAGATCGCCCTTGGCGTCCTTGACCGCGACGATCCGCGGGTGCTCGGCGAGCCTGATCAGGGTCTCGGTGTGGATCGGCACCCCGGTGCGGCCCGGGATGTCGTACAGCATGTTGGGCAGGCCGGTGGCGTCGGCCACCGCGGTGAAGTGCCGCAGCAGCCCCTCCTGCGGCGGCTTGTTGTAGTAGGGGGTGACGACCAGCAGGGCGTCGGCCCCGGCGGCCTCGGCCGCCCTGGCGAGGCGCAGCGTGTGCTCGGTGTCGTTGGTGCCGGCACCGGCGACGACGCAGGCGCGATCACCGACCGCGTCCACCACCGTGCGGAGGAGCTGCTCTTTCTCCGCGTCGCTCGTCGTCGGCGACTCTCCCGTCGTCCCGCTGATGACGAGGCCGTCGTGGCGCTGCTCGTCGACCAGATAGGTCGCCAGGCGCGCGGCTCCGTCGTAGTCGACGCCGCCTTCGGAGGTGAACGGGGTGACCATGGCGGTCAACATCCGCCCGAAAGGAGCGTCGCTCGTTGTGCTGGGTGCCATGCACCGAAGGGTACTGTTCCAGCCGGTCGGCGTGGACCCGCAGGGCCCCTTCCAGTGTGTCTTCGCCCCGGAGTCCGGGCCGTCCGGCGCCCTGGACGGGGTCATACACGGGCGATCCGGACGCGGGCGGAACGGCGGCGGCCTCAGGCGAGGGATTGTCGCCGGAACGGGGGCGGAGGTTCCGGAAAGAGGGAAGAAGCCGCCGCCACACGCTCGGGGGTACGCGTGGCGACGGCTTCTACATCCACATCGTGGCACGCAAATGCCGCGTTACGGGGTCAGTCCAGCCAGTTTCCGGACTCGGTTGGATAACGTGCGCACGCCCTCCTCAAGGGGCCGGGTCGCGCGGCGGCTCCCGGGCCGCCGTACGGGTCGATCAGGCGCTTTGCCTCACGGAGGTGATTTCGTGCAGACGAGCGCGCAGTTCCTCGACGTTGGGGGTCCGGACGAGTTCGTTGCCTCGCACAGCCCACCAGTGCCCGGAACCTCCTCGGCCGAGCCGCCAGCCGGCGAACTCGGCCGACAGCTCCAGGAGCCGGTCGGCATCGTGCCACGCGGTCTGCTCAATGCTCATCGGCCTCGATCCCCACTTCCCTTTCGTCCGCCAGGAGGTGCTGATACCCCACCGAGCCTTACCCCTGGTTCGGGTCTGTGCAACAAGCCTTCTGAACTGCCGGAACCCGGGAAAAGGAACGTGACAAGCAGGCTTGCCTAACCGCCAACGTTTGCTGGCCCGCGCGGCAGCCATGTTGCCCGGTAACGGGCCCATTCCGCCGGACTGGTCGTCCAGTCGGCGTACACGCCCACGCCGAAGGGACGAGCGGGCGGTCTGTCCAGGGCGTCCAGCCCCCGCCGGACCCCGCGCAACGCCCCAGGCAGGTCCTCCGCCCACTCCATTGACGGCTCGTACGTGGGGACGCCGATGAAGACGGTGGTGCGGTCGCCGATGAGCCGCAGCGTCTGTTCGGTGTGCCAGGCGAAGTGCAGGCCGGCCAGCGACCGGGTGGGCAGCCCTACGTCGTAGGTCATGATCGCCACCTGGTCCGCCCGGTCGGCGATCTTCGTCAGGTAGTCGCGGGTGGGGCGCGGCGGGTAGTGGGGCCGACCCCAGCCGCGGGGCAGGAACGCCTCGTACACGGGCTGGAGCGCGTCGACGGCGGTGAGCTGCTCGATCGCGACCGAGAGCAGCCGGCCGCGGGCCCGGGTGAGCGCGCGGGTCTGGTCGAGCAGGGTCAGGAACGCCTGATCGCCCGGATAGATCGGCTCGAAGTCGTAGTGGATGCCGGCGAAGCCCAGATCGAGGAAGACCGTGTCGGTCTTCAGGACACGTTCCCGTACGGCCGGATCGTCCAGGTCCACCAGCCCGTACCCGTCCACCTTGCGGATCTGCCCCAGGTAGGCGTGCGGGCGCACGGCCGGCGCGTACTTCCGCATGGCGGCGATCAGCCTCGCGGCGTAGCGGTACTTGGCCGGCGGCACACTCCCGTCGGGCTCGAACGGCCCGGTGTGGAAGTAGACGTCGGTGATCCGATTGTCGCGGACGAGCCCGGCGAACGCCCGGTACTCGTCCTCGGTGTGCTCCTCCCCCACCCACTGGTGCCGCGCCCACAGCGCGTTCACCTCGGTGCCGCGCGCGTCCGGCTCCGGTTGCCACCACACCCAGGCCCCCGCGAACACCAGGGCCACCAGCCCCAGCACGTACGCGGCCAGCCAGGCGACCTTCTTGAGTACACCGCGGATCATGCTCATCACACGGACAGACGCGCCAGGACCGGTTCTCGTTCACGCAGGCGGACCACGAACACGCCGATGCCGCCCGATCGAGGAATGACCGGCCCCCGCCAGGCGGTGGCCTCATCCGGCCAAGATCACAGAGACACGATCGCAGAGAGTGGACGCCCCGGCCCCGTCCCAGGCCCACCGGGACCGGGGACCGCCGGGACCGGGGCCCGCCGGGATCAGAAGACCGGGATGATGTCCTCCGGGTCGATGACCTCGACCTTGACGCCGTCGATGTCGAGCTCGGGGATCGCGGGGAACTCGATGCCCCAGCGCTCCACGATGGCCCGGACGCGGGCGATGGCGAGCTTCCAGTTCTCCGCCTGCTCCTCGAACGAGAGCACGCCGAGACCGGCCTCGCGGGCGTGGCCCATCAGCACGCGGTGGTTGTCAAGGAAGTACGGGGGCAGGTCCCAGAATCCCTCCGGGGGCTCCCAGAGGATCATCGACAGGAAGACGAACCCGGCGCGCAGCTGCTTGGTGATCTGTCCCTTGACGTCATCGGTGAGCCCGGGCCACTCGTTCTCCAGGATCGTCATGCAGATCTGCAGGTGCCGGGACTCGTCGCGGCCGATGCGCTGGAACATCTCGCCGAACACCGGGTGCGTGGTGCCCGACGCCATGCCGCGGAACAGCGTGGACGCGGCCATCTCGCCCATCATGAAGCTGGTGAACAGCACGGCGAGCGAGTACTTCCCGACGGCGCTGGTGTAGCCCTGCCAGTAGCGGCCGCCGTTGTGGTAGAGCCAGCCGATGTTGTTGTGCGCGGCCTTCTCCAGGTCGGTCTCGGGCGTCCAGTTGAGCGGGCCGCCCGGCCACAGCGCGGCGATCGACCGCTGGCAGCACTCCTCGTGGTTCATCTCGTCCCGGGTGATCGAGAA
The DNA here is from genome assembly GCF_044326415.1 of Actinomadura sp. 6N118. NCBI lineage: Bacteria > Bacillati > Actinomycetota > Actinomycetes > Streptosporangiales > Thermomonosporaceae > Actinomadura > Actinomadura sp. 6N118. The sequence continues at coordinate 23,114 of NZ_JBIRAZ010000002.1, read as the reverse complement.
GAAGCACTTGCGGACCGGGTCCTCCTCGTGCTGCTCGAACGCGTGGATGGTCGCGCGGGCGAACACCGCGGGCCCGGAGGCGTCGAAGTTGGCCAGCACCGCGAACCAGTACATGATCCCGAGCCGCTGTTCCGGCGTGAAGTCCTCGGCGCGCAGGCCGTCCCAGGGCAGGTCGGCGGGGTTCCAGACCATGCGCTTGGACTTCTCGTAGATGGCGGCGAGCTTCTCGGTCTCGACCCGCCACTCCATCGGATAGATGTTCGGCTGCGGGACCTCGGGGGCGGGCCAGAAACCACCCTCGGGAATGCTCAGATTGTCGGCCATGCGTGGCTCCTGAGGTCTGGCAGGCGTCACGGCCTTGTGACGCTTACTCTCTCATCGTGCGGGACGGTGTCACATCCCGCAAGGGTGTCGGGTGCCCTGCGGACCCGGGTGCGCTGGGTGAGGGCGACGCAGACCAGCACGCCCAGCGCCGCCAGGCCGGTGGTGGTGTCGATGAGCTCGTCCAGGAAGAGCCCGGACCACAGGAGCGTCAGGATCGGCTGCGTCAGCTGCACCTGGCTCGCCTGAGCGATTCCAATCTTGGCCATGCCCGCGTACCAGGCGAAGAAACCGAGGTACATCGAGCCCACCGACACGTACGTGAAACCGGCGACGGCGCGCCCCGTCCATTGCGGTCCGGTCGTGGCCAGCAGCCAGAACGTCACCGGGACCGTGATGGGCGCGACGAGTATCAGGGCCCACGAGATGACCCGCCAGCCAGGCATCTCGCGGGCCAGTCTGCCGCCCTCCGCGTATCCCACGGCACAGACGATGAGCGCGGCGAACAACAGCAGGTCCGCCATCGTGAAGTGACCCGCCCCGCGGACGAACGTGAAGCCCGTGATCCAGAGGGCCCCGGCGCCGCTCGCCAGCCAGAACGCACGGGACGGCCGTTCCCCCGCCCGCAGCACCGCCATGACGGCGGTCGCGGCGGGCAGCAGGCCGACGATCACAGCGGAGTGCGAGGACGAGGCGCCGCGGTCCAGCGCGAGCGTGGTCAGTACCGGAAAGCCGAAGACGACCCCGCCCGCGACCGCCGCCAGCCCCGCCCATTGACGGCCGCGCGGGAGCCGCGCCCGGACAGCGAGGAGGGCGACCGCGGCAAGGGCGGCGGCGACCGCGGCACGGCCCAGACCGATGACGTATGGATCGAGCCCGTCGAGGGCCAAGACCGTGCTGGGGATCGTGAAGGAGAAGGCCAGGACTCCTAGGGCGGCCAGTCCCAGGCCGCCGAGCGCTATCGACGAGGGGGCAGTAGCGCTATTGTCTACTCTCATGAATCAGGATAGCAGTGTGGTCACGCTCGCCGATCGGCTGCGTACCGACGTGGGTGGGATGCGCGCCGGTGAACGCCTGCCGTCCAGCCGGACGCTCGTCGAACGGCACAAGGTCAGCCCGGTCACGGTGTCGCGGGCGCTGGGCCTGCTGGCCGCCGAGGGCCTCGTGGTGACGCGGCCCGGCAGCGGTACATTCGCCGCAGACCGGCCCGCGCCCGCCCCGGGGCCGACCGATCTGAGCTGGCAATCGGTGGCGCTCGGCGAGCGTTCAGTTGACGCGAGCGGAGTGTCCTGGCTGCTCATGCCGCCACCTGAGGGAACGATTCCGCTCAGCGGCGGCTACCTGCATCCCTCGTTGCAGCCGCTCCGGGACCTGGCCGCCGCGGGTGCGCGGGCGGCGCGGCGGCCGGACGCGTGGGAGGCGCCGCCGCTGAACGGGATCTCCGGGCTGCGCTCATGGTTCGCCCGTTCGGTCGGGGGTGACCTCACCGCGGCCGACGTTCTCATCACCGCAGGCGGGCAGCAAGCGCTCACCTCCACGTTGCGAGCGCTACTCCCCCCGGGCGCTCCGCTGCTGGTCGAGTCCCCCACCTATCTGGGTGTCCTCGCGATCGCACGCGCGAACGGCCTGCAGCCGGTGCCGGTCCCCATCGACGCCGACGGTGTGCGGCCCGACCTGCTCGCCGAGGCGTTCGCCATGACGGGGGCGCGGGTCTTCTACTGCCAGCCCACGTTCAGCAACCCGAGCGGCACGCGGCTCACGGTCGAGCGCCGCGCGCAGGTCCTGGCCGTCGCCCGCGCGGCGGGCGCCTTCGTGATCGAGGACGACTTCGCGCGCTTCCTGGCGATCGAGCCCGCCCCGGCACCGATGATCAACCACGACACCGAGGGCAGGGTCGTCTACGTCGCGCCCGTGACCAAGGCGACCTCCGCCAGCATGCGGATCGCCGCGGTGATCGCCCGTGGCCCGGTGGCGGAACGTATCCGGGCGATCCAGATGGTCGAGGGGTTCTTCCCTGCCCGGCCCTTGCAGGAGGCCCTGCTGGACCTGGTGAGCTCGCCCGGCTGGCCGCGTCACCTGCGCACGGTGCGTACCGCCCTGAAATCCCGGCGGGACGCACTCCTGACCGCCCTCGCCCGTGAGCTCCCGCAGTTCCGCGTCGACCGCCCCGCCGGCGGGCCGCACATGTGGGCACGGTTGCCGGACGGCATCGACGACGTCGCGCTCGCCGAATCGGCGCTGCGAGCAGGGGTGCTGGTCAGCGCCGGCCGCCCGTTCTTCCCCGCCGAACCTCCGGGCCCGCACCTGCGGATCAGCTTCGGCTCGGCGACGTCCGAGGCAGAACTCGCCGAAGGCGTCCGCAGGCTCGCTCAGGCGGTCTCCACCACGTCGTAGTGGGTGACGACCCAGTCGCGGTCGACCAGGTAGCGGTCATCGTCGGGGTAGAAGACGGCGCGCTCGGGATCGTCTCCCGCGAAGGCGCGCACGGCGTCCCATGACTCCCAGAATGTGACGAAGCAGAACTCGGTGTTGTCCCCGACGTCCCGCCGGGTGAAGTGCACGCCGCGATTGCCCTCGGTCTTCTGGTAACCCACCAGCCCGGTGCGCCGCATATAGCCCTCGTACTCGTCGGCGTCGGATCGCCGGGTCCATCCCTTCCAGACGCGCATCACAGTCATCAGCCGGAACTCTCCCTCACGCAGACACCACCTATGACGTTATGACGGTGGCCTGGACGGCGCAACCGGTCATCACCGAATACCGGTGTCGTGTTGGTAGAGTGGGGAGAGGAGGCAGGAGAGGTGATGACCGAGACACGTTCGGGCGCCGCCTTGCTATTGCGGGACTTCGTCAACAGCCTCGACGTCGAGTGTGACGCCGACGAGCTGGCGACGCCTGCCAAGCTGACCGAGTGGCTGGTCGGCCACGGCCTCCTCCCACCTGGCTCACCCACTGCGGACGAGCGCGTCCTGGCAATGGCGATCGGACTCCGCGAGGGCCTCCGCGAGGCCATGCACAACCACCACGCGCCCTCTGCCGACCCGCTCCCGCCCGAGCTGGACGCAGCGCTCGCCAAGCTCCCGCTCCGCGTCACGATCACCGGACCGCACCCCGCACTGGTGCCCCTCGGCACCGGCGTTCCCGCCGCACTCGCCCGCCTGGCCGCAGCCATCATGGAGGCGTCGGCCGACGGCACCTGGACACGCCTCAAGGTCTGCCTTGAGAGCACCTGCCGCTGGGCGTTCCTCGACACCTCCAAGAACCATTCCCGCAACTGGTGCTCGATGCGAGTCTGCGGCAACCGCACCAAAACCCGCGCCTACCGTGCCCGTTCACGACTCTCACAGTCCTGAACGCGGCCCCTGGGCGTCGCGCAGTAGGGCAGCTGGCTTTGAGACACGCCCTAGGCTGAGCTCGTTCGGAACGAGAGGACGTGGAGCTTCATGGCCGATGTGGGCGTACGGCCCGCCAGGCGGGCGGACGCCGCCGCCGTCGCCGACATCCAGGTGCGCGCGTGGCGCCAGGCCTACCGGGACATCCTCCCGGCCGCCGCGCTCGACGAGATCACCAGCGCGGACGCCATGAAGGTATGGCGGGAACGCTGGGCGGAGGCTGCGAGCACGCCGCCGAGCCCCCGGCACCGCTTGCTCGTCGCGGTGGCGTCCGACTTGGTCGTCGGCTTCGCCGCGCACGGCCCGGCCGAGGACCCCGACCATGATCCTGCCCACACCGCCGAGCTCCTCACCCTGCTGGTCGACCCCCTCCACGGGCGGGCCGGTCACGGCAGCCGCCTGCTGGCCGCCACGGTCGACCTGCTCCGCGAGGACGGCGTCACCACGCTGATCAGCTGGGTCTTCGAAGACGACAAGGTGCTGCGGACGTTCCTCGGCTCCTCCGGCTGGGCCCCCGACGGCACCGCCCGCACCCTCGACATGGGCGAGCCCGTCCGCCAGATCCGCCTCCACACCGACATCGCCCCGGAATGAACCCGGCCGACCGTGCCGGCCGTACCGCGGGTATGCGGCCAGGAACGCCGGCCGCAAAGCCAAAAGGCAGGGGTTGGTGAGGGGCATTGGAGGCTCGGGATTATGTTTGAAGCCGAGTGCTTCGGGATCGAATGATCAGCATCGGGACTTCTATTGACGACCTCTGTGACGCCGCCGCTTGCCCCTGCGGCGAAAACGCCCTCGGGCCGGCGGCGCTGGCTGGCGATGGTCGTCATCAGCATGGGCGTGTCACTGATCGTCGTCGACGCGACGATCGTCGGCGTCGTGCTGCCCCAGATGGTGGACGGCCTGGGACTGACCACGTCCGACGCCGAGTGGGTCACCTCGGTCTACGCACTGGTCTTCGCGGCGCTGCTGATCCCGTTCGGGCGGGCGGGTGACCTGTTCGGGCGGCGCCGGATGTTCGTGGCCGGTGTCGCGGTGTTCATGCTGGCCAGCGTGCTCGCGGCGGTGGCGCAGAGCGGCCCGCAGCTGATCGGCTCGCGGGCCCTGCAGGGCGTCGGCGCTTCGATGATCATGCCCGCGACGTTGTCCACGGTGAACGCGGTGTTCACCGGCAAGGACCGGGCCGTGGCCTTCGGGCTCTGGGGCTCGATGATCAGTGGCATGGCCGCGCTGGGGCCGCTGGCCGGCGGTGCGCTGGCCACCGGCGGCGGATGGCGCTGGGCGTTCGGCATCAACCTGCCCCTGGGGATCCTGCTCATCGCCGGGGCGCTCGTGCTCATGCCCGAGACACGGCAGCCGGGGAACGGGCCGAGGGGGATCGACTGGCTCGGCGGCGCGCTGTCGGTGCTGGGGCTCGGCGCGCTGGTCTGCGGCCTCATCGAGGGGCAGTCGTACGGCTGGTGGACGGCGACCCGGCCATTCGAGCTAGGCCCCTTCGGCTGGCCGACCGCCGGGTTGTCGCCGGTGCCGGTCGTGCTGGCGCTGGGTGTGGGACTGCTGGCCGCGCTGGTGGTCGTCGAGCGGGCCCGGGCGGCGGCCGGTCGGTCTGTGCTGCTCGATCTGAGCCTCTTCGCGATCCCGAACTTCCGCCGTGGCAACCTGGCCGCCGCGCTGATCAACGTGGGCGAGCTCGGGCTGGTCTTCGTGCTGCCGCTCTTCCTGCTCGGCGTGCACGGCACCTCGCCGCTGCAGATCAGCCTGGCGATCCTGCCGCTGGCGATCGGCGCGTTCCTGTCCGGCGGGTACGCGGGGCGGCTCGCCAACAAGCGCGGCGCGCACCGGGTCGTGCAGATCGGCATGGTGATGGAGGTCGTGGCGGTCGTCGCGCTCGCCCTGACGATCACCGCGTCCACGGGCGGGTTGGGGTTGGCGCCGTGGATGTTGCTGTACGGACTGGGCCTCGGGCTGACCTCGGCCCAGCTCACCAACGTGTCGCTCGCCGACGTACCGCCCGCCCAGGCGGGCCAGGCGTCGGGCACGCAGTCAACGGCCCGGCAGGTCGGCGCCGCGCTGGGCATCGCGGTGATCGGCACCGTGTTCGCCACCAGTCTCGGCCACACGATGGCGGGCCGGCTGGAGGAGTCGGGCGTGCCGGCCGAACGGCGGGCGGCGATCGCCGAGGAGTTGCGGGAGAGCGCCGGCACGTACGCCCGTGAGCTGCACGGCACCCCGGCGCTCGCGGCCGCCGCGGATGAGAGCCTCGCCACAGCGGCCCGGCGCGGGGCGCTGACCACGGCGTTGATCCTGGCGCTGGGTCTGGGGCTTTCGTTGCGGTTGCGCCCGAGTAGTGATCAATATCGGCGACAATCGGAGCTGGAATCCCTGTCGTCCCACGAAAACGAACGGTGACTGTGGCCACGCTCTCGCAATGGGTCGCCGGCTCCCGGCCCCGCACCCTGCCCACCTCCCTTGTGCCCGTCGTCGTCGGCACCGGCGTCGCGATCGGCGAAGGGCACGCGGTGTGGTGGCGTGCCGTCCTGGCCGCGTTCGTCGCCCTGATCCTGCAGATCGGCGTCAACTACTCCAACGACTACAGCGACGGCGTGCGCGGCACCGACGAGGAACGGGTCGGCCCGCTCCGGCTCGTCGGCGCCAAGGTCGCCAAGCCCAAGCAGGTGCTGGGCGCGGCGCTGGGCTGTTTCGCGGCGGCGGCGGTCGCCGGGCTCGTGCTGGCCGCGGTGACCACGTGGTGGCTGCTCCTGGTGGGCGCGTTCGCCATCCTGGCGGCGTGGTTCTACACCGGAGGCAAGAACCCGTACGGCTACCGGGCACTCGGTGAGATCTCGGTGTTCGTCTTCTTCGGGCTCGTCGCCGTAGTCGGCACGGTGTACGTGCAGGTCGAGGACACCCCGTGGGAGGCGTGGGCGGTGGCCGTGCCGATCGGGCTGCTCGCGTGCGCGCTGCTGGTCGCCAACAACCTGCGCGACATCCCCACCGACGAGGTCTCCGGCAAGCGCACCCTCGCGGTCGTGCTCGGGGACCGGTGGACCCGCGTGCTGTATGCGGCGTGCACGGCACTGCCGTTCATGTTCGTGCTGGCGCTGGCCGCACCGCGTCCCTGGGTCTTGCTGGCGCTGCTCGCGGCGCCGCTGTCGATCCCGCCCACCCAGAAGGTGCTGAACGGCGCGAGCGGTCCCGCCCTGATCGCGGTGCTGGGCGAGACCGGCCGCCTGCAGATCGCCTACGGCGTGCTGCTCGCCGTGGGTCTCGCGCTCTGACGCCGATGGGCCTTGCGCGCTGACGCTGTGAGCCTCGCGCTCTGACGCCGTGGTCTGGCTCAGCCTCGCCCGTTGAGATTCCAGACGATCTCTGGTGAGCCGGCGTCGGCGAGCGCCTTGTTGACCGCGCTGAACGGCCGGGTGCCGAAGAACTTCTTGGCGCTCAGTGGACTCGGGTGGGCCGACTCGATCACGGTATGGTGCACGCCCGTGATGAGCCGGGCCTTCTTACGCGCGTAGGCCCCCCACAATACGAAGATGACGCGTTCAGGCTTGTCGTTGAGCGCCCGGATGGCGGCGTCGGTGAACTCCTCCCAGCCCTTGCCCGCGTGCGCGCCCGCCTCACCGCCGCGTACGGTCAGCACGGCGTTGAGCAGCAACACACCCTGGTCGGCCCAGGGTGTCAGGTCACCGGTCTTGGCGACCGGCACCTCCAGGTCGGATGCCAGCTCCTTGTAGATGTTGCGCAGAGACGGCGGCAGCCGCACGCCGTCGCGCACGCTGAAGCTCATCCCATGGGCCTGCCCTGGGCCGTGGTAGGGATCCTGGCCGAGGATGAGAACCCGCGCCTTGTCGTACGAGCAGTGCCGGAACGCGGCGAACAGGTCCTCCTGGGGCGGGTAGACCGTCTGCGTCGCGTATTCCTGCGCCACGAACGCGCTCAGCGCCGCCGTCGCGATCGGGTCGAGCAGCGGATCGAGTCGCTCCCGCCAGTCGTCGGACAGCAGTTCCATCAGGTCGAGGGACATTCGGGCCTCTCCGGGGAAGGGGTTCTCAGCTACTGGAGAGCCTATTGCGGAGGTCTGACACGCCAGCGGCGAATCACCGGAGGGAAGCACGACCAACTCTAGGATGAAGGCATATGCCCGACTCCCCCCGCGGGCGGCATGTCACCGTCTTCGCCGCCCTGCTCGCGTCTCTCGCCTCCGGCGCCGCCGGCTGCGGCGGGTCCGGCGGGCCCACGACCCTGACCGTGCTGGCGGGGTCGTCGCTGACCGACGTCGCAGGTGAGCTCGGTGCCGCGTACCAGCAGGAGCACCGGGACGTGAAGGTGCGGTTCGTGTTCGGCGGCTCGCAGGAGATGGCCGAGCGGGTCGCGGACCGTGACCCCGGCGACGTGCTGATGACGGCCGACGAGGCGAGCATGAACGCGGTGAGCCGCCATCTGACGGGCCGCCGCCGGATCGTGGCGCTGGGCTCGCTGACCATCGCGGTCGCGCCCGGCAATCCCAAGCGCATCCGTGGCCTGCGCGACCTCAGCCGCCGTGGCCTGCGCGTCGCGGTGGGCGCCGGGACGGTCCCGGCGGGCCGCTACGCGCGGGAGATCTTCACGCGGGCGGGGCTCACCGTGCGCTGGACGTCCGAGGAGATCAACTCGCGGTCCGTGCTCGACCGGGTGCGGGGCGGCGAGGCGGACGCCGGGCTGGTCTACATCACCGATCTGCGTTCCGCCGGGGCGGCCGCGAGCAGCGTCCCCATCCCCGCGGACGAGAACGTCACCGCGACCTATCCCGCGATGGCCGTGAAGGGCACCGACAACGAGGAACGCGCGCTGCCCTTCGTCACCTGGCTGACCTCCCCCACGGCCCGCAAGCTCTTCAACAAGCACGGCTTCGCCACTCCTGCCACGTCCACGACGGGTCCGCCACCTTCCGGAAATTGAGCAGGTCAGGCGCGCTCGGCGCGGGCCTTGAGCGCGGCGTTCATGGCCGCGAACTCGTCCTCCATCTGCAGCTGGCCGGTGGCGACCGGGACGAGGGCGCCGCTGAACCGCTCCCCCTGGGTCAGCCGGACCTTGCCGTCACCGGAGGGCTCGATGAGGAAGTAGTGCTCGCCGTCCACGATGCCGGGGACCCACATCCGGCCGATCCAGCGCAGTTCCCGGCCGGCGTCGGCCTTGAGGATCTCGGGCTTGAACGTCATCATGCCGCCGTCGCTGTCGCGGAGCTTGTTGTCGAGCTTCGTCCCCTTCTGGGCGGTGCCCTTGACGCTGACCATGAACGGGTTCCACTCGGGGTAGCTCTGGAAGTCGGTGAGCACCTGCCAGACCTTGTCGGCGGGCGCAGCGATCTCGACGGTGGTGCTGACCTCGTGCGGCTTCAGCTCACCCCAGGCGAAGAGCGTGCCGGCGGCGACGACGGGAAGGGCGGCGGCGGTGAGAGCGATGCGGCGGATCTTCATGGGGGGTCTCCCTCTCCAATGGAAACTAACTCTTGTTTCCGTTTGGCTAATCTCGTTAGCCAGAACATTAGCTAAAGAGATTAGCCAACGCAAGAGGGTCGGACGCCCGTCGTCGGCGGCAGGGCTTGCCCGGGGCTAGTCGCTGAGGCGCAGGGCGCGATTGAGCTGGGCGCGGAAGCGGAGGAACTCGGCCTCCGACGCGGTGAACTTGGTGATGCGGTTCTTCGGATCGGTGGTCACAAAGAAGCGCCAGTCACCCTGGGCGGGGTTGAGCGCACCCTTGAGAGCGTCTTCGCCGGGGTTGGAAATCGGTCCCGGCGGCAGGCCGCGATTGGCGTAGGTGTTGTACGGCGACCTCACGCGGGTGTCCCGCTCCGAGACACGCAGGTCATGCCGCTTCTGCACGTACAACACCGTCGAGTCGAGCTGGAGGCGCGCGCCGGCGCGGAGGCGGTTGTAGATCACGCGGGCGATCTTGGGATAGTCGGCCGGGACACCGCCCTCGGCCTGGGCGATGCTGCCCACGGTGACGGCCTGGAGCGGTGTGAGTCCGACGGCGCCCGCCCGGCGTTCCAGACCGACCTCGGCGGCGGCCTGGCGGAAGCGCCGGACCATCGCGCTCAGTACCGTCCTCGCGGTCGTTCCCGGCTCGACGGGATACGTGGCCGGAAACAGGAAGCCCTCCAGCTTGCCGCCCGCGTACGAGGGGAGCCCGAGCCCAGCCGGGTCTGCGGCTGCCTCCTTGAACTCGGCGTGCGGGATACCTGATCCCTTGGCGAGGATCGCGAGGGTCTCGTCCAGGCGCAGGCCCTCGGGCACGGTGACGTACCGCTGGACGCGAGCCACCGGATCGAAGAGCAGTCCTACTGCGGCGGAGGCCTTCATCTGCTTGCGCATGCGGTAGAGGCCGGGACGCAGCGCGGCGGCCTTGGCGGAGCCCTCGACCGCCTTGACGAACGCGTCATCACTCGCGACGACGCCCGCCGCCTCCAGGGAGGCGGCGACATCACGGGCGGACTGGCCCGCATTGATCCGGACCATCACCACACCTTCGCCGCGCCCCTCGAAGTCGTCCGGGGCGAGGGTCGACTTGACCCAGCCGCCGAAGGCGACCCCGCAACCCGCCAGCAGGGCGAGGAATGCCCCGCCTACTGAGAGCGACCACATGAGGGTGCTGCGGTCCAGACCGGTGCCCACCGTCTTCGATCCCCCAACGAATCTGATATCGCCCACCCGTTGTGTTCGGCGGCTGTCGGCCAAGCGCCTGCCTCAACACGGCGGAGGGGCGCACAGGCGACCTGTGCGCCCCACCCTGGCCTCAGGACCAGGTCAGATGATCTGAACCCGGGCGGTGCTCAGCGCCGCCGGTGGTCCTCTCCGGCGTCGCGGTCCCGGCCCTGCGGGTTCTTACGCTCGCGCGAAGCTTGGTCCTGCAGGTTCTCGCGCTGCTCGCGAGCCCTGTCCATGCTCTCTTCGCCGACATCGCGTGCACGGTCGGAGACCTTGTCGGCCCTTTCCTTGGCCTTGTCCTTGGCGTTCGAGGCCTTGTTCTTGGCTTCGTCGAAGATGCCCATTAAGTACTTCCCCCTTTTCACAGAGGTGCATGACCTGCACCAATACGGCCGTACCCGGAGGAAAGTAACGGGGAGCCCAGCGGATAGAGATTCTCCCGTTAACGTGCTGGAATCACTGGCGCGGTGGGAGCTTCGCCGCCTCGAAGCGGGGGCCGGACGGCGGGATCGGGCCGGTGCGCCGGCCGAATCTCCAGTTGTTCGAGAGCGACGGCAATGGCTCGTTCAAGCTGGGTATCGCGGCCCTCGGCGTGGTCCTCGGGCGTGATGTCCACGTCGATGTGGGGCGGTCGACGAGCCCGTGCCCAGTTCGCCTTGCACTTCCCAGAGCAGGTCAGAGGGCGTTGGGGGTGGGGAGGCCTTGCTCGCAGAGGGTTAGGGCGTTGGTGTGGGATTTCAGGGCGGTCAGGACGGCGGGGTGGGGGGCGGCGTAGACGGTGGGGTGGACCGGGGTGCCGGGAAAGGCCAGGCGGTGTTCGGTGGCGGAGAACTCTACGTCCTTGCCGCGGGGGTCGAGGAGGACCCAGCGGTCGTCGATGAGGGTGGCGACGAGGCCGTGGAGGACGTCGAACGGCTGGTAGCAGAAGCCGGCCTGGATGCCGCCGGCGCGCAGGAGTGCGACGAGGGCGTGCGCCTGGGCGAAGCAGAGGCCGACGCCCTGGTCGAGGACGTCGGAGGCTCGCCAGGTGACGCGGGGGTCGCGGACGTCCAGGGAATGCTCGATCTCGTCGCGGACGTACTCGAAGGCCGCCTTGGCGTAGGCGATGTCATCGCCCTCGCGGAGGGTGGAGGCGAGGGCCTGGACCAGGGGGTGTTCGAGGTCCACCGCCTCGTTGGCGGCGAGGTAGTCCCAGGGGTCGGCGTCGAAGATCACAGGCCGAGGAGGGATTCGATGCCGACCGTGAGGGGGTCGGGGAGGTCGCGGGCATGGCGGACGCCCAGGAGGACGCCGGGCATGAACGACTCGCGGTTCATCGAGTCGTGGCGGATCGTGAAGACCTCGCCGTGGCCGCCGAGGAGGACCTCCTGGTGGGCGATGAGGCCGGACAGGCGGATCGAGTGGACGTGCACGCCCTCGACGTCGGTGCCGCGGGCGCCGTGGAGCTCGGTGGTGGTGGCATCGGGCGACGGGGGCGTGCCCGCCTCCGCGCGGGCGGCGGACACGAGTTCGGCGGTGCGGTAGGCGGTGCCGGACGGGGCGTCGGCCTTGTTGGGGTGGTGCAGCTCGACGATCTCGACGGACTCGAAGAACGGGGCGGCCTTCTGCGCGAAGTGCATCATCAGGACCGCGCCGATGCCGAAGTTGGGGGCGATGAGGACGTTGGCCCCCGGCTTGGCCGCCTGCCAGCCGCGGACCTTGTCCAGCCGGCCGGGGTCGAAGCCGCTGGTGCCGACGACCGCGTGCAGGCCGTTCTCGACGCACCAGCGGAGGTTGTCCATGACCACGCCGGGATGGGTGAAGTCGACCACGACCTCGGCGGCGGCGAGGGAGTCCCGCTCGTCGTCCTGGTCGACGGCCGCGACCAGTTCCATGTCGTCGGCACCCTCGACGGCCCGGCACACCTCGGCCCCCATCCGGCCCCGCGCGCCCAGCACCCCAACCTTGATCACGTTTGCCCCTCCCGGCTTGACTGCTGGTCGAGCCTATCGCGAGGCCACCAAAGCCAATGGTCGCGGGCCGTGTCCGATCGTCAGAAGTGCTTGCCCTCCTCGCGGGCGAGCGCGTGCGCCTCACGGCGGTCGGTCTCGGCGTCCGCCGTGGCGAGGTTGGGGCGGAACTCGACGGTCGTGATGTCCGCGACCCCGGCCCAGCGCAGCCAGTCGTCGAAGAACCGGCGCTGGAAGTCGGTCCCGAAGGAGGGGCCGCGGCCGTCGCCGTAGACGGCGCTGGTGTAGACGACGGCGGCCTTCTTGCCCTGAAGCAGCCCGCTGTAGCCCTGCTCCGGGTCGAAACCGAACACCCAGCCGGGCTGGCTGATCACATCGATGAACTGCTTGAGGATGTACGGCACCCCGGCGTTCCACATCGGCACGCTGAACAGGTAGCGGTCGTAGGAGTCGAAGCGTTCGAACACGGACCTCGCGGCGGCCCAGGCGCGTTCCTGCGCACCTTCCGGGGCTGCTCCACCGAAGACGGTCATCTTGGCTCCGGCGGCGTCGGGACCGAACTCCGGCAGCGCGCCGTCCCACAGGTCGTGGTGGTCGACGGTGTCGCCGGGATGCGCCTCCCGGTAGGCGTCCAGGAAGGTTCCGGCGATCGCCAGCGATTCCGAATCGGTGCCGCGGGGGGAGGCGGAGATGTGCAGCAGGCTCATGGTGTGGCCCTCTCGAATAAGCGGACTATAGTCCGATTGATGCTTCGAGATTAACGGACCACGGTCCGGTTGGCAAGGGTCAGTCGTCGCCGCCCTCCGGGATGAGGATGCTGAGCAACCAGCTCACGACACCGACGATGATCGCGCCCCAGAAGGCGGGCCAGAACCACTCGACTTCGAACGGGAGGTTCAGCTGCTCGGCCGCCCAGCTGGTCAGCAGGAGCAGCGCCGCGTTCACCACCAGCGCGATCAGGCCCAGCGTCAGCACGTAGAACGCGCAGCCCAGGGTCTTGATCACGGGCTTGATGAACGCGTTGACGAGGCCGAAGATCACCGCGACCGCCAGCAGGGTCAGCCACTCCTTGGCCGCGGTGTCCCCGGCGACGCTGATCCCTTCGACGAGCACCGTGGCCACCCACAGCGCGACCGCGTTGATGAGCACCCGGATGAAGATCTTCATGGGCACCTCCCTCGCCCCGGAGGCCTACCCGGTCGCCGGCCTCGCGTAACGATCTTGGCCGCGGAGGGTGCCTGGCTTGGGGCCGGATGCCGCGCCGACCGCTGCTACAGGCTGAAGTCGCGGTCGCCGAAGGGGCCGATCACGGTGAGGGCCTGCGGGCCGGCGAGGACGTCGGCGGCCACCTCGCGGATGTCGTCCGGGGTGACGGCCTCGATGCGGCTGAGGACCTCGTCGACCGCGAGCAGCGACTCGTACACCAGCTCGCTCTTGCCGATGCGGCTCATGCGGGAGCCGGTGTCCTCCAGGCCGAGCACCATCGCGCCTCGCAGCTGACCCTTGCCGCGTTCGAGCTCCTCGTCGGTGATGCCCTTCTCGGCGGCCTTGGCGACCTCGTCACGGCAGATCGACAGGACCTCGTCGATCTTGGCGGTCTGGCAGCCCGCGTAGACGCCGAAGACGCCGGTGTCGGCGTACTGCGAGGTGTAGCTGTAGACGGAGTAGGCGAGGCCGCGCTTTTCGCGTACCTCCTGGAAGAGGCGCGACGACATGCCTCCGCCCAGCGCGGCGTTGAGCACGCCGAGCGCGAAGCGGCGGTCGTCGGTACGGGAGACCCCGACGCCGCCGAGCACCACGTGGGCCTGCTCGGTGTCCTTGTCGACGACCCGCACGGTCGGCGCGGCGGGCTGCGGCGTGCCGTCCAGGCGGGGCGCGCGGGGAAGAGCGGCGCCGTCGAGATGCCCCTCGAAGGCGCGGGCGACCAGCCGTACGACCTCGTCGTGGTCGATGTTGCCGGCGACCGCGACGACCAGGTTGTCCGGGACGTAGTGCTCGCGGTAGTACGCGTGGATGCGGTCCCGGCTCAAGGCGTTGATCGACTCGACCGTGCCGAGGATGGGACGGCCCAGCGGCGCGTCCCCGTAGAGCGCCGTGGAGAACTCGTCGTGGATCAGGTCACCGGGGTCGTCGTCACGCATGTGGATCTCTTCGAGGATCACGCCGCGTTCGGACTCGACGTCCTCGGGCCGGTTGACCGACGCGGCCACCATGTCGGAGACGATGTCGACGGCCAGCGGCAGGTCGGCGTCCAGGACCCGCGCGTAGTAGCAGGTGTACTCCTTGGCCGTGAACGCGTTGAGATCGCCGCCCACCGCGTCGATGGCCGCGGAGATCTCCAGCGCGGACCGCCGGCGCGTGCCCTTGAACAGCACGTGCTCCAGGTAATGGCTGGCGCCTGCGTCGGCGGGGGCCTCGTCGCGGGAGCCGACACCGGCCCAGATGCCGAACGCGGCGGACCGCACGGTCGGCATCGTCTCGGTGATGACGCGCAGGCCGCCCGGCAGCACCGAACGGCGGACGGCACCGGCGCCGTCCGCGCCGGGGTGCACGACGTGGGTGGTGCCGGGCTCCTGCGCACTCGCCAGAATCGTCACGGGGTTCACGATCCCTCGGTAGAGAATGCCGACCGGCCTGCCCTCAGGCGGGCAGGCCGGTCGGTCGGTGTGCTGTGTCAGATCAGATGGGTCAGATCAGATCGGGCCAGACCGGATCGGTCAGGAGTTGCGGTCGCCGCCGCCCTCGCCGCCGCGCCGGGTGCGGCGACGGCGCGGACCACGGTCACCGCCGCCCTCGGATCGGCGCTCGCCACGGTCACCGGCGGTCACGGCCTCGGCCGGACCGGAGTCCTCGTCGCCGTCGGCCTTGTCGGCCTTGTCGGCCTGCTCGCGCTCGACGACCTCGACCGGGACCAGCGACAGCTTGCCGCGCTGGTCGATCTCGGTGACCTCGACCTGGATCTTCTCGCCGACGTTGATGACGTCCTCGACGTTCTCGATCCGGGCGCCCCCGTGCAGCTTGCGGATCTGCGAGACGTGCAGCAGGCCGTCCTTGCCGGGCAGCAGCGACACGAACGCGCCGAACGTGGTGGTCTTGACGACCGTGCCGAGGTAACGCTCGCCGACCTCGGGCATGTGCGGGTTGGCGATCGCGTTGATCGCCTGCCGCGCGGCCTCGGCCGACGGGCCGTCGGTGGCGCCGACGTAGATGGTGCCGTCGTCCTCGATCGTGATGTCGGCGCCGGTGTCGTCCTGGATCGAGTTGATCATCTTGCCCTTGGGGCCGATGACCTCGCCGATCTTGTCGACCGGGACCTTGATGGTGATGATCCGCGGCGCGTTGGGGCTCATGTCGGCCGGAGCCTCGATGGCCTCCTGCATGACGTCCAGGATCGCGAGCCGGGCGCCCTTGGCCTGCTTGAGCGCGGCGCCCAGCACCGACGCGGGGATGCCGTCGAGCTTGGTGTCGAGCTGCAGGGCGGTGATGACGTCCCGGGTGCCGGCGACCTTGAAGTCCATGTCGCCGAACGCGTCCTCGGCGCCGAGGATGTCGGTCAGCGTGACGTACTCGCCGCCCTCGTAGATGAGGCCCATGGCGATGCCGGCCACCATCTGCTTGAGCGGCACGCCCGCGTCGAGCAGCGACATGGTGGAGGCACAGACCGAGCCCATCGAGGTGGAGCCGTTGGACCCGAGGGCCTCCGACACCTGGCGGATCGCGTAGGGGAACTCCTCGCGCGTCGGCAGCACCGGCAGCAGCGCCCGCTCGGCGAGCGCGCCGTGGCCGATCTCGCGGCGCTTGGGCGAGCCCACGCGGCCGGTCTCACCGGTGGAGTACGGCGGGAAGTTGTAGTTGTGCATGTAGCGCTTGGTGCGCTCGGGGTTGAGCGTGTCGATCATCTGCTCCATGCGGAGCATGTTGAGCGTGGTCACGCCCATGATCTGGGTCTCGCCGCGCTCGAACAGCGCCGAGCCGTGCACCCGCGGGATCACGTGCGCCTCGGCGGACAGCTGGCGGATGTCCTTGACGCCGCGGCCGTCGATGCGCAGACCGTCGCGGACGACCCGCTCGCGGACCAGCTTCTTGGTCAGCGCCCTGAAGGCGGCGGAGATCTCCTTCTCGCGGCCCTCGAAGTCGGCGCCGAGCTTCTCGGCGGCACTGGCCTTGAGCTCGTCCAGCCGGGACTCGCGCTCCTGCTTGACCCCGATCGTCAGCGCCTCGGCCAGCTCGGTGCTGACGGCGGCGGTGACGGCCTCGAGCACGTCGTCCTGGTAGTCCAGGAAGATCGGGTACTCGGCGGTCGGCTTGGCGGCCACGGCCGCCAGGTCGCTCTGCGCCTTGCACAGGACCTTGATGAACGGCTTGGCCGCCTCCAGGCCCTCGGCGATGGTCTCCTCGGTCGGCGCGGTGGCGCCGTCACCGACGAGCCGCAGCGTGCCCGGGGTGGACTCCGCCTCGACCATCATGATCGCGACGTCGCCGTCCTCCAGGACGCGGCCGGCGACCACCATGTCGAACGTGGCGTTCTCCAGCTCGGGGTGGGTCGGGAAGCCGACCCACTGGCCCTCGATCAGCGCGACGCGGACGCCGCCGATCGGGCCGGAGAACGGCAGGCCGGCCAGCTGGGTGGACATCGAGGCGGCGTTGATCGCCACGACGTCGTACAGGTGGTCGGGGTGCAACGCCATGATCGTCTCGACGACCTGGATCTCGTTGCGCAGGCCCTTGGTGAACGAGGGGCGCAGCGGCCGGTCGATCAGGCGGCAGGTGAGGATGGCGTCCTCGGAGGGACGGCCCTCACGGCGGAAGAACGAGCCGGGAATGCGCCCGGCCGCGTACATGCGCTCCTCGACGTCGACCGTCAAGGGGAAGAAGTCCAGGTTTTCCTTGGGCTTCTTGGAGGCGGTGGTGGCGGAGAGCACCATCGTCTCGTCGTCGAGGTAGGCGACGGCCGAGCCGGCCGCCTGACGGGCCAGCCGGCTCGTCTCGAATCGGATGGTACGAGTGCCGAAGGAACCGTTGTCGATCACGGCCTCGGTGCTCTGCGCCCCATCGATGCGCACAGCTTCTGTCACGGGAAACCTCCTAGGTTTCGGATGGTCCCCGCAGCTGCTTCCCGTGGCTTTTACGCAATGCCGGTCTTCGATCGAAGCTCACGGATTCCGGGGTCCCCGCCGTCTGTCAGGCGAGGAGCATGCTCCGAGAGCCACTACCGAGGACCGGCCGCACCAGGGCGCTGTCCGCGGGGTGATGATCATTCAGTTTTGTCTGGCTATGAAGAAAGGGGAGTGGCCCCGGGCACCCCCGGGCAACTCCCCGGAAGCACCTCGGGCAGTGGCGAACCGGCTCCGTACACGGAGCCGTCTCTCCACCGGCCACTCCCCTTCACCGTACTAGCGGCGCAGACCCAGACGCTCGATCAGCTGCCGGTAGCGGTTGATGTCCTTGTTCTGCAGGTACTTGAGGAGCCGGCGGCGGCGTCCGACCAGCAGCAGCAGCCCGCGGCGGCTGTGGTGGTCGTGCTTGTGCTCCTTGAGGTGCTCCGTCAGATCGTTGATCCGGCGGGTCAGCAGCGCAACCTGGACTTCCGGGGATCCGGTGTCACCCTCAGCGGTCGCGTACTCAGCAATGATCTTGTTCTTGGTGGCGGTGTCGAGCGACACGTGGCTCCTTCTGAAAGCTCGTCACCCGCAGATCCGGCCCGCAGGCTCGTGGGTCCGCATGGTGCGTATGGAAAGTGGGCGGCCACATGAGGGTGCAGCCGACCGAGCCGGGGCCTATCCCGGCGACTATTCACCGTACCACGTCCCAAAGGCGGCCCGTCACGGCGCGGAACGGACCGTGACCGGCGGCCGGATCAGGCCTGACCTGCGGAAGTGATCTCCCTGGCGCGGTCCACGTCGCGGTGCATCTCCTCGATCAGGGCCTCGATCGAGTCGAACTTGAGCGTGTCGCGGATGCGGGCCTCGAAGTCCACCGCCATGTGCTCGCCGTAGAGGTCGAGATCGTCACGGTCCAGCGCGTAGGCCTCGACGGTCCGCTCCCCCGCGCCTTCGAACGTCGGGTTGGTGCCGATGGAGATCGCCGCCGGCCAGCGGAAACGGGGGTAACGGTCGGAGTCGCAGACCAGCCAGCCGGCGTAGACGCCGTCGGCGGGGATCGCGGTGTGCGGCAGGGTCTCCAGGTTCGCGGTGGGGAAGCCCAGCTGGCGGCCTCGCTGATGGCCGCGGACCACGATCCCCTCGACGCGGTGGGGGCGGCCCAGCGCGTGGCCGGCCTCCTCGACCGCGCCGCTTTCGAGCAGCGCCCGGATGCCGGTGGAGGAGATCTTGTCCCCGTTCGCCACCAGGGGTGCGCCCTCCGCGGTGAAGTCGTACTTCTCGCCGAGCTCCTTCAGCAGCGCGACGTCGCCCTTGGCCTTGTGGCCGAAGCGGAAGTCCTCGCCGACGATGACGTGCGCCGCGTGCAGCCGGTCGACCAGCACCGACTGGACGAACTCGTCCGGGCCCACCTTGGACAGCTCCAGCGTGAACGGGACGACCACGACCGCGTCGGTGCCCAGCCCCTCCAGAAGCTCGATGCGTCGCTTGGTGGAGCTCAGCAGCGGCGGATGGGTGCCCGGCCGCACGACCTCGTCGGGATGCGGGTCGAAGGTGATCACAACGGACTTGAGTCCCCGTTCGCGGGCCTGCTCGGCGGCGCGGCCCACGATCCGCTGGTGGCCGCGGTGCACGCCGTCGAAGACGCCGATGGTGATCACCGATCTGCCCCAGTCGGCGGGAACCTCGTCGAGGCCGTGCCAGCGCCGCACCATGCTCTCCCTGCGTTGGACGTTCTGTAGCCTCACAGACTGCCATGCGCCGCATGACGTCACGACCGAGGGGGTTGCCCTCGCACGCCTGCTCCCCCCGAATGGTCGCCACTGGCATCGGCCTTCAGAAGTCTACTTGCCGGTAGTGGATCCCCCACCCCGCACAGCGACGACCATGCAGGCTTCGCCCCTCAGGCCGGCTGATAAACGACTAGGCCGACTGATAAACGACGAGGGAGACCGCGACGTACTGCATGACGTACGCGGCGAGCGTGCAGGCGTGGAACACCTCATGGAACCCGAACCAGCGCGGCGAGGGGTTGGGGCGCCGCAGCCCGTAGACGACACCTCCCGCGCTGTAAGCGACGCCGCCGAGCGCCACGAGCACGCAGGCGGCGATTCCGGCACCCGACAGGAACTGCGGCAAGAAGAAGACCGCGACCCAGCCGAGCACGATGTAGAGCGAGACGTACAGCCAGCGCGGCGCCCCTATCCACGTGGTCCGGAAGACCACGCCCGCGATCGCGCCGGTCCAGACCACGCTGAGCACCGTGACCCGGGCGGCCCCGTCCAGCGCGAGCACCGCGAACGGCGTATAGGTCCCGGCGATGATCAGGTAGATGTTGGCGTGGTCGAACCGCCGCAGCACCTCGACCATCCGGTTGGAGCTCTGCCGGTGATACGTCCCGGAGATCCCGAACAGCAACCCGGACATCGCCACGTACACGGCCGACGACAACCGTGCCTCAAGGCTCGGCCCCAGCGCGACCAGGACAAGCCCGGCTGCGAGCACGGCGGGGAAAGCGCCGATGTGCAGCCAGCCCCGCAGCCGGGGCTTGGTCGGCGATGGAACCGCCTGGGGCTGATGTGACAGTGTGGCCATGGACACCTCCTCCTCCTCCGCATTAAAACCTACGCTCCCGTAGGTTACGCAACCGTAGGTTAGAACGCACCCCTTCACCAGCGTGACACGTACCACGCTGCCCGGTCGAAACCAGGGGACGTCGAAATCAGGGACGTCAGGGGACGAAGACGGCGAGGGGTTTCGCGGCCTTGCCCTGCTCCTCCACCAAGGCCAGCAGGGTGCCATCGGGGCCGAAGACGCCGATGGGGCCCGGGCCCAGGCCTGCGGCGGGCAGCTTGCCGCCGTGCATGACCTTGCGGGCGTCGTCGGCGGAGACCTCGCGCCGCGGGAAGGCCGCGGCGACCGCCTCGGCCAGCGGGAGGATGCGCAGCTCCTCGCTGAGCTGGTCGATCGTCCGTGCCATGCCGAGGTCGTACGGGCCGACCCGGGTACGGCGCAGGGCCGTCAGGTGGCCGCCGGTGCCGAGCATGGCGCCGAGGTCGCGGGCCAGGGCACGGATGTACGTGCCGGACGAGCAGGTGATCGAGACGTCCACGTCGATCAGGTCGTCGTGGCGGCGGATCTCCAGGACGCCGAAGTCGTGGACCGTGACGGGCCGCGGCTTGAGCTCGACCTCTTCGCCCTTGCGGGCCATCTTGTACGCGCGTTGGCCGTTCACCTTGATGGCACTCACCTGCGGCGGGACCTGCTGGATCACGCCGGTCAGGGTGCTGATGCCCGACTGCAGCGCGGCGTCGCTCACGCCGGCCGCGGGTGCGGTGGCGGTGATCTCGCCCTCGGCGTCATCGGTGTTGGTGGACTGGCCGAGCCGGATCGTGCCGTCGTAGCCCTTCTCGGTCAGCGCGAGGTGGCCGAGGAGGCGGGTCGCCTTGTCCACCCCGATGACCAGGACGCCCGTCGCCATCGGGTCCAGGGTGCCGGCGTGGCCGACCCGGCGCGTGCGGGCCAGCCGACGCAGCTTGCCGACCACGTCGTGCGACGTCCAGTCGGCCGGCTTGTCCACGATGACCAGTCCTGACGTCACGCGCTGATCTCCGCGTCGTTGAGCGGTCCGCGCAGAGCGGCACGCAGCCTGTCGATCGTTTCGGCGGGCTCGGCCGTCGTGGTGAAGGCCGCGGCGAGACGGTGGCCGCCGCCGCCCAGCTCCACGCAGGCGCGGCCCACGTCCACCCGCCCCTTGGATCGGGTCGAGACGTACCAGCTGCCCTCGTCGGTCTCCTTGAGCACCACCGCGACCTCGGCCTCGTCGGCCCGCCGCAGCTGGTCGATCACGCCTTCGAGCTGGTCGTACGGTACGCCCTGGGCATCCCGGTCGGCACGGGTGATCGCCGTCCAGACCAGGCCGAGGCCGCCCGCCGCGTCGCGTTCGAGCCGGGCCCGGCCCAGCGCGCCCGCGAGCACCTGCAGATAGCCGAAGGGCGCACGGTCCCACAGCTCGTGGCCGACCGCGTCCGGGCGCACGCCCGCGTCGATCAGCCGGGCGGCCAGCTCGTGCACCTCAGGGGTCGTGCAGGGGTACTTGAACGAACCGGTGTCGCTGGCCAGCCCGGCGTAGAGACCGAGCGCGATGTCGCTGGTGAGCCGGACGCCGAGCCGCCGGATCAGCTCGTCCACGAGAACGGAGGTGGCCGCCGCGTCCGGGTCGACCAGGCGGACCCCGCCGAAGCCGGTGTTGGACGCGTGGTGGTCGACGACGATCAGCTCGCCGGCCCGCGCGGCGTTCTCCGCCAGCGGCCCCAGCCGGTCCACGGCGGCCGCGTCCAGAGTGATCATCAGAGTCGGGGCCGCGGGCATCCCGCCGGGCTCGACCAGCAGATCCTGGCCGGGCAGGAAGCGCAGGCTCGCCGGCACCGCGAACGGCTGGCCGAACGACGCGTAGCACCGCTTGCCGAGATCACGCAGAGCCTGGGCGAGGGCCAGCATCGAGCCGAGCGCGTCGCCGTCCGGGGCCACATGGCACGCCAGGCAGACCTCGTCCGCCGCCTCGATCAGCTGTAGAGCCCGGTCCCACTCAAGCCCACGCCCCAGAATCTCCCCACCACTCACAGTGACGAGTGTCCCGCTTCGCCGCGCTTGTCGTCGCCGGTTTCGTCAAGCTCGCCGGACTCGCCCGGCTCGTCGTCGGTGCGGTAGGGGTTGGCGTCACCGGCCGGAGCCGCGCCCTGGGCCGCCTTGGCGACCTCCTCGTCCCTGGCGCGCGCCTTGGCGAGGAGGTCGTCGATGTGCGCGGCGTTGTCCATGAGGGAGTCCTGGACGAAGGTGAGGCTTGGCGTGTGCCGGACGCCGGTCTGCCTGCCCACCTCCGACCGGATGATCCCCTTGGCGCTCTCCAGCGCCGCCGCGGTCTCCGCACGCTCGCCGTCCGAGCCGTACACCGTGTAGTAGACGGTGGCGTCGCGCAGGTCGTTGGTGATCCGGGTGTCGGTCACGGTCACGAAGCCGAGCCGCGGGTCCTTGACGCGCCGCTCCAGCATCTCGGCCACGATCTGCTGGATGCGGTCCGCGAGCTTGCGAGCCCGAGCTGCGTCCACCATGATCGCACTCCTTTTCTAGGTCCTCGCGAGGTGGCGTGGGCACCTCGTGAGGATCAGTCTTCGTCATTGAACAGCCGCTGCCGTGCCGACAGCAGTTCGATCTCCGGGCGGCCTGCCACCAGCCGCTCGCATTGGTCGAGCACCCGCTTGGCGTTGGCCGCGGTCGCGGCGACCACCGCCACGCCGATCTCGGCTCGCCGGTGCAGGTCGTTGTTCCCGGTTTCGGCAACCGCTACCGCCGGGAAGTGCTTGTGCACCTCGGCGATGATCGGCCGGACGACCGCGCGTTTCTGCTTGAGCGAATGCACGTCGCCCAGCAACAGGTCGAGTGTCAGAGCACCCACGTACACCTAGGGGGTCACCTCAGGTTGGTCTCGATGGTGGAACGAAGGCGGCGGGCTCGCGTGTTCCCAGGCCCGGATCTTCCGCGCTGGGCGAACCGCCGTCAGCCCCCCGACATGACATGACGCCAGGTTAGTGCTTCCACCTGGCGCCAGGACATGGGATTTCTTCCAAGATCCGTCGGGGCGGGGCCCTCGGCCCCCCCCGACAG